>NZ_JBVJKR010000013.1:0-290116 GCF_055585125.1 Nonomuraea sp. NPDC054003
AGCGACGCTGGGCGGGGTGCGGGGAGCTGGATCGACCTGACATGGACTCCATCCTTTCCAACCGATGGAGTCTCCATCAATCCCGGCGCAGTTCACTGGCTGGCTCACCGCCCTGCTGGGATGCGTCCACTACGACCTAGGGGAGAGGGAAGAGGCCGAAACCGCCCGGCGTACCGCCTTCGAAATGGGCCGCCAAGTAGGGCACGGGGAACTCATGGGATGGGCACACGAGATGTCAGCGTGGTTCGCCCTCGTCGAAGGCCGCTACGAAGACGTCGTGACGGCCGCCCGCATGGGCCAGTCCGTAGCCGGCACAAGCAGTGCTATGGTCCAACTCAACCTGCAAGAGGCGCGCGGCCTGGCCCGTATCGGCGACCGCCGTGAGGCCGACCGTGCCCTAACCCGCGGAGCCGACGTGCTCGGCAGCCTTCCAATGCCAGAACACCCAGACCACCACTTCGTGTTTGACCACTCCAAGTGGGTGTTCTATGCCGCCACCTGCTACACCTGGCTCGCCGACGACGACCGCGCCGAAGAACACGCCCGCGAAACTATCCAGATGCACACCCGCCCGGACGGTACGTCCAACGCGCCCATGCGAGTAGCCGACGCACACATAGATCTCGGCATCGTTCACGCCCGGCGCGGCGACCTCGACGCAGCCGTAGACCACGGTATGGCCGCTTTCGACATCGACCGTAGATCCCTCACCGATTTGGTCAACCGCGCTGGCGACCTCGACCGTGTACTTCGGCAGCGCTACCGTCGAGAAGCGCTCGCCGTAGAATTCCACGAGCGGTTTGTAGCTGCGCGGAGTGCTCTAGCGAACCGTCGACCAGACCTGCTCGATTAGGTACGAGATATCGAAGACTGCACCACCTGTGCTCGCCGCGCGATCTTACAGTCATCTCAGTAAACCGTATAGATTCTGCAGCAGTTTACATGTGACACGTGCTTCCGGTGGTTCGTTGGCCATTTAAGATGAGCCAATAGTAAAGAAAGCAGTAACGTGTCATACACCAACGCCAGACAGCTGGGACCAGATTGCCTTGCAGTCAGCGCCGGTTACCACACTATCTGACCCTAGAGCGGCATCCCAATCGCTCGCTTCACGCTGTGATACCCAACTACGCAATTGCTCGAAGGTTCCAGATGCCGGAATATCGCGCAGCTCCTCAGTCAATCCCTGTGCAGCAGCTCGAGGAACTCCCACCATACGAAGAGTAGCCGCCTCCCGAGTGGGCACACCGTAGAAGATCAAGGAAGGAATGTGGGCGACATCTCCAACATCACTCGCGCCGCCGAGGGACAACTTTTGCAGCGCGCCCAAGCCCCATGGAATTTGGCTAATCAAACGCGAATATAGATAATGTCCGGCTTCCCTACGTCGCTTCGTAGCATCCGAGACGTGCGTAAACCATTTATCTGCTATATCGACTACAGTTGCGCCGGAAACCCAATCGCGCACAATACCCGCTACTCTGCGAGGATCAAAGACGCCACTGTCTCCCTCTCCCAGAGAAAGCTCCGGAACATCTCCCAACACTGATATCACGGAGGTGAGCGACGATGGATCCGATGCGAATAGGTTGCGAGTAGTCCAAAATTCTGCGTCTCGGAACTCGGGATGTTCGTTTTGCTGTTTAGCATAAAGGTAGTCAACCGAGTAAAGGCTGAATCCGGTACCGTCGGCAAGGGATAGATAACCAGGTTGGCGGCCCTGCAATTGCTCGACGAATCGACGCGTAAGTCGCACTAGGCGTTCGGCGGCAGTGCTATTCGCTTCGCGAGCTTGATGATAAACAAGACTGGAGCGCAACATATCCTCAAGCTCGGCCGCAGAGGAATCAATGCCTGCCACTCTTATCGCATGAGTGAGATACTGAAGAAAAACGGCGAGCTCGCGATTGTTCCGGACGAAGCCCATATTGAGCTCGGAAGCTACTGACGACATATCGCCGAGGGCTGAAAGGAGAACGCTCGCTAGCTCTGCCGCTTCCCCGCGCAGAAACTTTCGAGCATCATCGATCCCCTTATTATCGGCGGCAGGAAATAGAACGAGGCCTAGCCGATCCCTCAGAGCGCGTCCAGCGCGGCCTGCAATGTTCCAAAACTCCGAGTAAGACATCGGCGTCCAGCCGACAGGTCTGCCCTGGTATTTCGAAATTGTTTCTACGATTACACTTCCGATTGGGAAATTAACGCCCTGTGCAAGTGTGCTGGTCCCGCACACTACACGGACATCTTCTCTGTCGATAAGAAGTTCAATGAGGTACCGGAGATCGTGTGATAGACCGGCATGGTGATATGCCACGCCTTTCTGAATCAGCCGTGCTAGTTCATGTTGTGATCCCAACTCACTCTGCACATAGCGAACAACAGATTCGGCGAACTCCGAAAGTGGGCGCTCGGGCATGTAGTCGGCAATCTCAGCAGCACGTGTTTCTGATGTGCTTCGGCCGCGGGCGAGAACCAGAACACCGCCGCGACGAGCAAGCCGCAACGCCGTAGAAACAGTAATCGCTGCCTTCGACTTGCTTTGATGAACTCCAGCAGGTCCCAAATCCAATTCGATCTCTTCGGTAAGATCTACATTTCCTGCGCTCGGAAGTGTTTGTAGTACTAGCCGGCTAGGTTTGCCTCTGGGCTTCTTCCAGATACTTGCTGCGGCTATCCGCTCACTTGGGCGCCACGCAACCCGGATTGTTCCATCGGCATCGTCACCTAGCCATGATGCCAGCATGGCTCCATTTGGTACGAAGGGGGTCAGAAGAAGGAATCTCGCGTCAGCACGCTCCCTCTTTAGAGTACTAAGCAACAATTCGAGGCGTGCACCACGTGGACCATCGGCAATATTGTGCGCCTCATCTACAACTACAAGAGCCAGGCCCCTCGCTACGGGATGATCGGATCTGATCAGTAGATCGAGCTTTTCTGGGGTTACCACAAGTACGTCTATATCGCGTCGTAGCAACCTATCCTCGGTAGGATCAAGCTCAAAAACGGGAACTGCTGCTTCAACGGAATACCCGAGCGCCGATATGTCAGAACGCAGCCGAATTACTATCTGATTGATTAGAGCTCGAGTTGGGACAACGTACGCGACTCGGCTGCCTGGGTTTAGTGCAAGGGCTTGAACGATCGAAAACTCTGCGATAAGGGTCTTGCCGGCTGACGTAGGCATCTCGACGACAATTGCTCGCTTTGCCGGATCTAGCAGGCTCGATCCAAGAGCAGTTCGTTGGCTCGGCCACAACTCCAATAGAGGAGCGTTTCGCGCCGTATCTGTTAGCGCATTTACGAAGTCTCGAATTCGCGCACCGAGCCTTCGTGTATTGAACCAGACACTACTTCGAACGAGTTGGCGCGCTCCAGCGGTGAGTAGATCCGCGAAGTGCGAAACCTCTGGCTCCGGTTGAAGATCCAGAATCTCAGTGATATTAGAGATATGGCGATCAATCTGCAGGAGGGCGTCAGCTGGTTCGCCATTGATGGTGTATCTTGCGGAAAGATCGACAATCTTCGCAAGGTTGAATCGTGTAATCAAAAGACCAGATACATTCTGGTCATTTCTAGCTCTCTGCAGCATCGCATCGCGCTTCTCTCGCTGGAGATGACGCAATGCCTCGATTTCGCTGACGGCAGCTTGCACATCCGCCCAGCCACCATCTTTTCTGCACAACAAAATAAAGCTATGTGCCACCCTCAATAGGAGCTCATCCAGCCAGTCTGACGAGAGTCTTGTAAAGTCCAGATCGTAGAGCTGTTGATCATCTTGGAGCAGCATTCTTAGCTCTGCTCTACGGCCGGCAAGAAGAGCGTCGACTGAGAGGTAGAAATAGTGAAGAACTCGCTTCCGTTCGTCTATTTGCGACAAATCGTCGAGTCTCCGGCACAGGAAAGCGCCGTCGAAAAGACTCGCACGGGCCTCTTCGCTGTCGTCCACCTCTAGAGCTAGACGCTCAATTGCCGCAGCCAACGAAGATAAATCGGCTTCTTGCGAATCGAGCATCTGTGGCTGGTCTAGCAATTCTTGGAGGGCATCCTGAAAGTACTTTGTTCTGGAAGACTCGATGACTGCGTCGAGCTGCAATTCTGCAAGCATCTCGCGAATCTGCGCGACATTCATCCCGCCTCCCTAGCTCTAGTGTATACCAGGTTGGCAAATTCCTCAATAGGAATGGAAATCTTTGCAATGCAGAACTTTATGGCAGCTGGTGCTAGTTCCCGCGGATTGGTCCTAAAAGTGCCGAAATCGGTTTCTTTCCCGGTTTCTTTAGTTCGCATCAAAACCGGCAGGACAATTAGGGGAAGTTTGTGGCAGCCCCATAGCAGTATCGCTTTTGCGACCATAGGCTTGTCTTGGTCGTCCGCATGCTTGATTGCCCAATTAAGTTCTTGCAAGATACGAGTGTGGTCGCTGATGATTTTTTTCAGCTGATTCTTGAGGCAGTCGTCCCCTTGCTCTACCACTGCTGGCGGCGAAGAAGCAGCATTGGAGGCTTTCACCTCACTACAGACAAGGCTGAGTTCCTGCTTGTCTGATCTGGCAAGTGCCAAAAGGTCCATCCCACGTGTGGGCTGTCCTGGGATCTCCTTGTTGCGTATCCGGCTTGCCACGACTGAACTCCCGTGGATCCGCTCGACGACTAGATGGGCCAGCACTTCGGCTGTCTCGTTGCGAGCCATGTCGAGATGTGGCCTAGTCGGATTCTGCCTAGCCCGTGGGATGGATGCCTCTGCTACCTCGTTCACGAGAGCCTCAATGTCTCGTAGATCGACTATGTCGTCGAGGCCGACCATCGCGCCGGTGAGAGTGTCGCGGAGCTTGTCTGGTTCGACATAGAACTGACGGACCGTCTCCGCGAAGAGGTCCAGGGCCACATCGGCGTCGACGTCAAATATGGAGTAGTGGTGGTTTCCCTCCCATACCTCATAGGCAAGGGAAAATCCGGGTAGGGCCACCGCGCCTCCACGCAAACAAGCAAGGGGTCGCGGTGATCGTACAGTTCTTGATTCATAGAAGTAAATGCGTTAGTTCCGGCATGTAGATGTATAACCTATTATGGAATGCCTAAAAAGGCGAATAAGGGACAGCTTGACCCCTGTGGAGCAGCGTCAACATCACCTCGCATGTTCGAATCTGGCATTGGAATTGCGGGGAGAATATGTGAAGGTACTCTAGTAGTAGAACGTATGTTTCTATCGATTGCCGGTCTATAGGGCATGGGTCAACGTGCCCGATTCGTTATGATCAAGGTCTCTCGTCGGGATCGGATAGCGATCCCTCGTGTGTTGCGCGGCGCTTCTGATCAGCGGCGGGACTGGCTGAGCCCCTGTGCAGTCCCGAGGGATAGTTGAGCCCCTGCCTGGTCCCCGGTCTGCCGAATTGTTCTCATGGGTATCAAGGCGGCGGCGCGGCGCGCCGCCGCGCCCCGGCCCTGCGCCCGCCCGCCGTCCGGGCGTGCGGCCTGGGGGCCGGTCCCGGCCGGCGCGGGACTCCGGGCCGCCCGCCGCACACCTGCCGCGCCGCACGGACCGAACCGTCAGCGCGGGGTTGCCGCGCCGCCGCACAGGTACATCCCTGACGATCGCCACAGCGTGGCTGGCCATGGCGCGTGGCTGGGGGCGATCGACGATCCAGGGTTCGTTCCTCACCCTGGCTCACCGAGGAGCGTGGCGGATCGCCGCGTGTGGTGCGGGAGCGGCATCCCGCTTGTGGCCTCCAACGCCGCACCCGTCGAGGAGCCGGCTGAGCCGTACGGTTGCCTGTCTGTCATGTCCCACTATCGAGCAGATCGTTCCCCGCTCGTGAGGGCGCGCTCTATTGGTCGGTGGTGGGCTCTACGCTCAACACTCGTGAGCCCCAATGTGGAGACCGTCCGGCTGGAAGTAGACGTCGAGGATTGCAGCGCTGTCTTACTGATGGACTGGGACGGAGACGACGCGGGCGATGTTGTGTGGTCTGTCGCGCTCGTCACGGTGTGGAAGGCCATGGCTGAGCTGTCGATCGTGTATCAGCACGGCGACGGCATTCCCTTCACGGTGACCATTGCCGATCAGGATCCGGGCGCTGATCTCGACGGGTACGAGGAGATCGTGGAGATCGACTTCATGTCGGCGACCGGCGAAGTCTCCCTGGTCGGATGGTGCATGGATTGGGACGATACGGCGATGCGCCGCCTTCCCCTGCTGCCAGCTGGTCCGGGCATCTACCGGCTGCGCTACCACGTACGCAGCACGCTCGGGGAGCGGCCGGATTTCGATGACAACCAGCACTACCTGCAGATGTGGCCCGCACAGCCGTCCCCGCCGGTCGTCGTCAAGCAGGGGGAGTGGATCGCTCATTTGAACGATGCCGCCACCTGAGGCTCGTGGCCGGGCGCCTGTGCAATATACGTGTAATGATCAAGAGCATGAGGGTGTACCTCGGAGGCTCCGCCGCAGGTAGAAGGACGTGCATGATTCGCAACGGTCACGAGCTGTAAAACCGTCGGCTCAGTCCACGCAAGTTCGAACCTTGCACCTGCCACAGCGGGAAAAGGCCCCTGACCAGGATGTACGCCGGGTCGGGGGCCTCTCTCATGCCTGCCCGCATCTCTCTGCGATTCCCCGTGATTCACTGTGGTTCGGGGCACGGGTAGGGCGCGTGATCAAGATGCCCGGCAGGTTCGACGGCGGACGGGATGATCAGTCGGGCGAGATGCGCGCGTCGCGCGAAAACGCCAGGTGCCGGCTGGCCACCGAGTCGTCACGTACGACGTTCTGGATCGGATTAAGAATCACGGGTATTCGACAGGCATCCGCTCAGCTCAGCGTTTCCCCTGCTCAGGCGCCGTGATCGTGTAAGAGTTCCCAAGCTGATAGCGCGAGTTCGATTCCCGTCACCCGCTCGGGGAGCCCTGCTCGTTGACCTCCGGTCAACTTCACAGGCCTTTGTGCTGGTCGGGAGTACGACCCCCGAGCCCCTCGCGTGCTCCATCCGGTTGGATCGAGCGATCGTGTGCACGACGAGGTGTTCGACATCGCGGTTCGCTCACCCGGCGATTCGTTTCTGCCGTGCCGCGGCCTCAGGCGGGCGAATAGGTGAGACAGTCCGCGGTGTTCTCCACATAGCCGACCGTGATGTTGGGAGCCTGGCACTCGAACTGGACGTTGTGCCGGCAGTCGGACATCTTGCATGCGCCGACGTGGCCCACGGTGGTGGGATCGCCGCCCTTGGCGGAAGTGCGGAAGAAGGTGTCGCAATGGGCATGGCGGATATCACCTACGGTGATGGCCAGTGCATGACACCTGCGGTCGGTGTTGTAGGCGCACGCATCCACATCGCATTCGTTCACTACAGGCATCTGCATCGGGATCCTCCGGGACGTTGAAGTGGCGCCGGTGAGCGGCTTGTCGGAACCGCTCACAGATGCTGCCCCAGCTCCGGTGAGCCCACTCTGAGTCGTCATGAAGCAGGGTGAAGTTTTGCCGTTTGCGATGGCTTCGCGGCCTTTTCTAGCGTTTCTGGGGTACGCAGCCAGGTGTCATCGAAGGCGACCGTATGCCGCGGCCCATCACCGTACGTGCAAAGGATCTTGGTGGCTGGGTGTGCTTCGGGCCACCCAAGGAAACGCGCACGGTACAGCCGGGAAGTACAGCAGCCGACCTGCGCCATGTCTCCTTCCCCACCCTCAGTACCTGTTTGTTACCTCTGTCCATCTTCGCGGGGAGGGATTTCACCTTCTAGAGACTCGCGCGCCTGCTGAGAGCCCGCCGTCGCCTGGCGGCCCCGGGCCAGGGTGTCGAGGGCGTGCGGGAGGCCCGTGAGGCGGGCGCCCAGGGCGTCAAGTACGGCGGTCAGTGCGTCCGGCGGCGCGTCGCGCTGGGTGAGCGTCCATGCCAGCCACCTCGTGTAGGAGACGAACAGCTCGGGATCGTTCACGTACACGGCGGTGCCCAGGAAATCGACGGTGAACGCCACGTCCTCCGCGGTGAGGACGGGCGGTTCCGCAGGCCGGGGCCCGGTCTCGGGGACGCAGCGGCTCAGCTCTTCCAGGGCGCCTCTGACCAGGTCTGGCTTGCGGTCGGTGAACAGGGCGTACTCATGGGAGGCGAGATGCGGTCGCCGCTCGGCGCTCAGGCCGGGCGCGTGCCTCCGGGGCAGCGGCCCGGCGTCGAGCAGGTCAGCGGCGGCACGGGCGTCGGGCGTCCAGGCGTCGGCTCCTAGCAGGCGGGCGTAACGGCCGTCGGGGCCGAAGGCGGCGCCGCCCACGAGCACGGGCGTGCCGGCCGCCTGGCACGCGCTGATCGCGGAGTGCGCAGCGGGCAGGCGGGTGGCGATCGAGCTGGAAAGCGCGACCATGTCCGGGGCCGTCCTGTGCAGGTGCACGATCAGGTGCCGGGTCGGCACATGGGCTCCCAGGTAGTCGACCATCCAGCCGCGCAGCCGCAGCACCTCGGTCAGCAACCGGGCGGGGAAGGTGTGCCACTCGCCCTCGACGCACGCCACGCAGAGCCGCCACTTGAGCGGCGCGGAACCGTGGTCCGTCGTGTCGATCGTGTTGGCGAGGACGGCGAGCACGCCCTCGTTGACGGCGGTCGCCATGTGCTCCTGGGCGACGGTGAGGCGGTTGGCCGCCCACTCCTCGCCGATGCGTGCCTGCGCGACGGCGACGACGTCGAGGAGGAGGCGCTCCAAGGAGACACCGGCGTCGTGCGCGTCCTGCGCCACCTTTACCGCGGCGTACTCGTCGCCGGCCGTCGCCGCCGCCCGCAGCGCCTCGACGTACTGCTCCATGTCGTCCTTCACGGCTCCGGTCCTCCGGTCGCCGCAGGGGGTGCCTCACCTGGGGCGCCGATGGCGACGATCGCTATGTCGTCGTGCTCACGGTCGCCCGCCCATTGCAACGCGAGCATCTGCACGTGTTCCGCCAGGGTGTCCGTCGGCACGCCGACGCTCCGCCGCAGTTCCTCGCGCAACCGTTCGTCGCCGAACCACTCGTCGCCGAGCGGCCCCCCTCTGGCTTCGATGACGCCGTCGCTATAGAGCAGGCACTTCTCCCCGGGCTGCAGGAGCACCGTCTCGGTGGAGCTGGTGACCTCGTCCAGGAGACCGATCGCCGTGCCGTGGGCTGTGGTGACGTCCACCCGGCCGTCGTCGCGCACGATCATCGGCGGCGGATGTCCGGCGCTGGTCAGCCGCAAGGCGACTCGCGTGCCTCGGCGCTCGACGCCGGCCAGCACGAGCGTGACGTAGCGGAGACTCTCGCCGGCGAGCAGCACGTCGTTGAGCCGCTCCAGCACCTGCTGGTGGTCATCGGCCAGCGGCAGCAGGGCGCGCAACGTGTCACGGATCTTCCCGGTGAGGACAGCGGCCTCCAGCCCCTTGCCGGAGACGTCGCCCAGCACCACCAGGGAGTGCCGCCCCGAGCCGACGGCCGGGTACACGTCGTAGAAATCCCCGCCGATCCGCGAGCTGCCGCCTGCCGCCCGATAGCGGGCCGCCACTTCGATCCCGTCCAGCTGCGGTATCACCGGCGGCAGCAGGCCGGCCATCAGCAGTTCGGTGATGGCCACCTGGTCGGAGTACAGGCGGGCGATGGAGATCGCGGTGCCGGCCCGCGCGGCGAACAGCCGGGCGAACATCTCCTCGCGGGGGGAGAACCCGGCCGTATGGCGCAGCAGGACGAGCGCGCCTACGGGCATGCCGTGTCCGGGCAGCGAGATCACGGCCGCGGAACGGATCCCGCGCCGCCGGCCGGGGAGCACCCGGCCGGGCACCAGGGCGGGGTCGATCCAGCGGGCGGGCACCGGCGGGAACCCCTGCAACGCCTCGTTGAGCCCCGGGATCGTCCGCGGGTCGAGGTCCGCGCTTTCGCGTCCGGCCTCGCCCTCCGAAGTGCAGAAGGCGAGCTCGTACTGGCGGCTTCCCAGCGGCATGACGACCAGCGCGGACTCGGCGAGATGCCGCACCGCCAGCCGCGCGGTGGTCTCCAGGCAGCGGTCGAGGTTCAGGGTGGACAACAACTCGGTGGCGGCCTGCACCACGGACAAGACGGAGTCGCGCTCGGCCTGCAAGGTCTCCATGGCCTGCTGCTGTCCGGTGACGTCGATCAGCAACCAGGTGACGTGGCCGCCGTCGGCCCACACGGGATGGGCCTCGAACACTCGCTCACCGATCGGTCCGCGGACCGGCGCGCACGCCAGGCCCTCCCGGCCCGTCGTCAGTCGAGCCGAGAGCCCGCGTTGGGCTTCGGCGAGCCAGGCCGGCCCGTCGTGGAACAGTGACCGGGCGGCCTCGTTCGCCTGTTCGACGGCGCCTGAGACGCCGGTCACCACCAGTGGGTACGGCGAGTCCTCCCCGAGCATGCCGATCCTGCCTCGTGCGCGATCGCTGTCAAACCTCAACCGTACTGCCGGGATGTACATGGCTTTCTCGCCGGACAATTGATGTTGTGTCATTTTTCGCCGCAGGACGCGCCGCGTAGCCCGGGTCGTCTTCGCCGACTGTCAGGCGTGCTCGGCGGCCCAGGCGCAGATGGCCGCGAGGGGTTCCTGCAGGGACCTGCCGAGATCGGTGAGGGCGTACTCGACGTGCTGCGGAACGGTCTCCTTGTGGACGTCACGGGTGATGAGCCCGTCCGCCTCCATGCCGCGCAGCGTCTCGGTCAGCACCTTCTGCGTGATGCCGGGCAGGCGGTGGCGCAGGCGGGCAGGCCGCTGCGGGCCGTCCATCAGGGCGTAGATCAGCAGGATCCGCCACTTGGCCGCCAGCCGCTCCAACGCCTGGCGGGTGGCACAGGACTCCTCCAGCACGTCAGGGATCGTCAGGTCCACGGGCGCCTCCGGCGGGAGTGGTAAGGGCACTTCAAAGTGCCTTCTGGGAGACGGGCGTCCCAGCCCTTACGTTCGACAGCACCGCGAACCCAAGGAAGAGAGACGCCGCCGATGACGGACTTCCAGTGTCATGTCTACACCGCCGCGGAGCCAGGGATCTTCGCCAACAGCTACCTGCTGGAGACGGACGACGGCGTAGTGCTGATCGACGCGAACCTGCTGGTGGCCGACGCCGAGGCCCTGGCCGCCCGCCTCGCCGCGCTGCGCAAGCCGCTGCTGGCCGCCTTCGTGACCCATCCACACCCCGACCACTTCAACGGGCTGCCGTACGTCGTGCCCGAAACCGTCCCCGTGTACGCCACCGCGGCAGTCGCGAAGGAGATCGAGCAGAGCGCCGACGCCAAGCGGGAGCAATGGCGGCCCGTGTACGGCGACCAGTGGCCCGACCGCTATCGAGTGCCTGAGCGTCTGCTCGCCTCCGGCGACGGCGTCGACGTCGGTGGTCTGCGGGTGACCGTGCACGACATCGGCCCGGCCGAGAGCCACGCCGACTCGTACATCGTGGCCCGGAGCGGCGACCGGCGTGCCGCGTTCATCGGGGACCTGGCGTTCGGGTCGATGCACTCGTACCTGAGCGACGGCCACTCCGGGCACTGGCTGGCCGCCCTCGATCGGATCGCTCGCGACCTCCGCGGGGTGCAGCTGTTGCCCGGTCACGGGCCGTCCGGCGATGCTTCCATGCTGGACGCGCAACGCCGGTACCTGATGATGTACCGCGAGACGATCGAACGGCTCGCCCGCGGAGCTTCCAGCCTCACTGACGACGACAAGCATGAGCTCACGCGGACCATGACGCGTTTCTCCCCCGACGCGCGGCTGGACTGGCTGGTCGGGCTGGGCGCCGACGCCGTCGCCGCGGAGCTGGCCGCCGAGCACCGTGAACCGGCACCAGGGACGCAGCAGTGAAGATCGGGGTCCTGGGCACCGGAGACGTCGGCCGCCGGCTCGCCTCCAGGCTCTCCGGTCTCGGCCACGAGGTGACGCTCGGCTCCCGTACGGCGGACAATCCGGTCGCCGCCGCGTGGGCGCGCGAGCATCAAGGGCACCACGAGACCTTCGCCGGCGCGGCCACCCACGGCGAGCTCGTCGTCAACGCCACCGGAGGGCTCGTGGCACTCGCCGCCCTGAAGGCCGCGGGGACCGCCAACCTCGACGGCAAGATCGTGGTGGACGTGTCCAACCCGCTGGACTTCTCGCAGGGCTTCCCGCCCCGGCTGGTCGTGCCCGCGGCTGGAAGCGTCGCCGAACAACTGCAGCAAGCCTTCCCCCGCACCCGCATCGTCAAGACGCTCAACACGATGCACAACACACTGATGACTGATCCGGCGCAGGTCCCGGGACCGCACAACGTGTTCGTGTGCGGGGACGACCAGGCCGCCAGGGCGCAAGTCGCGGATCTGCTGAAGTCATTCGGCTGGGCCGATCGGCAGATCCTCGACCTCGGCGGCCTGGCTGCCGCCCGCTGCGTCGAGCCCCTCGTGCTGCTCTGGATATCCCTCAGCGGCACCCTGCGGACCTCGGACTTCAACTTCGCGATCCTCCGCTGACGGAGCGGACCCCTGCGCCGGCACACCGTCCCATCCGGTCCTGGAGAGGCTGATGGTCTATGGAGTACGCGAGGCGCCGTTCTTCATGGCCGATTCCGCGGCGGACCGGTCGAAGGAGAGCCCTGACGGGGCCAGTTCGGGCGTGGCGGAGTTCGTCACGGCCGGCTGCCTTTCGGGCTCCTCCTCTGAGGAACTGGCGGGCTGCTCCGTGGTCTCCGCGACCGGAGCGCTGTTCGCGGAGCGTTCGAAGAAGCGCAGGAGCTCCACGGGCACCGGCATGACCAGCGTGGAGGTCTTCTCGGCCGCCACTTCCACCATGGTCTGCAGCAGGCGCAGCTGGAGCGCGCCGGGGGCCTCGTTCATGATGGCCGAGGCGTCGGCGAGCCGCTGCGCGGCCTGGAACTCTCCGTCCGCGGTGATCACACGGGCCCTGCGCTCCCGCTCGGCCTCGGCCTGGCGGGCGATGGATCGCTTCATGCCCTCGGGAAGATGGACATCCTTGATCTCCACGCGGTCGATGTGGATGCCCCAGCCGAGCGCGGGGCTGTCGATCATCAGCGCCAAGCCCTTGTTCAGCTCCTCGCGGTTGGAGAGCAGGTCGTCCAGATCGCTCTTGCCGATGATCGAGCGCAGTGACGTCTGGGCTACCTGCTCGATCGCGAACAGGTAGTTCTGCACCGCGATGGCCGCCCGCATCGGCTCCTCGACCCGGAAGTACGCGACGGCGTCGACCTGGACGGAGACGTTGTCACGGGTGATGCCTTCCTGCGTGGGCACCGGCATCGTGACGATCTGGATATTCACCTTCTTCATCCGATCCACGACCGGGATGAGGAAGGTGAGCCCTGGCGGGCGGATCTCCTGCTGAGCCTTGCCGAAGCGGAAGACCACGCCTCGCTCGACTTGGTTGACGACTCGGACGCTGACCACCAGCCAGGCTACGAGGATGGCGATCAGCCCGATCACGATAGTGGTGATCATGGCATGCCCCTTCCAGCTCAAGGTTAGATCCGGGCATCCGCCCGCGTCGGTAAGGCAGGCGTCAAGACCTGGTCAGCGGCTTCGGCCGGGTGGACGGCGGGCGAGGTGCCGTTTGGAACCCGAGGTGGTCGGTCCGAGTGTGACGCCGGGCGGCAGCTGTGAGGGGCGTTTCCGGATCCTGGGAATCACGCCGACCTGGTACTCGTCCTCGTAGACGAGCTTGCCTGGATCGCTCGCCCGTACGAGGTCGCATCGCACGTCGTGCACCGACAGGAGGTCCCGCAGCGGCCTGAGACGGGTGAGCATCGCGCCCGTGGTGGCGTGTTTGAACCAGGTGATCGCGCCGATGGTGTTCCCGTCCGCGTAGAAAGGCGGCTCGGGCAGGTGCTCGCGGAACCAGTCGTCGATGTCGAAGTAGAGCTCTTCCTCCTCCGGCGTGAGCAAGTTCTTGCGTCGCAGGTGGTCGACGGCGACGAAGATGCCGACCTCGACCCCCAACCGGCCGACGTAGTCTGCCTGAAGCCGCAGGTATGGCGTCTCGTTGATCATCTGCCTGCTCCAGAGTCTGCTCACGCCCTCGACACCTGTCAGCATGACTCGTCCGCCTCTTTTCGAACACTCTCGACCGAGTTCGTCCAGCGCGGCGGGCACAGTATGGACGGCGCGTATGTCTGTGACGAAGCCGCCCTTGCTCGGGTGCGCCGGCGCCTGCGGCCCGTCTCCCAGTCCTGAGCGGTTCAGTCAGAACTCAGGGTCCCTTGGTGGAAGTAGAGCCGCCAGCCCGCGTCAGTCCAGCGCCACACCGAACTCCGGCGGGCACGCCGTCCGCCGTTGTCGGAGACATAGGTCAGGTGGACCACGCCAGGGGCAAGAAGCAGCCCTGTCATGTCACTCACTCGAATGGGCTCGTCGGATTCCCGAGTACTCCCAGCCAGGCTGGCGATGATCTCGGATCGGCTCCAGAGACGGCCGGACGCGCCGACCTCCTTGAACTCCGGATGCAGGAGTTCGGCCATGAGATTCGCCGACGATCTCACGGTCGGATCGAGAAGCCGGAGCTCTCCGGTCACAGCAGCTTCCACGGGATCCGTCCGCTGGTCGACCATGCCAAGGACCTTACGGGCAACGTCTCCGGCGGGGCACCCCGGCTCCTGGATGATCAGGTCAGCGAGGCGTGTGAGTGGCGGGCGTGATCACGGCATCGTCCCGTACGGGCGGACCCGCGGTGGATGCGGCCGCAAGGAGAACCACTACGGTCATTTGTCGCCTCATAAGCTAGGGATCTTCGCAGCTGCAGGCTTCGGCGGCGTAAGGCTGCGACAGGGGAAAACCAGTACAGAGGGTGGGATTACCGTCATCTGAAGCCGAGAACTTCGATCCCGTGACCGCGATGGCCGCCCCAGTGCAGGGTGGCGGCACGAGAAGAGGGACTCGACCATGCCCAAGTACCTGATTCAGGCGACCTACACCGCAGACGGCCTCAAAGGAGTGTTGCGAGACGGCGGCACCGGGCGTCGGCAGGCGGTGGAGCGCATGGCGGAAAGCGTCGGTGGCCGGGTCGAGCAGATGTACTTCGCGTTCGGCGAGACGGACACGTATGTGGTTCTCGACCTGCCGAACAATGCGGCTTCGGCCGCTGTGGGGCTCACGATATCGGCGACCGGGGCCGTACGGACGAAGACGACCGTCCTGCTGACGACGGAGGAGATCGACGACGCCACGCGGATGGAGGTGGCGTACCGGGCTCCTGGCACGTGACAGCCAGGTGACTGCGAGCGCCGCAGCGGTGGAAGGCCGGCTCGTCGACGATGACCATCCAGCCGTCAGGGCCTACGCTCGCGGCCACCGCGCGTCCGCGAACTCCGGATGATCACGCGGTGGCCGTCTCCACGCGACCCCAACGCCTCGAGATCAGTCACTGGAGTACTGGGTGGTCACCGGAGCGCGTCACGGGCACTTCGCGCGCATCTTGGGGCTCCAGCCGTTGCGGACGACGTACTTGCTTCCTGCGTAGTAGCTGACCTGGCCCTGCAGGCGGTAGGTGAAGACGGTTCCCCGCTTGCAGCCCTTGTACAACGTCTTCTTGCCGGCCCCGTACCAGGAGGCGCTGGAGATGTTCTGCCAGCCGTACCAGCGCTTGCGCTGAAGCATGATCTTGGTGCGCTGGTTGCGGGAGCAGCCTCTCGACCAGCCGGTCGCGGCCACGTGTCCCTTGCGCATCTCCGGACGGTACACACGCACCTCACGGCAGGACATCGCCGTCGAGCCGGTCGCCGCGGCGGCCGGGGTGACGGTGGTGGGGGAGGTCTGGGCGCTGGTCTGGACGGCGGCCTGCGCGGGGGCGCCCGCGGTCAGAGCCGCGGCGGCGACCGCCGCACCGAGGACCATCGTGTTGAGCGTTCGCATCGGGTTCTCCTTGGTGCTCGTCGTACTGGACACCGCGAAGGTAGCCAGGCCGATGTTGAGAATCTGTGGAGCGCCTGTTGAGCGAACGACCGGCCAGTACTTCAGTGACCCATCGTGATCATGGTGGGGATCTGCGCTGGTAGTGGTCATGTGGACGCGCGGATCGCCGAGCCGGCGCCTTTCGCCCGGCCTTGATCGGTGCTGCCGGGACGATTAGCATGATCGCCGTGCTGCAGGAGGCGGGGTCGAGACGATCGCGTCACGAGGGAGTTCCGGGGCCTACTGACGATGAGCGCGGAAGAGGATTTCCAGCAGGTCGGCGCGGAGCTGGCTGATCTGGGTGTGGGGATCTCCAGGATGATGGGGCGTCCCGCGCTCAAGGACCAGGCGGGGAAGGTGTTCGCGAGCCTGCAGCGTGACGGCGCGATGGTGTTCCGGCTGGTCAGGGACACTCCCGAGCACGCGGCCGCGCTCCAGTTGGCCGGGGCGTCCCTGTTCGATCCGACGGGGCAGGGCAGGGTGGTGAAGGACTGGGTGGTCGTGCCTCACTCCTCGGCCGATAAGTGGACCGATCTGGCCGAGGCCGCTCTCAGCCGTCCACGCTGACCTGCGAGCGTCGCGGCGCCGGTCCCCGCTGTGGGCCGGAGCCGGCATGACCAGACCGATCAGGATTCGAGAAGTGGGGATCACCGGGCCGCGTCTAGCGTGACTGCTATGGCTTCCATCGAATTCGTCACCCTAGAGGTTGCCGACCCCACGGCGGCCACCCGGTTCACCACCACTGTTCCCGGTTCGGACGCTTGGTTGCGTCTGCGGGCCTCGGAGGCGCCGACGACCGGCTTCCGCGGATTCACGCTGTCGCTCGTCGTGTCCCAGCCGGCCACCGTCAACGGTCTCATCGACGCCGCCGTCGACGCCGGTGCCACGGCGTTGAAGCCGGCCGCGAAGTCGCTGTGGGGGTATGGCGGTGTCGTCCAGGACCCGGGCGGGGCGATCTGGACGGTCGCCTCCTCGTCGAAGAAGGACACCGGCCCGGCCTCCCCGCAGATCGACGAGATCGTGCTCCAACTGGGAGTGGAAGACGTGGCCGCGAGCAAGAAGTTCTACGTCGACCGCGGTTTCTCCGTGGCGAAGAGCTACGGCCGCAAGTACGTCGAGCTCGCCACCCCGTCGAGTCCCGTCACACTGTCGCTCTACAAGAGGCGTGCCCTGGCGAAGGTCGCCGGCGTCGCTCCCGAGGGCACCGGATCGCACCGGCTCGCCATCGGCGGTGACACCGGGCCCTTCACCGACCCGGACGGCTTCGTCTGGGAGGCGGCTCCCGCTCGCCACGGAAAGTGACCAGAGACACGGGGTGGTCAGGAGTCGCGGGCGTCGTCGAGGACGCGGGCGGCCTCTCGCTCGTACGGGGCGCGGGCGGCCAGCACCACCAGGCCGCCCAGGATCATGGGCACGATCAGCGCGTACATGGCCATCAGGAGGGAGCCGGTGGCGTCGGAGGTCATGCCGATGATCAGCGGACCGAAGGCGACGCCGATCGTCAGGAGCAGCTGCAGGACGGCGAAGCCGACGCCGCGCGACCTGGCCGCCACCACGTCGGCGATGCAGGCCGTGCAGGTGGGGATGGCGGTGGCGGAGATCGTGACGGCCAGCAGGATGAGGGTCACCATGGCCACCGGCGAGTTCATCAGCAGGGCGACGCCGAGGAGAGCCGAGCCCACGGTGATGCCGGAGCCGCCGATGAGCAGCCGGCCGCCCTTGACGCGGCCGTGCACCCGCTTCCCGAAGTGGGTGCCGATCAGGGTGCCGGCCAGCACGCCCACGATGGTGACGCCGCCGCTGATGCTGCTGGCGACGCCGGTCTGCATGCCGAGGACGCGGACCATCAGGGAAGGCAGCCAGTAGTAGACGCCGCCGAGGCCGAGGGTGAGGATGCTCACGCCGACGGAGACGAGGACGAGGGTGCGGGTGGCCAGGACCTGGCGGAGCTGGGGCCAGAAGAGCAGTTTCGCCTCGGCTTCCTGCGGTGGCGCCGGGTCCTGCCGGGGTACGGACGCGGCGGCCATGATCTTGTCGATCTGGCCGCGTTCCGGCTCGCGCAGGCGCCAGACGAGGAGGGCGGTCAGCGCGCCGGGGATCGCCATCAGCACGAAGGCCGCCCGCCAGCCGAAGGCCTGCCCGATGACGCCGCCCAGCAGGGTGCCGACGCCGCCGAGGTAGGAGGTCATCCGGGTCCAGCCGTACACCTGCATGCGGGTCGCGGCGGGGTAGAAGTCGGCGAGCAGGCTGCTGACGGCGGGGTTGTCGATGTTCTCGGCGGCGGCGAGCAGGACCCGCATGAGGTAGAAGACGGCGAACCCGGCGGCCAGGCCGGTGCCGAGGGTGGCCAGAGCCCAGCAGAGCACCACGATCCCCAGGATCCTGGTGCGGTTGTAGCGGTCGGCGAGGTAGCCGGCGGGCAGGGCGACGAGGGTGGCGGCCAGCGCCGCGGCGGTGGGGATGGATCCCGCCGCGGTGTCGCTGAAGCCCCATTCGGCCTGGACCAGAGGCAGTACGCCGGACAGCAGGTTCGCTTCGATGCGATCGACCATGCCGACGACGAACAGGACGATGAACGGCCCCCACCCGAAGGGGTTGGGATCGGTCGGGCTGATGCCGCCGGGCGGCGGGGATCCGAGTCTGCGGCGTTCGCGGGCGACGGCCTTGACCATGACTTCTCCTCCGCGGCTCCGGGCGCCGAAAGCGCCAGAACACGGTTCTAAAACAGTGTTCTAGGAGGAGTGTCGTACATCACACTCTGTTTCACCAGTGCTGAGCGGTGCCTGTGAAACGGATGAGCGTCGCGCACCCTCAGCCGATCGACGCGCGCTCGTACGCGTCATAGCTGTCGCGCACGGCTGTGCCGCCCGCGGCCAGGGCCCGCAGCAGCGCCGCCAGCCTGGCGGGTCCGTCGCCGGGCGGCGTACGGTCGAGCGCGGCCCGGCACAGGTCCCGCAACTCCTGCTTGGTGCGCTGCCCGCGCAGGACACCGTCGAAGAACTGGTCCGCGCAGGCGTACAGGGCGCGGACGGCCGTCGCCGACTCGGTCTCCAGCTCCTCCCGCAGGCGGCCGAGCGCCTGCTCGACCATGTCGGTGAGCGTCTCCGACACCCACTGCGCGGTCTCCTCCGCGCGCTGCCGGGTGGACACCACCTTCAGCGCGGCCTCCACGGTCAGCCCTTCGGTCCTGTGGTCGACGAAGTCCTCCTCGGGAGCCGGCCTGGAGTCCGAGCCGGTTCCCTTCTTCCTCGCCCAGGTGGGCACGTCGTCGTCCGGGTCCGTACGCCGGGCGTCCTCACGCGGCGGGTCGTACGAGCTGCCCTCCCGCGCGTGGCCGCCGGGGATCTTCCCCCTGACGTCGATGTCCATCACGATGGGCTGCACGATCCGCAGGAACAGGCTCCGGACCCCGTAGCCGGTGCTCAGGTCGGCCAGGTCGGCCACGGTCGTGGCGAGGGCCACGTGCCCGTCGCCGCGCAGCGACTCGGCCAGCACCGTCAGCGAGCGCCGCTCCGGCAGCGTCTCCTCCGGCAGATGGCTCCACAACGCCTCCGTCACCTGCTGCTGCAGCTCGACGATCGCCTGGTCCATGGAGGCGTCCACGACCTTCTTGAAGGTGTCGGACACGTAGTGGCGGCTGCGGATGAACTCCTGCTCCACGGTGTCGAGCCGGAGCATCTTGGCGTCGGAGCGGACCTCGCTGAGCCACTCGCCGGGGGCGCTGTGGCCGAACCCGGCGGCCATCCACGCCCTGACCTCCTCGACGGCCTTCTCCACCGCCGCGTCGAGCTCGTCCGTCCGCCTGCCTTCCTGCACCCGCCGCAGGTAGTCGTCCGCGATGTCGCCGAGGGCGTCCGAGAGCCCGCGGCGGAGCCGCGTCACGAGCTCGCTGACGAGCGCGTCCTCCGTGGGCAGGGCGACGTTCTCCCGCCGCAGCGTCTCGGCCAGGCCGGCGACCGCCTCGACCGCGCGGCGCCCGGCCGCCTCCGTGCCCTGCCGCGCCGCGCCGAACGCGGCCTGGTCCATCGTGGCCAGCCGCGCGGCCAGATGCGACAGGACGGGAACCAGCACGCGCTCGCGTACCTCGTGCTCCTGGACGACGTCGGCGGTCAGCACCTGGATGCCGTGCATGCCCACGGCGCCGCGGGCCTGCTGGGTCGCGGTGTCGAACTGGCTCTTGGTCAGGTCGGTGTGCTCGGCGTCATGGTTGAGCAAGATGATCATGAAGTCGCCGATGGCCGCTCCGGCGCTCGCGGCGCGCGCGAGCCGCTGGATCTCGGTGTCGCTCTCGCTGAAGTGCACCGTGGTCTGCCGGGGCCGTTTGATCTGCAGCAGCAGGTCCACCTCGTTCCGCAGGTCCTGCATGAACTGCTGGGCCACGTCGATGCCCCGTTCCTGCGTGCCGGGGAGGTCGATCAGCGTGAGGTCGCGTACGGGATTGTTCGGGAACGGGCAGTAGATCCGGACGTCGCGCACGGCCAGGTAGGGGCGCGGCGCGTCCATCGGGCCCGAGGCCGGGGGATAGGAGACGTGCGCGGCCACCTGGTCGAGCGGGATCTCCCGCACCTGGTCGCGGACCAGGTGCGGCTCGTAGGAGCGCAGCGACGCCCGCGCCTCCTGGAGCCGGCGCAGGTGCTCGGGGGCGGCGGTGAGGTCCCGGCCGGCCGACCGGGGGTCGCTCCGGTAGTCCTCCCAGGTCGGATAGCGGTAACGGGCGAACTCCGTGATCGTGTACGGCAAGCTCAATCCCAGGGCGTCGTGGCGCGGCCTGAGATAGACGTCCCTGAACTCGGCGAAGTCCCGCAGCACGACCTCCGCGCGTGCGGTGTCCGAGTTGGAGATCCGGCTGCGGGTCGCGGTGGTGGGCAGCGAGTCCCGCGAGGTCGGCAGGACGTCGACGGGCAGGCGGTCCAGCCCGGAGATCGCCCGGAGCAGCGTGCTCTTGCCCATCTGGGTCTGACCGACCACGCCGATGTTGAGCGTCGTCCGCGAGGTGCGTTCCCGGACCGCCTGCAGATGCCCGGCCGCCTCGGTCAGCTCCGCCAGCACGGACCGGGCGTCGCCCTCGTCGAGGAAAGCCCGCAGGGCGGTGCTCAGCCCGGGGCTCAGCTCGTGGGCCGCGGCGTCGCGCCTGGCCTCCTCGGCCAGGGCCACCAGGTCCGCGAACGCCTGCCGCAGCGCCTCCCAGGCCGTGTACGACTCCTCCGCCTGTGCCTGCCGTGCCCGGCGGGCGTCCAGCACGGCGTTGATCCTGGCCTGAATCTCAGAAGCGTCCACCATGCCTCGCCATCTCTTCGTCGGGCTCTTGCGCGGATCTCCAGACGTACGCGGTCATGCGCGCGGTCCGCTCTCCCTGCTCCGTCACCCTGATTCCGATGAGCCGGCCCTTTTCGCCGATCATCACGCAGGTCACCTCGTGGAGGCCGGTCGCGACGTGCGGCGCCGGGTGCGGGTACATGTCGGCCTTCCGGCATCCGGGGAGGGTGCGGGCCGTGCCGGTCAGGATGGGGGTCTTCGGGGCGAACTCCAGCGAGACGCCGGTTCCGCGGCGGTAGCTCACCCACGGGCCCTTGCCGGTTTCGAAGCCGGGGACGAGCCGTTTCCCGGCCTGGTCCTTGAGGGTGAGGGGCTGGTTGACGATCCTTCGCCCGGTCTGCGGACGCTTCGGCGCCGCCGGGACGGTTGACCGGGTGGCGGGCTCGGGGGCCGACGCCTCCAGCGGGGCGCGCGAGGAGACGGCCACACCGACGACCAGCAGGACGAACACGGCCGCGCCGCCGAGCAGGATCGGGGACGATCCGTTCTTGCGGGGTGGCCGGGGGGTTCCGGCGACCGGCGGTGCTGGTCGGCGTTCGGGGCGCTCCAGGGGGTGGGGGTCGACGGGGCCCACGCGCTTTGAAGGCTCCAAGGGGCCGGAGCGGTCGAGACGGGGGACGCCGCGGTCGAGTACGCCCAGGTGGGTGACGCCGGCACCGGGCCGCCCCGCCGCGCTCCAGCCGAGTACGACACTGGCCGGGGCGGGGCTCGCCAGGGCGTGGTTCCACACGATGTCCCAGTCGTTCACGTGGATCACCGGCGGGAGCACGAGGTGCGGATCGACCGGAGGCGGCGGGGCGACCGGCCACGGTGGCGGGCCCGGCCGGCCGGGGTCGGGCCGTCGCACCGCGCTGACAGGAGCGTTCCAGACGGGCTCCATGTGGCGTTCGTAGACGGCTCCGGCCCAGGCGGGGTAGTGCTCGTACAGGTCCGGGAGCTCGGGACCGCCGCTGTCGGCGGCGGAGAACCAGCCGACGAAGCAGTACATCTCCCTGCTGCCGTCGGTGTGCATCGACCGGCTCAGTTCGATCGCCTGGCAGGCCACTCCCACCAGCCGCGCGCCCGGCCGGACGGTGATGAGGAAGCGGGGACGGCCCTCCAGTCGCCTGCCGCCGGCGATGACGGTGTGGATGGCGTTCTCCAGCCACTGGCGGTCGGCGCCCGGCGGGCGGACCCGCCACCACACGTCGGCCCCGGCGGTACGGCCGAAGACCACCGGCGCCCAGGTCTGCTCAGGCACGGCGGCCGGCCGCCCAGCGGGCCGGCGACCCGCCCTCGAACACGCGCAGGTTGCCGAGCCGTGCGGCCAGCGCGGAGATCGCCTGGGTGGACTGGTCGTAACGGCGCTGGTTGTGGCCGATCTCCGCTTCGACCGCCCGCAGCTCCTGCTCCAGCCGTAGCCGCTGGTCGCGTACGGCGCGCCGGCTGCTCTGCGGCAACGCGGCCAGCCGCTCCTTGAGGCTGCCGCGCTCGGCCGCGAGCTTCCCCAGGTGCTGATCGTCCAGGTGGGCGGCGGTCCGGTAGTAGTGCGTCATGGTGAACATGAGCGGCAGGTGGACGTCGTTCGGGTCCACGCCGTCCGGCCGGACGTTGCCGTCCGGCAACGTCTGCAGGGGACCGACCGTGACGGGGCAGACGGCGGTGCACACGCGCGGCTGGAAGGCCACCGGCAGCAGGTTCCTGACCTCGTCGACGACGCCGGTCAGGGTCCGCCCCGGGCCGCCGCCCCAGTCGATGAGGTCCGCCTTCGTGATGAGGATGGTTATCGACGGCCACGCGAGCCCGCGCGCGGTCCTGCGGGTGAGAGTTTCCGTGATCACACTGGAAATGCGGTGGGTGACCATCGCGCGGGCCAGTGGTTCGCGGCGTTCGGGGGTCACGGGCTTACGGAAGTGCTCCCCGTCGAGCGTCACGAAGATGGCCTGGGAAAGCGATATCTTGTTGAGCAGCGTTTGTGTGTCGAGCGAGCCGTCCACGCCGACGAAATCGTGCAGCGCGCCCCCGCGGAAATCGGTCCAGTCGAGCAGCGCCGACGGATTCATCTCCCGCGAGAAGACGAATCGGTAACTGATCGGCTTGACCGACGTCTGTGGCAGCGAAGTGCCCTGGCCCAGGTCATGCCAGCTCTCCAGGATCTGGACATCGGCATTGTTGGTGACTTCGTGAAGGTTGCAATTGCCGACGCCGCGCGTCATCGTCGCGTACAGCGCATGCAGATAAGTGGATTTTCCGGAACCCGGGGCGCCGATCATAGAGACCGTGAGCGTGGGTAATTCTTGCATGCGACCCCTCCCCTGTCGGCATGACGCCCTCGAATTTGACATGCGATCGGCCGGGACGGAATGGCGGATAGCTAAGAGTGGCCAAGTCGTTACCGCAACTGGAATGGTCGGGAATTTGTCCGGCCGGCCGTCAGGTATAGCGGGCGGTGAGAAATTCAATGTATCGCCGGTGCCGGCTGGTGTGTCACCGGCCGGCAGGAACCGGACAGGGGCAGACCGCCGCCGCGGTGGGTGGGACGATCACCCTTGAGGGGCGGGATCCCGGGCTGCGGATGGCGGGTATCAGTCGTCCTCCTACGAGGGCTCGGCTGACGCTGACCGACGTCCTTTTCTGGAACTTGGGCCTTGTGTGAGGGTTCCGTGTCAACCTATGCTGCGCCGCACGTTAAGAAACTTTCCTAACCGAATATGCCCCGGAGAATCGGAGTCGTTCGTGAGGCGAAGTGCAGGTGCGAGGATCTTCGCGGTCGTGGCCGCGCTGGTGGCGCCGTTGATGGTGCCCTCCGGCGCGAGCGCGGCCGTGGCCGACCCGCTGGTGTCGCAGGGCAGGCCCGTCACGGCCTCCTCGGTCGAGGCCGCCGGCCTGGAGCCGGACAAGGCGGTCGACGGCAACGCGTCCACGCGGTGGGCCAGCGCCGAGGGGGTGGACCCGCAGTGGATCCGGGTGGACCTCGGCGCCGCGCACACCATCTCCCGGGTACGGCTGACCTGGGAGGTGGCCCACGCCAGGGCGTATCGGGTGCAGACCTCGCCCGACGGCTCCACCTGGAGCGACGTCTACTCCACCGCCTCCGGTGACGGGGGGACCGACGACCTCACGGTCAGCGGCAGCGGCCGGTACGTGCGGGTGTACGGCACCCAGCGCGGCACCCAGTGGGGCTACTCCCTGTGGGAGCTGGAGGTCTTCGGGACTCTCACGGGAGGCAGCGGCGGCGGCACCCCGGTCCAGGCCAACGGGCAGCTGCGGGTGTGCGGCATCAAGCTCTGCAACGAGAACGGCAAGCAGATCCAGCTGCGCGGCATGAGCAGCCACGGCATCCAGTGGTACGACCAGTGCCTCAACAGCGCGTCGCTCGACGCGCTGGCGAACGACTGGAAGGCCGACGTCCTGCGCATCTCGATGTACATCCAGGAGGGCGGGTACGAGACCAACCCCCGGCTGTTCACCGACCGGGTGCACTCCCTGATCGAGATGGCCACCGCCCGCGGGATGTACGCGATCGTCGACTGGCACATGCTCACCCCGGGTGACCCGATGTACAACCTCAGCCGGGCCAAGACCTTCTTCACCGAGATCGCCCAGCGGCACGACGGCAAGAAGAACGTCCTGTACGAGATCGCCAACGAGCCGAACGGCGACGCCGTCACCTGGCCCGTCATCCGCGACTACGCGCACCAGCTCATCCCGGTGATCCGGCAGCACGACGCCGACGCCCCAATCCTGGTCGGCACCCGGGGCTGGTCGTCACTCGGCGTCTCCGCCGGCGGCAACGAGACCGAGATCATCAACAACCCGGTCAACGCGGCCAACATCATGTACACGTTCCACTTCTACGCGGCCTCGCACGACAGCCTGTACCTGAACACGCTGTCCCGGGCCGCCGACCGGCTGCCGATCTTCGTGACCGAGTTCGGCACGCAGACCGCGTCCGGCGACGGGGCCAACAACTTCGCCAGGTCGCAGCAGTATCTCGACCTCATGGCCCAGAAGAAGATCAGCTGGGTGAACTGGAACTTCTCGGACGACTTCCGTACGGGCGCCGTCTTCACCACCGGAACCTGCCCGAGCGGCTCGTTCGCCGGGACGAGCAGGCTCAAGGAGGCCGGTGTCTGGGTCCGCGACCGGATCCGCACCGCCGACGACTTCTGACGCGACACGGGCGCCCCGTCCCGGGACGGGGCGCCCGCGTGGCATCAGTCCGAGATCACGGGGCCACGCGCGACGCGCCAGAGCAGATACGCCTGCAGCAGGCCCGCTCCGGTGAGCAGCACGATGAGCAGTACGGGGTTGTCCAGTTGTGGCGGGACCCAGTGCCATCCCCACCAGATGAGGGGCCCGAGCGGGAATGTGACGACCATGAGGGCGAAGCCGGACAGCAGGATCGGGTCCTGGACGGTCAGCAGGATCACCGCCGAGGGGATGCCGAGGAGCATCACCAGACCGGCGTAGAGACCGGCGAGAACCGCGGCGAGCCGGCCGTTCCTGTAGCGCCTCATGCGGTCACGCTCCTCGGACGCTCGGGAGGAGGACGAGCGTATCCCATCGAAGCCGGGCCATGATCGTGGCCGCGAGCCATGGGTTAGCGTGTAGGCAAACGCTTTCCCGGGGGTTGGCATGGGCACCACCGCTCTCGACGGCGACGCCCCGTTCGCCCGTCACCATCACGACTACTCACCCTGGTCCTTCTGGGACGAAGCCGGTCAGGAAGAACAGGACAGGCAGCTCGAACTCCAGCGCGCTCTCACCGGACGGCACGCCGGCTACGAGTTCGGCGAGAGGTGCTTCGTCTCCGAGCTCGCCTCGGTGCAGAACGAGGAGCTGCGGCTCGGCCCGCGCACCTACGTCGCCGCCGGCGCCTACCTGAGCGGCTCGGTGCGGACGGGACGCGACTGCTCCATGAACCCCTACACCGTCGTCCGGGGCGACGTGCGGATCGGCGACGCGGTCCGGATCGGCGCCCACACCTCGCTGCTGGGGTTCAACCACACGATGTCCGATCCCGACGTCGAGGTCTTCCGGCAGCCGCTCACCAGCCGGGGCATCGAGATCGGGGACGATGTCTGGATCGGCTCCCACGTGGTCGTCCTGGACGGCGTGACCGTCGGCGACCGCGCGGTGATCGGGGCCGGCGCGGTCGTCACCAAGGACGTCCCGGCCGGCGCGATCGTCGGCGGCAACCCGGCGAAGGTGCTGCGCTGGCGGGTTCCCGGGTTGAAGCCGCCCGCCGGCGACCTGGCCACTGCGGTGGCGGGGTTCGCGGAGACCGCGCGTGAGCAGGCGGAGGACGTCCTGGCACGCTGCTTCGACCCCCGGCTCCTCGGCGGGGCGTTCGTCGACCGGCCGGGCGCGGCCGTCACCGTCCGCGCCCAGTGCGACGCGATCGAGATCGCCGACCTGCTGCTCGGCCGGGCCCCCGGCCCGATGCCGGCGGACGAGCAGGGCGACCGGCTGCGCTCCTGGCAGGACCCGGCGACGGGCCTGGTGGGTACGCTCCTCGCGGACGGCAGCCAGAGGGCGCCCGATCCAGGCTTGGCGGAGACGCTGCTCGCGGCCGGCGGCCGGCCTGATGCGGGCCTGGCGGAGACGCCGCTCGCGGATGGCGGACGACGGCCCGAGCCGGGGCTGTCCGACCCGGATGTCGGCTACCACGTCCTGTGCGTCGGCTACGCGCTCGACCTGCTGGGCAGCCGGTTCCCCGCGCCGGTCCGGCCGGTCGCCGACATGGAGGCCGGCGAACTGATCGCCTTCCTGGAGAGCCTGCCCTGGACGCGGGACGCCTGGGGAGCGGGGCACTGGGTCGACATCCTGGGCACCGCCATCCTGTGGAACGGCGAGCAGGTGCGCCCCGGGACCACGGAGGCCCTGTTCGGATGGCTGCTCACGCACGCCGATCCGGACACCGGGATGTGGGGTTCGGCGCGGCCGATCGACGGGCTGCTGCGGCTCGTCAACGGCTTCTACCGCGCGTCGCGCGGCACCTTCGCCCAGTTCGGGGTGCCGCTGCCGTACCCGGAGCGGGTCGTCGACACGGTGCTGCGGCACGCCCGCGATCCGCGGTACGTCCGCCCGGAGCGGCAGAACGCCTGCGACGTCCTCGACATCGCGCACCCGCTGTGGCTGACCCGGCACACCGGCTACCGCGCCGAAGAGGTGACGACCCTGGCCAGGACCCTGCTCACCGACGCGCTCGGGCACTGGACCGACGGCCTGGGCTTCGGGTTCCAGGCCCCGCACCCCACCACGGCCGGCGCCGCCGCGACCGTGCCGGGGCTGCAGGGGACGGAGATGTGGCTGGCGATCCTCTGGCTGCTGTCCGACCTCGCGGGCGTCGCGGACGCTCTCGGCTACCGGCCGCGCGGCGTGCACCGCCCCGAACCCGCCGTGGAGCGCCCTTGTACCGCGTAGGGCACGGCGTCACTCAGCCGGCCCGGAGGGTTTCGGTCACGGGGCGGCGGGCGCCGAGTCGGGCCGGGACGGAGGTGAGCGCCGCCACCACGAGGACGGCCGCCAGCACCAGGGCGAGTAGCTGCCAGAGCGCGGGAAGCGTGGCCCTGCCGCTGTCACCGCCGCTGATCGCGTTCACCGCGGCGAACAGCGCGAAGCCTCCCGGGAAGGCGCCCAAGACGGCGCCGGCGAGCGTGGGCAGCACCTGCGCGGCGGTCAGTGCCGTACTCACCTCGCGAGGGGTGGCGCCGAGGGCGCGCGCCAGTGCGGACCAGCGCCGGTTGTCGAGTACCGTCGCCCAGGTGATGACGACGGCGTTGACCGCCGTGAGGGAGAGCAGGATGACCGTCCAGACCAGGAGCACGTGGCGCAGCACGGCCACCTGGGAGTCGTCATATCCTCCGGCGAGTGGTTGGTCGCCGAGGAAGGCGTCGAGCACCAGGAGGACGTAGATCCCGCTGACCGTGATCGCGATACTGGCCACGGCCAGCGCGACCCGTCGCGGCCGGCGGGCGGCGATCCGCGAGGCGAGGAGCAGCGGGACGGGCAGTCGCGCGGAGATCGCGATCAGCCAGCCGACGCGGCGGGGTGGGCGTGGCGAGTCGGCCAGCATGTCGACGGTGCTGGAGCGGGCCGCGCGCACGGCCGGGACGACGGTCGCGACCAGCGCGACCCCGAGTGCCACGGCGGTCACGGAGGCGGCCGTCGACCACGTCATCGACGGCGTGCCCGCGCTGCCGACCAGGCCGGCACCGGGCTCGGTGAGCAGCGGAGCGGTCAGCGAGCCGATCGTCAGACCGGCGGCGGCCGCGACGGCGGCCACCAGGACGTACTCCGCGAGCAGCACGGCGGCGACCAGGCCAGGGGTGCCGCCGGCTGCCTTGAGGAGCCCGACGCGCCGGGTCTGATCGGCCATCCGGCCGCCGACCAGCACCGAAAGGCTGGCCACGGCGAGCAGGCCGAGCAGCCAGGCTCCGATCAGCAGCAGGATCTGGGAGTCCTCGGCGAGCTCGGTCGCGTCGTCGAGGATGGTCTGCCAGGGCTGCATGGGCAGATCGCCATGCTTCGTGTCGGCGAACGCCTGGGCCTCGCCCGGGTCGGCCAGCTTCAGGTTCATCACGTACGACAGCGAGTCCGGTCCCGGGGCGAGGCCCCGCACGTCCGCCTGGGTGAGCCAGACGAGGCCGGGATTGTGCGACAACCCCGCGGGCAGGGCCCTGTCGTCGGGCACGACGCCGTGCAGGCAACCGGCGGCGACCAGGCACGACCCGCCAGGATAGGGCGCCATGGAGGCGGTGACCGCGACACCGACGACCTCGAACGACCGGCCGCTCAGCGTGACCGGATCGCCGACGCGCAGCTCGAACGCACGGGCGAAGGCGGCTTCGACCACCACGCCGCCGTCGCTGACCCAGCTGCCCTCCACCAGCTCGGGCTGGTCGACCGACGCGGGTGCGGCGTCGCGTCCCACGGCCTGCACGTCTGACGTCCGCCGGGACGCCTGGAGCTTCGCCGCGGTGACCGGGTACGGTCCGCCGTGGTCGACGACGTCGGGGTCGCCGGCCAGTTCCTCCAGGAGGGGAAGCTCCGCCGACCGGCTTGCGCCCGCCACCACGTCGGGACCGGCGGTCGTCTCCCGGGTGCTCTGGTACGGATGGGCGGCCGCGTCGCGCAGGACGAGCCCGAGTGTCAACGTCGTGGTGGCCGCCATGATGGCGAGCAGCATGAGCACGGCCTCGACGCGGCGCCGCCGGAGGTCGCGCACGGCGAGGCGGCCCACGAGCAGGATGCGGCCCGTCACCTTCAGTCCTCCAGCCCGGCGAGGGCGCCGAGCCGCCCGGTGGTGCCGCCGGTCAACCAGGTCTCGTCCACCAACGCGCCGTCGCGCATCGAGAGCAACCGGTCCGCGGTGGCGGCGATCCGCGCGTCATGGGTGACGATGACCAGCGTCTGGCCGGCTGCGTGGAGGCCCTCGAAGAGCTGGAGGACGTCCAGGGTGGCGGCGCTGTCCAGGTTTCCGGTCGGTTCGTCGGCGAGGACGACCAGCGGCTCGTTGCTCAGCGCGCGGGCGACCGCGACCCGCTGCCGCTGGCCGCCGGACAGCGTGGAAGGCAGGAAGCCGGACCTGCCGGCGAGCCCGACCCGCTCCAGCAACTCCTCGGCACGCCGTCTGGCGGCCCGGGGCGAGCGTCCGGCCAGGAGCGCCGCCAGCTCGACGTTCTCCACGGCGGTGAGCTCCTCCATCAGGTGGAAGGACTGGAAGACGAAGCCGACGTCGGTCCGTCGCATCCGTGACAGGGCCTTCTCGCTGAGGTCGTCGACGCGGCGGCCGTTCAGCGACACCTCGCCGCCCGAAGGCCGGTCCAGACCGCCGAGCAGGTGCAGCAGCGTGGACTTCCCGCAGCCGCTGGGCCCCATGATCGCCACCGTCTCCCCGGCGCGGATGTCGAGATCGACCTCGTCGACGGCGCGCACGAGTCCGTCCCCCGTGCCGTACTCCTTACGTAACCCGCGGGCGGACAGCACGGGCGGGTCGGCGGCGATGGTCACGATCCACTCCTTCGATGGGTCCAGTCCTTCTCACATGCCTCCAGCCAGCGCAGGTCCGCCTGGAGCCGGAGCACGATGCCCTCCAGCAGCAGCGCCGGGTCGGAGCGGTCCGGCTCGGCCATGGCGGCGCGCTGGACGTCACGCAGCCGGCGCAGCAACTCACGGCGCTGGGTGTCGACGACGGCGAGCGGGTCGGCCAGCCGGGCCGACGCGGCCGCGATCAGCTTGAGATGGAACTCCGCGAGGTCGGGCTTGGGCCAGCTGACCTCGGCGATCCACTCGGCGACCCGCTGCTGGCCGTCGGGGGTGAGCGCGTACACCTTGCGATCCGACCGGTCGGCGCCGCCGGCGGTCTCCTCGACCGCGATGAGGCCGGCCTTCTCCAGCCGGGTGAGCGTGACGTAGACCTGCCCGGCGTTCATCGCCTCACCGAGAGGACCGAGCGCGTCCCGCAGCCGCGCACGCAGCTGGTAGCCGTAGGAGGGCTCCTTGGCCAGCATCGCCAGCACCACTTCTTGCCGCATCGCGACCCCTAACCGTTAGCCCCTATAGCTAACGGTTAGCCTCCACCCCTGTCAAGCCGGCCGGCCCTTCCGCGTCCGGCGAGATGCGAGGAGAAACGGACCGCCCCTGCCGCCAGCACCGGCATCCCGAGCCCCCAGCAGCGCAGGAACGCCCAGACTTCCTGGTTCGTATGCTCACCGTTGCCCTGGATCTCTGGTGCGAGAGAAGAGGCGATCATCGGCAGCAGGAGCAGCGCGAAGCCCGCGAGCAGGAGCGCCGCACCGGCCGCGGTCGACTGACGGGGCCGGTACGGGCGGGCCGCCAGCAGGGTCAGGGCCGCGGCGCAGACGACGGCGGGCAGCGCCACCTTGCCCGCCCAGTGCAGCAGCATCGTCGTCGTCCAGTACCACCGCTCGGCCGGAAGCGGATCCAAGAAGTACAGCATGGGGGCCGGGGGGCCGAGAAGATCTCGCACCGTGCCGAGGAGGCCGCCGCCGACGAAGGCGAGGACGAACACCGGCAAGCGCCGCCCGGTACGGAGCACGGCGAGGGCGCCGGCGGCGGCGAGCAGGCCGAGGAGCACGCCCTTGGTGGCACCGTAGGCGAACGGGATCCACTTGTTCCACGGGTAGTTCCCGACCGTGACCGCCGTCCAGGCGCCGACGGCGCCCCACGAGACGACCCCGACGGCGATCCCGACGCACAGCAGGTCCCAGACGCGGCCGTCCCGGTCGCGTGCGGGGTTCGGTAAGAAGGGGTGGGTCACCAGTCGCGCCATTCGTCCGTGAGCTCGAACCGCTTGATGCCGCGACGGGCCGCGAGCCCGTCGAGGTCTATCCCCGCCTCGGTGAGCACGTCGTCGATGAACTCGCACAACTCCTCCCGCTCGACGGTGTCCAAGTCGTGGTCGTGCGTCCCGTCCACGGCGTTGAGCCCTTCGACCACCCGCCGGATCGCCGCGAGGACCTCGTCGTCGGAGGGCGAGCCGAAGCGCCGTACCTCGGCCTCGAAAGACGTCAGGACCCGTTCGGCCGCCGCCACGAACGGCTCCGGATAGGGCGCGGCGAAGTCGGCGACATGTGCGCGCCAGGTGTCTGTCGGTCTCCTGATCATTGCGTGATCGTAGGCCGATTGGACTCTCCCACGGGGGGAGGCCCCATGCTGGTGACCGGACACGAGGAGAGCGGCGCATGACCATCGTCAAGGACATCGAGGCCCGCGGCCTGCACCATTGCGAGACGACGGCGCTCGGGGTGCTGCTGCGGCACGAAGGGCTCGATCTGTCCGAACCTCTGCTGTTCGGGCTGGGGTCGGGACTGTCCTTCGTCTACTGGGACGGCAAGAGCATGCCGTTCCCGTTCCTCGGCGGCCGCGTCAAGCCTTTCGAGCTGACCAGGAACCTGGCGGCCAGGCTGGGGCTGACGTTGACGGTGAAGGAGACCGCCTCACCGCGCAAGGCGTGGGAGAACGTGGCCGCCCCCATCGACGCCGGCCGGCCGGTCGGGCTCCAGCTCGACTCGTACCATCTGGACTATTTCTCGACAAAGGTGCACTTCGGCGGCCATGTCGTCGCCATGTACGGCTACGACGAGCAGGACGTCCACCTCGTGGACACCGGCCAGCAGGGCGGAGCGGTGCGCACGAGCCGGGCCGGCCTCGCCAGGGCGCGGGCCGAACGCGGTCCGATGACCGCCAGGCACCGGTCCTTCACCATCACCCTGCCGCCTCACCCGACGCCGCCCTGGCAGGAGCAGCTCGCCGGCGCCATCAGGGACTGCGCCGACGCCTTCCTCGCCGCGCCCATCGCGAACCTGGGTCACCGCGGTATCGCGAAAGCCGCCAAACAGGTGCCCCGATGGCTGCTCCGCGCCGACGACCCGGCGCGGGACCTGCCGCGGGCCGCCCTCCTCATGGAGCAGGCCGGCACCGGCGGCGCCCTGTTCCGCGTCCTTTACCGCGACTTCCTCGAAGAGTGCGCCGGGCTGATCGACGACGGCAACCTTCGCGCGGGTCACCGGCTGTACGCGGAGGCCGCCGTCCTGTGGACGGACGTGTCCGCCCTGATCGCGAAGGCGGGGGAGAGCGGCGACGCGGCGCACCTGGAGCAGGCCGGGGCCATCCTCCGTGAACTCTCGCGCATCGAGGAGGACGCGATGCGGCTGCTACGGCTGCTGTAGCCGGCCGCGCAGGAAACGACGCTCCGCGTCGGTGGGCGCGAGGTCGAGCGCCGCCCGGTAGTGTCCCTCCGCCTCCTGCCCGCGGCCCGCGCGTCGCAGCAGGTCAGCACGGGTGGCGTGCAACAGGTAATAGCCGTCGAGCCCGGTGATCCCGTCGACCAGGCGGAGCGCCGCCTCGGGCCCGCTGACCATGCCGATCGCCACGGCACGGTTCAGCTCCACGATCGGGCTCGGCGCGATGCGCGCGAGCTCCGCGTACAGTCCGGCGATCTGCGGCCAGTCCGTCCGGGAGGCGAGCGGCGCGGTCGCGTGGCACGCCGCGATGGCCGCCTGGAGCTGGAACGGCCCGGCGCGGCCCCGGCGCAGCGCCCGCTCGCAGATCGCGGCGCCCTCCGCGATCCGCGCCTGGTCCCACAGCGTGCGGTCCTGCTCGTCGAGGGTGACCAGATCTCCGGCCGCGTCCACGCGCGCCGGTCGCCGGGCGTCGTGCAGCAGCATCAGCGCGAGCACGCCCTGCGCCTCAGGCTCGTCGGGCATCAGCACCGTCACCACCCGCGCCAGGCGGATGGCCTCCTGGCAGAGCCGGGCCTTCGCCGGATCTCCGTACCCTTCGTTGAACAGCAGGTAGAGCACGTGCAGCACGGCGGGAAGGCGGTCGGGCAGCAGGTGCGCGGGCGGCACCCGGAAGGGGATGGCCGCGTGCGCGACCTTCTGCTTGGCGCGGAAGATGCGCTGGCCCATGGTGCGTTCGGGCACCAGGAACGCCCGCGCGATCTCGGCGGTGCTCATGCCGGTCAGGCTCCGCAGGGTCAGCGCCACCTGGGCATCGAGGTTCAGCGACGGATGGCAGCAGGTGAACATGAGCTCCAGGCGCTCGTCAGGGATCTCGCTGTCACGCAGGTAGGGCGGTGGTTCCATGGCGGCCGCCTCCCGCAGCTTCGCCGCCTCGCCGGCCGCGCGGCGCATCCGGTCGATCGCGCGGTGACGGGCCGTGGTGGTCAGCCACGCCAGCGGCTGGTCGGGCACCCCGGACTCCGGCCACTTCTGGAGCGCCTTGGTGAACGCGTCCTGCGCGCACTCCTCGGCCAGGTCCCAGTCGCCGCCGGTGAACCGGATCATGGTGGCCACGATCCGGCTCCACCCGTCGGCGTAGATCCCGGCGATCTCGTCCTTCACCTGCGGCTAGTCCTCGCCGTCCGTCCAGAACGGCCGCAGCTCGATCATCCCGGCCCACGCCATCGGGTGCTTGGACGCGACCTCGATGGCCTCGTCGAGGTCGGCGCAGTCGATGACGTCGAAGCCGGCGATCTGGTCCTTGGTCTCCGCGTACGGACCGTCGGTCAGCAGCACCTCACGGTTGCGGACGCGGACGGTGGTCGCGTCGCTCACCGGGCGGACGCGCTCGCCCATCAGCCGGATGCCCTTGCCGTCCATCTCCTTGACCCAGTCCTCCACGTCCGGGGCCCCCTCGTCCTGGCCGGGCTTGTAGTCGGGATCGGTGCACACCAGCATGAGGTACTTCATCGGGCTGCTCCTGTCGTGTGTTCGGTCGTTTCGCTGTCTTTCGTCGGATTGACGAACGGGAAAGGCTCTCCACTACAGCTCACCTCAGGATTTTTCCGACCGCACCAGGCGAGGGCCACCCGGCCACTCCCGGTCACCGGCGCGGCGCTGCCAGGATGGGGAGCATGTCCCGCGATCTCCGAGCCACCTTCGACCGGGCGGCCGCCACCTACCAGGACGCACGCCCCGACTACCCCGCCGAGCTCTACGCCGATCTGCTGGACGTCACCGGGGTCACCCCCTCCGCCCACCTGCTCGAAGTCGGCTGCGGCCCGGGGAAGGCCACGCTGCCGCTGGCCCGGATGGGGTTCCGGATCACCGCGGTCGAACTCGGCGCCGCCCTGGCCGCCGAGGCGCGACGCCGCCTCGCCGGATTCTCCGGCGTCTCCGTCATCACGTCGTCGTTCGAGGATTGGGAGCCGCGGGACCGCTTCGACCTCGTGTACGCGGCCACGGCCTGGAAGTGGGTGGACCCGGAGGTCAAGTACGCCAAGGCGGTCTCCCTCCTCACCCCGGGCGGTCACCTGGCCGTGTGGAACGCCGACCACGCGATGCCGTCGGACTTCGACCCGTTCTTCACCGAGATCCAGAAGACCTACGAAGAGATCGGCGAAGGCCACGACGGCCCGTGGCCCGGGCCGACGCCCGAGGAGCAGGACGACCCCATGGCCGCCGAGTTCGACGCCTCCGGACATTTCACGGTGGTCGGGACGAAGCTCTACGTATGGGCGTTGCGCTACACGGCGGACGAGTATCTCGCCCTGCTCGACACGTTCTCCGGCCACATCGCCATGGAGCCGGACAAGCGCGAACATCTCTACCGGCAGATCCGCCGCCTCCTCGCCGCCCGCCCTGACGGACGGCTCACCCGCCACTGGTCAGCCGTCCTCACCGTCGGCCGACGCCTGTGACCTGTTTCATCCGCCCCGGCGGCCCATCAGCGCGCCGATGACCATCCCGATCGCGGTGCAGACCACCAGAGTGATCCACAACGGGGCGACCAGCACGATCATGAAGAGCTGGATGGTCGCGTCCTGCTGGTTCTGCACGATGAACACCACCGCCAGGATCAGCAGGACGAGCGCCATCCACAGGCGCGGCGGCACCGCCCGGAGCCGGCTCGCCGGCTTCTGCCCTGTCACCATGTGTTCCCCCCGGATGCACACAGAGCCCTGGAACGCAGCCCTACCCGAGAAACCGCCGGTGATGTGGTCACTCCGCGCCGAAGTCGAAGGCGACGTCGGCGAGATGGACCGCCTCGACCACCGGGTCGTCGAGGAGCTCGCGCAGGTCGGCGAGTTTCCAGCGGTCGACGACGAGCCCGTAGACGACGCCCTCCTCGGCCGCCGTCACGAGCCACCCGCGGGTCAGTTCGAACGCGTCCAGGTCGTCGCTCTCGTCGAGGATCCCCACCCACTCGCGGTACGCGGCCAGCGCCGCCTCGGGTTCGGTCTCGCACTGATAGGTGGTGTTCTCCCAGGTGTGGTTGGCCATGTCGCGGTTCCAGACGACCGCGTTGAGCGAGGGCGGATCACCGGAGTCGTCGAAGTAGGACGGCGAGTAGATGTAGGAGACGTCCTCTCCTCCGCAGATCTTGTGGCGCCGGTTGAAGGCGACGAGTTGCCCGGCGGTCACGGAGTCGGCGAAGTCCACGACCGCCACGGCGTCGAGCGTCCGCGGCAGCCCGTCGATGATGTCGCGGGACGTCTCCGCCGCCGTCCCGGAGACGCCGTCGGGGTCCGCCTCCACGGAGTCGATCGCGTCGGCCAGGCTGCCGGAGGGCCCGTCGAGCAGGGGCGCCCGGACGGTTCCGAAGACGTCCTCCACGATCTCGTAATCGGTGCCGCCCTCGCCGGGGCCGGCCCCGCGCGGCTCTCCCCACAGCGTGTAGGTCGTCGTCAGGAGGCTGCCGCGGTCGAGGTAGCCGTGCATGCGCTCGTCCGGGTTCGCGACGCGCGCCGCCGTGCCGTACACCTGGGCGATCCGCTCGTCGCCGGTCTCGACGAACAGCGGTAAGGCCCGGTCGGCCACGACGAGGGCCAGCCAGAGCGCCGCGGTGACGGCCAGGACCTTGAGCAGCGACCTGCCCACGTACGCCCAGTCGGGCTCCCTCGCGTTCGTCACCGCGCGCTCCTCCCTAGTGGTCCGACGCCGGTGCGCCGGCGGTCAGCAGTTTCTCCGCGAGCACGCGACAGCGGCTCGCGAGCTCCGGCGGGTCGAGCACCTCGAAGTCGTGCCCGAGCAGCAGCACGTGCATGAGCACCGCGTCAAGGCTGCCGGCGCCGCTGATCACCTCGCAGCGTCCGCTCCCTCGCGGCCGTACGACGGCGGCCGACGCCGGGACCTGGGCGCGCACCGTACCGGCGGGCGCGTGGACGAGGAAGCGCGCCCGGTGCGGGTAGACCCGGCTCGCCACGCCCTCCTGCACGTACGAGGCCGCGTCCGGCGCGGGGCGCGGGCGGAAGCGCCAGGTGCGGGCGGACACGTCGGTCATCCGGTCGAGACGGAAGCTGCGCCAGCCGTCGCGATCGAGGTCGTAGGCCAGGAGATACCAGCGCCGCTCGGAGGCGACCAGGCGGTAGGGCTCGACCCGCCGCCGGCGCACCTCGCCCCCGGACGGATAGCCGAAGCCGGCCTCGACCTCGTCGCGGCAGGCCCCGGCCAGCGTCATGAGCACCTGGGGGTCGACCGGCGCGCGGCCCGCGGCGAAGGACTCCACCGACCCGGAGAGCGCGCGCACCTCGTGCCGCAGCCGGGTGGGCAGCACCCGGTCGAGCTTGGTCAGAGCGCGCAGCGCGGCGTCGCCGGCGACCGCGCCGCCCGCGCCGGCCAGCAGCGAGACGACGGTGGCGATCGCCTCCTCGTCGTCGAGGAGGAGCGGCGGCAGGTCCTGCCCGGGGCCGAGCCGGTAGCCGCCCCCGACGCCCTGCCCGGCGTGCACCGGGTAGCCGAGGGCACGCAACCGCCCGACGTCCCGCCGTACCGTTCGCGAGGTGACCCCGAGCCGGTCGGCGAGCTCGGGGCCGGTCCAGACCCGGCGCTGCTGCAGCAGCCCCAGCAGGGCTAGCACCCGCTCCGTCGTGCTCCGCTCGTCACCGGCCATGTCGCCCACCCTGTCAGATAGCGGACCGATCCTGTCCTCCAGAGGGTGACAGCATGGACTCGAACCACCACGACGAACGGAGCGATCCGATGAGCCGCCATATCCAGGTCACCTTCGACGCCCACGACCCGCGGGCGCTGTCGTCCTTCTGGCGCGACGTCCTGGGCTACGTCCACCCCGGCCCGCCCGGCGTCGACCTGCCCGAGGGCGCCGACCCGCTGGCCGCGTGGGACGACTTCCTCGCGCGGGCCGGCGTCCCGGAGGACCAGCGCAACACCAGGTCGGCCGTCGAGGACCCGGACGGCCACGGCCCCCGGCTGTTCTTCCAGCAGGTGCCCGAGGACAAGGTCGTCAAGAACCGCGTGCACCTCGACGTGCGCGCCGCTCCCGGGCTGCAGGGGGAGGAGCGGATGGCGGCGCTGGAGGCCGAGTGCGACCGGCTCGTCGCGCTGGGCGCGAAGAGGGTACGGCGTGACGAGCCCGATCTTCCGCTGACCGCCGGCACCATCGTGATGACCGACCCCGAGGGCAACGAGTTCTGCCTGGACTGATGCCGAATGGGCTGGATGCCCTGAATGGGCGGGCCGCGGATCCTACGCTCTTGGCCGTCAAGCGATCCCCGCTGCTCGCTGGAGGCTTCCATGCCCGAGGCTGTTCAAGAGGCGCCCGCCCCCCACGTCCAGGCCATGACGGTCGCGCGGCGGGACGGGGTGATCTGGCGGGCCTACGGCACCGCGGCACGGCACCTGATCAGGCTGGCGGCGCCCGCCGCGCTGGTGTTCCTGCCGATCAGCCTGGTCGCGCTGCTCGGGCTGGCGCTGGTGGTGGACGAGTCGGCGGTGCTGGTCGACGGCTCGTTCGAGCTGCTCGGTACGCCGGGAAGGCCGCTGCTGGTGTGGGCGGCGGCGGTGATCTTCGTTTCGCTGGCCGGCCAGGCGGTGGTCATACCCGCCACCGTCGTGATCGCGGCCGGCCTGCTGACCGGCAGGCCCGTCGCCACGCCGGACGCGATGCGCGCCGCGCTGCGGAACCTGCCCGCGATGCTGCTCCTCGCGCTGCTGGGCGTCGTGGTGTTCACGGCGACCGCGGTGGCCGGGTTCGGCATGCTGATGTGGACCGGACAGCTGCTGTGGGCCGTTCTCGTGATGGCGTCCCTGGCGGTGCTCGCGCTGCCGAGCCTGCTGGCCGTGGCGATCGTGACGCTGGAGGGCCGGAGCGCCGGGCGCGCGCTCGCCGGCGCCTATCGGCTGGCGGGCAGGGGCGAGCCGACGGCAGGCGGCTTCTGGTCGTGCACGCTGACCCTGGCCTTCGGCGTGCTGGTCTTCCCCGCGGCGGCCCAGCGGGGGGTGGAGTGGGCGGTGGAGTGGGCCGCGTCGGGCAGCGTGCTCGGGTACGGGGTGGCGACCTCCGCCCTCACCCTGGTCATCCCCGCGTTCCAGGCGACGGTGATCGCGCGCCTGTACCTGAGCAGGCTGGCACACCGGAGTACGGCCGAGGCGTTCGAGCGGGTCGTCGAGAAGCTGCCGGGGAGCGGGGCGGCGAGCCCGGCCAGGCCGGTGCCGGTGCTCGCGGCGCTGCTGCTGCCGGGGTCGCTGTTCGCGGCCACGCTGCTGGTCAACCCGTTCGGCTGGCTGGAGGTGACCCAGACGGTCGTCACGGCCACCTGGACGAGCGACGACGTCCCTCCTCAGCCGAGACCCGGGCTGCGGGAGACGGATCTGAAGGCCATGTACGCGGGCCGGGGCGACGAACTGATCATGTTCATGGACAGCTTCGGCCTGGCGAGGCTGCTGACCTGCACCGCGACTGGCTGCCCGCGTACCGGGTTCCGCTGGGCCGAGCCCGCCGACGCCGACGAGGACATCGCGTCGTCCAGCGCCCGGCTCCACGAAGGCCGGATCGCCGTGAGCACCTGGTCGCAGCGAGGGCAGGGCGATGACCGGCGCGTCCGGCTCGGGCTGATGCTCTGCGACGCCCGCGGCTGCGTTCCGGGTCCCCGGCCGATCGGTGAGGAGATGTCGGTCTACGAGGGCAGGAGCGTCGCGCTGGCGCCGGGGCGCTACGACGGTCTGATGATCGCCCAGGTCCGGGAGCTGCCGGAGCGCGACGGTGAGGTCCTGTCCGTCACTTTCTGCGAAGACCCGGTCTGCGCCGACCCGTGGACGAAGGAGCTGGCCAGGCTTCCATCCAGGACCTCCGCGTACCAGGAGCACGGCCTCGTCGTCGGGGCTGGACCGACGAACCGCCCGGTCGTCCTCCGCTTCGACGAGCACGCGGGCTCTCTCTCCCTGATCACCTGCGAGGAGTCCGACTGTGCCGAGGTGCACGTGGAACGGCTGGTACACGGGGGCTGGACCTGGGGGTTCGACGAGGTCGGCGGGGAACCCGGCGCCACCATGGTGGTCAGGGACGACGGCCGGCCGCTGATCGCCTACCGCGACTCGGCCGATGGATCGATCAGGATGCTCGACTGCCGCAACCTGAGCTGCTCCCAGTCCGACCCCGTCATCCTGACCGGCCCCGGCCGCTTCCGCGTGCCCCCGGCGCTGGTGGTGGACGGGGAAGGACGGGCGCTGGTGGCCTACCAGGACGTCGACGACAACCGGATCGTCGTGGCCACCTGTGAGGGAACCCGCTGCACGCACACGCCGGTGGCGAAGAGCCGGTACGCCCTCGGCGACGCCCTCGCCATGACCCTGGACGCGCGCGGCCGACCGATGATCGGCTGGATCGACCATTCCGAGCACGACTGGGACCTGATCCTGACCACCCCGCTCAACCTGCCTTCCTAGCGTCCGGGGAGCCCGTCTTTCTCGCCGCCAGAACGATCAGAAGCCCGGGGACGATCCCGGCGAAGAACGGTGACGGTACGAGGAGGACGCCGCACAGCGCGCACCACAGGGCCAGAGCCCAGCCGATCCCGGCGGGCGCGGCCACTCCGCGCCGGGCGAGGTGCCAGGTCAGTGATCCCAGGAGGATCAGGGGCACGCCGAAGCTTCCCGGGCCGCCCCAGAAGGTGACCTTGTTCCGCAGGGACTCGACCGCAGGGCCGTCCGCGAGGAGCGGGACCGCCGCCCACATCCCCCGATCCACCCAGCCGGCGACGTCCGCCCAGGCGGTGGTCGCCAGCACCGCCAGGTGTCCCGCACCCATCACGACCATGATCCCGCCCGCCCAGCGGAACAGCTTTCCGAAGTCCATCGCACAACCCTTCTGTGTTGACCAACACAGGATATGTCGATCGACATTCGCTATGTCATCCGGCGTAGCTGGTTGGATGGACCGCATGGCCACGCGACGTATCCAGAGGACCGAGGAGAGCCGCCGGCTGCTGGTGGCGGCCGCCGCCGAGCTCTTCGCCGAGAAGGGCTACCGGCAGACGAGTTTCGTCGACATCGCCGACAAGGCCGGCATCAGCCGCGGCTCCATCCCCTGGCACTTCGGCAACAAGCTGGGCCTGCTGCAAGCGGTGCTCGACGACCAGCTCCAGACCGTGCTCACCGCTTTCGACGAGCAAGTCGGCGACCCGCTCGACCAGGTCATGAACTTCGTCCGCCTGCCTGCCGCGCGCCTGTTCATCACCCTGCTGGCCGAGGCCGTGGAGGACGGCTCGCCGATCCGCGAGCAGTACGCGCGGCTCCACGCGGCCCTCCGGCAGGGGGTCCAGGCGCGGATACCGGCCGAGGCCCTCCCCGCGGGCGCCTCCGCGGAGGCCTTCACGGTCCTGCTGGTGGGGGCGGTCATCGGCGTCCACGCCCAATGGCGCGTCGCCCCCGAGGCGGTGGACCTCGACGCCGTCCGCACCCTTCTCGAACGGATGATCGATGCGTGATAGACAAGCCCTGACGATCGGCGTGCGCGGCACGACTGCGCACCCCTGTCCCGCTGACCCTGTTTGACAGTGATCGCAGCGTGCCTGTGCAATATGTTGCATGCCGGTGCCACAGGGTCGCGGACTCGTCTCCAGGTCGCTGCTGAGGGAAGACGCCTACCGGGCGATCCGCGACGCGATCGTCGACGGCACGCTGGCCCCAGGTGAGCGACTCAACGACACCGACCTGGTCGAGTGGCTGGGCGTCAGCCGGACCCCGGTGCGCGAGGCCCTCGCGCGACTGGAGCAGGCGGGCCTGGTCAGGACCAAACCCGGCCGCTACACGATCGTCAGCCCTCTGGACGCCCGCGCCTGCCGTGACGCCCAGTCGGTCACGGCCGCCATGCACGAGCTCGCCGTCCGCGAGGCGCTGCCGAACCTCTCCGCCACCGAGCTCGAAGCCATGCGCACGGCCAACGCGCGGTTCGCGGACGCCCTGCGCCGCGACGACGTGGACGCGGCGCTCGCCGCCGACGACGAGTTCCACGGCGTGCTGGTCACCGCCAGCGCCAACGACGCGCTCCGCGACGTCCTCGAACGGTTCACGCCGGTGCTGCGCCGCCTGGAGCGGCTCCGCTTCTCCTCACTGAGCGGCCGGGAATCGGTCGCTCAGCATGACCGGATCATCGAATTGTGCGCGGCCGGCGACGTGGCGGGGGCGGCCGCGGCCACCCGCGCCAACTGGGAGACGCTCACCCCGTTGCTCGACGAACCGCCCGTCACCGGGGCCAGTTCGCGATGATCTCGGGCTTGATCGCGTCGGCGTGACACTTGAAGGTCTTGCGCAGGGCGCGGTCGTACAGGCAGACCCGCACGTCCACGCGCTTGATCTCGCCGTCGGAGGACAGCCGGAAGGGCGTCTTGGCAGCGCAGGTCGAGCGGGGCCGGCTCCATCCGGTGCCGCCGCCCGCGTAGTGGAAGCGGGCGCGGACGTAGGCGCAGTGACCGGAGTGCCTGTCGCGATCGGAGAGCGTGCCGCGCACGACGAACGTCTCGGCGCTGAAGTCGGTGATCCAGACGTCGGCCGTGGCGTGGCCGGAATGTCCCGCCGCCGACTTGACGGGCCCCCAGTGGATCCCGGCGGACGCCTGCGCCGGCCCGCCCGCGGCGATCAGGAAGGCCAGGACCCCACCGATGACATAGGTCTTCTTCATGGCAGGGACGCTAGGGGACGCCACTTGGAGAGATCTTGCATCCGGCTGGTCACAGCTGGTCGGCGATGGCTGCCGGGGTACGCGGCGCGGGGCCGGTGGCGATGGCTCCGGCCTCGGCGTCGTCGATGAGGTCGAGGTCGCGCAGGATCGCGGCCGAGCGGTTCAGGAGGGCGCGGTCGCCGCGGACGCGGCCGAGGCCCCACAGGTGTTCGGCCTCCCAGTAGGTGCCCGACAGGCCACGCAGCCGGTCGAGGCGGAGGGCTTCGGTGAAGCAGGCGGCGGCGGCCTCGCGCCGGCCGGCGAGGCGGTGCGCCTCGCCGAGGTTGCCCAGCGCCATGACCTCGGTGACGCGGGCGGCGGAGTCGCGGGCCAGGCCGATGGCGGCCTCGTGCGCGGCGACCGCGTCGTCATGGCGGCCGAGCCGCTGGCAGGTGAGCCCGACGCCGGTCAGGCAGCCGGCCTCCTGACGGGCGTGGCCGAGCCGGTGCCAGGCGGCGCGGGCCCGCTCCAGGGATTCGAGCGACTCCTCGTACCGTTCGAGCACGCGGAGCACGACGCCGCGGCCGTGCAGGGCCAGGGCGGTCCCGGCGTCGTAGCCGGCCCAGGCGCGCAGGGCGCGGTCGAAGCAGGCGAGCGCCTCCTCGGCCCTGCTCAGCCAGTGCAGCGCCCAGCCGAGGTCGTTGTCGGCCAGCCCGGCGTGACGGCGGTCGCCGGTGAGACGCGCGGCCGTGAGCGTGATGTACGCGAGCGTCAGCTGCTCGCGCCGGCGGCCCCGGCCTTCGAGCGGGGCGTTCAGGCACGCCGACAGGTAGGGCGCGACCTCGGGGGCGATGCCGGAGGCGGCCTGCCGGGCCGCGGCGACGAGGTTGTCCGTCTCGGCGTCGATCCACTCGTCGACCTCGTCGCGCGAGCCGAGCGGGACGCCGGGGTGGTCGAGCGAGCCGGGCAGGAAGTCGATCCGCCAGCCGATCGTCGGCTCGACGGCCAGCGTGGCGTGCCGGGCCGTGGCCACGTAGCAGTGCAGGGCGCGGCGCACGGCGCCGGTGCGGTCGGCCCCGGTCTCCTCCTCGGCGGCGCGTTCCCTGGCGAACAGCCGCAGCAGGTCGTGCAGGTGGAACCGGCCGGGCACGTCGGACCGTACGAGCTGGTTCTCCGCGAGCCGATCCAGCAGCACCGCCGCGCGCTGCTCCGGCAGACCGGCCAGCGCGGCGGCGACCGGGACGCCGACGTCGGGCACGTCCAGGAGGCCGAGCAGCCGGAACAGCCGGGCCGCCGCGGCGTCGCCGAGGTCCTGGTAGCTGACCATGAAGCTGGTGCGCACGGCCTGGTCGTGCAGCGCCAGCTCGGCCAGCCTGCGCTGCTCGACGGCGAGCCGCCCGGCCAGCGCCCGCACGCTCAGGTCCGGCTGCCCGGCCAGTTTCGCCCCCGCGATGGTGAGCGCCAGCGGGAGCCGCCCGCACAGCTCGGCGATCTCGGCCGCCGCCTCGGGCTCGCTCCCGACGCGGGCGGTCCCGGCCAGCCTGCCGAGCAGGGCGACCGCCTCGTCCGGCGGCAGACCCTCGACCGGATGATGGCGGGCGGCGTCGACGGAGCCGAGCAGCCGCCTGCTGGTGATGAGCACGCCGCAGGTGGCGCTGCCCGGCAGCAGGTCGCGCACCTGCTCCGGGCCGGCGGCGTTGTCGAGCAGGACGAGCAGCCGCCTGCCGTGCGTCATCGAGCGGAACGCCGCGGCGGCCTCCTCCTGGTCTGCGGGCACCGTCGCGCCCAGCGCGCGGAGGAACCTGCCGAGCACCTCCGCGGTGGCCGCCGGCTCGGTGTCCGGGGTGGACCCGTGCAGGTTGACGTAGAGCTGCCCGTCGGGGAAGAGACCGGCCAGGCGGTGCGCCACCTGGACGGCCAGCGCGGACTTGCCGATGCCCGCCGGGCCCGAGACGGCCACGACGTGCTCGCCGCCGTCCGTCAGCAGCCCGCACAGCCGCTCGACCTCGCCGTCCCGGCCCGTGAACGCCGCCACCGCCGGAGGAAGCTGCGCCGGGGTGCGCCCCCGTACGAGCTGTCCGGCGCGGCGCAGCTCCGGCCCCGGTTCGAGGCCGAGCTCGCGGTCCAGCAGCCGCGTGCCCTCGCGCAGCACGTGGAGCGCCTCCTGACGGCGGTTCAGCCGGTCGAGCGCGAGCACGAGCTGGGCGCGGAGCGATTCGTGGTACGGCAGGTCGGCGACCATCGGCGCGAGCCGCTCGGCCACCCGCGACGGGCAGCCCCGGCCCAGCTCCAGCGCGGCCCACTCGCCGACGGCGGTCAGCCTGAGCTCTTCGAGCCGCCGCACCTCCGCGTGGTCGAAACCGTCCAGTACGGGCCCGCGCCACAGTGCGAGCGCCCGGCCGTAGAGTGCGGGATCGCCCAGCCGGCGGCCCTCCTCGATGAGCCGCTCAGCGTGATGGGAATCGAGCCGCGCCACCCGCGTGTCGATGCGGTAGGCGCCCGGCCGGGTCTCGATCACCGGGTGGCCGAGCAGCGTCTTGCGCAACCGGGAGAGCAGCATGTGGAGCTGGGTGCGGGCGGTCGGGGGCGGGGCGCCGTCCGTCCAGAGCGCCGCGACCAGCTGCTCGGCGGTGACGCTCTGCCCGGCGTGCAGCAGCAGGACGCTCAGGACCGTACGGGCGCGCGACCCGATGGGGGCGACGGCGCGGCCGGCGACCTCGACGCGCAGAGGGCCGAGGATCTGGAAAGCGACTGGGCCGGACATCGACTCCTCCCTTGATGGATCGTAACGGGAGGGGTGCCGGAGGCGGCAAGCGTTCAAGACGTCATCGAACGGCGGTCGCGGCGCGTTCCCTGGCGAACAGCCGCACCAGCTCGTGGAACCGGTAGTGCGGCCGGCTCGGCCCGCCCGGCGGGCGCAGCAACTGCGCGTGGACGAGCTGCCGCAGCAGCTCGGCGTCGTTCCCGGGTCGCGCGCCCGTACGGTCGTCGTGCCGCACGCCGGGCAGGTCCGGGCCGAAGCCCGCTGGCTGTTCGACCAGCCCCAGCCGGTCGAACAGCCGCGCCGCCTCGGGCGGCAGCTCGCGGTACGACAGGGCGATGCTGTCCCGTACGCTCAGGCCGTCGCAGACCAGCTCGTCCAGCCGGTGGCGCTCGTCGGCGAGCAGCCCGACGAGGCCGGACAGCGGCCACCGCGGCTGCCGCGCCAGCTTCGCCGCCGCGATCCGCACCGCGAGCGGCAGCCCGCCGCACAGACCGGCCAGCCGCTCGGCCGCCTCCCGCTCGTCCGCCACACGCCTGCTCCCGGCCACCCGACCGAGCAACTCCACGCACTCCGGTACGGGAAGCACATCGACGGGGACATCGATGGATATGGGGACGGGCACGTCAACAGGCACGGGCACGGGCGTGTCGATGGGCGTATTGATCGGCACGGTCAGGGCTGTTTCGCCGAGACGGCGGCGGGCGGTGATGATCACGCGGCAGCCGGGCGCGTTCACCAGCAGGGGCCGCACCTGCTCCGCCGATCCGGCGTCGTCCAGGACCACGAGCGCCCGCCGCCCGGCCAGCGCCTCCCGGAACGCCGCGGCCTGTTCCGCAGGATTCCGCGGCACCCCCACGCCGAGCGCGCGCAGGAACCGTTCCAGCACGCTTCCCGCCGGCACCGGCTCCCCGCCCGTGTCATACCCCCGCAGGTCGGCGAAGAGCTGGCCGTCCGGGAACCGGCTGGCCATCTGATGAGCCCACCGCAACACCAGCGCCGTCTTCCCCACCCCCGCCATCCCGCTCACCACCGCCACCCGCGGCCCGTCCTGGGCGAGCAGCCGATCCAGCGCCCGCAACTCCGGCGCCCGCCCGACGAACCCCCGCACGGGCGGCGGCAACTGCGCAGGCCGCACCACCGCGACCTGCGGCAGATCACAAGCCGGCCATACCGCCCCCGTCGGATGGGCCAACAACCGGCCGTACGGCGACTCATCGCGCCACGCGGGCTCGGTGGGTTGTCTGTTGTGCGGTGGTTGCGACGGCTTGGCCTGCGGCTGGTCGCGAGTCGGTCGTGCCGCTCCCGCGGGATGGGCCGGCAGCCGGTCGTACGGCACCCCCTCGCGCCACGCCGGCTCGGCCTGCGTGTCCGACTGTCTGTTGTGCGGAGGTTGCGTGGGCTGCGCAAGCTTGGCCTGCGGCTGGTCGTGCGGCGGCTGCTCGCGCCACGCCAGTTCGGTTTGCGTGGCGGGTGGTCTGTAAGGCGGTTGCGCCTGCCGCGCTGGGGCGGGTCGCGGTAAGTGCGTCGGTGGGACGGGGTGGCCGCGGAGGACCTTGTGCTGGGCCTGGCGCAGTCCGGGGCCGGGTTCCAGGCCCAGTTCCTGTAGCAGCAGGTCGCGGCCTCGGTGGTAGCAGGCGAGGGCGTCGGCCTGGCGCCCGGCGTGCGACAGGGCGAGCACCAGTTTCTCGCGCAGCCCCTCGTACAGGGGATGGTCGTCGACCAGCCCGGTCAGGTGCTCCACGACCTCGCGCGGCCGGCCGCACGCCAGCTCCAGCCCGGCCCACTCCTCGACCGCCGCCAGCCGGACCGCGTCCAGGCGGCGCGCCCACGCCGTGATCGCCGTGGTGTCGAGCCCGGCCAGCACGGGCCCGCGCCACAGGGCCAGCGCCTGTCCGAGCAGGTCGGCCGCCTGGTCGGGGTGCCCGGCCGCGGCGAGTTCGCGCCCTTCGGCGATCCGCCGCTCGGCTTCGTGCGCGTCGACCCGTACCCCTTCGGCGTCGAGCCGGTAGCCGTGTGGCTCGGTGACGATCACTCCGGGATCGCCTCCGGCCGCCTTGACGGCCTTGCGGAGAGCGGCGACGTGGATGGAGATCTGGGTGCGTACCGACGTGGGCCGGCGGTCCTCCCAGACCGTGCGCGCCAGCCGGTCCACCGGCACCGCCTGGCCGGTCTCCAGCAGCAGGGCGGCCAGCAGCGCACGGCGCCGCGACCCGCCGAGCCGGACAGGGTGCCCGGCGACGCCGGCCTCCAGCGGTCCGAGGACGAGAAACTCCAGCTGAGCCATGATCGAGATCGGTCTTGCAGGCGACGACGGCAGGGCACACCCGCTCGCCGAACCGAAACCCCCGATCGATCGTAGAGGAACCTCGTTATCGATCCGCTAAACGCCCGGAGATCAGGCGGGGCAGGACGTCCCGCCGCCGAGGTACTTCAGGTGGTTCCCGCTCACGAAGGGGCCCTGGCCGTCGGCGCCGCCGCTGCTCTTCAACCTGCGCCAGACCGTGGAGCCGGGCTTGCGGTAGCCGTTGTAGCCGAAGACGTACACGGTGCCCTTGGTCAGCTTGCCCTCGGACTCGTACTTCGTGCCCGCCCAGGAACGCTTGTTGACGGCCTTCTCGGCCCGGTACCGGCACCAGACCGTCGGCTTCGGATGCGTGCAGCTGTGGCTGGTGAGGATCTGCCGCCCGCCGCTGCCGAGCGAGCGGTTCTTGCCGTTGAAGTAGGGCTTGACCAGCTGCCAGGTCCCGTTCACCTTCTGCTGCTGCTCGTAGTGGAGGTGGGGTTTGCCGGTTCCGACGCTGCCGATGCGGCCGATGACGGTGGACCGGGTGACCTTGGAGCCGTTCTTGACGCGGTTCTTCATGTGCGCGTACATGGTGCGCCAGGTGCTGTTGTGCTCGACGTACATCGTGTTGGTCGTGCTGCCGGACAGATACCGCACCGTCCCGCCGACCGCGGGGCGCACCTCCCAGCCGTCGGCGCTGTAACCGCCCGAGTAGGGGTTGTCGGTGTTCGGATACATGTCGAGCGCCTTGTCCACGTAACCGGCGTGGGATCCGGCGGAGTCCGTGAAGACCTTGGTGCCGCACGCGAACGGGAGCTGGAAGAACGGCCGCGAGGCGAGCGCCTCGGTGGCGGCGTGGGCCGGAGCCGGAAGGCCCGTCATGGCGACGAGCGCGGCGACGGACACGGCTGTGCGACGCAAGAGGAGTCCTCCTCCATCAGGGGTGATAGGTGCCCCGGAGACGTTAGGGAGGCGGGTTATCGATTCCCTTAGCGCCGTTTCGCTTAGGGCTTCGATAACCCGGCTCACTAACGTGCCTGGAAACTTTCACCGGGATGAGAGGGGTGCGTCTTGCCACGTCACGCCAGCCTGAGGATCCTCGCCGCCGGTCTGCTGGCCGCGACCTGCTTCGCCGGTCCGGCGTCGGCCGAGGCCGCGGCCCGGCCGGTGCGCGTGCTCCAGTTCAACCTGTGCAACAGCGGGCACGCCCCCTGCTGGGGCGAGAAGCCGGGCCCCGACGGCACCCGGGCCGCCAGGACGATGAGCAAGGTCGTGTCGGTGTTCAAGTCGCTGAACCCGCGACCGTCCGCCGTCGTGATGAACGAGGTGTGCTCCTCCGACCTCGCCTCCATGAAGATCCGGCTCGGCCTCGACGGCGACTCGTTCTTCACCGTGTACAAGAACTCCGCGAAGTACACGTGCGGTGGTTCCAGGAACGGCGGCGGCTCCTACGGTTCGGCGATCCTGACCGAGGCGCCGCTGCGCAGGCCGTACAGCGCGTACCGGCTGGAGAAGCGGTTCACCAAGCAGGACGGCAGCAGCGAGCGGCGGGTGATGGGCTGCCGGAAGGAGCCCTCCTTCACCGTCTGCACGGGCCACCTGTCGGTCAGCACGGTGGCGGTCGCCGAGGCGCAGTGCCGCGAGCTGATGAGCGGCGGCAGGAAACTGGCGGGCAGGGGCCCGCTGATCGTCTCCGGTGATCTGAACCTGCGCTGGAACAGGCCGGCCGAGCAGGCGGCGCTGAAGCGCTGCCTGGGCAGCGGCTACACGCGCAAGAGCGACGGCAACCGCCAGCACGTGATCGCCCGTGACAGCGGCCACGGCTTCGTCAGGACCGGGACGATCAGCATGGGGTCGTACAGCGACCACGACGCGTTCTGGGCGGACCTCTCGTGAGCCGTCAGAGGCCGAGGGCGTCGCCGCCGGGCAGGCGGGCGCGCAGCGCGGTGGGGACGTCGGGGTCGATGGGGACGACGGCGGAGACGCCCGTCACGTCGAGCAGCCGCCGCAGCACCCCCCGCACGCCCGCCATCCGCAGCCAGCCGCCCGCCTGCCTGGCCCTCTCCACGTAGTCGAGGAAGGTGCGCAGGCCCATCGAGTCGCAGAAGGTCAGCTCGGCGGTGTCGACGACGAGATGGATCCGCCCCCCGGACAGGCTGGCGCCGAGCGCCTCGTCCAGCTGGGGGCACCGGGTGGTGTCCAGCTCGCCGATCAAGCTGATGACCGCCGTGTCACCGAAGTATTCACTGGTGATGGCGAACGGTGCATGCATCCAGCGGCCTCCATGGTGTATGGGGGTGACATTACACCGGTCAAGGCCGGTCGACAGGTCCGATTGCCGCCGGTGCCGGGACCCCGGCAGGCGCGAAAGTGTGGTTCGTGACCAAGCACACCCGTATCGAACCGTCGATCCTCTACTTCGGCACCCCTGTCGTGCTGATCTCCACCGTGAACGAGGACGGCACGCCCAATCTGGCCCCGATGTCGTCGGCGTTCTGGCTCGGCTGGCGGGGCGTGCTGGGGCTGGGCAGGCGGTCCAAGACCGCGCGCAACATGACGCGGACCCGCGAGTGCGTGCTGAACCTGCCCTCGGACGAGCTCGCCCCCGCCGTCGACCGGCTCGCCCTGACCACCGGCGCCGACCCGGTGCCGCCGGGGAAGCGCGAGCGCGGCTACCGGTACGTGCCCGCCAAGTTCGAGCGGGCGGGGCTGACGCCGGTGGCGAGCGAGACCGTGGCGCCGCCCCGGGTGGCCGAGTGCCCGGTGAGCATGGAAGCGGTGGTGGTCGTCGAGCACCCGGTGGGCGACGGCGGGATCGTCACCTTCGAGGTGCGGGTGCAGCGCGTGTGGGTGCACGACGAGATCCGCAAGGACGGCGCCGACGACCACGTCGACCCGGACCGGTGGCGGCCCTTGATCATGAGCTTCCAGAAGCTGTACGGGCTCGGGCCGCAGGTGCACGACTCGACGCTGGCCCGCATCCCGGAGCACGCCTACCGGGGGCCGGACATCGAAAGGGCCCGCGCCGTGTGAGCTACACCGGTCAGACGCCCCGGCGCAGGGTCCGGTTGCCCAGGAACAGGCCGAGCGCGGCCACCGCCACCGCCGTCGCGGCCCCGTACAGGACCGGCAGGCCGAGCACCTGGCCGGAGAAGAGCGCGCGCTCGGCGTCGACGATGTAGGTGATCGGGTTGAGCCCGCCGGCCACCCGCAGCCAGTCCGGACCGGAGTCGAGCGGCAGCAGCACCCCCGACAGCAGCAGCATCGGGAACAGCAGCACCTGCGTGACCGTGTAGAACAGGGTGCCGTCGGGCGCCGACTTGACGGCCAGGACGAACGAGAGCGCGCCCAGCCCCACCCCGAACACGATCAGCAGCGCCAGCCCGGCGACCACCCCCGCCAGGTGCGGCTCGAACCCGAGCGGCAGCGCCAGCACGATGATCAGGACGGCCTGGGCGAACAGCACGGCCATCTCCTTCATCGTCCTGCCGACCAGCATCGCGGTCCGGTCGAGCGGCGTGACCATCATCCGCTCCATCGAGCCGCCGACCAGTTCCATCAGGACGTGGTAGCCGGCCGCCATCGGCCCGGTCAGGCACATCATCACCAGGATGCCCGGCACGAACCACTGCCAGGACGCCCCGACGGCGCCGTCCAGCAGGGCCCCGAACAGGAACAGGAAGAGCAGCGGCTGCCCCATCTCGAACATCAGCCCCACCGGCTCCCGCCACGCGGGCGTGAACTCGCGGCGGAACACGGTCACGGTGTCACGCAGGAAGGTCGTCATCGCTGAGGCTTCTCCCGGTCAGGGTGAGGAACACGTCGTCGAGGGTCGGGCGGACGGTCTCGGCGGTGGCGACCTTGACGCCCGCCGCCTCCAGCGTGCGCAGGTGCTCGGGCAGGGCGGCGGTCGCGGAGGCCGCGCGCAGCCGCACGGTGACGCCCTCGGCGGCGCCGCCGAGGAGCGCGGCGGCCCGCCCGGCGTCCTGGGCGGTGTGCGTGGTGAGCGTGACGCGGTCGCCGGCCAGGTCGTTCTTGAGCTGCTCGGCCGTGCCGTCGGCGATGATCCGGCCGTCGTCGATGATGATCACCCGCTCGGCCATGCTGTCGGCCTCTTCGAGGTAGTGGGTGGTGAGGAAGAGCGTGGTCCCGTACGTCTCGCGCAGGCGCAGGATGTGTGACCAGATCTCGGCGCGGCTCTTCGGGTCGAGCCCGGTCGAGGGCTCGTCCAGGAACAGCAGGCCGGGGCGGTGGACGAGGCCGAGGGCGATGTCGAGGCGGCGGCGCTGGCCGCCGGAGAGCGTGCCGGGCTTGCGCGCGGCCAGCGGCCCCAGGTCGAGCAGTTCCAGCATCTCGCCGGCCCGGCGGCGGGCCTCGGCGCTGGTCAGGCCGTAGCAGCGGCCCTGGGTGACGAGTTCGTCGCCGACGCGGAAGTTCTCTCCGGCGCTGTTCCGCTGGCCGACGTAGCCGATCCTGGCGCGCACCCCGGCGGGGTCGCGCGCCACGTCGCGGCCGGCGACGGTGGCGGTGCCGGACGTCGGCGGCAGCAGCGTGGTGAGCATCCGCAGCGTGGTGGACTTGCCCGCGCCGTTCGGGCCGAGGAACGCGACGAGCTGTCCGGGCTCGACGTCCAGGTCGATGCCGCGTACGGCCTCGACGGTCTGTTTCTTCTTCAGGGAGAACACGCGGGTCAGACCCCGGGTGTGGATCATGGCGCCTTCCTCCGGGCATGGCGAAGAAACCCCTGGTGGTGGGGGGTGTCGGATGGGAGCGGCTCAAGTGTCAGCCCGGGAAAGCGGTCCTGGCAAACGTGAACATCACGTTCATATACGGCTCTGACCTGCGGAAACGTCACGTGGTTCGGATGGCGATGACGGATAACTTTTCGGCCTCTGAAGTGCGATTTCTCCGTACATGTAAAGATTTTTTGCGACTATCACCCACGTGAAGCGTCTGGTGCTCATCGCGGTGGTGGCGGCAGTCGGTCTGGGCGCGCAGAGCGCCCAGGCGGCGGACGGGGTCGCGGGGGTGGACGTCAGCAACTGGACCGGCGAGGTCGACTGGTCGGCGGCGGCGTCGGGCGGCGCCAAGTTCGCCTTCGTGCACGCCACCGAGGGCGGCGACTACGTCAACCCGCGCTTCACCGCGCAGTTCGACGGCGCGGCGGCGGCCGGGCTGGTCCGCGGCGCCTACCACTTCGCGCAGCCGCACGAGTCGGGCGGGGCCGCGCAGGCCGAGCACTTCGTGCGCAACGGCGGCAACTGGCTCACCGACGGGCGGACGCTGCCCGGCGTGCTCGACCTCGAGGACAACCCGTACCAGGACAGGAACGGCAAGAACGCCTGCTACGGCCTGTCGGCCAAGGACATGGTCGCCTGGATCAAGGACTTCACCAGGACCTACCGGGCCAGGACCGGGCGGCAGGCGATCGTCTACACCACCACGAGCTGGTGGCGGACCTGCACGGGAGACAGCACCGCGGCCAAGTCCAGCCCGCTGTGGATCGCCCGGTGGGGCGCCGACCCGGGCGAGCTGCCCAAGGCCTGGCAGAAGCACACGTTCTGGCAGTCGGCCGACAAGGGCCCGCTGCCCGGCGGGCAGAACGCGTTCAACGGCTCCGAGTCCGAGCTGGCCGCGATGGCCAACCCGCCGGCCGAGGTGACCGTCTCCGGCAAGACGCGCAGCCGCACGACCTACCGGCTGACCGTGGCCAACACCGGGCCGCATCCGGTCACGGACGTCAAGGTCTCCGGGCGGACGTTCGGCGGGCAGCGGGTGGTCAAGGCGCCCACCGGCTGCACGTTCAGCGGCACCGCGATCCGCTGCTCGATCGACGAGCTCCGGCGCGGCCAGAAGAGGACCTTCGCCTTCACCACCAAGCCCCGCAAGAAGAAGGGCACGGTCGGCATCCGGTTCACTGTCGGAACCGTGGCGGTCAAGCTAAGCGCCAGATAGCCCCATAAGGCAGGATTGAACCGGCATCACGAGGGAGGCACGGGTGTCGGGGAGGCGCGGAGCTCTGCTCGCCATGGCGCTCGTCCTGCTCGTCGTCACCGCCTCCGCCCCGATCAAGCACCACGTCTTACCCCGGATCGTCGCGATCGCGTACGAGATCGAGCGCCACGGCATCGTCTACTCCTGGGGCGGCGGCCACGCCGAACGCCCCGGCCCCTCCACGGGCACCTGCGCCGGCTACACGGGCAGGATCAAGCCCTGCCCCGCCACCCGGACGCGGGGGCTGGACTGCTCCGGGCTCACGCGCTGGGTGTACGCGCTCGCGCACGGCGCGGACGTGCTCGGGCCGGGCAACACCGACGACCACGTACGGCGGATGCGCCAGGTCCGGTCGCCGGTGCCGGGTGACCTCGTCTTCTTCGGCGAACGCAGGAAGAAACGGCTCAGGACCCGGCACGTCGGCATCTATCTGGGCCTCGGGCGGATGATGAACGCCCCCGAGACCGGCGCGATCGTCCGGGTGGACGACATCGCGAAGGTGCCCGGATTCCTCGGGTTCTACCGCTACTGATCCCGTTACGCCTGTCGTCTCGGGGGAAATTGAGAGACCCGAAGGCTAATGTGTGCCGCTATGGACAGGCGATGGGTCGGGAGCGACGGGTACGAGATCGTGCTCGGCATGCGGGCCGGGCGTCAGGTGCTGAGGGTGCGCCGCAACGGCCGGCTCGTCGCCGAGTGCGCGTCGGTCTCCGAGGTCGCGCGCCACGTCGATCTGGCCGATCTCTGCGAGGTCATCGCGCTGCCCGAGCGACCCCGGAAAACCGGGCGGGAGACGGCCCGAACGAGTTCGCATCATCGTTGAGTGCCGTGTATGGTTACACCTGTCCGCAGCGCCGGACAGGCCCCTATAGCTCAGTCGGCAGAGCGTCTCCATGGTAAGGAGAAGGTCAACGGTTCGATTCCGTTTGGGGGCTCCACCCGCGACAGACCCCACCACGGTGGGGTTTTTGCTTTGTGTCGCCGGGGGTGCTTTTGGCATACTTGCATCACCCCGCCTGACCAGGCGAGTGACGTAGACGCTCGCGGGGTCGGGTATCCTCTACGGGGCCGGGTCGTTTCCGGCTTCAAAGGCGGAGTAGCTCAGTCAGGCAGAGCAAACGGCTCATAATCGTTGTGTCGCCGGTTCAAGTCCGGCCTCCGCTACTGCCCTCACCCAGGTCACCCGGCCTGGGTCCGGGCATGTCCATGTCCCGAACGTAGAAAGGCACTCCCAAGTGGCTGCCACCGACGTTAGGCCGAAGATCACGCTGGCCTGCCAGGAGTGCAAGCACCGCAACTACATCACGCGGAAGAACCGGCGCAACGACCCGGATCGGCTTGAGCTGAAGAAGTACTGCCCCAACTGCCGCTGCCACCGCGCGCACCGCGAGACCCGCTAGTTCTCGTCAGGGGCGGTCACTCCCGGCCTCCATAGAGCGCACAACCGGCGTCCCCTCCGGGCGCCGGTTTGTCATGTCCGGGGGGCGGCAAAAAGCAGGCCATCGGCAGCGACAGCCGAACCTTGTTCTGTTACCTTCTGCTCAACAGCGCGTCCGGTGAGACATGCGAGGGAGCATCGATGGCCTTGAACCGTGACTTCGTGGGGCGCAGTTACCCATCCAGCACCCCATACGAAGTCAGCCGGGTGAAGATCCGAGAGTTCGCGGCGGCGATCGGCGACGACAACCCGATCTACCACGACAGGGAGGCCGCCAGGGCCGCCGGCCACCCCGACGTGGTGGCCCCGCCCACCTTCCCGATCGTCTTCAGCCTGCGGGGCGGCGGCGAGGCGCTCGCCGACCCCGACCTGGGGCTCAACTTCGCCATGGTCGTCCACGGTGAGCAGCGTTTCGAGTATCTCCGCCCGGTCTACGCGGGCGACGAGCTGGTCACCACCGCCACCATCACCGACATCCGCACCGCCGGGCGCAACGAGCTGCTGACGGTCAGGAGCGACGTCACGACGGTCTCCGGCGAGCCGGTCTGCACCACGTACAACACGATCGTCGAGCGCGGAGGGGCGGCCTGACATGACGGCGACGGTGAAGTACGACGAGGTCGAGGTGGGCCAGGAGATCCCGCCGGTCGACTACCGCGTGCGCCGGGTCAACCTGGTCATGTACGCGGGAGCGTCCGGCGACTTCAACCAGATCCACTGGAACGAGCGGTTCGCCAAGATGGTGGGCCTGCCCGACGTCATCGCGCACGGCATGTACACGATGGCGCAGGCGGGCCGGTTCGTCACCGACTGGGCCGGCGACCCGGGCGCGGTCGTCGACTTCGGGGTGCGGTTCTCGTCGATGGTGGTCGTGCCCGACGACGACGAGGGCGCGACGATCACGGTGAGCGGCGTCGTGGAGGAGAAGCTCGACGACGGCAAGGTCGTGGTGGCGCTGACCGCCCGATCGGGGGACGCCCGGGTGCTGTCCAAGGCGAGGGCCGTGGTGCGGCTCGCCTAGGCGGCCGATTCTCGGGTACGCGTGACGGTCATGAGTGAGAAAGCATGGCCAACTGTGGAGTCGATCCCCGTCTCGGCCGTCACGGACGACCGGCCGCCCGCCCACCTGAGACCCGCCAGGACCGACGAGATCGCCGGCGCGAGCGGCACCGGCCGCGACACCGCCGGCGGCGCCGCCGTGCCCACGCCCGCACGCGCCACGGGCGTGGGCACGGCCGGCACCAAGGGCCGCCGCCGCGAAGGCGCCCGCGGCAACCCCGCGGCCGAGTTCGGCTTCTCCGGCGATCCAGGCCAGCACGGCGACCCGGGCGACGACATGCTGCACGCGCAGCGGGTGTGGGACGGCACGCTGGCCACCAACCGGATGGACGACCTGGGCGTCAACGCCGAGCGCCAGCGGGTGGAGACCAAGGACGTGACGGCCTCGGTCGGCCTCCTGGTGGACGGCTGGCCGGGTGACGTGCGCGCCTGCGTGGAGTCGGTGCTGGCGCACACCGGGTGCATGGTGCTGGCGCTCGACCTGGGCAACGTGGAAGGCGCCGGCGACGTGCTGGACGTGCTGGCCGGGCGCGAGCCTGACCGGGTGCGGGTGTGGCACGTCGCCGAGACGCCGCACTGGCTCGGCGGCACCGCGACCTGGGGCGCGGCCAGGGCCAAGCTGCTCCAGCTGGACACCGCCGAGGTGCACGTGTTCATGGACACCTCGGTGGTCCTGGTGGGCGACGCCCTCACGCCGCTGATCGCCGCCGTGCAGGAAGGCGCGGTGGCCGCCGGGTGGAAGGGCCGCAAGCCGCCGGGCGCCGAGAGGCCGGACAGCGGAGCCGAGTGGCTGGAGGCCGGGCCGGGCAAGGTGCCCGCGCTGACCGGTGACCTGATGGCGGTGCGCCGCTCGGCCGCCGTCGCGGCCCTGCCCGAGCAGGCCCGCTACGGAGCCGACGCCGACCTGGAGCTGTCTCTGCGCCTGCGCGGCGAGCTGGTGGTGCCCCGCACGCGCCTTCCCGTACGGCAGGAGCGCGTGCACGCCGTGGCCGACGACTACCGGCTGGAGGAGTCACACCGTAACCACGGCCGGGTGCTCAGGATGCTGGAACCCTCCTAAGCTAGACCCCTATGGAGATGCTCGCGCCGTACACCACGCTGGGGTTGGGCGGTCCCGCCCTCGACTTCGTCCAAGCCGACACGGCCGAGCGACTGGTCTCCCTGGTGGCCGAGGCCGACCGCGCCGCGCGGCCGACGCTGGTCCTCGGCGGCGGCAGCAACCTCGTGGTGTCCGACGCGGGCTTCGACGGGCTCGTCGTCCGGGTGGAGACCAAGGGCGTGCGGGTGTCCCGCGACGGCGAGCAGGTGCTCGTGACGGTCGAGGCGGGCGAAGACTGGGACCCGCTGGTGGCCCGCACGGTCGCGGAGGGCTGGTCCGGCGTCGAGTGCATGGCCGGCATCCCCGGCCTGGTGGGCTCCACCCCGATCCAGAACGTCGGCGCCTACGGCCAGGAGATCGCGCAGACCGTCCGGTGTGTGCGCGCCTACGACCGCCGCACCCAGCAGGTCGAGGATCTGGAGGCCCGCCAGTGCGGGTTCGCCTACCGCACCAGCATGTTCAAGCGTGACCTGTCGCGCTACGTCGTGCTGTCGGTGACGTACGCGCTGGAGCTCACCGACATGTCCGGGCCGGTCGCCTACCAGGAGCTGGCCACCCGGCTGGGCGTCGAGCCCGGCGCCCGCGTGCCGCTGGCCCGCGCCCGCGAGGCGGTGCTGGAGCTGCGCCGCGGCAAGGGCATGGTGCTCGACCCCGGCGACCCCGACACCCGCAGCGCCGGTTCGTTCTTCACCAACCCGGTCCTGACCGCGGAGCAGGCGGCGGAGCTGGCCGCCCGCGCGCCCGGCCACCCGAGCTGGGAGCTGCCCGGCGGCCTGGTCAAGGTGCCGGCGGCGTGGCTGATCGAGCAGGCGGGCTTCCCCAAGGGCTACGCCCGCGGCCCGGTGCGCATCTCCACCAAGCACACGCTCGCGCTGACCAACCCGGACGGCGCCGGCACCACCGGCGACCTGCTGGCCCTGGCCAGGGAGGTGCGCGACGGGGTGCGCGAGAAGTTCGGCGTCACGCTGGTCAACGAGCCGGTGCTGGTCGGCTGCGAGATTTGACCTGGGGAATGCCCGCGCGCGGGCCGCTGTTAAGGTAAGTCGAAACACCGAAGGGGAGTAGTCCCAATCGCGTAGATCGACATACTGGCGCGCGCGTGCGCGCGCCCGGTCGCGCGGGCCTCACGGGCGGACGAGACCTTCGGCCTGGCAGTCGTGTACGAATCGCTGCCGGGCCGAAGCCGTGCCCGAAATTCTCCCCGGGTGCGATGCCCACGGTCCGGCCGCACGAGAGAGGGACCGTGGAAGCTTTCTGGATCAGCCTGGGCGCGATCTTCCTCGCCGAGCTCGGCGACAAGAGCCAGCTCATGGCCATGACGTTCGCCACCCGCTACAAGGCCTGGGTGGTGCTGACCGGCATCACGGTCGCCACCACCGTCGTCCACCTGGGCAGCGTGGCCATCGGCGGGCTCATCGGCGACGCGCTGCCCACCACCGCCATCTCGATCGTGGCGGGCCTGGCCTTCATCGGCTTCGCCGCCTGGACGCTGCGCGGCGACGAGCTGACCGAGGAGGAGTCGCGCAAGGCCCAGCGGGCCACCCGCAGCGCGCTGATCGCGGTGACGGTGGCGTTCTTCCTCAGCGAGCTGGGCGACAAGACGATGCTCGCCACGATCACGCTGGCCACCCAGTACGGCTGGCTCGGCACCTGGATCGGCTCCACCGTCGGCATGGTGGCCGCCGACGCGCTGGCCATCGTGGTGGGCCGCATGCTGGGCAGGAACCTGCCGGAGAAGGCCGTCCGCTACGGCGCCGCCGCCGCATTCGCGATCTTCGGTGTCGTGATGCTGGTCGACGCCTTCCTCTAGCGTGACCTCATCGCGCCGAGCGTCCGTCGGCCGGCCCTGATGTCGGAGATCAGCACGTACGCGACGAGCAGCAGGCCGAGGCAGAGCGCCTCGGCCGCCCACCAGGGGATCTCGGCGAGCAGCAGGTAGCCGTCGCTGTCGCTGCGCGTGCGCAGCGCCCAGGTGACCACGGCCACCACCGCGGTGACCAGCAGCCAGGTGCGCAGGCGCGGCAGGTCGCCCCGCCGCCACAGCCGGATCCGCCACTCCAGGAAGACCACGAGCACGCCGAGCAGGGCGCAGAACCCGATCAGCCACCATGGCAGGGCGAACGTGGCCCGCTCGGCGATCGCCGCCCGCGTGGCGCGCAGCTCGGCCTCGGCCCGGCGCTGCGCGGCCACGGCGGCGTCGCGCTGCTCCTTCAACTCGGCGACCACCTGCTGGCGGGGCTGCGGGGTGGTGTCCGACGGAAGCATTCTGGCCACCACGGTCAGCATGATCGCGATGAACGCCAGCACCAGCACGATGGCCATGAACAGGTCGATGAACCGCAGGTCGAGCGGCGGCGCGAAGGACCGGGCGGGCCGCCTCCTCACTGCTCCCTCACCAGCGTGTAGCGCTGCGGGCGGGCGCCGGACTCGGCCAGCGTCTCCACGGCGGTGCGCAGCGCGTCCAGGCCCTTGATCAGCTCTTCCGTCCTGCCCCTGGACTGGGCCAGCTCCTGGGCCAGCCCGTTCAGCGCGGGGGCGGTCCGCTTGGCGGGCAGGCGAGCCAGGTGGAGCAGGAACAACTCGTCGGCGGCGGCCACGTTCGCCCGCTCGGCCCGCTCGGCGAGCGCCATCGCGCCGAACGCGAGCACGCTCAGGAACAGCGCGATCAGGGTGACGCCGAACGCGGACGCCAGCTCGGGCAGCACGTGCTGCTTGAGCGCGGCCATCAGGGCGGCGGCGTCGCCCTGGCGGTCGAGCGCGTCGCCGAACGCGGTGACCATGGCGGCCATGGTCAGCGCGGTGCCGATGAACCCGAACACCGGCAGCGCCCAGATCAGCGCGTGGTCGAGGTGGTGCTTGTTGGCCATCTCGCTCTCGTCGAGCGCGGAGCGGGCGCCGAGCACCGCCTCGGCGTCGTTCCCCGCCTCGGCGGCCTCCCTGAACAGCTTGAGCCGCCGCGCCACGAGGGTGTCGTCGCCCGGATGGACCGCCTGCACGGAGGTGACCGCGCGGGCGGTCGCGGCGCTCTCCCGGCGGATGTCCGGCACGACCCTGGCGATGCGGAGCACGGTGGTCAGGAACACCGCGATGATGAGCGTGACCACCAGCTCCGCCGCCGCCGGGACCGTGGTGGCGCCCACCGACTCCAGCAGCGCGCCGACGAGTCCCGCGACGTGACACAGCATCGCGACCATCGTGCCCATCACGGGCGCGAACGCCGGGTGACACCAGCCGAACCTTGACAAGCCTCGCTCCACTTCACCTCGTGATCAAGTCAGATGACTACCCAACCACATACGAAGCTGACTAACGGTAACGAGGTGGCTACAACTACCGTGAAAGCAGAGAAAGTCGGTGCGCGGCGGCGGCCGCCTCACCCCGGGTGGTGACGCAGAGCTTGGCCAGGATGTTGGAGACGTGCACGCTGACCGTCTTGGCGGAGATGAACAGCTCCTTGGCGATGTCCCTGTTCGTCCGGCCCAGCGCGACCAGGCGGAGCACCTCCAGCTCGCGCGGGGTGAGCAGCTCCGACGGCTCCTGCGGGCGCTGGGCGCCGCCGACGCGGCGCGAGAGCGCCTCGATCTCGGCCACGAGCGGGGCCGCGCCCAACGCGGTGGCCCGGGGGAGCGCCGTCGCCAGCCGGGCCGCGGCGCCGTCCCTGTCGCCGGCCCGCGCCGCCACGGTGGCCGCCCGCACCAGGGCCCTGGCCTGGTTGTGCGGCCGGTTGAGCCGTTCCCACGCGGCGGCCGCGGCGTCGAAGTCGCCCGAGTACGTCAGCCGGTAGGCCTCGGCGACCGGGCTCGTCACCGACAGGTGCGCGGCCACGTCGGCGGCCTGCTCACGCACCGCGCGGACCCGTTCGGGCTCGACGTCCTCGGCCGCGTCGCAGACGGTGCGCAGCAGGGCGAGCAGCCGCCAGCCGAGCATGGCCTTGCTGGACTGCGCGGGCCTGGCCAGCATCCGCTCGGCCACCGCCAGCGCGTAGCCGGGCTCGCCTCGCAGCATGTGCCAGCCGATGTGCAGCCGGGCGCTGTTGGTGATGTCCTGGACGAAGTCCTCCGGGCGCTCCTTGAGCACGCCGATCTCCGACAGGATGTTCTCCACCAGCTCCACCTCGCCCCGCGCGAGCGCGATGTCGGCGCGCACCCGCAGGAGGTGGTGACGGGTGCGCAGGGACGGCCCGAAGCTGAGCGCCCGCTCGACCGTCTCGACGGCCTCGTCCCAGCGGCCGATGTTCTCCAGCGCCTCGGCCTTGTTGTTGAGCACGAACAGGCCGCTGGCGCGCAGCCTGCCGAACCTCTTGGCCTCCCGCCAGCCCTCGTCGGAGAGCCTCAGCGCCTCTTCCCAGCGGCCGGTGTCGGGCAGCGAGTCGATCATGTTGCCGATCGCCCGGGTGATGACGCGGCCGGAGTTCTCCTGCCTGCCGAGGTCGAGCGCCCGCTGGTTGGTGGCGATCGTGGCCTCGATGTTCCCCGCGATCGAGTGGCCGAGCGCCAGGTTGAGCAGCAGGTCGGCCTCCAGGCACCGGTCGCCCAGCTCCCGGGCCAGCCGCAGCCCTTCCTCCACGTACATCTCGCCCTCGGCGGCCTCGCCGCGCAGCATGAGGTGCTGGCTCATCCGCACCAGCACCTCGGCCCTGGCCTCGCCCGGCTCCGGCACCAGCTTGAGCGCGTGGCGCAGGTCGTCCACCACGCCCATCTGGCCCTTGGCGATCTTCAGGTTGCTCCAGCGGACGATGAGCCCGGCCACGCGGTGCGGCTCGCGGGCCTCGTCCAGCTCCGACAGCGCTGCCTTGACGAACTTGACGGCCCGGTCCACCTCGCCGCCCGCCTGCGCGGCGGCGGCCGCCTTCTCCAGCACGGCGGTGTGGTCGGCGCCGATCCGCTCCGCCGCGCCGGGCACCCGGTCCCAGAGCATGAGCACGCGTTCGAGCAGCGGCACCGCCTCGGTGTAGGCGAAGGCCTTGAACGACTTCCTGGCGGCGTTCCAGGCGGCCGTCAGCGCGTGCACGTCGTCGCGCGCCCCGTACCAGTGGTGGGCCAGCTCGACGTGGGCGCGGCCAGGCGGGACCAGCCGGTGGTTCTTGGAGATCTCCTCGGCGTAGCGGGCGTGCAGGCGCTGGTGCTCGCCGGGCAGCAGCTCCTCGTGCACGGCCTCGCGGATCAGCGAGTGGCGGAAGACGTAGGCGCGGTTGTCGGAGATCTGCAGCACGTTGCCGGCGATGGCGGGCCGCAGCGCGGCCTCCAGCTCCAGCTCGGACAGGCCGCTCACGGCCGACAGCAGGGCGTGGCCGACGCGCGTGCCGCCGGCGGCGGCGACGCGCAGCACCCGCTGGGTCTCCTCGGGCAGCCGCTCGACCGCGTTGAGTATCAGGTCCTGCATCGACTCGGGGAACGCGAGGTCCTCGCCGCTCTCCAGCATGGCCTCGACGAACAGCGGGATGCCCTCGCTGCGCTCGTAGACCTTCTCCACGTCGGTGTAGTCGGGGGCGCTGCCGAGGATGCCGGCCATCTGCTGGGCGACCTCCTCGCGCGACAGCCGGGGCAGGTCGAGCCTGAGCACGCCGTTGACCCGGCCCAGCTCGGCCAGCACGGGCCGGAGCGGATGCTGGCGATGCAGGTCGTCGGAGCGGTACGTCATGACCAGCAGCACCTGCGGGACCCGCAGGTTGCGGCTGAGGAAGGCGATCAGGTCGCGGCTGGACCGGTCGGCCCAGTGGATGTCCTCGACGATCAGGACGGTGGGGGTGTCGTCGGCGAGCCGTTCCAGCAGCGTGAGGATCTGCTCGAACAGTCTGGCCCGGCCGGTCTCGGTCTCGCCGTCGCCGCTCGGCTCGCCGAACTCGGGGAGCAGCCGCGCCAGGTCGCGTTCGGCGCCGTCGGGAAGCAGGGCGGCGATCCCGCCGGTGCCGTGCTCCCGGACGAGCTGCCTGAGCACGGCGGTGAAGGGCGCGTACGCCAGGCCCTCGGTGGACAGCTCCACGCAGCCGCCGCCCAGCACCCGCGCGCCGTCGCGGGCCACCTGCTCGGCGAAGCACTGGACGAGCCTGGTCTTGCCGACCCCGGCCTCGCCGCCGAGCAGCACCGCCGTGGCGTTGCCCGCTCCGGCCTCGGCGAAGGCGTCGGCCAGGGCGGTCAGCTGCTCCTGCCGCCCGACGAAAACAGGGCTCACCGAGCGTCCAAGCATGTCATCCAGCATGTCACGCCATATCCGATGCAATCGACGCAATTAAGGGGGTTGAGAGGCCCGGCCGCGAGGGAGGGTGCGGCCGGGCTCTCGTGCGATGGTCATGACGAACGGCGCTTGCCGAAGACCGAGCGGCGCTCGGCCTTGTTCCCCTTCGTCGCCTCGCGCACCCGGCGGTGGCGGGCCGCGGCCTCGTGCAGCTCGTTCGCGTGGCTCTTCATCAGCTGGTACTCGATCTCGGGACTCATCACTCGTACTCCTTGAAGGCGCTTCTTCTCGACACCTTCAAGATTCGTCCTAAGGCCCGCCCCCGCACATCGGGTGGATGCCTTATCTCCGGCCGCCCGCGTATACCTAGGGCACGCCTCAACTCCGGTTTGGACGTAGGGACACCGGTCGGCGATGCTGTGAGGGTGTCAATTGTGACGACCTCGCTCGCGGACGTCGCCTCTTCCGGGGCCACCCTGCGAGCATTCCTGCACGGCCTGCCCGGCGTCGACCGGGTCGGCGCTGACCAGCGGGCGGCGATGCTCGGCACCCGTTCCATCAAGACCACGGCCAAGGCCCAGGCCATCGACCTGGCGATCTCCATGGTGGACCTCACCACCCTCGAAGGCGCCGACACCCCGGGCAAGGTGCGCGCGCTCTGCGCCAAGGCTCGACACCCCGGCGAGGGGGCGCCCCGGGTGGCCGCCGTCTGCGTCTACCCCGACCTGGTGCACGTCGCCGCCGGGGCGCTGGCCGGTTCGGGGGTGAAGGTGGCCTCGGTGGCCACCGCGTTCCCCAGCGGCCGCTCCTCGCTGGAGGTGAAGGTGAGCGAGACGAAGCTCGCCGTCGCCGCCGGCGCCGACGAGATCGACATGGTGATCGACCGCGGCGCGTTCCTCGCCGGCGACCACCTGAAGGTGTACGAGGAGATCGCCGCGGTGAAGGCCGCCTGCGGCGACGCCCACCTGAAGGTGATCCTGGAGACGGGCGAGCTGGCGACCTACGACAACGTACGCCGCGCCTCCTGGCTCGCGATGCTGGCCGGGGGCGACTTCATCAAGACGTCCACCGGCAAGGTGTCCCCGGCGGCGACGCTCCCCGTCACGCTGATCATGCTGGAGGCGGTGCGCGACTTCCGCGACGCCACCGGGCGGCAGGTCGGCGTCAAGCCCGCCGGCGGCATCCGCACCACCAAGGACGCGATCAAGAACCTCGTCCTGGTCAACGAGACCGCGGGCGACGACTGGCTGAGCCCCGACTGGTTCCGCCTGGGCGCGTCATCCCTGCTGAACGACCTGCTGATGCAGCGTCAGAAGCTCGCCACCGGCCGCTACGCGGGCCCCGACTACTTCACCCTGGACTGATGGCGATGTCGATGTTCGAGTACGCCCCCGCGCCCGAGTCACGCGACGTCGTCGACATCAAGCCGTCCTACGGCCTGTTCATCGGCGGCGAGTTCACCGACGGCTCCGGACCGTCGTTCAAGACCGTCAACCCCGCCACCGAGGAGACGCTCGCCGAGGTCGCCACCGCGTCCTCCGACGACGTCGACCGCGCCGTCCAGGCCGCGCGCAAGGCGTTCGACGCCTGGAGCGGGCTGCCCGGCAGCGAGCGGGCCAAGTATCTGTTCAGGATCGCCCGCATCATCCAGGAGCGCGCCAGGGAGCTGGCCGTGCTGGAGTCGCTCGACAACGGCAAGCCGATCCGCGAGTCGCGCGACGTCGACGTGCCGCTGGTCGCCGCCCACTTCTTCTACTACGCGGGGTGGGCCGACAAGCTCTCCCACGCCGGGTTCGGGCCCGACCCGCGGCCGCTGGGCGTGGCCGGCCAGGTCATCCCGTGGAACTTCCCGCTGCTCATGCTCGCCTGGAAGATCGCGCCCGCGCTGGCGTGCGGCAACACGGTGGTGCTCAAGCCCGCCGAGACCACGCCGCTGACCGCGCTGCTGATCGCGGAGATCTGCCAGCAGGCCGAGCTGCCGCCGGGCGTGGTCAACATCGTCACCGGCGCGGGCGAGACCGGCGCGGCCGTGGTCGCGCACCCCGACGTGAACAAGGTGGCCTTCACCGGCTCCACCGACGTCGGCCGCCTCATCGCCCGCACGGTCGCCGGCTCCGGCAAGAAGCTCACGCTGGAGCTGGGCGGCAAGGCCGCCAACATCGTGTTCGAGGACGCCGCGCTCGACCAGGCGGTCGAGGGCATCGTCAACGGCATCTTCTTCAACCAGGGCCACGTGTGCTGCGCGGGCTCGCGGCTGCTGGTGCAGGAGTCGATCCAAGAGGAGCTGCTGGCGGCGCTCAAACGCAGGCTGGCCACGCTGCGGCTGGGCGATCCGCTCGACAAGAACACCGACATCGGCGCGATCAACTCGGCCGAGCAGCTCGCCAAGATCCGGCAGCTCTCGGAGGCCGGCGAGTCGGAGGGCGCCGAGCGCTGGTCGCCCGCCTGCGAGCTGCCCGGGCGCGGCTACTGGTTCCCGCCCACCCTGTTCACCGGGGTGGCGCAGTCCCACCGGATCGCCCGGGAGGAGATCTTCGGCCCGGTGCTGTCGATCCTCACCTTCCGCACCCCCGCCGAGGCCGTCGAGAAGGCCAACAACACCCCGTACGGCCTGTCGGCGGGCATCTGGACGGAGAAGGGCTCGCGCATCCTCTGGATGGCCGACAAGCTCAGGGCCGGCGTGGTGTGGGCCAACACGTTCAACCGGTTCGACCCGGCCTCGCCGTTCGGCGGCTACAAGGAGTCGGGGTACGGGCGCGAGGGCGGGCTCCGCGGTCTGGAGGCCTACCTTGACGTGTGACCACCGCCGCGGCCGTCGGCGCCGGACGCGCGCCCAGGCCACCCGCGGCCACGCCTTCGCCCGTTCCGGCCGTCCCGTCCGCACCGGCTGGTACGCCCACCGCTGCGGCGTGAGCCGGTGCGGCCAGGTGTTCGTGCCGGTCGAGACAGCCCAGGAGATCACGTGGAGGGGGCGCGGCGATGAGTAGGCTGGCCGTCAGGAAGACCTACAAGCTGTTCATCGGCGGGGCGTTCCCGCGCTCGGAGAGTGGGAGGTCCTATCCCGTGACCTCGCCGAAGGGTGACTTCCTCGCCAACGCGTCCAGGGCCTCGCGCAAGGACGCGCGCGACGCGGTGTCGGCCGCCCGCAAGGCGTTCCCCGGCTGGTCCGGCGCGACCGCCTACAACCGCGGCCAGATCCTCTACCGGATCGCCGAGATGCTGGAGGGCCGCCGCGCCCAGTTCGCCGACGAGCTCGGCCTGGGCAAGAAGGCCGCGCTGGAGTCGGTGGACGCGGCGATCGACCGGCTGGTCTGGTACGCGGGCTGGTCCGACAAGATCACGTCCGTGCACGGCACCGCCAACCCGGTGGCGGGTCCGTACTTCAACCTGTCCACGCCCGAGCCCACCGGGGTGGTCGCCGTGGTGGCGCCCGCCGACCCGCTGCTCGGGCTGGTCTCGGTGGTGGCCCCGGTGATCGTCACCGGCAACACGTGCGTGGTGGTCGCCGCCGAGCGGACCCCGCTCCCGGCGATCACCCTGGCCGAGGTCCTGGCCACGTCCGACCTGCCGGGCGGGGTGGTCAACATCCTCACCGGTCACCAGGCGGAGCTGGCCCCCTGGCTGGCCGCGCACATGGACGTCAACGCCCTCGACCTGACCGGGGTGACCGACGCCGACCTGGCGCTGCGGTGCGAGCAGGACGCGGCCGAGAACCTCAAGCGGGTGCTCGGCCCGGCCGGCGACGACTGGTCCGGCGACCCCGGCCTGGGACGCATGACCGCGTTCCTGGAGACCAAGACGGTCTGGCACCCGATGGGGGTCTGAGAGGACTAGGGTCGGTGCCGTGCCGAGACGGATGACGATCTGGCTGGCGCTGGGCCTCCTGCTCGCGGGATGCGGCGGCGAACCCCGCCCCGTGTCCCGCACGCCGGTCCCGTCGGCCGCCGTGCCCTCCACTCCTGCGGCCTCCACCTCCGCGGCCTCGACCCCCACCGCGCTCCCGAGCGTCAAGCCCCGGGCCGGCAAGCGGGGCCGGGACGCCGACGACGCCGACGACGACGGCCGCGCCGACCTGGTCGTCGAGGCCCGCACCCGCGACGGCCTGCCGTTCCGCACGGTCGTCCACGGCTCGCCGCGCGGTCTGGACCCGGGAAGGCAGACCGGCGCCACGTCCAAGACGTCCTGCTTCATGCGGCTCGACCAGGCCAACTGGGCGGCCGACTTCGACGGCGACGGCTTCGGCGACATCCTCGGCACCGCGCGGGAGGGCGAGGACCGGAGCCGCCCGTGCGTCCTGTGGGGGCCGCACGGCCTCGCGCCGGGGAAGGAGCCGGTTCGGCTGCGGGCGGAGACGGACGTCGTGGCCGACGCCGCCGTCGCCGGTGACTTCGACGGCGACGGCGCCGCCGACCTGGCGATGCCGAGCACGCCCGAGGGCAGCTTCTTCCACTCCGACCTGGTCGTCCTGTACGGTCCCTTCCGCCGTGACGGGACACCGGCCCGCCAGACCGTCCAGGCGTCGCCGTCCGGCGACGAGTTCCGGCGGCTGACCGTCGACAGGATCGAGGGCCGGCGCGCGACAGGGCTGATCGTGCACGAGCCCGACGACGGCGAGCAGACCGCCTCCTGGCTGCTCCGCGCCGGGCCCGGCGGCCTGGACAAGGCGGGACACAAGCTCAACGACGGGTCGTCCGCCGCGTTCGGCGACTTCGACGGCGACGGCACCAGGGACGTCGCCGTGGGCGACAACGGGAGCCGCAACAACGAGCCCGGCTACGAGACCGAGCCGCCCTCCGTCCACCACGCGCTGACCGTCTACTACGGGAACGGCCGCACCTGGACGTTCACCGGCACCGCGGGCACGATGGCCGCCGGTGACTTCGACGGCGACGCCCGCGACGACCTCGCCTTCGGCGGCGGCCACGAGTACGGCCCGCGACAGCCGGTCCTGGTCTTCCGCGGCGCCCCCGACGGCCTGCGCCCCGGCGGCGCACTCGACGGCGTGAGCCCGGCCGGGCCGCGGACCGCGGGCGACTTCGACGGCGACGGGGACGACGAACTCGTCCTCTCCCACGGTCAGGACAGCGTGAAGATCATCGTGACGGACGGGACGAAGGTCCTGTCCCGCTTCGGCGTGCCGCCCGGTGGCGGCCGCTCAGCTGGAGAAACCCGGCGGCCGGATCGGCGGGTGGGCGGTCTGTAGCTGGGCCGCCAGGCCGAGCAGGTGGGGTTCGCCGCCCGGCGGGGCGATGAGCTGCACGGCGATCGGCAGCCCGCTGGAGTGGGTGGCGACGGGCACCGCCATCGCGGGCCAGCCGCACATGTTCCACGCGCCGGTCGCGGACGCGTACCTGACGTTGACCAGGGCGTTGCGGACGAAGCCGCGCTCGCCCCACCGCTCGGCCTTCGGCGGGATCGCGGCCAGCGCGGGCGTGACGAGCACGTCGGCGTCGCCGAACCACTGGTCGGCGCCGTAGCCGCGCCACCGGTCGCGGCCCCGGTCGCCGTTCGCGCCCAGGCGGTTGAGCACCCGCCCGGCCCTGGCCAGGGCGCGGCTGCGGCGCTCCAGCGCGTGCGGGTCGTGCGGGGCGGCGGACTCGGCGGCCCTGACCAGCCAGGCGGCCATCGTGGCGGTGGCGAGCCAGGCGGGGAACCGGTTCGTCCGCTCGACCACCGTGTGGCCGGCCTGCCGCAGCGTCTCCGCGGCCCCGCGCACCGCCGACCGGAACTCGCCGTCCATCGGCGCCCCCACCGGCAACGGCTGCGGCGCGTACGCCACCCGCAGGTCGAACGGCTCCGGCCCGTTCTTCGGCGGCGGCGGCTCCCACACCGCCTCGTCGTCCGCCCACACCGAGCGGAGCGGCGGCCGGCTCGGCTCGGTGCGGCGGCCGGACCGCCACGCCTCGGCCAGCGACGGGTCCGCGGCCAGCACGGACAGCATCAGCGCCAGGTCGGGGATGTTCGCGGCGATCGGCCCGTTCTCTGACAATCCTCGCCAGTCGTCCGTCGGGGCCGGGACCAGGCCGGTGCCCGGCTTGAGCGCCGGCACGCCGCAGCACGCCGCCGGGATGCGCAGCGAGCCCATGCCGTCGTTGCCGAGCGCGAGCGGCACCATGCCCGCCGCCACGGCCGCGGCGCTGCCGGACGACGACCCGCCCGCCGTGCGCGCGGTGTCCCACGGGTTGCGTACGGTGCCGTACACGCTGTCGCCGAACCCCACCAGCGTCAGCTCGGGCACGTTCGTCAGCCCGATCACCACCGCGCCCGCCGCCCGCAGCCGCGCGACCGTCTCGTGGTCGGCCGTCTTCGGCTCGGCGGACGTGGCCGCCGAGCCGGCCCGCATCGGCTCGCCGGCGACCTCCAGGTTGTCCTTGACCGCGACGGGGACCCCGGCCAGCGGGAGCTCCGACAGGTCGCGCCGGTCCTGGACGTCCTCCGCCTCCTTGAGCGCGCGCTCGCGCACCGCGCGGAACGCGCCCACCCGCGGGTCGCGCTCGGCGATGGCGCGCAGATGATCCTCGGCCACCGCCGCAGCCGCTACCTTGCCCTGACGTACGGCCGCCGCGATCTCCGTGGCGGACCTGCCTGCCCACGACATGCATAGAGTGTGCAGGTTTCTACTCTTCTGCGCGAGGCTCTTTTCGCGGCTTCTGCTCCCTGCCCGCCTGTTTGAGCGCGAGCCGCAACGCGTACTCGATCTGCGCGTTGACGCTGCGGAGGTCGTCGGCCGCCCATTTCGCGATCGCGTCGTAGACGGCCGGGTCGAGGCGCAGCAGGAGCTTCTTCCGCTCAGGCATACAAGCTGCCGGCGTTCACCACCGGCTGGGTCGCCCGGTCGCCGCACAGGACGACCAGGAGGTTGGACACCATCTGCGCCCGCCGCTCCTCGTCGAGGTCGACCACGCCCTCCGAGGAGAGCCGGTCGAGCGCGAGCTGGACCATGCCGACCGCGCCCTCGACGATCCGCGTGCGCGCCGCCACCACCTGGCCGGCCTGCTGGCGGACCAGCATGGCCTGGGCGATCTCGGGGGCGTAGGCGAGGTGGGTGATGCGGGCCTCCAGGATCTCGATCCCCGCCAGGTCGGTGCGGTCGCGCAGCTCGGTGGTCAGCTCGGTGGCCACCTCGGCGCCGTCGCGCAGGCTGGTGCGCGCGGGGTCGTGGGAGTCGTAGGGGTGCGTGGTCGCCAAGTGGCGGACCGCCGCCTCCGACTGGATCGCGACGTACTCCTCGTAGTCGTCGACCGAGAACACGGCCTTGGCGCTGTCGACCACCTTGTAGACCACGACCGCGGCGATCTCGACCGGGCTGCCGTCGGCGTCGTTCACCTTCAGCTTGGCCGTCTCGAAGTTGCGCACCCGCAGGGTGACCTTGCGCTTGGTGGTGAGCGGCAGCACCCACTGGAACCCGGCGTCGGACACCGAGCCGACGTAGCGGCCGAGGAACTGCACGACCTTGGCCTCGTTCGGGTTGACGATCGTGAAGCCGCTGGCGGTCACCAGCACCAGCACGCCCCAGATCGAGCCGAGCACGATCAGCAGCACCGGCGACCCCAGGCCGAACAGCACCGCGCCGCCCAGCACCAGCAGGACGAGCAGCACCACGAATCCGTTGATCCTGAACGCACGTCGTTCCATGGCGTCTCCTTGCTATCGAAGTGATATCACTATGCTATCTCACTAAGCTCATGCGCGTGCATCAGGATCACGTCTCGCTCGCCACCGGCCAGCGCTCGCTCGGAGACCCCGCGATCGCCTATCCGCTCCGGCCGCCGCTCACCCGCGGCTGCCCCCGCACCAGCACCGGCCGGATCGCCTATCCCGTCGAGGTCGACTACGCCTACGACCGGGTGCCCGCCGGCCTGTTCGACCAGCCGCCCGGCCCCGACATCGCGCGGTGGGCGCCGCTGCTGCCGCCGCTGTCCGCGCCCACCCTCGGCGAGGGCGGCACCCCGCTGCTGGAGGCGTGCGGCGTGCTCGTCAAGGACGAGTCGCGCAACCCGACCTGGTCGCACAAGGACCGGCTCAACCGCGTCACCGTCAGCGCCGCGCTCGCCGAAGGCGCGCCCGGCGTCGTCGTCGCCTCCTCCGGCAACCACGGCGCCTCGGCCGCCGCCTACGCCGCCCGCGCCGGGCTGCCCGCGATCGTGCTCGCCTCCGCCGGCTCGCCGCCCGCCGTGCAGTCCTTCGTCCGCGCGTACGGGGCGGCGGTGTTCAGCGTGCCGGTCGAGCGGCGCTGGCCGCTGATGACGGAGATCGTGGACCGGCTCGGCTACCACCCGGTCAGCAACCAGACGGTCACCCACACCGGCCACCCGTACGGGCCCGAGGGCTACAAGACGATCGCGTACGAGCTCTTCGTCCAGCTCGGCCGGGCGCCCGCGGCGGTGTTCGCGCCGACCGGTTACGCCGAGCTGCTGTACGGGGTGTGGAAGGGCTTCGCCGAGCTGCGACGGCTCGGGGTCGCGGGGACCGCGCCCCGGATGTTCTCCTGCGAGCCCGCCGCCGGCGGCCCGCACGCGCGGGCCGTCGCCACGGGCGCCCCGGCCGCGATCGTCGAGGTCGGTCCGACGGACGCGTACGGGATCGCCTGCCCCGCGGGCGGTCACCGGGGCGTGCGCGCGGTCACCGACAGCGGCGGCGGCACGGTCCTGGTCACCGACGAGGAACTGCGCGCGGCCCAGCGCGACCTCGGGCGGGAAGGGCTCTGGCAGGAGCTGTCCGGCGCGGCCGGGCTGGCGGGCTACCGGAAGCTGGGGACCTCGTTCGACGGGCCTGTGGTGTGCGTGGGCACGTCCAGCGGGTTCAAGGACGTCGGCGTGGGGTCGGCGGAGATCGCCGAGGCGACGACCTTCGACGAGGTGGTGGCGAACCTTCCCACGGGTTCGTGAAACTGGCTCGCCGGGTTTCCCTACGCCGCGCAGGCGTGGTGGCGAATCTCCCGGGTTTCGGCGATGCACCAGAGTTCCCCACGCCGCGCAGGTGTGGTGGCGAACCTTCCCCCGTCGGCTCGGAGGCGGGGGTTTCCCCTACGCCGTGGGTGCTCCTCTAGTTTTTCAGCCACACCCGCAGTGGGCCGAGCGGGGTGAAGCCGTGCTCGGCGGCCGGTGCCGGGTCGATCTCGTAGCCGACCAGGTCGCGGCCGGGGAAGAGAGCGGTGGCCTGGGTCCTGACGTGCGGCCAGGCGTCGTCGCCGAACACGTTGGACACGCCCACGGTCCTGCCGCCCGGCGTCTCGTTGAGCACGAACCCGGACGCCGTCCCTTCCTCCGCCCACAGGAGCTTGACGGACAGGTCGCCGAGCAGGGCGGCGGTGAACAGGCCGCCCTGGCCGCCCCACGCCTCCTCCCAGGCGCGCAGCGTCTCCGCGTCCCGTACCACGCGCCATCGGATGTCGCGTGCGGCTCCCTGACGAGCATCCGGCCCAGCGTGGAGCCAGGTGGCTTCGAAGAGCAGCTCGAAGCCGGGCAGGGTGAGGGCGGCGAAGCTGTCCTTGACGGAGGCGCCGGGGGTGTCGTCGATGAAGGGGAGGATGTCGGCGTCCGTCGCCTCGAGGGAGAGGGTGACGGCGTCGGGATAGTAGGGCGGGGTGCGGTGCGGATTCGTCCAGGCCCGTGGGGTGAAGGCGCCGGGGAGGCCGTGCGCGCGACACAGGGCATCGCACCAGGCGGCGTTGTTCAGCGCCGCTTCCTCGATCATCTGGCGCCCTGGGTGGCGGTCATCGGGTCCTCCTCGTGGGGGTGGCCGTCAGGGGGTCCTCGGGCCAGGGGTGCTTCGGGTAGCGGCCGCGCATCTCCGCGCGTACGGACCGGTAGACGTCACGCCAGAACGACGCCAGGTCCGCCGTGACCGCCACGGGGCGGCCCGCGGGCGAGAGCAGGTGGATCAGCAGCGGCACGCCCGCGATCAGGGGCGCCTCCTGCCAGCCGAACAGCTCCTGCAGCTTCACCGCCAGCACCGGCTGCTCGCCCGAGTAGTCGATCCTGACCCGCGAACCGGTGGGCACCTCGACCCGCTCCGGCGCCACCGCCTCCAGCCGCTCGCTCCACGGCACCAGGCGGCGCAGCGCCGCGGCCACGTCGATCCGCTCCAGGTCGGCGCGGCGGCGGGCGCGGGACAGCTCAGGCTCCAGCCACCGGTCGGCCAGGGCGACCAAATCGCTCACGTCAGGCCACGGCTCGCCCGCCGCGCGGTGGCAGAACGCCAGCCGGTCCCTGACCGCACGTGCCTCCTTCGTCCAGGTCAGCACCTCTTCGGTACGGAGCCCGTACAGGAGCGCGTCGCGCACGTCGGCATCCGGCAGCGGCGTGGCGGACAACTCGACGGCGCCCAGCCGCTCGACCAGCCGCGCCGTCACGTCACCCCGCTTCGATCCGGGCGGCGCTTTCCAGGCGACCTCCTCCTCGACCGTCACCGGGTACGCCTGCCTGGCGATCTCCTCGTCGATCACCACCGCCTGGCGGATCCTCGCCGACGCCGACCCGGTCGGGCGGTCGGCCACCGCGACGGCCAGCCACTGCGCCGACGCCAGTTTTGAGCCCTCCGCGAGCTGGGCTTCCGTGCCGGACGCCATGAGGTACCCGCCCCCTCGCCGCCGTGCCACCCTCTCGGGAAACGCCAGCGCCACGGCCAGCCCGGCCACCTCATCCTGGGTTCTCGGGGCGGGTGCGTCGTTCTTGGTGGGTTCTGTGGCCGTCCGTCCCTCCGCGCGGGCCCTTCCCCTGCCGTCCGGAGAGGACCGGTCAGGGGTGGCGTCCCTTTCCCGGGTCCGATGGCCCGCGGTACGGGAGAGGCGCCGCGTCTCGGCCCGCCAGCGAGCCGTGAAGGCGTCACGCCCACGACGGGCCGCACGCCAGACCTCCACCAGGTCGTCGCCCGCGTCGCGCGGAAGCTGCTCCGACAACAGCGCGATCACCTCGGCGGCCTCGGGACCCACGTCGAGCAGAGCCCGTGCCAGCCGGGGATGCACCCCCGCCAACGCCATCCGCCGCCCCCGCTCGGTCACCCGCACGGACATGACCGCCCCACCGGGGGAGGTCCTCTGCACCGCGTCCTTTCCAGGCGCGCCGTCTCCCTGGTGGACGGGGGACGTCGCCTGCGCCGCGTTCCTTCGAGATGTGCTGTCTCTCTGGGCGGTTCCTTGTGCTGGCGTGTCCGTTCGAGGCGCGTTGTCATCCTGGGTGGCGGGGGAGGTCCTCTGCGTCGACGCGTCCGTTGGAGGCGCGTCGTCTCCTTGGGGGACAGAGGGCGTCGCCCGCGTCGCGTCCCTTTGGGGTGTGCTGTTTCCCCCGGTTGGGGTGGTTGTACGGGCCGGGGTGGGTTGGACGGCGCCCAGGGTGTGCAGGGTGGTGAGTGCGGCGGCGAGGGCGGCGGGCGGGGGTGGGTCGAGAAGGGCCAGGCCGGAGCCGTCGGGGGAGCCCCAGCAGGCCGCCTGGAGGGCGAACGACGTCAGGTCGGCGAGGGCGATCTCCGGGCTCGGCTGGTCGGGCAGGCGGTCGTGGTCGGCGGCGGACCAGCAGCGGTAGACGGCGCCGGGCGCCTCACGCCCGGCGCGGCCCGCGCGCTGGCCGGCCGAGGACCTGGAGACCCGCACCGTGGTGAGGGAGCCGAGACCGCGGGCGTGGTCGGTGCGCGGCTCGCGGGCCAGACCGGAGTCGACCACGACCCGCACGCCGGGCACGGTCAGGCTGGACTCGGCGACCGAGGTGGCCAGCACCACGCGCCGGGACGCGCCGGGGGAGAGCACCGCGTCCTGGACCCGGGCCGGGGCCTGGCCGTGCACCTGGAGCACCTCGACGCCGTCGAGCATCGCCGCCACCCGGGCGATCTCGCCGACGCCGGGCAGGAAGCAGAGCACGTCGCCGTCCCGTTCGGCGAGCGCCCGCCGGACGACCCCGGCGACGTGCGACAGCAGGGCGGGGCCGACGCGCAGTCCGTGCGGCGGGGCGACCGGGCGCGGCGGCGGCGCCCACACGACGTCGACCGGGTGCGTGACGGCGGACGCGGCCACCACCGGCCCGCCGAGCAGCCGGGCCCAGGGGGCGGCGTCGGCGGTGGCGGAGGCGGCGATCAGCCGCAGGCCGGGCCGGAGCGTCTCGCGCACGTCCAGCAGGAAGGCCAGCGCCGTGTCGGCGTCCAGGTGGCGTTCGTGGCATTCGTCCAGCATGACGGCGTCCACCCCGGTCAGCTCCTGGTCCCGCTGGAGCCGTTGCAGCAGCACGCCGGTGGTGACGACCTCCACCATCGGGTTGGCGCCGGTGTGGCGCTCGCCCCGGATCGCGTAGCTGACGCCCATCCGCCGGGCCGCCGCGCGGACCGCCAGCCGCCTGGGCTCGGCCACCACTACCCGCATGCCCGCCTCTGCCAGGGCGAGCGGCGCGACCGTCGTCTTGCCCGTACCGGGCGGAGCGGTCAGCACGGCACTGCCGTGCGCGTCCAGCGCGGCGAGCAGATCCGGCAGCACACGCCGAATCGGCAGCGTTTCAGACGGCGTCTCAGACGGTGGCATGGGCGGCGGAGAGCACCGAGTCGAGCAGGCCGGGGAAACGGGCGTCGAGGTCGTCGCGGCGCAGGCTCATGAGCTTCTGCCTGCCGTCCTGCTTGGTCATGACCACGCCGGCCTCGCGCAGCGCGCGGAAGTGGTGGGAGGCGGTCGACTTGTGCACGCCCAGGTTGCGGCCCACGTCGCCGCAGGTCATCTCGCCCTCCGCGGCCAGGCGGGCGACGGCCTCCAGGCGTACGGGGTCGGACAGCGCTCGCAGCACCTCGGTGAGCTCGATGTCATCGGTGGCCGGATGGGGCAGGGCGCGCATGCTCCCCAAGATACCGGGTTTTATTGTTTGACAACGATCCAACAGTGCGTCAGTTTGATGGGCATCCAATTGATCCATCGGAGGACCAGTGAATCGCCGGCTCTACCCCCTCGCCGCCGGGAACTTCGCCGTCGGCACCGGCATGTTCGTCACCGCGGGCCTGCTCACCCCGATCGCCGCCGACCTGGACGTGTCCGTGGCCGCCGCCGGCCAGCTGATGACCGTGTTCGCGCTGGCGTACGCCGTGTTGTCGCCCTTGCTCGCCGCCGTGACGGCGGCGATGCCGCGGCGGACGCTGCTGCTGCTCGGGCTGGGCGTGTTCGTGCTGGGCAACGTGCTGACCGCCGTGGTGCCCGGTTACCCGCTGGTGGTGGCCACGCGGGTGCTCGCCGCCGCGGGGGCCGCGATGTTCACGCCGACCGCGTCGGGGGTGGCGGCCGCGCTGGCCGGTCCCGAGCATCGGGGGCGGGCGCTGGCGCTGGTGATGGGCGGGCTGAGCGTGGCCACCGCCATCGGCGTGCCGCTCGGCACGTGGATGGGCGCGGCGTACGGGTGGCGGGCCACCATCTGGCTGGTGGCGGGGCTGGCGGTGCTCGGCTTCGCCGGGATCGCGGCCCTGGTGCCCGACGTGCGGATCGCGGTCTCCGGCAGGCTGGGCGAGCGGTTCGCGCCGCTGGCCGACCGGGGCGTGCTCGCGGTGCTGGCGACGCAGCTGCTCATGTTCGCCTCGGCCTTCGCCGCCTACACCTACATCGGCGCGCTCTTCGACCTGCCGCTGCCCGCCGTGCTGTGGGCGTGGGGCGTGGGCGCCATCGTGGGCAACCAGCTCGGCGGCCGGCTCACCGACGCGTACGGGCCGCGCCGCATGGTGCTGGGCGGGCTGGCGGCGTCCACGCTGCTCATGGCCCTGATCCCGGTCGCCAACCTGGCCCTGCCCGTCGCCCTGGTCTGGGCGTTCCTGTGGGGCGCCCTGGGCTGGCTGGTGGCGCCCGCGCAGCAGTATCGCGTGGTCGCGGCGCTGCCGGGCAACGTGCCGGTCGGGCTCGGCCTGCTGTCGTCGGCCCAGTACACGGGGCTCGTGCTGGCGGGCGTCGCCGGCGGGCTGGTGCTCGACGCGTACGGGCGAGCAGGCGTGATCGCCCTGGCCACCGGCCTCGGCCTGGCGACGGTGCTGTTCACCCTCGCGACCTACCGCCCCGCGGTGGGCGGTCAGCCCAGGGCGGGGATCCAGCCGAGCGTCACCGCGAGGATGACGAGGAAGCCCAGGGCGAGCCGGTAGACGACGAAGCCGGTGAAGCTGTGGGTGCTGATGTAGCGAAGGAACCAGGCCACGGCGGCGTAGCCCACGATGAAGGAGATCACCGTGGCCAGGATCGTGGGCCCCCAGGCCGGGGTCTCGGCGCCGCCGATCTCCGACAGCTCGTACAGGCCCGAGGCCAGGACGGCCGGGATGGCCAGCAGGAACGAGTAGCGGGCGGCCTCCTCGCGCCGGTAGTCGAGCAGGAGGCCGGCCGTGATGGTGCCGCCCGAGCGGGAGACGCCGGGGATGAGGGCCGCCGCCTGGGCGAACCCGTACACCACGGAGTGCGGCACGTTGAGGTGCTTGGCGAGCGTGAGCTTGTTGCGCGCGGTGCGGTCGGCGAACCACAGGATGAGACCGAACAGGATGAGTGTGGTGCCGACCAGCCGCAGGTCGCGGAAGACGCCCTCGATCTGGTCCTTGAGCAGCAGGCCGAGCAGGGCGATGGGGATGCTGCCGAGGATCACGTACCAGCCCATGCGGGCGGCGATGTGGGAGCGCAGGGCGGGGGTCCACAGGGAGCGGGTCCAGGTGGAGGTGATCTCCCAGATGTCCTTCCTGAAGTAGATCAGGACCGCCGCTTCCGTGCCGAGCTGGATGACGGCGGTGAACGCGGCACCGGGGTCCTTCCAGCCGAAGAACGCCGAGGCGACGCGGATGTGGGCGCTGGAGGAGATCGGCAGGAACTCCGTCAGCCCCTGCAGCAATCCCAGCACCACGGCTTCCATCCAGCCGATCACGCCTGCACCTTCCCCCGATAGGAGCGCACGATGTACCGAGGTGAGGCTAGCGGAAACGGGGACCCGCCAAGGCCAGTCGCGGCTGGTCGCCGCGCGGAGTTCACCCGCTGGTCATCCAGGCTCCGGCGTTGTCCCGCGCGAAGCCGGCGAAGTCCCCGGCCGGCCGGCCCAGCGCGGCCCGCACGCCGTCGGCGACGTGGGCGTTGCGGCCGTCGAGTGTCTCCGTGAACAGCATGGTCAGCATCTCGATCTCGTCCTCCGGCACGCCGTGCTCGGCCGCGCCCGCCGCGTACTCCTCGGTGGTGATCGGCACGTACGTGATGTCGCGGCCGGTCGCCTTGGACAGCTCGGCCGCCACGTCGGCGAAGGTGAGCGCTCGCGGCCCGGTCAGCTCGTACAGCCTGCCCGCGTGCCCGTCCTCGGTGAGCGCGGCCACCGCGACGTCGGCGATGTCGTCCACGTCCACGAACGGCTCGGCCACGTCTCCGGCGGGCAGCGCGATGACGCCGTCGCGTACCGGCTCCAGCAGGTAGCCCTCCGAGAAGTTCTGCATGAACCAGGCGCACCGCACGATCGTCCAGGCGACGCCCGACTCGCGTACCACCTGCTCGGCGGCCTCGGCGAGCGGCTCGCCCCGGCCCGACAGCAGGACCAGCCGCTCGACGCCGGCCGCCACCGCGTGCTCGGTGAACGCCCGCACGTCGTCGAGCGCGCCCGGGACCGCCACGTCGGGATAGTAGGAGATGTACGCGGCGCGCGCCCCGTGGAGGGCGGCCTTCCAGGTGCCGCGGTCCGCCCAGTCGAAGGGCGGGGTGCCCGTACGGGAGCCCACGCGTACGGGCCGGCCGAGGGCTTCGAGCCTGTCTGCGATCCGGCGGCCGGTCTTGCCGGTCCCGCCCGTTACCAGGATGGTCATGCCCTCTAGTAAGCCGTCTGCCGGTGAGACTCTCCATGGTTGAGAAGCGCAATGGCATATGCGATCGTCTAACCATGGATCACCTGGCGGCTCTGCTCGACGGCCCGCGCGCCCGTGGCGCGTTCCTGCTGAGGGTCCTCCTCGACCCGCCCTGGGCGATGCGCGTGCAGGACGAGGCCCCGCTCACGCTGCTGGCCATGGTGCGCGGCGAGGCGTGGATCGTCCGCGACGGCCTGACGCGGGTGGGGCCGGGCGAGGTGGCCGTGGTGTGCGGGCCGGAGCCCTACGTGGTCGCCGACCGGCCCGGCACCCCGCCGCAGATCGTCATCCACCCCGGCGAGCGGTGCACCACCCTCGACGGCGAGTCGCTCTACCAGGCGATGCACCTGGGCGTGCGCACCTGGGGCAACGACCCCGACGGCGCCAGCTCCATGATCGTCGGCACCTACCTGATGGCCGGGGAGGTCAGCGGGCGGCTGCTGCGGGCGCTGCCGTCGCTGCTCGTCCAGCCAGGCGGGCCGCTCATCGAGATGCTGGGCGAGGAGGTGGTCAAGAACGAGCCCGGGCAGGAGGCGGTGCTCGACAGGATGCTCGACCTGCTGCTCATCGCCACGCTGCGCGGGTGGTTCGCCACCGGGGAGGCGCCGGCGTGGTACCGGGCGCAGAGCGACCCTGTCGTGGGCAAGGCCATGCGGATCATGCAGAACAACCCCGCGCACCCGTGGACGGTCGCCGCGCTGGCCGCCGAGGTGGGGGTCTCGCGTGCCTCGCTGGCCAGGCGGTTCACGGACCTGGCGGGCGAGCCGCCGATGGCGTTCCTGACCGGGTGGCGGCTGGCCCTGGCCGCCGACCTGCTCCGCGAGCCCGAGGCGACCGTGACCTCGGTCGCCAGGAAGGTCGGCTACGGCAGCCCGTTCGCGCTCAGCGCGGCCTTCAAACGGGCCCACGGCGTCAGCCCGCAGGAACACCGGGTGGGGGCCGGCCGGTGAAACCGCTGCTGCTCCTGGACGTGGACGGGGTACTCAACCCCACCGGCCGCCCGTCCCCCGACTTCCGCCGCTACCGGTGCACGATCGGCAGCACCGTCTACACCGTGCACCTCAACCAGCGCCACGGCACCCGGCTGATGGAGCTCGCGCTGGAGACCGGCTCCGAGCTGGTGTGGGCGACGACCTGGGAGCAGCACGCCAACGAGTGGATCGCGCCCCGGCTCGGCCTGCCGCCGCTGCCCGTCATCGAGATGGCGCCCGGCGAGAACGGGAGCCGGCACGGCGAGATGTTCAAGACCCGCCACGTGGCCGACTACGTCGGCGACCGGCCGTTCGTCTGGTTCGACGACCAGGTCTACCAGGAGGACGAGGACTACCTCAGGGCTCGTCAGGGTCTCGGCGAATTCCTGCTCGTCCACGTCCCCGGCAGAGTGGGCCTGACCAGCCGGCATCTGGCCGCCGCGCGGGAGTGGCTGACCCTTACAGGGTTTTCTCAGGGTCAGTAGTGGGAGAAGAGAGCGAGGCTCGTGCGTTCTTCTCAGTAGAACGTCATCACACGGAGGGACACCATGTACCGCTCACGACAGCACCGGATGCTCGCCGGCGTCTGCGGAGGCCTCGCCGACAGGTTCGGCCTGTCGCCCACCCTCGTCCGGGTCCTCTGGTTGATCCTCTCGCTCTTCCCCGGCCCGATGTGGGTCGTCTATGTCGTCATGTGGATCCTGGTCCCCGAAGAGCCGAAGAAGTACTGAGGATTATCCTCTAAGGCATGAGGGCAAGGCCGCTGACACTGATCCAGGACGAGCTCGTCGACTACGACAAGGCGATGGAGCGCATGGCCGAGCTGGTCGACGAGCGCCAGCGCGACGCACGGCCGGACACGCTCTGGCTGCTCAGCCACCCGCAGGTCTACACGGTCGGCCGGCGCACCCCGTCGGCCCACCTGCCCGACCCGTCGCGCGGCATCCCGGTCGTGGAGACGGGCCGGGGCGGGCAGCTCACCTACCACGGCCCCGGCCAGCTCGTCGGCTACCTGATCGTCAAGCTGGGCGAGGAGGAGGGCATCGTCGACTACGTGCGCGAGGTGGAGCTGCGCCTGGTCGCCGCCCTCGGCGAGCTCGGCCTGCCCGCCGAGCGGCGCGACACCCCGCCGGGCTCGGAGCTGCTCACCGGCGTGTGGACCGCCGAGAGCGGCCGCAAGATCGTCTCCATCGGGATGCGGCAGAGCCGCGGCGTCACCAGCCACGGCTTCGCCCTCAACGTCGACGGCGACCTGATGCCGTGGGACTGGGCGGTGGCTTGCGGGATGCCGGACGTCGACATGACCTCGCTCCAGCGAGAGCTCGGCGACGCCTCGATGGACCGGGTCCGCCCGGTGGTCGCGGCGGCCTTCGAGGCGTCCTGAATCACACGCGCGGGAAAACCTGCACCTCGGCATCATGGCCGGAGCCGTTGAGCTTGCCGTCACAGGTGTAAAGGGGCGCTTCCAGCGCTTCGGCGAGGGCCAGGTAACAGGAGTCGTAAGCGGTGGAGTTGTGCCGCAGTTCCCAGATCCGCTCTGCTATCCCCTTCATCTCGTAGCGCGTGATGTTGAGAGCCAGGTAGTCGGCCCGGGCCTGCTCGGCGATCGCGGCGGGCAGCCTGCCGCCGAGCACCAGTCCGCGCAACGTCGATAGGACCTCCACGTCAAGGAGGTGTGGAGCGTGGACGCTGGCTTGCAGCGCGCTGAGAAGTTCCATGTCGGCGTCGCGGCCCACGAGGGCCTCCACCATGGCGGAGGAATCGATGACTATCATCGCCTGCCCTCGGCGACTGCTTGCAGGATTTCCTCACTCGACGGGCCTCGGGAGCGATCGCGAGCTTTCAAACGTTTCACGATCTCAGCGTTGGTCGGCCGAGCGGCGATGTCGGCCAGTTCTCTGGCGACGTAAGCGGAAAGCGACAGGCCGGCTTCGGCGGCACGTGCCTTGAGCTGCTCGGCGATCGGTTCGGGTACGTCGCGGATGTAGAGAGTCGCCATGACGATGATGCTAGCAAACTGCTAGCAGCATTACTGGGGCGAGAGCTGAGGGAGGCGTCGATGGACGGGGTCCGCCCGGTGGTGGCGGCGGCCTTCGAGGCGTCCTGAGCTGAGGGAACGAATCGTCCGCGTTTAGCCCCCGGCGTCGCGTGCAGAGGCCCTGTCGGCGACGATCACGGGGGCGCGGATGACTGATCAGGACAGCAGGCCTCGGCTGTGCCAGGTGGTGCTCGACTGCCTGGACGCCCGTGCCCTCGCGGAGTTCTACCGGGCTCTGCTCGGGCTGGTCTACCGGCCCGGTGACGAGCCGCCGGAAGCGGGAGCCGAGGACGAGCGGGGCCGCGACTGGCTGGTCCTGAGGACCCCGGGTGGAGCTTCGCAACTGGCCTTCCAGCAGGTCGACGAGCTGCCGGAAGCGACCTGGCCGCAGGACGGCGTGCCCCAGCAGCTGCACCTGGACCTGACCGTGCCGTCGGTCGAGGACCTGCGGGCACAGCACGACCGTGTCCTGAGCCTCGGCGGGCGGCTCCTGCTGGACCGCATGGACGACGAGGAGGAGCCGTTGCGCGTGTACGCGGACCTGGCGGGGCATCCGTTCTGCGTCTTTGTCTCCAGGCGCGGCGCCTCCGAACCGCTCTGACGTAGCGAGGGCCGCGCCGGAGATGTCAGGCGTCCATGGGGACCTCGTCGATGGTGCGGCGGGGGCCGGTGAACCAGTGGCGGGCCGACAGCCACCACCACAGGCCGATGCCGATCAGCACCACGCCCACCGCGATCGGGGCGTAGTTGACCGACGTCCAGGTGAAGTCCTCGTCGCCGGGCACCCCGGCCGGCGAGAACGGCATGATGAAGTACACGCAGACGACCGCGATCTCGATCACCGCGATCCAGCCGAGCACCTTGTACCTGCGCCCGAGCGTCCACGGCCCGGGCTCGAAGCGGTCGCCCATCCGCAGCCGGAGCCAGATCGGGATGAGGAACGCCAGATAGAGCCCGATGACCGCGATCGACACCACGGCGAAGAAGGCCACCGGGGTGGTCAGGCCGGGAGGGGCGTAGAGGGCGGGCAGGGTGATGAAGGCGGCGGCGCCGCAACCGGCCAGAATGGCGTTGACCGGCGTGCGGTTGCGGTCGACCCGCGACCAGAGCCGCCAGCCGGGCACCGCGCCGTCGCGGGCGAACGCGTACGTCATCCGCGACATGGACGTCACGCAGCTCATGCCGCAGAAGAACTGGCCGATGGTGGAGATCGCGAAGATCGCGGTGGCCAGCGGCGAGCTGAGCGCGGTCTCGAAGATCGCGCCGACGAAGCCGCCCTGCTCGTTGATCGCGTCCACGTTCGTGGCCGCGAACAGGAACGCCAGCAGGACGATCCAGCCGCCGATCGCCGAGTAGAAGATCGACTGCCACAGGCCGCGGGCGGCGGCCGTGGAGGCGCCCTGGGTCTCCTCCGAGACGTGCGCGCACGCGTCGAAGCCGGTGATCGTGTACTGGGTGAGCAGGAAGCCGAGCGGCAGCACGTACAGCCAGAACGTCAGCCCGTTGGAGCCGTCGCCGAAGCCGGAGTTGTTGATCGTCTCGGTGAACACGAAGCCCACCGACTGGTGCTCGGACGGGCCGAAGACCAGGATCCCGACCACGATGGCGGCGCCGAAGACGTGCCACCAGACGGAGACGTTCTGCAGCAGTGAGATGAGCCGGTGGCTGAAGATGTTGATCAGCGCGTGCAACCCGAGCACGATCACGAACAGCAGGAACGCCTGCGAGAGCGTGCCTTCCCAGGCGCCGCCGGTGAGCCGGGTGAGGGTGATGTTGAGGAAGGTCGCGCAGCCGTAGTCGACGGACGCGGTGACCGCGATGAGGCCGATCAGGTTGAGCCAGCCGGTGAACCAGCCGTGGATCGGCTTGCCCATCTTGGCGGCCCACCAGTAGATGCCGCCCGCGGTCGGGAACGCGGAGACCAGCTCCGACATGCAGAAGCCGATGATCAGGATGAAGAGGGAGATCAGCGGCCAGCCCCAGGAGATGGCGATGGGGCCGCCGTTGTTCCATGCCTGGCCGAAGGTGGTGAAGCAGCCGGCGAGGATCGAGATGATGGAGAACGAGATGGCGAAGTTGGAGAATCCGCTCCAGGTCCGGGCCAGCTCCTGCTTGTAGCCGAGCTCGGCGAGTCGCTTGGAATCCTCTTCTGTGCTCACTGAGGTCTCCCTGGGGGGCGCGGAGGACGCTCTCTTTGGTCTAGGTTTAGACCATTCTTTGGTATACGTCCAGACCATTTCCGCGGCCCGCGCAAGGAGTTTCGGACGAGCGGGGCGGGCCGCGGCCCGCCCCTGTCACGTCAGTCCCCGAACACCTCGACCGTGGCCTGGCAGAACGCCTTGAGGTCGTCCGGCTTGCGGCTGGTGACCAGCTTGTTCGGCCCGGCGTCGCAGACCACGACCTCCTCGTCGACCCAGTTCGCGCCGGCGTTGCGCAGGTCGGTCTGGAGGCTCGGCCAGGACGTCATCTGCCGGTCCCGGACGGCGTCGGCCTCGATCAGCGTCCACGGCGCGTGGCAGATCGCCGCGACCGGCTTGCCGCCCTGGAAGAAGTCCTGGACGAACCGCACGGCCTTCGGGTCGGTACGCAGGAAGTCGGGGTTGGCGACGCCGCCGGGCAGCACGAGCCCGTCGAAGTCGGCCGCCGACACCTCCTCGACCGTGCCGTCCACGGCGAACGTGTCGGCCTTGTCCAGGTGGTTGAACGCCTTGATCTGCCCCGGCTCGGTGGAGATCAGCTTCGGCGTGCCACCGGCCTGCTTGACGGCCTTCCACGGCTCGGTGAGCTCGACCTGCTCGACGCCTTCGGGCGCGACCAGGAAAGCGATGGTCTTGTCCTGGAGCATGATGAAACCCCCTATTTCGTGGTTTCTCACCCCCTATCCGTGAGTTCCCGATCTATACGCGATGTGCGCGGCCCACGCCGTCGCGGCGCCGGCCGCGTACCAGAAGAGGTCGGGCGGGTTGAACGTGCTGCCGAGCAGCGGGCGCAGCACCTCCGGGATGCCGAGGAGCTGGGCGAACTCGATCGCCCAGCTCAGCCCGGCCGCGGTGAGCGCGGCGGCCCAGGGGCGCACGCGCGGCAACACGAGCACGACGAGCAGGTAGATCAGCACCGTGTAGAGCGCGTCGCCGGCGTACTTGGAAACCGGGCCGTCCCAGAGCAGCCGGACGCCGAGTCCGAGGGCGACCGTGACGAGGGCGGCCACCATAACCGGCAAACGGGACATTCAGCGGAGCCTAGTAGCATCGCCGTACATGAGCGCGACCATGGTGGTGCGAGGGCTGGCTGCCGGTCACGGGGAGCGGGTGCTGTTCACGGGGCTGGACCTGGTCGTGAGCCCCGGCGACGTGATCGGCCTGGTGGGGGCCAACGGCGCGGGCAAGTCGACCCTGCTGCGCATGATGGCCGGCCTCGACCGGCCCGAGGAGGGCGAGATCCGGCTCAGCCCGGCCGCCGCCACCGTCGGCTACCTGCCGCAGGAGCCCGACCGCAGGCCGGGCGAGACCGTGATGGAGTTCCTGGCCCGCCGCACCGGCGTGGCGCGGGCGCAGCGCGACCTGGACACCACCGCGCAGGCCCTGGCCGATCAGGCGCCCGGCGCCGACGACGCCTACAGCGTGGCGCTGGAGCGCTGGCTGGCGCTGGGCGGCGCCGACCTGGACGAGCGCGCCGAGGCGATCGGCCTGCCGGTGGCGCTGGAGCAGCCGATGACCTCGCTGTCGGGCGGTCAGGCGGCCCGCGCCGGGCTGGCCTCGCTGCTGCTCAGCCGCTACGACCTGTTCCTGCTCGACGAGCCCACCAACGACCTGGACCTCGACGGGCTCGACCGGCTGGAAAGCTTCGTCAAGGGCCTGCGGGCCGGCACGGTCGTGGTCAGCCACGACCGCGAGTTCCTGGCCAGGACCGTCACCGACGTGCTGGAGCTCGACCTGGCCCAGCAGCGGATCCACCTGTTCGGCGGCGGCTACCAGGCCTACCTGGACGAGCGCGAGGTCGCCAGGCGGCACGCCAGGGAGCGTTACGAGGAGTACGCCGAGACCCGCGCCGACCTGGAGGGCCGCGCCCGCAGGCAGCGGGCGTGGATGGAGAAGGGCGTCAAGAACGCCCGCCGCAAGATGCCCGACAACGACAAGATCGGGCGCAACGCCCGCGTCGAGACCACCGAGAAGCAGGCCGCCAAGGCCCGGCAGACGGAGAAGCTGCTGGAGCGGCTGGAGGAGGTCGAGGAGCCGCGCAAGGAGTGGGAGCTGCGCATGGAGATCGCCGTCGCGCCCCGCTCCGGCGCGGTGGTGGCCACGCTGCGCGGCGCGGTCGTCAGGCGGGGCGGCTTCACGCTGGGGCCGGTCGACCTGGAGATCGGCTGGGCCGAGCGGGTGGCGATCACCGGGGCCAACGGCTCGGGCAAGACCACGCTGCTCGGCGCCCTGCTCGGGCGCGTCCCGCCGGACGAGGGGCACGCCTCGCTCGGCTCCGGCGTGGTGGTGGGCGAGGTCGACCAGGCGCGCGGGCTGTTCGAGGGGGAGGAGGCGCTGCTCGACGTGTTCACCGCGCACGCCGACCTGGTGCCGGGTGAGGCGCGCACGCTGCTGGCCAAGTTCGGGCTGAAGGCGCACCACGTGCTGCGGCCCGCCTCGACGCTCTCACCGGGCGAGCGCACCCGCGCCGCGCTGGCCCTGCTGCAGGCCAGGGGCGTCAACCTGCTGGTGCTCGACGAGCCGACGAACCACCTCGACCTGCCCGCGATCGAGCAGCTGGAGTCGGCGCTGGCCGGCTATCCCGGCACGCTCCTGCTCGTCACCCATGACCGCCGCATGCTGGAGGCGGTCAGCGTCGACAGGAGGCTCGTGGTGGACCAGGGACGCGTGTCCGAGTCCCACTGAAAATTTACACCGCACAAAGATACGAAGATGAAACAATTCTCCGTATCTCGTTGACATGCGTAGTTCCTATGGTGTGCCGTGCTCTACACAGATAACCCCCCGCCTGAAGGTGAGGCACACATGAGGAAATGGCTCGCACGCCTGGCAGTGCTGGGCTTCGCGCTATTGGTGGCCGGTCAGGGTCAGGTGGCTCTGGCCCAGGACCCCGCGGCGGGAAAGAAGATCATCCGCGTGGGCGCTACCCAGGCCGTTGACTCCATGAACCCGTTCCTCGCCGTCCGCTTGGTGTCGACCTCGATCCACCGCTGGATGTACGGCTTCCTGACGGTTCCGGACAGCAAGACGCTGCAGCCCAGCCCGGACCTGGCCGAGTCGTGGAGCAGCTCCGAGGACGGTCTGACCTGGACCTTCAAGATCCGCGAGACCAAGTGGTCCGACGGCCAGCCGGTCACCGCCGAGGACGCCGCCTGGACGTTCAACAAGATCATGACGGATGACGCGGCCAAGACCGCCAACGGTCCGGCCGCGGAGAACTTCGAGAGCGTCACGGCCAACGGCCAGGACCTGGTCATCAAGCTGAAGAACCCCCAGGCCTCGATCCTGGAGAACCCGATCCCGATCATGCCCAAGCATGTCTGGGAGAAGGTCGGCAACCTCGCGGACTTCTCCGGCGACCAGTATCCGGCCGTGACCAGCGGCCCGTACATCGCCGTCGAGCACAAGAAGGACCAGTACGTCAAGCTGCAGGCCAACCCGAACTACTGGCGCGGCGCCCCGAAGATCGACGAGCTCCAGGTCGTCTTCTACGAGAACCCGGCCGCGTCCATCATCGGCCTGAAGAACGGCGAGATCGACCTGATCGGCCGGCTCAACCCGCCGGAGTTCGAGTCCCTCAAGGGCGACCCGAACATCGTGCAGTGGAACCAGCAGGGCCGCCGCGCCGTCTACCTGCAGATCAACCACGGCGCCACGACCACCGACGACAAGGAAGTGGGCGACGGCCACCCGGCGCTGCAGGACCAGAAGGTCCGCCAGGCGCTGCACCACGCCATCGACAAGGACAAGCTCGTCGCCGAGGTGCAGAACGGCCTGGCCAAGCCGGCGCACGGCTCGATCGTGCCGCCCATGTACACGGACTTCTTCTGGGAGGCCGCCGGCGACACCAAGGTCTCCTACGACCCGGCCAAGGCCAACCAGATCCTCGACGACGCCGGCTACAAGAAGGGCGCCGACGGCGTCCGCACCATGCCCGACGGTGACCGCAAGCTGGAGTTCCGCTTCAGCATCCACACCGACACCCCGATCGAGGACAAGCTCGCCGAGTACCTCACCGGCTTCTTCAAGGAGATCGGCGTCACGCTGACCACCAAGAAGCTCGACTCCAGCAAGTTCACCGAGGAGACCGGCGTCACCGGCCTGTTCGACATCGCGATCTCCGGCTGGTCGGTCAACCCCGACCCGGAGGAGGTCCTGGCGACGCACCTGTGCAGCCGGCGGCCGACCCCGTCCGGTGAGGGCGGCGGCACCGAGTCGTTCTACTGCGACGACACCTTCGAGAAGCTCTACCAGGAGCAGCTCAAGGAGCTCGACCGGCCCAAGCGGGCCGACCTCATCAAGCAGATGCAGGAGCGCCTCTACACCGACGCCCCGGTCATCGCGATCTACTACACCAACGACCTCGAGGGCTACCGCAAGGACCGGATCAAGAGCATCACGTCCGTGCCCGAGCAGGACGGCATCCTGTACGGCGCGAGCAGCTTCTGGCCGTTCTACTCGCTGGAGGCCGTCGAGTCCTCGGCCACGGCCGAGGAGGGCGGCTCCAACACCGCTCTGATCGCCGGCGTGGTCGGCGCCGTGGTCGTCATCGGCGTCGGCGCGTTCTTCCTCACCAGGCGGCGCAAGTCCGCCGCGGACGACCGCGAATGACAGCACCGCTCGAAGCAGCAGAGCCCGCCGCCGCCCAGGCGGCGGGCCCCGCTGGGGACGACCGCCCCGCCCGCCGCGGCGTGCTGCGCTACGCGCTCACCAAGGCCGGCGGGGCGTTGCTGAGCATCGCCATGGTGATCGTCGCGACGTTCTTCCTCTTCCGGCTCCTCCCCGGAGATCCGGTACGGAACCTCGCGCAGGGCCGCAACATGACCCCGGCGCAGCTCGACCTGGAACGGAGCCGGCTCGGCCTGGACAAGCCGGTGCCCGAGCAGTTCCTCGACTTCGTCGGCAAGACGCTCCGCCTGGACCTCGGCACCTCCTACGAGTACAAGCGGCCGGTCCTCGACCTCATCGGCGAGCGCCTCGGGCCGACGCTGCTGCTCACCGGGGTCGGTCTGGTCATCGCCGTCAGCCTCGGCCTCTGGCAGGGCACCAGGGCCGGGTGGCGGCCGGGCGGCCGGTTCGACCGGTTCTCCACGGCCACCTCGCTGGTGCTGTGGTCGGTGCCGACGTTCTGGCTCGGCCTGCTGCTGATGATGGTGTTCGCCGCCTGGCTCCAGATCTTCCCGACCCGGGGCATCGAGAGCGTCGACGCGCCCGACGGCTTCGGTTACGTCCTCGACGTGGCCTGGCACATGGTGCTGCCCTGCCTGACCATGGTCGGGGTGGTGTACGCGCAGTATCTGCTGGTCATGCGCTCGTCCCTGCTCGACGAGCTGGGCCAGGACTACATCAACACCGCGCGGGCCAAGGGTCTGCGCGACGACGACCTGCGGCGCAGGCACGCCGTGCCGAACGCGCTGCTGCCCACGGTGACGCTGGTGTTCATGAACATCGGCTTCGTCGTCGGCGGCGCGGTCACCACGGAGACGGTCTTCAGCTGGCCGGGGCTCGGCAAGCTGTTCTACGACGCGATCTCGGTGCCCGACTTCACGCTCATGCAGGGCACGTTCATGCTCATCACGGTCGCGGTGATCCTGATGAACACGCTGGCCGACATCGTCTACCACCTCCTCGACCCGAGGGTGAGGTCCGCATGAGCACCTTCACGTGGACCCGCAGGAAGCGGGCGCTCGGCCGGTTCTGGGAGGACTTCCGCAAACAGCGCGGCGGCCTCGCCGGCCTGGTCATCCTGGTCGTGGCCGTGACGCTGGCCGTCGTGGCGCCGCTCTTCATCGACCAGGGCGTCACCAGCGTGGTCGAGAACACCGGGCCCCGATGGTCCCCGCCGAGCCTGGACTACCCGTTCGGCACCGACGAGTCCGGGCGCTCGATCCTGCTCATGGTCTGGTGGGGCTCGCGCACGTCGCTGCTCATCGGCTTCCTGGCCGCGCTGCTCACCGTGGGCATCGGCACCGTGCTCGGCATCGCCGCCGGCCACTTCCGCGGCTGGATCGGCGCCGTCATCATGCGCGTGACCGACTGGTTCCTGGTGCTGCCCTCGCTGGTCACCGCTCTCGTCCTGGCGGCCATCCTGGGCGGCAGCACGTTCACCATCATCATGGCGATCGGCGTCACCTCCTGGCCGTCCACCGCCCGCCTCATCAGGGCGCAGACGCTGGCGGTGGAGGCGCGGCCGTACATCGAGCGCTCCAAGGCGCTCGGCGGCGGCCACTGGCACATCACCACCCGCCACGTGCTGCCGAACGTCGCCCCGCTGCTGCTGGCCAGCACCACGCTCCAGGTCGCCAGCGCCATCGTCACCGAGTCGACGCTGGCCTTCCTCGGCGTGACCGCGAACAAGACCTCCTGGGGCACCATGCTCCGCGGCTCCTACGACTGGAACGCGGCCAGCTACGGAGCCTGGTGGTACATCCTCATCCCCGGCCTGTGCATCCTCGCGGTCGTCATGGCGTTCACGCTCTGCGGCCGGGCGCTGGAGACCGTGCTCAACCCGCGACTCCGGAAGGCAGGGGCATGAGTCTGCTAGAACTGGACGACGTCTCGGTTACGTACCGCATCGCCGAGGGCGAGGTGCCCGCGGTGAGAGGCGTGTCGCTCACGCTCGGCAGCGGGGCGGCCCTCGGGGTCGCCGGCGAGTCGGGGTCCGGCAAGTCGACGCTGGCCATGGCGCTGCTGCGGCTGCTGCCGCGCGACGCCCGCGTCACCGGCCGGATCCTGCTCGACGGCGAGGACGTGCTCACCATGAAGTGGGGCCGCCTGCGCGCGGTCCGCTGGGCCCAGGCGTCGATCGTTTTCCAGGGCGCCCAGCACGGACTCAACCCGGTGCACAGGATCGGCGAACAGATCGCCGAGCCGCTGCTCGTGCACAACCTGGCCAAGCCCGGCGAGGCCGGCAAGCGGGTGGCCGAGCTGCTGGAACAGGTCGGCCTGCCCGCCTGGCGGGCCCGCAGCTACCCGCACGAGCTGTCCGGCGGCCAGCGCCAGCGCGTCATGATCGCGATGGCGCTCGCCTGCTCGCCCCGGCTCATCATCGCCGACGAGCCCACGACGGCTCTCGACGTGATGGTGCAGGCGCAGGTGCTGACGCTGATCAAGGAACTGGTCGCCGAGCACGACATCTCCCTGGTCATGATCTCGCACGACCTGTCGGTGCTCGCCGACGTGTGCGACCGGCTCGCGGTCATGTACGCGGGCCGCGTGGTCGAGCAGGGCCCGTCGCGCGAGGTGTTCCACGACCCCCGGCATCCCTACAGCCAGGCGCTGGCGGCGGCGTTCCCGACGGTCGGCGACCCGGCGTCGCGGCTGGCGCCCAAGGGACTCGGCGGCGACCCGCCCGACCCGATGGACCTGCCGACGGGATGCTCGTTCCACCCGCGCTGCCCGGTCGCGCTGGAGGAGTGCCCGACGCTGGACGTCGAGCTGTGGCCCGCCGGCGACCGCCGCGCCGCCGCCTGCGTCCACGTACGGGACCGCGTACAGGAGAAGGCATGACAGAGACGCAAGCTCCGGCCGAGGAGGTCACCACGGCCCGCCGTACCCTCCTGGAGGCCCGCGACCTGCACGTGGAGTTCGCCTCGCGCGGGCGCCGCGCCCGCGCGGTCGACGGCGTGAACCTCGCGGTCGGCGAGGGCGAGATCGTGGCGCTGGTCGGCGAGTCCGGCTGCGGCAAGACCACGCTGGCGCGCACGCTGCTCGGCCTGGAGAAGCCCACGTCCGGCACGGTCCGGTACGGGGGAGAGCCGCTGCGGTACGCCAGCCGGGCGCTCAAGGACTACCGCAGGCAGGTGCAGCTCGTCCTTCAGGACCCGATGGGCTCGCTGAACCCCCGGCAGACCGTCTACGAGGCGGTGGCGGAGGGCCCGCGCATCCACGGACTGCCGGACGAGGCTGACGTGGTGAACAACGCGCTGGCCAGGGCCGGGCTGCGGCCGCCTGAGCGGTTCCTGCTGCGTTACCCGCACGAGCTGTCCGGCGGGCAGCGGCAGCGCGTGGTCATCGCCGGGGCGCTGGCGCTGGACCCGAAGGTGCTGATCGCCGACGAGCCGGTGGCCTCGCTCGACGCGTCGGTGCGCGGCGAGATCCTCGCGCTCATGCTCAGGCTCCGCGACGAGCTGGGCCTGTCGGCGCTGGTCGTCACGCACGACCTGGGGCTGGCGTGGAACATCGCCGACCGGGTGGCGGTCATGTATCTCGGCCGGATCGTCGAGTCGGGGCCGGTCGAGCAGGTGCTGACCGCGCCGCGTCACCCGTACACGCAGGCCCTGCTGTCGGTGCTGCCCGAGTCTCCCGAACGGGTGGTGCTGACCGGCGAGCCGCCGGACCCGACCAGGATTCCGGGCGGCTGCCGCTTCCACGCCCGATGCCAGGTGCTCGCCTCCGGCAAGGCCGCGGAGGCGGGCGTGGACGCCCGGTGCAGGGGGGAGCTGCTGGAGATCCTGCCCGCCTCGGCCGGGGCGCAGGCGGCCTGCTACTACGCGGACGCCACCGGCTGAAAGGCGCGCGGTCCCGGCCCGGTATCGGCGGCCGGGACCGCGTCGTTCCGGGGTCAGCTGCCCGCGGGAGGCTGTCCCTCCGGGCCGCCCAGGTCGTCCCAGTCCGGGTCGTCGACGACGACGCAGGGGCCGGGCTCGCCGGGGATCATCATGGTCGCGAGCGTCCACACCACTCCGGGGTCCTCCCCGCCCCTCTCGGCGAACTCCAGCACCAGCGTGTGGTTCTCGTCGATGAGCCGCGGGTCGATGTCCAGCCCGCCCTTCCGCATGTGGACGGCACCGTCCGGCAGGAGCTTGCTCACTCCCCGGTCGCGCTCGCACTGCTTGCCGGGGCCGAGGTAGGTGACGTCGGCCTTGACGCCCGCCGCCCGCAGATCCCTCTCCAGCCGGTCGGCCTCCTCGAACTCGCGGATCTCCACCCCGACGGTGCCGTCGGACTTCTCGGTGACCGCGTACGCCGCGCTCTGCCCGCCCGTCAGCAGCGGCACCGCGAGCGCCGTGACCGCTGCCGCCCCCGTCACCGCCAGCCCCAGGAACAGGCGGCGGCCCCCGCGACGGCGCCTGTCCTCGCGCGCCGTGAATTCGGCTTTCAGATCCATCAGCAACTGCTCCTCGAAGCTCATACGATGATCCCTTCCGTGACGAAAGGCAGGTCCTTGAGAGTCCGGCGCGCGCGGTGCAGCCGCACCATGGCGGTCCCCGACCGGATGCCCAGGGCGGCCGCGGCCTCCGTGACCGTCAGCTGGTCCATGACGACCAGCTCCAGCACGGCGCGCTCACCCTCCGGTAACTCGGCCATCGCCTGGAAGGCCCGCCTGGCGGGCCGCTCCGCGTCGATCCGCTTCTCCACCCGGCTGATGTCGTCGCTGTCCAGCGGTCTTCGCCTGCTCACCCGGTCGGTCAGCTGGGACTCACGCAACGCCCGGCGCCGTTCGGCGGAGAGCGTGTTGCGGGCCACGCCGTACAGCCACGCGACCTCGCTGCCCCGCTCAGGCCGATAGGTGTGGGCGGACTCCATCACCGCCAGGAACACGTCCGCCACCAGATCGGCGACCTGGTGAGGGTCGTCGACCCGGCGGGCCAGGAATCGCGTGACCCCGTCGACGTGCCGCCGGTAGAAGGCCTCGAACGCCCCGATGTCGGTGGCGAACTCCGCCTGTTTGCGACGCACCGGCCACGCTCCTTTCGTCGATCCACACCTGTAATTGGCGGGAGACGGCCGGTGCCTTACAAAGGAGCCGGCTCTGCGAGACTGCTCGTACGGAAGGGGGACGGGGTGGAGCATCGCCCCGACTGCTGATGGAGAGAGCCGACGCCGCGCGCAACCGGGCCCGCGTCCTCGACGCGGCCGCGAAGCTGTTCGCGAGCAGGCCGCCGCACGAGGTGACGATGGAGGACATCGCCAAGGCGGCCGGCGTGGGCCGCGGCACCCTCTACCGCCGCTATCCCGACCGCGCCGCCATCGCCGTCGCCCTGCTCGACGAGCACGAGCGCGCCCTGCAGGAGAAACTGCTGCGCGGCGACCCGCCGCTGGGTCCCGGCGCGCCGCCGGCCGAGCGGCTGGCCGCCTTCTACGCCGCCATGGTCGGCCTGCTGGAGGACCACGCCCACCTGGTGCTGGGTAGTGAGGTGGGCCGCTCGCGGTTCGAGACCGGCGCGTACGGCTTCTGGCGCGCGCACGTGCGCTCCCTGCTCGCCGCCGCCGGCACCCCCGGGCCCGACGCGCTGGCCGACGTCCTGCTCGCCCCGCTGGCCCCCGACGTCTACGTCCAGCAGCGCCGGACGCTCAGCCCGGAGCAGATCACCGGCGCGCTGCGCCGCCTCACGCGAGCACTCTGACGATCGCCTGCCTGATGAACCGGCGGGCCAGCTTCGCCCTGCGGAACCGGCTCAGCACCGGCCCGTCCGTCCCGTACCTGCGGGCCCTGATCCCGTCCACCACGACCGGCGGCGCGCCCATCTCGCCGAGCACGTCGAGCGCCTCCCGCTTGCTGATCAACCGCCCGTCCCGCAGCGTCACGGCCGCCCGCGCCACCGTGACCATGCCCAGGTCCACCCACTCGTCCAGCAGCCACCGCCGCCGGCCCCGCGTCTTCACCAGCCAGAAGTCCCGCAGATCGGCCTGGACGAACGCGGCCAGCTCCGCGTCGGACACCGGCGGGATCAGCGCGTCCGGCCCCGGTCCGTACAGCTCCAGCGCCCCCGTGAGCAGCTCCCGCCGGGTCACGGCGGTGACGGGCCGCTCGAACAGCTCGCCCATCGCCCACGTCACGTGCTCCCGTCCGTGTTCGGCCAGCTGCCCGTCGGTCATGTACGAGCAGTGCAGCCGTTCGGCCAGGGCCCCGTCCAGCCCTCGGTGCAGCCGCTCCACAGCGTCGCGCCGCCGCTCGTCCAGCGGCTCCCGGACCACGGCGATCAGGTCCAGATCGCTCCGCCCCGGCTGGTAGTCGCCCTTGGCCAGTGACCCGTGCGCCCACACCGCCATCAGCGGCACGGCGGCCCCGGCCTCCGACAGGAAGCGGGTGAGCAGGATCTCGGTAGAGGTGTGCATGATCTCTACTCTCCCTCTCCATGGTTCGATGACAAGCGGTTAAAGGCATTGCCCCGGACACGCCCGCTCGGGGACCATCTCCGGATGAGCTTCGAGCAGAGTGCGCGGCCCGTGGCGCTGATCACCGGGGTGGGCAGGACTGTGGGGATCGGGGCCGGGATCGCGACCCGGCTGGCCGCCTCCGGGTGGGACGTCGGCTTCACCTACTGGACTCCGTACGACGAGCGGATGGCGTGGGGCGCCGAGACCGGGGCCCCCGAGACGATCCGCAAGGCGCTGGCGGGCGAGGGCGCGGCCGTCGCGGCTGTGGAGGCCGACCTGGTCGAGACGGAGACGCCGGCGCGGGTGTTCGACGAGGTGGAGAGCCGGCTGGGCAACGTCACCGCGCTGGTGATGTGCCACTGCGAGTCCGTCGACTCCGGGCTGCTCGACACGACCGTGGCCAGCTTCGACCGCCACTTCGCCGTCAACGCCCGCGCCTCCTGGCTGCTGATCCGCGAGTACGGCCGCCGGTTCCGCGGCGCCCACGGCACCGGCCGGATCGTCGCGCTCACCAGCGACCACGTCGTCGGCAACCTCCCGTACGGGGCGAGCAAGGGCGCGCTGGACCGCATCACGCTCGCCGCCGCCCGCGAGCTGGCCCACCTCGGCGTCACCGCGAACGTGATCAACCCCGGCCCGATCGACACCGGGTGGATGCCCGACGACCTGAAGGCCACCTGCGCCGAGCACACCCCGCTGGGTCGCCTCGGCACCCCGCGCGACACCGCCGACCTGGTGCAGTTCCTCTGCTCGCCCCAGGGTGGCTGGATCAACGGCCAGCTGCTGAAGAGCGACGGCGGCATCTCCGCCTGACCGCCGTCAGAGCGCGTGCCCTCCGGCGGCCTGGATGACCTGGCCGGTGATCCACCGCGCCTGCCGTGAGGCCAGGAACACGACGGCGCCGGCGATGTCCTCCGGCTCGCCCACCCGCCCCAGCGGCACGATCTCGCGGGCTCGCGCGTACGTCTCCTCGTCCATCCACCCGGTCTGCACCGGCCCCGGCGCGACCGCGTTGACCCGCACCAGCGGGGCGAGGTCGAGCGCGGCCGCGCGGGTGAGCGCTTCGAGCGCGGCCTTGGACGTGCCGTAGCCGATCTGGCCGGGAAAGGCGCGGGCGGCGTCGGTGCTGATGTTCACCACGGCCGCGGCCCGCTCCCTCCTGGCCAGCTCGTCGAGGAGCAGGGCGGGGGCGACGGCGTTCACCGCGTAGTGGCGGGCCAGCCCGCCGGCGGTGAGCGAGCCGAACGCGTCGGGCGACTCGCAGTGCGCGGCGTTGTTCACCAGCACGTCCACCGGCCCGAGCCGCCGCTCGACCGCGCCGAGCAGCCGCGCCGCCGCGTCCGGCGCGGCCAGGTCGGCCTCGACGGCGATCGCGTCACCGAGCTCGGCGGCCAGTTCCTCCGCGGCGGAGCCGGAGGGGGTCGTGTGCGCCCAGTCCGGTGTCGATCACGGGGTGCCGAACAGGGCGCTGACGGACTCGCCGAAGTGGATGCGGCGCATGGCCTCGGCGAGGGCCGGGGCGATGGACAGGACCGTGAGTTTGTCGCCGGGCTTGGGCGGGGGGACGGTGTTGGTGCAGACGATCTCCTTGACCTCCGGCAGCGCGCTGAGCCGCTCGATGGCGCCGTCGGAGAACAGGCCGTGGGTGCATGCGACGCGGACGGAGCGGACGCCGCGCTCGCGGAGGCGGTCGAGGAGCTCGATGACGGTGCTGCCCTTGGCGATCTCGTCGTCCAGGATGATCACGTCCTTGCCCTCGACGTCGCCGATCACCGAGCTGATCACCACGCGGTCGTCGCTGAAGCGCTGCTTGGCGCCCATCGCCACATCGGCCCCGATCAGGCGGGCGAAGTGGGCGGCCTCCTTGGCGTTGCCCAGGTCGGGGGAGACCACGACGGTGTCGGACAGGTCGTGGCGGGAGAAGTGGGCCGCCAGCTCGCGCAGCGCGTGCAGGTGGTCGACGGGGACGCTGAAGAAGCCGTGGACCTGCGGCGAGTGGAGGGTCATCGTCAGCACCCGGCCGGCCCCGGCCGCCACCATCAGGTCGGCCACCAGGCGGGCGCCGAGCGAGATGCGCGGCGCGTCCTTCTTGTCGGAGCGGGCGTAGGCGTAGTGGGGCAGCACGACGGTGATGCGCGCCGCCGAGGCGCCCCGGGCGGCGTCGAGCATGAGCAGCAGCTCCACCAGGTGTTCCTGGGTGGGCGGCACCAGCGGCTGGATCAGGAAGACGTCGCGCTCGCGGCAGTTGGCCTGGAGCTGGACCGCGATGACGTCGTTGGCGAAGCGCGAGACGCGCACAGGATGGAGGGGGACGCCGAGGTGGGAGCAGATCTCCTCGGCCAGCTCGGGATGGGCGCTGCCACTGAAAACCGTGATGTCTCGCACGATTTCCAAAGAGTAGCGGATCACCCGTCGAGCAGCTCGGGGGTGAGCGCGTCCAGACGCTCGACGATGCGCCAGGCCAGGACCAGCGCGTCCGGCGCGGGCGGGTAGCGCGGGTGCAGGACGGCGACGACCCGCATGCCGGCCGCGTCCGCCGAGCGCAGCCCGTTGCTGGAGTCCTCGACCGCCACGCACTCGTCGGGATCGACGCCGAGGAGCCGGGCCACCTTCAGGTAGCCGTCGGGGGCGGGCTTGCCGCGGTCCACCTCCTCGGTGGAGACGGTGGCGTCGAAGCAGTCGTGCAGGTCGCTCGACTCGAGCACCACGTCGATGAGCCGCCGGGGCGAGGAACTGGCCAGCCCGAGCGTGAAGTGGTCGCCGAGCCGCCGCACCGCCTCGGGCGCGCCCTTCATCAGCGGCAGGTGGGCGCGGTAGCGCTCGGCCATCCGGTCGACGACCTGCCGGGCGATCTCGTCCGGCGGCAGCCGCACGCCGAGCTCGTGCAGGTACGACGCCCACTCGGCGGTGCTCATGCCCATGAGCCGCGACTGGGTGTCGTCCTGCCAGGTGCCGCCGTGCTCGGCGACGAAGGCGCGGCGCACCTCCTCCCACACCGGCTCGGAGTCGACCAGCACGCCGTCGAGATCGAATACGCAGGCTTCCACGGAGAAGACCCTACCCATGCTCTCGGTCGTCCACTATTTCCCGATAAGTCAAGCCAAGGGAGGTTCACGGTGTTTCGTACGTACGTTGACCGTGCCCATCCTGCTTTCCGGGCATTTCTCAGGCATGGCCGAGCTTCCGTACGAGGCTGACGACGATAGGGGCGCGGGTTTCGTCGCCCCGCTCGCCTCCGCCGTCGTCAGGGACGCCGACGGCAAGGTGGTGTGGGACGCGGACGCGTACGGACGCGTGGACGGCGGCTGCCCGGCCACGGCGCACCCGAGCCTGTGGGCGCAGGCGGGGCTGCTCGCCCGGCGCGGCCTGTACGAGGTGGCCGAGGGCGTCTATCAGGTACGCGGGCTCGACCGGGCGGCGATGACCCTCGTGGAGGGCGGCACCGGCGTGGTCGTCGTGGACCCGCTCCGCTCCGCCGAGTGCGCCGCGGCCGCGCTGCGGCTGTACCGCGGGCACCGCGGGGACCGGCCGGTCTCGGCGGTGATCTACTCGCACTCCCGCGCCGACCGCTTCGGCGGCTCCCGCGGCGTCACCCTCGGCGGCGTGCCCGTGCTCGCCCCCGCCGGCTTCCTGGACCGCGCCGCCGAGGAGTTCCTGTACGCGGCCCCCGCCGCGAACCGCCGGGCCGCCTACACCTACGGCCCGGCGCTGCCGGGAGGGCCCGAGGGGCGGCTCGGCCCGATGCGGTCGGCGGGCACGGTCTCCCTGCTCCCGCCCACGGCGCTGGTCGAGCGGACCGGCCAGGAGGAGACGCTCGACGGGGTGCGGTTCCTGTTCCAGCTCGTGCCCGGCGCGGCGCTGGCGTTCCTGCTGCCCGAGCGGCGCGCGCTCGGCCTGGCGGTGAACGCCGGCGACCCGCCGGGCGGGTGCGACCCCCGGCTGTGGACGCGCGGTCTGTCGGAGGCGGTCACGCTCTTCGCCGGCCGCGCCGACGTGGCCTTCGCCGCGCACCACGAGCCCGTACGGGGCGGCGAGGAGGTCACGCGTCTGCTGGAGCGGCACCGAGACCTGCACTCCTACCTGCACGACCAGACCGTGCGCCTGATGAACAAGGGTCTCACCCCCCAGGAGATCGCCGAGTGTCTGCAACTGCCGCCCGCCCTGGCCGCCCTGCCCGGCTCGGCCGGCGTCATCAGGGCCGTCTACCAGCACTACCTGGGCTGGTTCGACGGCAACCCGGCCCACCTGTGGGAGCACCCGCCCCGGCAGAGCGCGATCCGCTACGTGGAGTGTCTCGGCGGCGGCGCGGCCGTGGTGGCGCTGGCCGAGAGGTACGCCGCCGGGGGCGACCTGCGCTTCGCCGCCCAGCTCCTCAACCACGCGGTCTTCGCGGACGAGGGCAACAAGCGGGCCCGCGACCTGCTGGCCGAGGTCTACACCCGGCTCGGCCACGGGGCCCGCGACCCCGCCTGGCGCAACGCGTACCTGATGGGGGCGCTGGAGCTCACGGACGGGATCGCGGCCGCGGACGGCGGGACCGTCGCGCCGGGCACGCTCGCCGCGCTCGGCGCCGAGCAGGTCCTGGACGCGCTGGCCGTCCGGGTGGACGGCCCGAAGGCCTGGAGCGAGAACCTGGCCATCGACTGGCACCTGACCGACCTGGGCCGCCGTTACCGCACGGTGCTGTCCAACGGCGTGCTCATCCGGCAGGCGGACCCGCCGGAAGGGCCGGTCGACCTGACGCTGCGGCTCACCCAGGCCCAGCTCGTCGCCCTGCTCGCGGGGCGGGGCGTCGGCGAGGTGTCGAGGGAGGGCGACATGCGGGCGCTCAAGCGCCTGTTCGCCGCGCTGGACGCCCCTGTGCCCGGCTTCGCGATCGTGACCCCCTGAACCGGCGCGTCCACAGCAGCGTGGCCGCGGCCGCCAGCAGCACCGGCCCGAGCACCAGCGGCGCCGAAGGACCACCGGCGTGCCAGCTCGCCGCCGCGGCGCTCACGCAGGTCAGCACGGTCACACCCAGCGTCGCCGCCCACAGCGGCAGCACGTGCAGGAAGCCGAAGAACAGCGGGAACACCAGCCAGACCAGCGGCGGCGACAGCATCGCGAGCACCGCCCACGCCAGCGTGGCCGCCACCAGCCAGAGCTGCCCCCGAGCGTCACGAGTCACCTACTCACGGTAACCCGCCGGGTCCGGGCCGAGCGCCCCGCCCCCCTCGAGCAGGGCGTCCGACACCGTGACTAGAGTCCGCTCTAGCGAATCGAGGCACCAGAGTACGCTCAGGCTCGTGGACCGCGTCAAGAGCCGGCGGGCGGAGCAGCGCAGAACCACCCGGCGCCGGATCGTCGAGGAGGCGTTGCGGCTCTTCGTCGGCCAGGGCTACGCCGCGACGACGCTGGAGCAGATCGCCGACCGCGCCGGGGTGGCCGTCCAGACGGTCTACTTCCACTTCGGCAACAAGCGCGGCGTCCTCGCCGAGGGCCTCGACGTGCTGACGGCCGGCGACGACGAGCCGGTGCCGCTGATCGAGCGGCCGTGGGCCCTCCAGGCCACGGGAGAGCCCGACCCCGCCGGGTCGCTGCGGATCTGGGTGGGCAACGCCCGGGTGATCTTCGAACGCGTGGCGCCGCTGATGCGCGTCCTGCGCGACGCCGCCGGCGCCGACCCCGAGATGGCCGTCACCTGGGAGACCAACCAGCGTCAGCGCCACGCCGACCACCTGGCGCTCGCCCGCCACCTGGCGGAGATCGGCGGCCTGAGGGATGGCATGTCGTCGGAAAGGGCAGGAGATCTGGTCTACGCGCTGGTGAGCCCGGAGACGTACCAGCTGCTGACCGAACAGCGGCGCTGGTCGCCGGCCGAGTGGGAGTCGTGGGTGTACGAGACGCTCTCCCGCTCGCTGCTCCGGGGCTGCTGACCGAACCGGGGGAGCACGTGGCGGACACCCGCAAGCACGCGCTGGCCGTCTGCCTGACGGCCGCGTTCATGGCCGGGCTCGACGTGAGCATCGTCAACGTCGCCCTGCCCTCGATCCGGGAGGGCCTGCACGCGTCGGAGGCGGGCCTGCAATGGATCCTGTCCGGTTACGCCCTTACTTTCGGCCTGCTCCTGGTGCCGGCGGGCCGGCTGGGTGACGCGCGCAGCCGGCGGACGGTCTTCATGTGGGGGGTGGCGCTGTTCACGCTCGCCAGCGCGGCGTGCGGGTTCGCCCCCACCATGCCGGTGCTGATCGTGTCCCGGCTGCTGCAGGGCCTGGCCGCCGGGATGATCAACCCGCAGGTGTCGGGGCTCATCCAGCAGATGTTCCGGGGCGCGGAGCGGGGCCGGGCGTTCGGCGCGCTCGGCGCCACCATCGGCGTCTCGACCGCGGCGGGGCCGCTCATCGGCGGTGCCCTGGTCTCCGCCTTCGGCGCCGACCAGGGCTGGCGGCTGGTGTTCCTGGTGAACGTGCCTATCGGGCTGGTCCTGGTGCCGCTGGCGCGCCGGCTGCTGCCGCCGCCGGAGCGGACCGGGCGCCGGGAGAGCATGGATCCCGTCGGGGTGCTGCTGCTCGGGGTGGCCGTGACCGTGCTGCTGCTGCCGTTCATCCAGCAGCACCAGTGGCCGGGCGCGGCCAAGTGGCTGCTGGTCCCGGCGTCGCTGGCCCTGCTGGCGGCCTTCGTCGCCTGGGAGCGGCGCTACCGCGGGGAGCCGCTGGTGGACCTGTCGCTGTTCAGGCTGCGCTCCTACGGTCTCGGTACGGCGATCGCGCTGCTGTACTTCGCCGGGTTCACCGGCATCTTCTTCATCTTCACCCTCTACCTGCAGGCGGGCCTGCACTACAGCCCGCTGCTCGCCGGTCTGGCGATCACCCCGTTCGCGGTCGGCTCGGCCGGGGCGGCGGTGGTCGGCGGCCGGCTGGTGAACCGCGCGGGCCGCCGCGTGGTCGTCGCCGGGCTGGTCACGGTGGTCGCCGGACTGCTGGCGACCATGGCCGCCACCCTGCTCGTGCCCGGCCCGCACGTGGCGCTGGCGACCGCGCTGCCGCTGCTCGTCGCGGGCGTCGGCAGCGGCCTGACCATCGCGCCCAACCAGGCGGTCACGTTGTCGCAGGTGCCGCCGGCGGGCGGCGGCAGCGCGGCGGGCGTGCTGCAGACCGGTCAGCGGCTCGGCTCGGCCATCGGCATCGCGGCCGCCGGCTCGGTCTTCTTCGGCCTGCTCGGCCAGGGCTGGCCGGTCGCCTTCAGGCACGGCCTCATGGTCGTCGTGCTGTTCGTCTGCGCGGGGCTCGCCGCGGCGCTCTACGACCTGCTGCGCCGGTCATGAGAGCAGTGTGGCCTCCACGTCCGGGTCGAGGCCGACGGCGGGCATGTCGGGCCGCACGGGCGCCCGCCCGCCGATGCTCCTGAGCCAGGCCCAGGTGTCGGCCACGGTCTCCTCGACCGGCCGGCACCGCAGGCCCGCAGCCACCGCCCTGGACACGTCGCCGCCGTGCACGAACGCGTGGCCCTCGCCGGTCAGCCAGATGGGCAGGTCGGTCCACGGCTGCACCCCGGCCGCCAGGATCGCCTCCTCGCTCGTCCAGCGCAGCTCCGCGTCCGACCCGGTGACCCGCACACAGGTCTCCAGCAGCTCCCGCATGGTGACGAACCCCGGCGGGCTCACCACGTTGAAGGCGCCGCCGACCCCGTCGAGCGCGGCTTCGAGGCACCACCTGGCCAGGTCGCGGGCGTCCACGCACTGCAGGCCGAGGCCGGCGGGCTCGGGCGCGAGCACCGGTCCGCCCCGCGCGATCCTGGACAACCACCACGGCAGCCGCCCGATGTTCTCGTGCGGGCCGATGATCAGCCCGGCGCGGGCGAGCAGCGCCCGGTCGCCGAACGCCGCGGTCGCGGCGAGCTCGCCGCCCGCCTTCATCTCCGCGTATCCGCCCTCGCCGCCGTCGGGCGACCCCTCGACGACCGGCGCGCTCTCGTCGGCTCCGTACGGGACGGGCGGGGCGTAGACGGACCGGCTGGACACGTACACGTAGTGACCGGCCCGGCCGGCGAGCAGCGAGGCGGCGTCGCGCACCACGGACGGCGCCCACGACCAGGTGTCGGCGACCACGTCCCACTCGCCGCCGGCCAGCGCGTCGAGCCCGTCGGGCCGCGTGCGGTCGCCGCGCAGCGAGGTCACCCCGGCGGGTGGTTCGTGCGTGCCCCGGTTGAGCACGGTCACGTCGTGGCCGAGGGCCAGCGCCTCCGTCGCGAAGGCCCGGCCGACGAAGTCGGTCCCGCCCAGTACCAGAAGTCTCATCCGCTCACTGTGCCGCCGGAGTCCGGCCGCACGTAACCCCGCCAAGCCGACAGCGGAATCGCTCAGAGCGGAACTCGATGATTAGACCCGTCGCCGCCGGGCAGAGGCGGCTCGGAGGTTGTCGCATCAAGGGACGAGGGCCCGCTTCCCGTGGGTTTCAGGGGCGTCAGTGACGGGAAGCGGGCTCTTTCACGTCCGGGTGTCAGCCGGTCACGGTGATCCGGTTCGTGGCCGGAGGCGCGATCGGGTTGTTCTGGCCCAGGTAGTCGACGAAGGCGTCGATGTCGAGCGGGCCGCTCCACAGGTCGGTGCCCTCGGTGAACACCGGGAAGGCGTCACCGCCGCCCACCAGGAAGTTGTTCGCCGCCACCCGGATGGTCTGGGCGTCGGTCACCGGCTGGCCGTCGATCATGATGTTCGAGACCTTGCCGCCCCACGGCGCGCTCTGGCTGTAGGTGTAGGTCAGGTTCGCCGACGGCTGCAGGATCCGGTTGAACGGCTGGTTGTTCGGGCCGCCGGTGAACTGCTGCTCCAGCAGCGTCTTCAGCTGCGCCCCGGTCAGCGTCACCACCTGCATCAGGTTGTTGAAGGGCTGGACCGTGAACGCCTCGCCGTACGTGACGACCCCGTCGCCCTCACCGGCCGGCGAGCCCGCGTAGCTCAGCGACGCGCGCACGCCGCCCGGGTTCATGAACGCGATCTGCGCGTTGCCGCCGGTCCTGGTGGCCGCCAGCTGGGCGTCGGCGATCAGGTTGCCGAGCGGCGACTCTCCGGACGCGACCGCGACGTTCGGGATGTCCGCGGTGATCGTGCCGACGGGCCGGTTGGCCACCCCGGACACGCGGTCCTTCCACGTCTGCACGAACGCGGTGATCTCCGGGTCCGGGGCGACCGTGCGGGTCACGACGTGGTTGTCGGCCACGGTGGAGGCCCGGTCGACGTCGCGGGTGCGGGTGTCGACCTGGAGGTCCACCTGGGTGATGACGCGGCCGAACGAGCCGCCCTGCGAGAACAGCCGGTCACGGCCCCGCGGGTCCTTGACCGTGCACAGGTACGCCTGGTGCGAGTGGCCGCTGAGCACGAGGTCGATCTCGGCGTCGACCTGGGTGGCGATCCGGTTGCCCGCGCCGGGGACGGCGCTGCACGCGTCGGGCGACTGGCTCGGCGTCACCTGGTCGCCCTCGTGCACGAGCACGACCTGGGCCTTCACGCCCACCAGCGTGAGCAGCTTGGACGCCACGTTCGCGGCCTTGACCTCGTCCACGAACTTGATGTTCTTGATGCCCTCGGAGGTGACGATCGTCGGCGTGGTCTGCGTGACCAGGCCGATGAAGCCGATCGGCACCCCGTTCATCCACTTGACGCTGACCGGGGGAAGCGCGGGCACGCCCCAGTCGGCCATCAGCTTCTTGATCTGCGGGCTGTTGCCGAGCGCCGAGAGCGCGTCGGTGCGCTCGTGCCGGTTCTTGAAGAGCACGTTCGCGCCCACGTAGTCGAAGGCGGCGCCCTTCCACCTGCCGGCGGGGGAGCAGCCGTCCACCGGGTGGCAGCCGCCCTTCATGATCCGCCGCAGCTCGTCGTAGCCCTCGTCGAACTCGTGGTTGCCGACCGCGGCCACCTTGAGCCCGAGCTTGCCCATCAGCTCGACCGTCGGCTCGTCGTGGTAGGCGGCCGAGATGAGCGGGGTGGCGCCGATGAGGTCGCCCTGCGCCACCGCGATCGTGTTCCTGTCGGCCAGCGCCTTCATGTGCGTGGCGACGTACGCGGCGCCGCCCGCGTCGACGGTGTTGCCGTGCTCGTCGACCATCCGGCCGGAGGACCCGGTCGGAGGTTCCAGGTGGCCGTGGAAGTCGTTCAGTGCGAGCAGCCGGACGGGGACCGTACGCGGCTTGTGAGTTTTACTCGCGTCTGCCGGGAGACCGGCGAGCAGGAGTCCGCCTGAGGCGACCGCTCCGGCCAGCGCCAGCCGGAGGAAGGAACGGGACGTCATGGCCCATGACGTTACGGCGACAATCCGTGCAGCCAATGTCGCAAAGGTAACGATTCATCGGGGCCCCGGCTGGCGGTATTTGCCAGTTGTACGCCTAGAGTTCGAGCTGTGAGTACGCACGTGAGGATCAGAGAACGGCTGGACGACCAAGAAATCGCCGATGTCTTGAGTGTCGTGGAAGCGGCCACGGAAGCCGACCGCGTCCGCCCGCTCAACGAGCACGTGATGCTGCATCTGCGCTACGGCGGCGACCCCCGCGCCCGCTCGCTGCTGCTCTACGCGGACGAGCTCGTCGGATACGCCCACGTCGACCCCACCGACGAGGTGGAGGGCCCCAGCGGCGAGCTGGTCGTCCACCCCGCGCACCGGGGCCGCGGCCACGGCAAGGAGCTGCTGCGCGCCGTGCTCGACCTGACCGGCGGCAGGCTGCGGCTGTGGGCGCACGGCGGCCACCCCGGCGCGGAGGCGCTGGCCGCGTCGCTGGGCTTCGTGCGCGCCCGGTCGCTGTGGCAGATGCGCCGCTCCCTGTACGCCCCGATCGCCGACGCCACCGTGCCCGAAGGCGTCACGGTCCGCACGTTCGTGCCCGGCCGGGACGAGGAGGCGTGGCTCAAGGTGAACGCCGCCTCCTTCGCCCAGCACCCCGAGCAGGGCGCCTGGGAGCTCGACGACCTGCTGCGACGCGAGCGCGAGCCGTGGTTCGACCCCGAGGGGTTCTTCCTCGCCTTCCGCGGCGACCGGCTCGTCGGCTTCCACTGGACGAAGATCCACGGCTCCGACGAGCACGGCCACGAGCCGCTCGGCGAGGTCTACGTGGTCGGCGTGGACCCGTCCCAGCAGGGCACCGGCCTGGGCCGGTCACTCACCCTGACCGGCCTGGCCCACCTGCGCTCGCGCGGCCTCGCCCAGGCCATGCTCTACGTGGACGAGACCAACACGGCGGCCATCCGCCTGTACGAGTCGCTCGGGTTCGCCCGCTGGGACGTCGACGTCATGTACGCCGCTACTCCACCGCCCAGTGAAGCGCGAAGTACGACAGCGCCGCGACCAGAGCCGCAGCCGGGATCGTAAGGACCCAGGCGGTCACGATGTTGCCCGCCACCCCCCACCGCACGGCCGACAGCCGCTTGGTCGAGCCCACGCCCATGATCGCCGAGGTGATCGTGTGCGTGGTCGAGATCGGCGCCCCGAACCCGATCGCGGCACCGTACAGGACCGTGGACGCCGCCGCCTCGGCGGCGAAACCCTGCGGCGGGTCGAGCGCGATGATGCGCCGGCCCAGCGTGCGCATGATGCGCCAGCCGCCCGCGTACGTGCCCAGCGAGATCGCCGCGGCGGCGGCCAGGATGACCCACTGGGGGATGTCGTCGGTCGGCGCCACGTAGCCGCCGACCACCAGCGACAGGAAGATGACGCCCATGGTCTTCTGCGCGTCCTGCAATCCGTGGCCGAGCGCCATCGCCGCGGCCGAGACCGTCTGCGCGTAGCGGAACCCGCGGTTCGCCTTGCCGGGTTGCGCGTTGCGGAAGATCCAGTAGATTGCGATCATGATCGACGCCGCGAGCGTGAAACCCACGAGCGGCGACAGGATCATGGGGATGACGACCTTCTCCACCACGCCGTCCCAGTGGACCACGCTGGCGGACGCGAGCGCCGAGCCGATCAGGCCGCCGATGAGCGCGTGACTGGAGGAGGAAGGAAGACCGAAATACCAGGTGATCATGTTCCAGGTGATGGCGCCGATCAGGCCCGCCGCCACGATCACCAGGCCGTGAGAGCCCTGAGGTGCGTCAATGATCCCTTTGCCGACCGTCTGGGCGACCTGCGTTCCCAGATGGGCGCCGATGAAGTTCATCGCCGCGGCCATGAACAGCGCCGCCCTGGGGGTCAGCGCGCGGGTGGAGACGGACGTGGCAATGGCGTTCGCCGCGTCGTGGAAGCCATTGGTGTAGTCGAAGATCAGCGCGATCACGACCACGCCGATGACTAGGGCGAGCGTGAGGTCCACCGGCCCTAGCTTTCCTTGACCGCGATGGATTCGACGGTGTTGGCGACGTGCTCGAAGGCATCGGCCGCCTCTTCGAGGGCGTCGATGACCTCCTTCATCTTCATGACCGTGAGCGCGTCGTACTCACCGCCGAACAGCTTGGCCAGCAGCCGGCGGTAGATCTGGTCGCCCTGGTTCTCCAGGCGGTTGACCTCGATCCAGTACTCGTTGAGGTTCTTCATCGACCGCAGTCGGGGCATCGCCTCCGCCGTGAGCTCCGCCGCCCGCTCCAGCACCTCGACCTGACGGACCACGTCTTTGGGGAGATGGTCGATCTGGTAGAGCACGATGAGGTCGGACGCCGCTTCCATGGCGTCCATCACATCGTCGAGGTTGGAAGCGAGACGGTAGATGTCCTCGCGGTCGAACGGAGTGATGAAACTCTCGTTGAGCCGGTTCATGATCGCATGGGTGCGTTCGTCGCCGGCGTGCTCGCAGGCCCGCATCTTCTCGGCCAGGGACTCCCGATCCGATCCGTCGCTGATGATCTCTACGAGCAAGCGTGATGCGGTGACCAGGTTGTTCGCCGAGTCGGCGAACAGGTCATAGTAGCTGTCCTCACGTGGCGTGAGCCGCAGGCGCACGTCGTTCTCCAGATGTGCGGGGATGGTCCGTGGAAAGGGTAAGGCTTACCAGGTGAAATGCGAACTTCATGTCCCCTTCTCCTAGGCGCTACCCTCCGTATGCTGTACGACACCGGGGCAAGAGTACTTCCAACGCCCCATAGCCGCGCAGCCGGGTACTACACCTCTGTGCGGTGAAAGCTCTGGAACGACCGCGACGGCGTCGGCCCGCGCTGCCCTTGGTAGCGCGACCCGTACCTCTCCGACCCGTACGGGAACTCCGCCGGCGAACTCAACCGGAACACACACAACTGCCCGATCTTCATCCCCGGCCACAATTTGATCGGCAACGTGGCCACATTGGACAGCTCAAGCGTGACGTGACCGGTGAACCCCGGATCGATGAACCCGGCCGTCGAGTGCGTCAGCAACCCGAGCCGCCCCAGCGAACTCTTGCCCTCCAGCCTGGAAGCCAGATCGTCGGGCAACGTGATCACTTCGTATGTCGAGGCGAGCACGAACTCGCCCGGATGCAGGATGAACGGCTCGTCCCCGTCAGGCTCGACCAGCCGCGTCAGATCCGGCTGCTCCATCGAGGGATCGATGTGCGGATACCTGTGGTTCTCAAACACCCGGAAAAAGCGGTCAAGCCGGACGTCGATGCTGGACGGCTGGACCATGTCCCGGTGGAACGGGCTCAGCGCCAGGCGGCCGGCGTCGATCTCGGCAAGGATGTCGCGATCAGATAGCAGCACGATGAGCAACCTACCCGGTGTGTCCTGGCGAAGTCAGACGGCTCTGCTTGGTCAAGTGGGTCGGCTTTCCGCTAGAGTGTTGGTCGCGGCTTCGGGCCGCGACGCGGGTGTAGTTCAATGGCAGAACATCAGCTTCCCAAGCTGACAGCGCGGGTTCGATTCCCGTCACCCGCTCTCGATGTGAAAGCCCAGGTCGACCGAGGGATTCGGGACCTGGGCTTTGATCTTGTTCGGGCTTGTTCGATCTTTTCGGGCCATTAACGGGCCATTAGCTCTTGATCACCCTGCCGGAACCAGCGCGTCCGTCCCGCCCTCGTCGCCGTCTTCGTCGCGGGTGCCGAGTTGCCGGTCGATGGCGTCCGTGATCATTTCGTCGGCTCCTCTGACTGCGTGCTGGTAGATCATGGCCGCTCGGACGTTGTCATGTCCCATACGCGCCATGAGGTCCTTGAGGCCCGCGCCGGACTCGGCGGCCAACATGTTTCCGGTGTGTCGCAGGTCGTGAAAGTGGAGCCCCGGCAAGCCCAGTTCCTTGACCACGTCGACCCAGCGCGTACGGCTGTTGAAGCCGCTCCGGCGAAGCGGCCCGCCCTTGGCTCCCGGGAACATGAGCGCGCCCGGCTCGTCCTGGACGTAGGTGTCCATGTGCTCTTTGAGGATGGGGATGATGCTCCGCGGAATGCCGACTGTCCGCCGGCCTGCCTTGGACTTCGGCGGACCCAGCACCAGCCCGCCCGTTGAGCGCTCGACGAAGGCGACGCGGACGCGGACAGTTCGCCCGGTGAGATCGACATCCATTCGGTGTAGCGCGCTGACTTCACCCCATCGCAGGCTCGCGAACGTGGCCAGGAGCACCATCGCGCGGAACCGCCGATCTTGGGTGGAGTCGGCCTTACCCTCCATGGCCATCTTCCAGAGCGAGCGTTCCGCCTCTGCTCGTGTGATGAAGATCTCCGGATGGGTCCGCATCTCGCCGTGCCGTTGAAAGCGCAGGCGGTACGCCCCGTCTTTGACCTTGCGGACGTTGCCGATCGGTCGCACGCCCACCCGGTCGGCCAACTCGAACACTTGGGAGACGGTCAGTACGGGGCGCTCTTGCGCGTGCTCGTCGCCGGCCCCACGGATCCGGCACGGGTTGTGCGGGATGATGCGGTCGTCTTCGGCGGCGGTCATGAGCACGGCACGCAGCAGGCGGTACGCCTTGGCGGCCATGCTCACTGACACACCGTTACCGAGCAGATCAGCCCGCCACTGCCGAACGGTCGAGGTGCTGATCTTGGCTATCTGGACGTTGCCGAGGTAGGGCGTGATGTGCTTCTTGAGCAGCCAGCGGTAGAGATCGACCGTCCGAGGGCGTAGGCCAGGGCGCTGAGCGATCCAGGTCTCGGCGTAGTCCTTTAGCTTGATCTTGCCGCGTTCGGGATCGGTCCACTCGCCCTTGATGATCTGCGCTTCGATGAGCGACAGCGCCCGTTCCGCGTCGGACTTGCGTTCGTAGGTCTCGGTGCCGGAGCGCATCCGCCCGTCAGGACCCGGATAGCGAATCTGGTACCGCCCGGACTCCCTCTTGCGGATGCTGCCGAACCGGCGGTGGTTGTCCTTGTTTGCCATCAGGCGGCCCTCCCGGTTGCGTCGAAGGTCGTCAGAGGCGCGACGGTGCCCGCCGTGACGAAGGCGATCAGCGCGGACTCGCGGATACGGACGTGCCGCCCGACCTTCACGAACTCGATCCGGCGCTCGGCGATCAGTCGGCGTACGAAGCGAACCGAGGTGTGGAGCAGCTCGGCTGCTTCCGGAACGGTGAACAGTTGGTCCAAGGTCTTCCTCCCTTCAGGCCGCTTCGGGATTTGCCGAAAGGCTCTGTTGTTCGAGTTGGGCCATGTGGGCACGCCATCGTTGGCGTTCGGCCACGCTGCGCAGGAGACGGACGGCCAGCGGGGGCACGTTCGCATCCCCGGCCGGGACGGGCCGCCAGACATAGCGGTGTGGGTCGATCGGTTCGCCGGGCTGGCCGAGGGCTTCCAGGACCCACGTACGGCGGTCCTGCTTGTGCTCGGCGAGGGTCTTGTTGGACCACTTGCGGGAAACCAGGACGCGGCGCCCGGCGTAGCCGAGGTGTTCGGGCTTGTGCGCCTTGCTCCGACAGCGGCCCGGCGTCATACCGGCCTTGGCTCCCTTGGGCTGGATGCCGTAGCGCAGCCAGTTGGCGCAGGTCGGCGAGCAGGGCTCGTAACGCAGGGCATCGACGAACCGGGCGGCGTGCTGCTGCTGGGCCTGGCCGCCGTCGAGGGATTGGCCGAGGCTCTTGGTCAGGTATTTCGACAGGTAGCGGATGCACTGGTCGGCGTCCGGCGTTCCGGCGAGCACACCCTTGACGTCCACCTGGTCGCCGAAGCGGATCACGTGCAGCGGCTCGGCGTGCTCGTCGGCGTCGATCTGGTCGAGTGCTTCATCCCAGGTGGGCAGGACTTCGCCGGTGTCGGGGTCGAGGTAGCCGGCCTCTTGCTCCCAGACCGGCAGGCGCTCACCGTCGAAGACGACCGTGTCGGTCTGTGGCCACCACACCTGGTGATAGGTGGCCGCCGCGATCTGCTTGATCTCCGCACGCGGGAGGGTGCCCCGGATCGCCATGTGCAGGTGCGGAGCCAGTCGCTTCTGAGGCTCCACGGCCGCGAAGTACTGCACGTCATAACCAGCCACTCGGCGAAGGTTCTGCACGAACCGATCGACCAGTTTGGAGAAGTGCAGCGCGTCCCGAGCCGCCCGCGCGTAGTCGTAGGAGTCGGGATCGACCGGGACGCCGTCGCGGACCTTGCCGTAGCTCGGCAGGGTAAGCGTGACGAACAGCGACGGCCGATAGACCTTGCCGTCCGAGCCGGTGAATGTCCGCCCGAGCGTCGTGTTGGCCATCTTCCGCCGGGGCAGGTCCGGCGCGTCCTGTCGCCGCCGAGTGGATCGGGTGCGCTTGGCCGTGGTCCGGCCGAGGACATGGCCACGCATCCCCGCGGTGTTGATCTCGTCATCCAGGCCGGCGAGAACCGCGTCCAGGTCGGTGGTGTCTTCCCCGGACTGCTCGGCGGCGTCCCGACGGGCTTGCATGTCGGCGCGGAACTCGACCAGCCAACGTTGTTCGTCGTTCGGCTCGTCCGGCGTGATGACCGGTTCCTGGTCGAGGTGCCAGCCCTCACGGCATTGAGCCATACGAAGCTGCCGGTTGCGCTTGGCGCACGGCGGGCAGACGGCCTCCAGTGTGGCTCCGCACGGCACGTCAATGATCTCGCTCTGCCCGGTGGTGGTGTCGAGCCGCTTGAGCGCGACCGGGCGGATGCACACGCCGTGCTGCTTGGCGACCTCCAGGGCGACATCACGTGCCCACGGCATCCGCAGCCGCTCAGCGCGGGGGAGGGCACGATCGTAGGTCATGCTTCCTCCCTGGTATCGACGGCGATGAGTGCGCCCTGGCCGCATTCGCGGCATTCGACGGTGCCGGGAACCAGGTCGAGCCAGAGCGTGTTGTCAGCCAGGCAGGACGAGCAGCGCAGCCCTTCCAGCAGGTAGGCCAGGTCACGCATCGCCGCTCACCTCCGTCTCGGTCAGCTCGGCGCACAGCCGGTGCCTACCGTCGTAGGGGTGGGTGAGCATGTGGGCGTGGTGCAGCTCGAAGACCCGCATGCGCGGTAGGTGGCTGGTGGTCAGCAGGACCATCAGCGGGCGGCCCGCCACCAGGTCGAGTTCGTCGGCGGTGCCGTGGAAGCAGACCCTCATGCGGCCCTCCCGAAGGCGTCGGCCATGGCGCGGATGTCGGAGTCGGAGACGTAGGCGGCGCGGACGCGGATCGGCTCAGGCGAGGTTTCCAGCCGGACGTATCCGACTCCCGCCCCCAGCTCCGGGACGGGTGAGATGTGATCGGCCAGCGCGCCCCGGTCCCGTGCGCCGTCCCCGAGGACCATGTCCACCTGCTCGGACTCGTCCAGCCGCAGGGCGATCTTGTCCGGGAACAGGTTGCGGATGTTCATGACCTCCTTGCGCGGGTCCTGGAGCGCGGCCAGGACGCCGACGCCGACCGCGCGCCCTTGGGTGGTGAGCGTCGCGAGGGCGGCGGAGATGCGTTGCCGGAGCTGGCGATCGGTCTGGTACGCGGTCAGGAACGCCACCTCGTCGACGACCACCAGGACGAACGGGTCCTCGACGGTGGGTGTGTGGGAGCGCTGGAGCCCGGCGAACCGCGCGGCCCGCTTCTGCATGACGACGACGACCTCGTCCAGCAGGTCGGCGCACTCTTCCGGCGTAGCGGCGTACCGGGAGCCGAACAGCGCGCGGCCGTAGGACAGCTCCATGAGCTTGGGATCCAGCGCCCACAGCTCCACCAGGCCCTCAGCCGCAGCGGGGAGAAGCCCGCGGATCGCAGACCACAGGATCGAGCCCTTGCCGGCCCCGGTCGCGCCCGCGACCAGGACATGGGTGCCGTGGACCTTGAGCCGCCACGGTTGCCCGTCTTCCTGCTTGCCCACCTCGATCGCATCGACGGTGGCCACGTCAGGCAGCGGGAGCGCAGGCATCGGGACCGCCAGCGGGTCATGACGCGGAAACGTCAGGGTGAGCCGCCCGGCCTTGGACAGCGCGACCCGGCACGAGGTGGCGCCGAAGCCCTGGGCGAGGTGGTCGAGGCGATCGGCCCAGTCCTTGACCGCCTGTCCCTTGAGCATGCGCACGGTGACCAGGTCGGCCCACGGGGTGCAGGTGACCTTGCCGAGGCGGGGCAGATAGTCCCGTCCCCGAAGGTGACGCCCAAGGCCGGAGACGATCATCACCGGTTGCCAGTGCCGCCGGTAGATCCAGACCAGCCGCCACCAAGCTTGCAGCCGACGCCCGACCAGCCGGACGAACGAGCCCCGGTCCGTCAGCGCCCAGGCAGACAGCCCGACCGGGACGGGTGCGGTCAGCAGAAACGCGGTCTGCCAGCCGTACAGGATCGTGAGCACGCCGGGAGCGACCACGGCGAGCATGGCGACGGGATGCCGCCAGGTCATCCGGACCAGCCCGGCCAGGCTGCGTTCGATCAGGATGATCAGCGTGAGGATGGCGGGCGTGGTGACGACGGCCGGGCGGAAGACGACGGCCGTGTCCGGTGTGGTGGTGACGAGGTCGCGTGCCTGGTCACCGGGTAGGCGCTTGAACATAAGCTGGACACCTCCTCATTGATGTGGAAGTCAGGGGAGAAAGATCGGGGGCCGCCGGAAGTTGGCGCTTCTGGCGGCCCCGCCTTGCATCAGCCCGCCGCACTCTCGGCGGGAGCGGCCGACTGCTCGGTGTGCAGGCGCTCGCAGTCAGCCAGGTAGCGAGCGGCAGCAGCGAAGATCTCGCGGGCGGTGGACACATCGGCGTCGGAGACTGACCCGGCTGCGGTGGTGGAGATGTGCACGTTCGCGTCGCGAGAGCAGATCTCCAGGTACGGCCTCACGTTGTTGAACAGCAGCCCGGCGCTGACCCGCAGGCCCGGCGTGTGGAACGCGACGGACAGACGAGGCGCGGAGTCCGGCTGCATCGTCAGCGTGACGTAGGTGTACGGGCCGGAGCTCACGCCGCCGCCTCCTTACCGGCGGGCGCCTGCTGCTTGGGCCGGGCGGGCTTCATCCCGGTGGCCCGGTAGGAGTAGGCCAGCCGCCCGGCCTGGTTGACGTACGGCGTGACGGTCATGCCGGTGAACTCGACCGGAGCGATCGGCAGACCGGCCAGCGAGGGAGGCGGAACGGGTTCGACCTCGGACAGGATCTTGACCGCGATCGTCTTCTGGCCCGCCTTCAGGGTCGGCTCACCGTCCATGACAGGGACCTGCCAGATCGGCTCACCGGTCGTCTTGTCCCGGGCGTAAACGGTCTTGCCGCCGGTCGAGGCTTCGAAGTTCTTGACCTGCTCGACCTGGCCGACGAGGAAGCAGCCGTGCGGGAACGCCTGCTCGAAGCTGATCGGGATGGGGCCTTGGATGGCCATGGGTGGTCCTCCTTTCATCGGGGGACGGCTCTTCGTTCGCTCGTCCACTTGTCCGCATGAGTTGAAGAGTAAGTGATCGCCACTCGTCCGCACAAGTGGACAGGCGGTAAGGGGCGGGTAAGAGTTAGCTCACCTTGAAGACATCTTCGAGTTCGTGCAGGCTCCCGGGCAGGGCCAGGCTGACCGCCATCAGCACGTTGCCGGCCGGATCGTGCACGGTGGCCAGCACGCCGAGGACGGGGTTGGACGACCCCAGCAGCTCGGCTTCCTCCGGGGTTGGCATGCGCGCGCTGACGCGTTCGGTGATGTGGTCGAAGCGCAGGTGCTTGACGGCCTGGAGGTGCTGGCGGACGCCGCGCCGCAAGGGCTCGGGCTTGTCCAGGTCGGTGCCGATCGCGTGTTCCAGTGGCACCCAGATCTGTTCCACGGCTGAAATCACGTCCGCCTGACGCGCTACCCGCTTGCGCGCGATCACCGGAGTCCCTTCGGCGACGCCCAGCAGCCGTGCGACATGACGGGGAGCGGGGACTCGCCCGGCCTCCAGCACGGCATCGGCATTCTCGCCCTGCTCGGCACTGGTCAAGCTCGGGCGTACGCGATCAACCGCGCTCTCGGGACGCCCTTTCACGAACGACCCCCGGCCATGTTCACGCTCAATCCAGCCCTGCATAGCTAGGGTCTGGAGAGCACGCACCACGGTGGTCCGGCCGACGCCGAGTTCGCGCACAAGCTGAGTCTCGGACGGCAGCATGTCACCGGGGGAGTACTCACCCGATTCGATCCGCTCTTGGATCGCCCGCATGACCTGCACATATTTGGGTGGAGCGAAATCCATACCCATCTCAACCGCCCATTCACTCTTCCACTCGTGCGCATAAGCACAGTACCGGCTGAGACAACGGCTGTCAGTGGCCCGCATTCAAAGGCCAGCAGGATGTAACCGGCTCACAGACCGAAGTGTCGCAAGCAGACGGGGCACGCCCTGGACATCTTCGGCGAGAAGGGCACCGACCAACCGCACACCGGCAAAGGTTCGGCCGGCGAGAAGCACACCCCCATCGCCGTCCTCGGTTGCACGGCGTGGAAGACGATCGCCCCGTGGCTCTTTGACCACCCGGTGACGAAGTCCGGGGCACGATCTATCGCGGCCGGTTCTTCCAGGTCGAGGTCATCCCATCGCAGCGGCCAGCACTGCACGCGGCCCGGCAGCTCATCGGGATCGTCGTCCAGCTTGACCAGCGCCGTGGTCCCGTTGCGCAGCACCGCCACCACCACGCCCTCACGGCCGATCAGCGCCGAGGCATGGGCACGAGTGAACGCGTGACTGTGAAAGGTGCTGACGATCGAGGCCCGGTAGCCGATCCGGGAACTCGCCCACCTCACAACGGCTCCGCCGAGGTACCCAGCGGGACAGAGCCGATCGGGGGTTGCTGGGAGCGGAGTTCGGCGTAACGCATCGCGATGCGCCGAGCAGCCCGGAACGGATCAATCACGGGATGCCAGGCGTAGATGACCCGGTGACGTTCGGCATTCCAGCCGGTGCGCCACCAAAAGCGTGCGCCGTCGCACCAGATGACCAGCCCGACCCAGACCGACACCAGCGCGAGCCCGTATCCATCGTGGACATCGGAGTCGATGCCGTTGCTCCGCAGCACCTCCTGGAGCACTTCGGCCGACTCGCACGGATCCATGACGACAATCGCAGGCGAGATCATGCGCTCACCCGCTCAAACCGCACCGAGCCGGCCGGATCCACGTACGCACGGAAGATGTCCCGTTGTGTCCAGGCGTTTTCACCGGCGCCGAAGTCATAGAACTTGTGCCGGATGATGCCGCAAATAGCCGACTCGCGCGGCATGCCACGCATCGCCGTACGCAACTCGTCCATAGCGGTGGCCTGGAATGCATTCCACCCGCTCGGACCAGGAGTTTCCCCGCTGTCGGCCTGAATACGGATTTCCCACTCAAAGCCCTCTCGCGGCATCTCAGCGGGACCGGGGCAGTAAAGGCAGTCCTCTTGAGCGGACGCGGCCAGGCCCAGGTCAGAGGCCGTCACGTGGCCTCGCCGGGTGACGATCTTCCACCCGCGCCCGTCGCACTCGGTACATCTCACTGGCGTTGTCATGCCGGACAGCATGAGGGCCGATACTTTTCAGACCTATCTCACGCTGATATAGCACGAGCGCATATAGGCTCGGCGTTATCGCACGTCATCATCCCGGCATCGCGAGTTCGGAGGTCCGGAATGCAAAATGGCGCGTTTGATCCAATACAGCTACCCGCATCCGTGTGGGATCGAGACGAAACGCGGGAAATCCTCAAGAAACGCGACATCGCGGCACTGTTCGGCATCGCACGCAAGTACGGAGCCAGCCAGGTCCGCATCGGCACCGCCACCGGCCTTGGCCAGCCGCGCGTCAACAAACTCCTCAACGGCGGCAACACGGTCAAGGAACTCGCCGTCATCGAACGCATCGCCGCCGGCCTACGCCTGCCCGACCACGCCCGCATCCTGCTCGGCCTGGCCCCGCTCAACGGAGCATCACCGGCCAACGATCACGACGACGAGCACGAGGAGCAGGCCCGGGAACTGGCCGACCTGTTGGACAGCGCCGCCACCATCGACCCCACCATGGTCATGATCCTGCGCACCGACACCAACAACCTGCGCCTATTGGACCGCCGCCTCGGGGGAGTGGCCATCGCCGACAAGATGCGCGCCCAGATCTCACAGATCCAGCGAGCCCACCGCCACGCCGTACGCCCCGGCATCCGCGCCGAGTTGGCCCACCTGCTCGCCGAGACCGCTTCACTGGCCGGATGGCAGGCCATCAACGCCCTGGCCCTCACCGACGCCTGGCACCACTACGAGCAAGCCAAAGCCGCCGCCCACGAAGCAGACGATCCCGCCATCCTGGCCTACGTCTCCGGCGAACAGGCATACGTCCTCATGGACCTGGGCCGCCCAGCCGAAGCCGCGGAACTCCTCCAGCACATCCACGCCACCCACCGAGACCGCGTCCCCGCCCGTCTTCGCACCTGGCTCGCCTCAGCCGAAGCGGAAGCCGCAGCGATCCTCGGCGACGAGACCGCCTGCCGCCGCGCGCTCGACCAGGCCGCAGCCGTCCTGCCGGAAGGCGACAACGACCCGGAGACGCCTTACCTGTCCATCAACGCCCACCACTTCGCCCGCTGGCGCGGAAGCTGCCTCCTGCGCTTCGGTGACCCTGGCACTGTCGAAGACCTCCGCTCAGCGCTGGCCGGAATGGACGGCACCTACAACCGTGCCGAAGCAGGCGTCCGATGCGACCTCGGACACGCTCTCCTCGCGGCCGACGACCCCGAAGCCGCCCAGCCCCACATTCACCGCGCCCAGCAGTTGGCCGCTATGACCGGTTGCCGACGCCAGCGACGCCGCATCGACGAGCTGGCCAAAGCCGTCAACCGCGCGCTCGGCCGTTGAGCCACACCTGAGCCTGAAGCACCCCGATCAACGTCCCCGACGTCCAGATGTCCCCGCGGGCAATCATGCCGGGGATCTCCGCCATAGGGACCCACTCGATCCGGTCGGCCTCCACCTCACCCTCAGGCTTGCCCACCAGCTCGGCCCCGCGCCCGACGAACAGGATGTGCTCGGAGTCGACCATGCCGGCCATCGGCTGATACGAGACCAGAAGCTCAAGACCCTTCGGCCGATACCCGGTCTCCTCCTCCACTTCCCGTAGAGCGGTCACCCTCGGATCCTCACCAGCCTCGATCAGCCCGCCAGGAAGCTCCCACCCCCACCTATCGAACACGAACCGATGCCGCCACATCAGCAAGACCCTGTCCTGCTCATCCAGCACGATGGCGATCGCAGCCCGGTCCAAATGCACCACGTGATGCTCGAACCGCTCCCCACCCGGGATCTCCACATCGGCCAGCCCCAACCGAATCCACCGGTTGTCATAGACCAGCCGCTCGCCATGAACGACCCAGCGTGTCAGCTCACCATCATCAGCCACACCGCGAAGGTACCGGCCTACATCCGCTACGTACACGACTTCTCGGCGACCTGAGGCGAGGGGCCGGGATCAGCAGGATCGAAGGGCATCGCAGCGGACCGCCGCCAGCGATTCCAAATCGGCCTCAGTCAGAAGACCTTCTACCGTAATTGATCTACGCGTGGTAGATGTCGACAGTGCCGACCCTCGACCGCGATGACCTCCAGGATCTTCTCAAGCGCCTTACCGGCCGTAGCTCCCTGCGCAGTGAAGCAACGATCCAAGCCGACATACGCCAGATCCTTTTCACCGGCGGGTTGAACCTTCCTGACCATGACCTGGATGTCAACCTCGAAGCCCGGGTAGGAAACCATCCCAGGATCGACATCGAGGTCGACTATACGGTTATCGAAGTCAAAAGGAACCCCGTCAGCGAGACCGTTGTGCCTGAGGCTGAGATTCAGCTCGGGATTACGTGACCACGTGGATACGTGAAACCGAACAGCTGGCATCGAGACCTATAGGACCAATTTCATAAAGGCCTGAAAGAGAGGTTGTCAGTGGCGTCAAGCATGAGTTGGTATGAATTCGAAAAGTTGATCAGAGAGATACTTGAAAGGAGCCTCGAAGGCTACATAGTAGAAGCGCCACCGGTCGGCGCAGATGGTGGCACTGACTTCGTTGCAAGACGGGGGAATGAGACTATTCTCTATGAGGTCAAAGCACTCACCCCGCAAACGCGCTCTCGCATCAACGCGGCCGCACAGCAACTGAAGCACCACGAGGAAAGATTTAAGAAGCGATATCCTCTCGCTCGCCCGCCAAAGCTCGTTTTGGTCGTCTCGATAGTTCTAGCTCCGCAACATATAGAGTTCCTGGCTTCACAGAACGTAGAGGTCATTGATGGGGCGGAGGTCGCCCGGCTCGCGGCGCGGCATGGCTTGCAATACGAAGCGGTCAGAGTGCTTGGCAGTCTACCTGCGGACCAGCAGACTCAAAAGGCCGCGAGGAGAGCGGCGAATATACATGTATCCGATAGGCTCGTAAAAGAATTAGGCGAAACACAATGTGGCCACGGCGATTGGGTTAAGTTCCAGAAGCTCTGTAGGGACATTATTGAATTCCTCTTCTGTCCTCCGCTGGAGCAGCCGATCACCGAAAATTTTGCGCAGCTTTCCTCCAATCGGAGGGATATAATTCTGCCCAATTACTGCATGGATGGATTCTTCTCGTATCTGCGAGTTGTCTACCAGGCTCACCTGCTCACCTTCGATGCAAAGAATAGCTGTAAGGGGATCGGCAAGGATGATGTCCTGCAGATGTCTAACTATCTGTCCGATAAGGGGCTAGGACTGTTCGGGGTGCTGATTGGCAGGACTGGGCCGGATGTGTCGGCGGTAAATACTCGCCGCGATCACTGGGCTGGCCAAGGAAAGATGATTATCTTTCTGGAAGATAGTGATCTGCGTCAGATGATACAGGACAAGATCGATGGCAAAGATCCATCTGTGGTCCTCAGGCAGAAAATTGAGGACTTCAGGCTCTCCGTCTAGTTCCCAACTTTCCCCGAGGCTAACACCACAGTGTTAGAACGGAACGCTGCCGAATAGCTCTTGCAGGTATCAAGGCGGCGGCGCGGCGCGCCGCCGCACCTCCGGCCCTCCGCCCGCCCGCCGTCCGGGCGTGCGGCCTGGAGGCCGGTCCCGGACGGCGGCGGGACACCGGGCCGGGCGCCGCACCCCTGCCGCACCGCACGCAACGAACGCGCCGACCGAACGCCGCACCGCCGCATGACCAGGTCAGTCGTCTGCATCGAGCAGCCCGGCTGCCTCCGGGAATGTCTTCAGGAACTCGCGAAACTCGGGCTCAGACTCCGACTCCGCCCTCTCGCGGATCAGCGCGATCAACCTGAATCGATCCTTGGCCGGCAACTGGCTGAACCTGTGGCTCATCCACTCCAACTGCTCCAGGGCGTCATCAGGATCGACAACCGAGTCATCCGCCGATTCCAGGAACCACGCCAGATCCACAACCAGCCCGGCCAGATTTCGGACTAGCGTCTCGTCTCCGTGCATCAGGTGATCATCCCCGAGAACGCGTTGTCGGACAATACGCCTCTGGCGTGGGTGCTCTGGCTCCAAGATGATCGTCGGCGCGCCCCCGCCGTACCAGCCGAACGCACCAGCCAGGGTTGCCGCGCCGCCGCACAGATGCAGCCCTACGATCGCCACAGCGTGGCCGGTCACCGTGCATGGTCGGGGGCGATCGAAGGTCCAGGGCTTCGTTCCTCAGCCTGGCCCACTGGGCAAGGTGGCTGATGACCATGTGCATGGTGGACGGCGATGAGACCGTGTGAAAGCCAGGTCAGTGATGGGTTTCCGATCTGGCTTTCGATCAATCCTCTCAACAGCTGCTACCCGCTCGGAGCAATCGGATCTACATCAGTACCACCCGGTCAGCGTCGACATCGAACCCGAGATCCGGATGGTCGGGAGATCCCTCCGCACTCATCAACACGGACTTCCCGAGACGCCGTCCGAGCAGGCAGAAGAAATCCACGAGGACGTCCAACCGCTCCTGCCCCTGCAACTCTCTGAGATCGACGTCGAAGTCGATCGACTCGGTTTGATACATGCGGAAGATAATCAGCATGTCGGGGGCCAGCCAGACTCTCAGCTCAGGCACGCCGCCGGCATAGGCAGCCACGGCCATGTCAGCAGCCGAAGTGAGCTGCGTTGGCTCGCCACCCACCGAGTAGGCGTACTGCCAACCCTGCTCCCGAACGAGATCCAGCAGGGCCTGCCAGTCCTTGAGAGTCGTTCCTTCTACAACAACGTCAGGCAACGTTCCGTTGACCTCAGGGTCGAAGAGGACCTTCACGTCATCCCACAGTAGGTCGGGCACAGCATTCATCATCCCTCCAGAACGCGCCTTCGGTGGGGGACTCCGGCTCCGGGATGATCGCCGCGTGGCCCTGGCCCGCTTCCCCTTCGGGCGGGTCGACGGCAGACCGGATGATCAGGCGGACGGCGTGTGCGCGTCGCGCGAGAAACACCAGGTCGCAGGTTGATCGCCGGGCCATTAGCGGGCCATTAAGGGCGGTAACGAGGGGTCAACCACGGTCACTCAGGACCGGCCTTCCGCGCAGCTCAGCACCCTAGTGGGCCATGATCGATGCAGTTCCCAAGCTGACAGCGCGGGTTCGATTCCCGTCACCCGCTCTCTCGGAGAGCCCTGCTCGCCGTCCCTTCGGGTCGGCTTCGCGGGGCTCTTGTGCTGGTCGGGGGGACGACCCCCCGAGCCCCCCGCGTGCCACCCTCGTCTCTCGGCTTCTCGTCTCAGGGCGCGGTTGCTGTTGCCTGGTAGATCGTTCTCGCGTACGCCCGCGCCTCCCTCACGGCGCTAATGATCAAAGTTGCATGAGCCCGGCAGCAGTTGGGCGGAACCCGCATCGCGCATAGAACTCTTCGAGGTGTGGCTCATAGTCGACGTGCAACCACCTGGCACCACGTGAGCGTGCTTCCTGAGCAGCACGCTGCACCAATCGCACGCCCACTCCCTGTCGACGAACTCGGGGGTGCACGGTGGTGTCGAGGATGAAGGCATGGATACCACCATCGGTGGCCACGTTGACGAAGCCCACCAGCGCCCACTCACGGTATGCGGCCACCCAGCAGAGACTGTGGGCCAGCATCCCCGAGAACGAGGCAGGACGATGATCAGGCCACGACGCCCCGAACAACTCGTTCAGCTCCACGTCCCCGAGCGCGGGCCGCACCTCCAACCTGACTTGGTTCTCTGAGGCTTGGTTGCTCGTCACCATGCTGTGCAGGGTGCCATGGATGCCTCTGGCGCAGGCTCTCCGGCTCCGGGATGCTCTCGCGGGCCGACGGGATGATCTCAGTGCGAAGGCAGCTTCCGCGTCCCGAAACGGCACCTGTCAGATGTGATCTAGGGGCCCTCACCGCCGACCACCACGCCCACAACGACGGGACATCGACAAGTCCCAAGTAGCTTGGCTCCCGTGGAGGAAGGACATCTGGGCGAACAGCGGGTTCGGCGGCCAGAGCGACGCGAAGACGTGCTCCATGCACTACGAGCCTTAGGTGACCGCGACTATCAGGACCAACACTGGCGATCCGGGAAGGGATTGCCGGATCTCACTGCTGCCGTGCACTGGCTCATCGATGACACCTTCATCGACCAAAACGGCGCACGAGCACTGATCCCCCACCTTTTCGTTGATCAGCGAGAAGCCGACCTCGTCCAGATGGTGGTGGACGCCCTCTTGCGCGTCCTCGATGACCTCGGCCCTACCGCTCCAGACAACGCCTACCTCGACCATCCTGAGTGGATCAACGTCCTGAACTCGGCCGGCGTCGCCTACCTCGCCTTGTCCTCCGGCACACCAAGGTCGTGATGGAACTTCGCGCAACGCCCTTGTACATAGGAGTGTCAGGCAGGCAGCCGACGTGCGCGCAGTGCGCCGATACTCACGTAGCCTGGCGGCATGTGCCGGTATAGCGCGGACACCTACAAGGTCCACTACGTGTGTTTGCCTTGCCGTGTGACTACCAAGCGACGCCCGGAGCAGCGACCCCAGCTCTGTAATCGCTGCCAGGAGCACATGATTGACGCGGGGCGAGACTTCGCTGCGCCACGTCGGCGTGACAGTCCGGCTTGGCGAGCGTTGGGCGCCGTCCTGTACGCCGGCTTGGACTTCCACTCGTGCGGTTGCAAGGGTCCGGGCTTTCGGCCGCGGACGCCCCGACAGGTCAGGGAACGCCTCCAGGTAGCGGGCCGTCGGGGGATTCCTGCACGGGACGCCATCGCTCTGTATGATCCGTACGAGGCGTGAAACCCCAGGTCGCAGGCTGATCGTCGGGCAATTAGCCAGGGTGACGAGGGGTCAATCACGGTCACTCGCGACCGGGTTTCCGCCCAGCTCAGAGCCCTCACGTGCGCTGATCCGTGCAGTTCCCAAGCTGACAGCGCGGGTTCGATTTCCGTCCCCCGCTCTCGATGTGAGAGCCCAGGTCGGCAGCGGCCCGGGCCGTCGCCGCAGCGCGCGCCCGCCGCACCAAACCATCGCGCCGACCACCAGCACGCCGCCGCCCGATTTGCCGCGCAGCCGCTCCGTCGTGATCAGATAGCTGAACTTCCGGAAGGCTGAACCCGCATGACCAGATGGGCTATACGCACTCTCGCTGCTCCCGCAGCTCCATCGACCTTGATGGTCACCGGTGCATCCGCCCCCATCGACTCCTGGGTCTCTAATACGGAATACGAGGCCGCCTGCCACCCTTACGGAGCTGAACGCAGCATGGAAGGGAACCGGCTTCACACCGGCGACACCTCCACGCCCGTAGTGCCGCCCTGGCCTGGAGCGGCCAGAGTACGGAACATTGTCCTCTGCAAGACAATCACCCGTTGACCTGCCACCAGACGCGTTAGGCCTCCGGCAGGGGCGCTCCGGCTCCGGGATGACCACCAGGAGGTCAGCGTCACGACCGCGCAGGACGCGACCGAGCTCACCGCCGAATGCCATCCGACAGGCTCTCTGTCGATCTCCGGGATTGTGGCTGGTGATCGCTGAGCCTCTAGCGGGTGTACCGCTGATCAGGATCTCCGAACTCCATGCCGTTCTCATCGAGAGCGTTGTAGATCGTCAGACGGTCGTGAGGGAAGAGGAATCCGACAGCGACCATCCCTTGCGCCATGTCGTCACCCTTCCACTCGAGAAGCTCCACGGCTTTCAGCCTCTGTCCCTGCAGGCTCGCCAGCTCGTCAGGCACGCCAGCTCGCCATGCCAGCCGGAATTCTGTCCCCGCCCAATCCAGCGGCTGAGCCGGATCGACCGTGTTCCACGTGATCGAGATCTCATCGAACTTCTGGTGGACGATCTCGGCCTGCTCGCCCTCGAAGTCCAGCAGGACCAAGCCATCGGGGAACCAGACATCTTCGTCGAGGTCCCACACGAGCAGGGCTCGGGTCAGCCTCCGCCCTTCCAGCATGGCGAGTCTCCCACCATGAGTGGTGGCGACCGCCGAACTCCCGCTCAACCATGCGGGCCTGTATCCACTGATCCCGAAGTCGAACATTTGGCGATCATGCCAGGAGTCGATGTCGGGAAGCCAAGCCCTTTCGCGCAAGCTGTTGCGCCGACTGTGGGCGCCGGCACCCGTGCCGGGTTCGATTCCCGTCACCCGCTCTCAACGTGAAAGCCCAGGTCGACCGAGGGATTCGGAGCGAACACGGCTCGTAACGAAGGGCATCGACGAAGCGGGTCGCGTGCTCCCGCTGAGCCTGACCGTCCAGGGTCGCGCCGAGGCTCTTCGTCAGATACTTGGGCATAGGTCGACGGATCCGTCCATAAGCCATTGCGGCATTGCGGTTGGATCGGTTTAAATGACCACTAACTCCACGTGATCTCCACGGCTCATGCGGGGACCATGTGGCAGTCGCGCCGATATGGGACCGTGCAAGGAGTGCGAGATCTCGAAATTACGGTACGACCTCGACCATGCTCGCAACATGTCGATCAGGAGCGAGCCCGACGACGAGCCCATGGTGCCGCCGGCGGGCGGTCGTGGAATCGACATCGCCAAGGTCAAGACCCGAGCCCGACAACTGGCCAGGCGTAGGTTGACGAAACAGGAAGAAAAGGCGTTAAGGCACAGGCTGGCCCTTGTTCGGGCTGAGTACAGGGAGCAGGAGCGCCGCAGAAACGGGCTTTGAACTAGACCGAACAAGAGTCCTCTAGCTCATGTAGGTAATTGGCCAGAAATCCCGCGTCCGGCGGCGGCACGCCGGCTCCAGGATGATCGCCGATCCGCGTGTTGGGACCGTGGACGGTTATGCCTGCTGGTGGCAGTCCGTCTCACGGGTCTGGTCGAGTTCCGTGCTGGTCTCCGTCTGCGAGAGCCTTATCCGCATGAGCGAGTACTGCTGTGATGCGATGGCCCACCAGGTGGCGTGGCGCTGTGACCGTCATGAAGATCCGTTCGAGTGTCCGGACGCCCTGGTGACGTTAGACGCCAGGTTCGATGAGTACGGCCTGATCATCCACGACGGCGGAACCTCGGCCATTGGCATCACCTTCTGCCCCTGGTGTGGAAGCCGCCTACCCGCTTCCCAGCGGGATCGCTGGTTGGAGGAGTTGGAGCAACGCGGGATCGACCCGTGGTCGGACGAGATCCCCGCCGAGTACAGGGACGGGCGCTGGTTGCGCTCATGACGCTCGGCTCTCGGGAAGGCCGACGGTTCGCCTGCCCGCCTTCTTCTATAGCAATTCGAACAGCGAGCCCACGCACTCGGCCAGCAGCGTGCATGTACGACCTGACTTTCGTCAGGGATGTTGATTCACGATCGACAGAGTGATCGCCCCGCCCACCTTTGACAGGCTCGCTCCCGTGAAAACGCTCTTTCCCGGACGGTGGATCGGCGGTGTGACACTCATCCTGGGTCCGGTGATCATGTGCGCCGGATATCTGCTCCGCTACCTGAGCACAGTCACCGCCCTCACCCCTCAGCAGCAGACATGGGCTGAGGCACAGCCGTTCGCCGCCTACGGCCAACTTCTTGCATACACCTCCGAACCCGCCCTCCTCACCCTCGCTTATGCGCTCTTCGCGCTGGGGGCGGTGCTGCTCTTCCCCGCTTTCGTCGCTCTGGCTCAGCGGGTCGGTGGCGGCCTCGCCTTCTGGAGCGCCGCCCTGGTGGTCGCCGGGCTTTTCTCCCGCCTGTACTTCGGGGGCGCCGACCAGACCGCCTTTCAGCTCACCGAGGTCATCGGGCTGGACCAGGCGACGAATGCGGTCATGAAGGAGTACGTCGACATTTCCTACGGACCGTGGCGAATACCGGTCTGGGCCTCGGTTCCCTCTCTGTCAGACTCTCGTGAGCGCACGCGCGCGAGCCACGTATTCACACCTTCCGCACTATGACGCCCGCTGTACGGACGAAGTTCTCCACCGCCGCACGGACCTCCGGAGTCAAGGCCTTCACCGCATCCGTGGATTCGGCCTTGTTCATGCTCCCGGCCAACTCCATGGCACGGTTCGCGAGTCGTCTGATCTCGACATCCTCTGTGATCAGCTCTACCTGATACAGAGCCGTCCACCCCGCCGCGCGTGCGCGCAGGACCTCATCCTCCGCCGTACGAAAGGCTTCGCTGTTCTTGTCCTTGGCTCGCTCGGCCCAGGCCCTCCGTTGAGCTCTCCGGAAGTCCAGAACCATACGCGCGAAGTCGCTGTAGATCTTGATCTGCTCACCCCGAAGCCGCTCGGTTCGAGCGAACCGCTCCGATCTTTCGATGGAACGCCGCTGGAGTAGGTAAGTCATCAGTGAACCTAAGAGGGTCCCTGTGACCGCGATGATAGATGTGACGATCGCCGACATCCCCCGAGTGGACCATGAAGCGCTTTCGAGTGCGAAGTGCCGTCGGTCACTCTTGCCTCCGGCGGGGGCGCTCCGGCTCCGGGGCGATCGCCGCGCCGGACATGAGCTACGGCAGGGGGCTGGAGGTGGAAGCCTGATCATCTCGCGTGCCATCGACCTGGGACAAGCCGAGCAGGCCAGGGCCATGGGTACCAGGCGACGTGCGTGCGCTGTGGAGGGAAGACAGGCCGGGGCTTGCCGCCGTAAGACAAGATGTCTTACTGTGGTGACATGGCTGAGACCATCACCATCCGCAGCGACTCGGAGACCGAGCACGCACTGGATGTCCTCACCCATGACGGCAGCTCGCGCTCGGCGGCTATCCGTCAAGCTGTGCTGGAAGCCGCCCTCCGTAAGGAGCGCGCTGCCGCCATGCGTCGCGCTGTCCTGCGTATGCCGCTCGGCGAACCGGACGGCATCGACATCGCCGCGGAGATCGCCCACAGCCGCGCGGATGAACGCGGATGATCTATCTCGACTCGGCCGCCGTCGTGAAACTCGTCCACGCCGAGGCCGAGTCGCAGGCATTGCGCGACTGGCTCGACGAACGGGCGGAGACTGGATGGACGAGTTCGGTTCTGCTGGAGATCGAGTCATCACGGGTGCTAGCACGCTACGCTCCAGAAGCCATCGCCCGACTTCACCTGGTCCTCGACCTGATCGAGTTGGTGGAACTGGACGCCGGCATTCGCATCCTGGCCCAAACTGTGAGACCGGTGACCGTACGGAGCCTGGACGCTATCCACCTGGCGACCGCTCTCCGCATCCGCTCCCAGCTCACTTCATTCGTCACGTACGACAAACGACTGGCCGATGCTGCCCAGGCAGCCGGACTGACCATCGACATGCCTGCCTGAGGCATCTCTCCACCACCGGGATCTCCTGACAAGGCTCCTGGCCGTGGTTACCTGAGACGTCGCGCGGGGCATCGCCGCACACCTGCCGCGCCGCACCAGTCCGCCGCACCGACCACCGGCGCGCCGCCGCGTGGTCCACACACTCTGCCACCAGCGTGCATGTACGACCAGCTGGTGAGCAGGAAGCCGAGTGGTCATCGTCCGGGACGTCGGCGCAGCTTGATGTCGCGCATGTCGGTCACCGCGACACGCAGGACGTCGTACGCCTGACCGTAGGCGTCGAGCGCCGCGAGGGCCCGCCGGGTGGCGTCCTGCTCGCCGTCGTCCGGCCCGGCCGGCACCTGGCAGCGGAAGGTGAAAGTGGACAGGGTGCCGTCGTGGGTGAAGGCGCCCCGCTCGGTGAAGCCCACCTCGGACGCGGCGAGTACGGCCGCGCGGCCGTTCTCGTCGAGATCGCCGAACTTGCCGGAGATGATCACTCTGAACACTGTGGGTCCTTTCTGACGGCGTAGGTAAGGATGTGGCCGCCGAGCAGTTCCTCGGCCGCTTCGAGGATGCCGAGGACGGCCGCGGCGATGCTGTCGGGCTCCTCCCCGATGGCCGTCCGCCTGCCGATCTCCGTGTACACGAGTGAGTGCAGGGCGCCGATCTGCCAGGCCACCACGCGGGGTGGTGGGAGACGCGCTGGTCTCCTCGGCGAGTGGGGAAATTTTAAGCTGACTCTATATTTGGAGTCCACTGGATTTTTCTGCAGGGGTGCTGCCGACGGCCCTACCGATCAGCCTCGCCGTCGTGGCATGTTGAAAGGGAGGAACCTCCTGGGAGGAGGGTCGGGGGACATGATGTGGGATTACGGGGCCGGCTCCTGGTTGGTCGGGGGCATTACCATGATCTTGATCTGGGCGCTGATCATCACTGCGATTGTGGCGCTGGTCCGCTACATCGGCGGCTCCCGGAACACGGGGATGCCGTGGAACCGGCAGGGATCGCTGCGGCCCGAGGATGTGCTCGCCGAGCGGCTCGCCCGAGGAGAGGTCGACGTCGACGAGTACAAGCGTCGTCTGGAACTGCTGCAGGGGCGAAGATGAGTTCCACGCGACACCGGTGCTAGGCAGGACGGGGCACGGAGGCCCACTCGGGGAGGGTGAACCACCGGGGCACGGCGCGGCGTAGCGCCTCGGGACCCTGCACCTCGACCGCCTGGAGGCGCAGGGCGTCCGGCCAGCTCAGGTTGCCGCGCCAGACCTCGACCATGCTGCGCACACCGGCGGTCACCGTCACCGTCACGGCGTGGCCGGGGTCCGTGTCGCAGACGTCGACCTCGTCACTGGTGATCACGAGCCACCAGCGGCGACTGTTGGACGGCACGTCCGGGAACCGGAACTCGATGACCGTCCGCCCGTCCGGAACGGCGGTTCGGTCGACGTTGCGGTGCATGTCCCACAGCAGCAGCTTCGGGTCCAGGTCCTCGTCGCCCAGCTCTCCGATCCAGCGGATGCCCCAGGCGGCGAGTGCCTCGACCACGGGGCGCAGCTCGTGGCCGGCCTGGGTCAGGACGTATCGCACGTCGTTGTCCTTGACGTGCCTCTCCACGATGCCTGCCTGGGTGAGCTGGTGCAGCCGCCGGGACAGCAGCGTGGGGGACATGCGCGGCAGTCCGCGGCGCAGCTCGTTGAAACGCTCGGTCCCGCACACCAGCTCCCGGATGACGAGCAGGGTCCAGCGTTCGTCGAGCAGTTCGACGGCCTTGGCCACGGGACAGAACTGGTGGTAGGAGGAGCCCATGTCCCGGAGTCTAGATTCGGCCGCCACGAATGCCAGTGGCAGCCGGATGCCGGTACAGATCGTGTACTAGATAGCGCATCCGCCCCTCCTTACCGTCGATTCCAGTCCACCGATCACGACGAGGGAGCAGTGCGATGACCGTCCCGAGCGACCCGACAGAGGCCGACCGTGCCCTGAAGGCCAAGCACCGCGCCATGTGGGCGCAGGGCGACTATGCCGCGGTCGCCGCCGAGGTCATCCCCGACCTGGGCGCGATCCTGACCAAGGCCTGCGGGGTGGGGCCCGGGGACCGGGTGCTGGACGTGGCCGCCGGGTCCGGCAACGCCGCCATTCCCGCCGCGCTGGCCGGGGCGAGCGTGGTGGCCGGCGACCTGACCCCCGAACTGCTGGAGGCCGGACAGGCCCAGGCGGCGCGGCGCGGCGCGGAGGTCGAGTGGCGGCAGGCCGACGCGGAGGCGCTGCCGTTCGCGGACGGCGAGTTCGACACGGTCGTGTCCTGTGTCGGGGTCATGTTCGCTCCCCACCACCAGGCCAGTGCCGACGAGCTGGTCCGGGTCTGCCGCCCGGGCGGCACGATCGGCCTGCTCAACTGGACGCCGGAGGGGTTCATCGGCCAGATGTTCGCGACGATGAAACCGTTCGTGGCCCCGCCTCCGCCCGGCGCGCAACCCCCTCCGCTGTGGGGCGACGAGGACCACGTCCGTGCGCTGCTCGGGGACGCGGTCACCGAGGTCGTCGCGCGCCGGCAGATGGTCACGGTCGACCGGTTCGCCCACCCCGGCGCGTTCCTCGACTACTTCAAGGCCAACTACGGCCCCACCATCGCCGCCTACCGGGGGATGGCCGGGGACCCCGAACGGGTCGCCGCCCTGGACCACGCTCTCACCGAGCTGGCCCGCGACCATCTGCGCGGCGAGGAGAAAGCGGTGATGGAATGGGAGTATCTCCTCCTCACAGCACGCAAGCGCGCCTGACGGCGCCTCACCACTCGCGCGCCGCGCGCCGGGGCAGCACCACGCCGACCTCGTACGCGAGCACCACCGCCTGCACGCGGTCCCGCACGCCGAGTTTGGCGAAGATGCGGTTGATGTGCGTCTTCACGGTCGCCTCGCCGAGATGCAGCTCACCGGAGATCTCCCGGTTGGAGAGCCCCCGAGCCAGCAACCGCAGCACCTCGGCCTCCCGGGCGGTCAGGTCGGTCAGGCCAGGAGCGCTGACCGGTGGCGCCAAGGAGGTGTAGTGGTCGATCAGACGGCGGGTGATCTCGGGTGAGAGCAGCGTGTCTCCACGGACGACGGCGTGCAGCGCGCCCGCCAGCTCCTTCGGCGGAGTGGTCTTGAGCAGGAAACCGCAGGCGCCTGCGCGTAACGACCGGTAGACGTACTCGTCGAGGTCGAACGTGGTCAGCATGACGACGCGGCGGTCGGGGCGGTCCGCGAGGATCCGCTCCGTCGCGGCCACGCCGTCGAGCCTCGGCATGTGGATGTCCATCAGCACGACGTCCGGCTCGTGCCGGTCGGTCAGCCTCAGCGCCTCCTCGCCGTTCGCGGCCTCCGCGACCACCTCGATGCCGGGCTGGGTGCCGAGGATCATCCGCAGGCCGGTGCGTACGAGCACCTCGTCGTCCGCGATGAGGACGCGCGTCACACCGACGCTCCCGTACGCGACGGCGTGGAGCTTCCGCTCAAGGGCAGCTCCACCCGCACCTCGAACCCGCCGCCCTTCCCCGGACCGGTGGTGGCCGTGCCTCCGAAGAGCTCGACACGCTCGCTGATCCCCGTCACCCCGAGGCCGCTGCCGTCGCTCCGGCGGACGATCCGGGGGCCGTCGTCGACGACGTGGATCCTCAGGTCGGTGTGTCCGACCTCGATCGCGACGGAGACCGCGGCCCCCGGGGCGTGTTTGACCACGTTGGTGAGGGCCTCCTGCAGCACCCGGTAGCCGCTGACGTCGACGGCCGCGGGAACCCTGCCGAGGTCGCCGTCGGCGGTGACGTCGACCCGCACGCCGGCGGCCCGGACTCCGCTCAGGAGCGGATCGAGGTGCCGTAACGAGGGCAGCCGCTCCAGACTCCCCTCAGCCCGGAGGACGACGAGCAGGCGGCGCAACTCGGTGACGACGTCACGACCGACGTCCTGCACCGCGTCCAGCGACTCATGGGCCTGCCGGACGTCGGAGTCGAGCACGGCCTGGGCGGCTCCCGCCTGCAGCACCATCACGGCGACGCCGTGCGAGACGATGTCGTGCAGCTCGCGGGCCACCCGGAGCCGCTCGTCGGTGCGGGCGGCGGCCTCCCGTTCGGCGGCGAGCGCGACCAGGCGTTCGGCCTCGGCACGCCGCATGCGTACGGCGTAGGCCGGTCCCATGACGGCGAGCGCGACGAAGACGATGAAGGCCCAGTCGGGGTCGTCCGCGATCGTGGTCTCGATCCCGGCCGCGAGGAAGTAGGAGACGGCGGCGATCACCGGCCCGTAGCGGCCGCCCACCGCGACGCACGCGAAGCAGACGACGACCAACGCCGCGAGCGGCGTGACCGGCGATTCGGGAAGGAGCGGCGTGAGGCTCTGCGCGACGAAGCAGGCCCCGGCCAGGACCACCGCGGCCCGTGGGTAGGTGCCGCAGGCGGCGACCGCGAGGCAGTAGCCGGCGAGCAGCACGGTCAGCACGGCCATCCAGCCGCCGGACAACTCGGTGGGGCTGGGACCGTCGCCCTCGACGTACGGGGCGAGCGGCACGTAGAGCTCGGCCAGGCCGAACCCGAACAGCGCGAGACCCGCGGCGACAGTCACGAGGTCACGCCGCCCCATGCCCCGGAGCCATCCCATGGCAGGGAGCGTATGCGAACCGCCCGCCGCCTGGCATCAACCCACGGGTTGATCGGCGTCCCGCGGAATCAACCCGTGGTTCAACGTCCCGGCCGACGACCTGGGCGGTACGGCGCTCCTAGCCTCTGCGTCGTCGGCCGGATCATGACAGGAGATGTCGATGGATGACCAGACCACCAGACCGTACGGCTCGCGTTTCGCGGCGGTCGCGATGGCGGGCGGCGGTGTTCTCTACAGCGCGGCCGGCGCCTTCTACTGGGCGATGTTCCCGGACGAGGTGTCCGAGACCGCGGCGAACGCGGACGTGGCCGCGTCCGCCCTCGGCGCCTGGCGGGTGGAGACGATCCTCTTCGCGCTGGCGCACCTGCTGCTCCTGCCCGCGATGGCGGGTCTGATCGTGGCGGTCGGCCGCCGCAAGCGCCTGGTCGCCACCATCGGCGGGGCCTTCGTCGTTCCCGCTCTCTACTTCTCGGCGGTCCACCTCTGGTACTACAACGCCTTCTTCGGGGCCCTCGCCGGAGGGGGAGTGACGGCGGACGCGGCCCGGCCGGTGGTCGACGCCCTCGACAACGACCCGCTGGTGGTGGCGTCGTTCCTGGTCTGGATCCTGGGCTGGCTGATCGGGCTCCTGATCCTGGCCTTCGGCGCGTGGCGAGCCCGCCTCGTGTCCCTGTGGGTGCCGCTCGTCCTCACCGCCGGCATGGTGCTCGAGGCCGTCTCCAGCGGCCTGGCGCCCAAACTCGTGGTGAGCGCGCTGATGGCCGCCGGGCTGGTCGGGCTGGCGCGGGGCCTTCGCCCGAGCCGCGTGGAGAGCGTGTCGGTGGCCGGGCGGTAGCCGCCCCGCTCAACCGGCCATGCCCACGAGCACCGCCGCGGTGCCCATGGCGAGGGCCAGAGGATAGGCCCACCATCGCGGAGCCGGGCCGTCCTTGAGCACACGCACCCCCAGCGGCACGAGCGCCACGCACAGGCCGGCAGCGGCGACGACGGACATCGGTCCGGTGCCTTTGAGCACGCCGATCGGCAGGGCGCTCATCGATGCCAGGGCCACGGATCCGGTGATCCCCAGCACGCGCGCCCGCCACGTCCCCACGGCCAGCACGATCCAGCCGAAGAAGATCGCGAAGGACAGGGCGTGGAACACGTGGAAGGCGCTGTAGGAGGCGGCGACGGCCTGCTGAGCCGTCCGCAGGCCCTGGACGTCGACGAGCTGGAAGGCGAGATGGTCGACGCCGGCGTGAAAGGTCCGGGCGAACAGGCCGAACAGGACCAGCACGCCGCCCCACAGCGCCCATCGCGGCTGCGTCACCCACACCCGCCGGACCAGGGCGATGACCGCGGGCCACAGCAGGACGTTCCCGGCGACGAAGGCGCTGTACGACAGGCTGATCCGGCCCGGGCTCGTGGCGAAGGCGGCGAGCTGCGCGGGGAAGAAGCCGTCCGCGTCCACGCGGAGGAGGACGCCGGCGAGCATCAGAAGCGGCCCGAGGAGAAGCCCTGCTCCCTCGACCCAGCGACCGGGGAACGCGAACGAGACGGTTGTCATGCCGTCGATCCAACCGGTGGCGCCCTCGTCGCACATTGGCGGAAGGGCGAGCCTTCCGGGTAGCCCGGGCACTACCCCGCGTCAACCGTCCCTGACGGCTGTCAACGGGCGAGGCGGTCGCTGACCAGGCGCCGTCGTTCCGGAGACAGCCCGCGAGCCGTCATGGCCCGCTCCAGGAGGTCCGGGTCGAACCCCCGCTGCGCCAGGTGGTCGATGAGGGGTTCGTACCGGTCGGGCCGGTCACGCAGGAGCTCGGTGGCCAGCCGCGGTTCGAGGCGCACCACGGGAACGCGATGCGGACCACAGGGGACCAGGACGTAGTGCTGCCACGGGCCGCGGCCGATGCACTCCATCCGCCACCAGCAGGTCGACGTCCCCGGCAGCAAGCCGGACACCTTGCAGCAGAGCGGCGCTCGTGCCGCCCACGCGGTACGCCGGGCCGGCTCCCAGGGCGGTGAGCGCCGTCTCCAGCGCCGACGTCACGTCCTCCAGTCGCAGCGACGCCCCACCTGTGCTCATGACGATCAGCGTATCGAGCGCCGGGAAGATCTTGATCATTTTGGACGATTTCAGTCCCCCGGTGGCGAGCGTTCTCACGGGCGGCACATACTGGAGGGGATGAAGCCAGCCAGCGGTGCGTCCCATCGCCACCTGCCCACAAGTCCCTTCAAGCCCCGGCCTCCCGCCCCGCCTGTCGAGCGGTTCAGCGTGGACGACCGAGTGACCCACGATCGGTACGGTCTCGGCGTCGTCATCGCCGTGGAAGACGAGATCGCCGTGTTCGTCGATTTCGGATCGCGCCAGGAGCGGATCACTACACCGTTCAACAAGCTCTACAAGCTCTGAGGCCTCGTGCGGCGGACTCAGCCGAGCCGCCAGGCGAGGAGCCCTTCAGGCGCGTCGGCCTGGGCGAAACCGGCCGTGACCAGCTCTTCCTGGATCACCTCCCGCCCAGGACGGTAGGCGTTGCCGACGATTTCCTCCTCGCTGAGCACCTTGTCGCCCTCGGTGACCCGATAGAGGTAACGGGCCTTGCAGGCTTCCCCGCTCGACTCGATGATCTCTGACAGGACCGTGTAGGTGTGCCGGCCCACCTGGCGTGACTCCAGCTCCCGGAGGGGAGACGGGGCCGGAGGGCCGCCGTCGCGCCAGGTGAAGACCAGCAGGCCACCCGGCTCCAGATGTGCCGCCAGCACGGGCCAGAGTCGCCGGCGATAGTCCGGTTCCAGGGCGTACATCACTCTGATCATCACCATGGCCTCGACCGGTTCGTCCAGGTCCAGGCTCAGCGCGTCACAGGAGAGCACGGTCACGCGTTCCAGCAGTTCCGGGCGCGCGTTCAGCCGCGACAGCAACATCCCGCGCATGCCGGCCGAGGGCTCCAGCGCGAAGATCTCGGCCAGTGTCGAGTCGGCCAGCGACGTGGTGATCAGCCCGGTTCCGGCACCGATCTCCAGGATGCTCCGCCGTACGCCGGAGAGAAGCGGAGGCAGTTTCCGGCGGACCTCGATCCCGTGCTCGTTCTCGTGGAACAGGTCATAGAAGGGCAGGGAGACGAAGTCGGTCATGGCGGGCCACGCTACTCCGCCCTCGCGTCAAACCAGGCAGAACTCGTTTCCCTCAGGGTCGGCCATCACCACGTGATCCGGTCTTTCCCGCAGGTCGTCCTGGCGGATCACCGTCGCGCCCGCGGCGGTCAACCGCTCGACCGCCTCGACCACACGCGGCCACCGCACCTCCCAGGGCGCGCCGCGGCCTCCGCCGACCTGTACGTCGAGGTGAAGCCGGTTCTTGACCGCCTTCGACTCCGGCACCTGCAGGAAGGACAAGTCAGGACCTACCCCGTCGGGATCGGACAGATAGGCGCCCTCATCCCACTCCTCCTCCGGGACGTCGTGATGCGCGAACCACTCTTCCCAGCTGCCGAAGCCCGCCGGGGGCGGCTTCTCGACATATCCCAAGGCGAGGGCCCAGAACCTCGCCAGCTTCGCCGGCTGCGCGCAGTCGATCGTCAGACTCCATCTGGTCGCCACAGGACTCTCCTCTTCGTAGCCATGGACGTCTTCATGGTCCGGTGCCGGCCGTAGGCGGTGGGAACTGGGAGGCGATCAGTTCCAGCAAGGCGGCGTGCGTCTCTTCGTCGGCGGCCGCGACCAGGCCGCCGGCGCCGGTGTGGGGCGGCCGGCCGTGCAGGTCGGTCACCACGCATCCGGCGGCCCGGCACAGCGCGATCCCGGCGGCGAAGTGGACGCTGTCCTGGAGATGGCCGTCGGTGACGTATGCGGCTCGCCGGCTGGCGGCGACCCAGGCCACGGCGAGGGTCGTGGAGACGACGCGGGGGCGGAACCGCTCGGCGAACGCGGGCTCGGCGAGCAGTCGCACAGCCCGGAAGGCCGGGTCGTTCGGGAACGGCGGGTCGAGGTTGACGTCGACCAGGCCCGTGTCGGGCGACGGTGTGAGCCGCTCGTCCGCGCCGTCGTGGCGGAGGTACGCGTGAGCGCCGTCCGTCCAGAAGACTTCGCCGGCGAACGGATCGGCCGAGGCCGCCACCGTGATGTCCGGGCCCACCCGCAGGGCGACGTTCACCGCCACCAGCATGTTCCGCGCGGCGTAGTTCAGCGTGCCGCACAGGGGGTCGACCAGCCACATGCGCTCCGCGGCTCCTGAACCCGTGCGGCCGCTTTCCTCACCGGTGACGGAATCGTCCGGCCGAGCCGTACGGATGACGTCCAGGATGGCCTGCTCCGCTTCGAGGTCGGCGGACGTGGCGAAGTCGCCCCCGGATTTCGGGAAGCGCGTCAGCGGCGCGCCGTATCGGGCCGCCACGACGGCCGCTCCCGCCTGCGCCGCCTTGACGGCCACTTCCTCGTCTGTGATCAGCACGCGTGCAGGATAGGCGGGATCTCCGGGCGGGGGTGGAGCGGGGTTAGGGGTATTGACGGAGGGGATTACTGATCTCACCGAGAGTAGTGATTCTGGAGGCATGATGCGCCGGCAGAGGCCCGATCTCCCGCTGCTGGCCGTCGCCGTCGGGTTGCTGCTGGCGGTGGTCCTGTGGGGGGCGGTCTTCACCGAGTCCCTCACCGTGGCCGGGGACGCCGCGCTCGGCTGGGTGGTGGGCAACTTCGGCTGGTTGTTCGTGGTGGCCGCCGACTTCTTCCTGATCCTGGCCGTGGTGCTCGCGCTCAGCCGGTACGGGCGGATCCGGCTCGGCAAGGATGACGACGTCCCGGAGTTCAGCAACCTGGCCTGGACGGCGATGATGTTCAGCTCCGGGATGGGCATCGGGCTGATGTTCTACGGCGTCGCCGAGCCGATCACGCACATGCTCAGCCCGCCGCACGGCCTGGGCATCGAGGCGGGCTCGCCCCTGGCCGCGCGGACGGCGATGGAGTACTCCCTGTTCCACTGGGCCCTGCACCCGTGGGCCATCTACGCCGTCACCGGCATGGCGCTGGCCTACTCCACCTTCCGCATGGGGCGGGGCAACCGGTTCAGCGAGGCGTTCACCCCGCTGTTCGGCGGACGGTCCAGGCCGATGGTGGGGCGGGCGCTGGATCTGCTGGCGATCCTGGCCACGGCCTTCGGCACCGCGACCAGCCTGGGCCTGGGGGCGCTCCAGGTGGAGTACGGCCTGAACGAGCTGCTCGGGATCAGCGGGCGGCGGCTGGAGGTGGCCGTCATCGTCGTGCTGACGGGCGCGTTCGTCCTCTCGGCGTTCACCGGGGTGCACCGCGGCGTGCGCGTGCTCAGCACGGTCAACGTCTACCTGGTGGCCGCGCTGGCGGTGTTCATCTTCCTGTTCGGCCCGACCGTGGCGATACTCAACCTGATCCCCGCCTCGCTCGGCGGCTACCTGAACGACCTGCTCGCGATGTCGTCCCGTACGGGCGTGTTCGTCGACAAGGCCTGGCTCGGCATGTGGACCCTCTTCTACTGGGCGTGGTGGATGTCGTGGGCGCCGTTCGTGGGCGCCTTCATCGCCCGGATCTCCCGGGGCCGCACCATCCGCGAGTTCGTCATCGGCGTGCTGCTCGTCCCGTCCGGCGCCAGCCTGCTGTGGTTCTCGATCAGCGGCGGCAGCGCCGTCTGGATGCAACTGTCGGGTACGGCGGACTTCACGGCGGAGATCGCGCAAGGCGCCGAGGCGGCGTTGTTCGCCCTGCTCGACCAGCTGCCGTTCGCCCTGCTCTCCACCGTGCTCGCGGTGGTGCTCGTCGGGCTCTACTTCGTCACCAGCGCGGACTCGGCCTCTCTGGTGCTCGGGTCGCTCTCCTCCCGGGGCTCGCTCGATCCCTCCCGGCTCCTGGTGGTGATGTGGGGCGTGCTGGTCGGGGTGGTCGCGCTGGCGCTGCTGCTGGCCGGCGGCCTGACGGCGCTGCAGCAGGCGACGATCGTGGTCGCGTTGCCGTTCATGATCGTCATGCTCCTGCTCTGCCTGGCGCTGGTGAAGGAGCTGCGCGAGGACCCCGGCGCGGGGCCGCTGCCGCGCCGCGCCCCGCGCGGCCTGCCGGGCGCGTTCCGCCGGGTCGGCGGCGAGGACGAGTGAACGGGGACGCTGGGGTGGAACGTGAAGCCCCGCACACCGTACTCCTCGACCAGGCGGCGACCACGGTGTGCGGCTGCGCGGGATCCGTGACGTCGTACTGTGGAAGCGGCTGCCCAGGGAGGAGGTCGACGCGGATGGGTCTGGAGGTCGAGAGCCGGCCGTCCGATTCGCCGTACATCGAGCGGGTGTGGCGCAGCAGCAGCGGCGACGGGCTCGAACGGATGACGTCGGTGGCCACGGCCCATGGGGAGCTGGTCCTCTGGGAGGAACGCGGCCGGGTCAGCGTCTCGGTCCGGGGGCCGGAGACGCGGGCGAGCCGGGCTCCGGTGCCCGAGGACGCCACGTTCTTCGGGATCGTCTTCTCCGCCGGCACGTTGATGCCGCACCTGCCCTTCCACCGGCTCGTCGACCTCGACGTGGAGATCCCCGAGGTGACGCGCAGGTCGTTCTGGCTGAAGGGGTCCGCCTGGCATCTCCCCGGTTACGACAACGCGGAGTCGTTCGTACGGCGGATGGTCCGTGAGGGCGTGCTGGAGCGCGACCCGATCGTCGCCGAGGTGCTCCGCGGCGCGTCGCCGGACCTGTCCGAGCGCACGATCCAGCGGCGGTTCGTGGCGGCCACCGGGCTCACCCGCGGCGCCATCCGGCAGATCGACCGGGCCAGGCGGGCGGCCGTCCTGATCCAGGAGGAGGTGCCGATCCCCGACGTGATCGACCGGCTCGGATACTTCGACCAGCCGCACCTGGCGCGGTCGCTCTCGCGCTACATCGGGCGGACCGCCACGCGGCTGAGCGACCCGTCGGAGCCGCTGTCGCTTCTGTACAAGACCTGAGCGTCCCTTCGCGCCTAGTCTCCACTGTCGATCCGAACGACAGAGGAGCAGAGTCATGGCGAAGATCATTTCCAACTTCTTCATCTCGCTGGACGGCGTGGTGGAGTCGCCGGACCAGTGGCACTTCCCGTACTGGAACGACGAGATGGGCGCCGTGGTCCAGGCGGGCCTGCAGAGCCAGGCGGCGATGCTGATGGGCCGCAAGCTGTACGAGGAGTCGTCGGCCTACTGGACCACGACCGACCAGGACCAGGAGATCGCCGCGCTTTTCAACGCCGCCCCCAAGTACGTCGTGTCGAGCACCCTGGAGAAGGCCGACTGGAACAACACCACGGTCATCGGCGGCGACGTCGCGGCCGGGCTCCGCGACCTCAAGGAGCGGCTCGACGGCGACATCCAGATGTCCGGCTCCGCGACGACCGTGCGGTGGCTTCTCGCGAACGGGCTGCTCGACGAGCTGAAGCTGCTCGTCCACCCGATCGTCGTCGGCCGTGGTCAGCGGCTGTTCGAGGACACCCCGACCCACCCGCTCAAGCTGGTCGAGTCCCAGACGTTCCAGACCGGGGTTCTCAACCTGACCTACGTCCCGGACACCGACTGACGTCGTCGCCGTTTCTGTCGCCCAGGTGCTCTAGTCTCCAGGCATTGATCAAGCCCGGCGAGTCTGGAGAAGCACGGACATGAAGGCCGGCCAGACGAAGGTCACCGCCTTCCCCACCGCGGCGAAGAAGATCGGCGAGAAGACCCGCAAGGGCTACGCGCCCGCCGTGCGCGGGGTGCGGCAGCACCGGGCCGTGACCCGCCGCGCCATCACCAGCACCCGCTCGACCGCCCGGCAGGCGCCGGTCCTGTGGCGCTTCGACAGCGGCGCGCCCGCGTTCGGCATCTTCGTGGAGGGCGAGCGCTGCTGGGTCGGCAACCAGCGCGGCGACGTCTGCACCGTCACCCACTCCGGCACCGTGACCGGCCGCTTCCGGCTGCCCGACGGCGTCAAGTGCATCGTGGCCGACGACTTCTGGATCTACGCAGGCACGGCCCGCCGCACCGTGCACCGCCTGGCCAAGGGGGACGGCCGGGTGGAGGCGGTCTACCAGTGCGACGGCGCCGTCTACTCCTGCGCGACCTCGCCGGGCGGGCGTCACGTCTTCGCGGGCGACAACCAGTCCTCGGTCTACTGCTTCGACGCCTCAGGCGAACGGCTGTGGAAGCTCGCCACGGGCTGCGGCTCGGCGTTCTCCATGCAGTTCCTGGACGACCGGCTCTACATCGTCACCAGCCGGTGAGGCGGCCATCGCGGCGGCCCGCGCGGGCGACGTGCCGCAGCCTCTGGACGTCAAGGCGGCGGCGTCGCTGGAGGTCGTCGAGCCCTCCACGGTGCTGGGGGCCGTGCACGAGGTGGTCCTGGAGACCTCCGGCGGGGGCGACGGCGTGGTGGTGGAGTGCGTCAGGGACGGCGAGCGGCTCCGGGTCCGCGTGGTCAGCCCCGGCTACGAGTCGTGGAACGTACAGTTCCCGAAGGACATCCGCGAAGCGGGCGCCCGCTACCTGATCGAGGGAGTGCGCTCGCCGGCCGCGGCGGTTTCTACCGCGCGTACGGCGAGATCAGGCGCCTGCTCTGACCCGATCCGCCCCCCGAAAGGACGAGACAGTGACTGAACCAGGACAGGACCGGTACCGATCCGTCGCCATGATCGGCCTGGTGAGTTCGGTGAGCTTGAGTTGCCTGGTGGGCTGGGCGGAACTGCCCGCCGTCATCGTCCTCTTCCTGGCCGTTCCCGGGCTCCTGTGCGTCGTCTACCTGCTGTGGGCCATCCTGCGGGAGTGAGACCGCTCTTGACAGTTGGCCGAATGATGCATGCAATATATTGCACATCGCCAACCCGAGGAGCTGCGGCGTGTCCATCGACGACTTCGAGCGCTACCCCCTGACCTTCGGCCCCAGCCCCGTCCACCCCCTGGAGCGGCTCAGCGACCACCTGGGCGGGGCGCGGATCTGGGCCAAGCGCGAAGACTGCAACAGCGGCCTGGCCTTCGGCGGCAACAAGACCCGCAAGCTGGAGTACCTGATCCCCGATGCGCTCCGGCAGGGCGCCGACACGCTGGTGACCATCGGCGGCGTGCAGTCCAACCACACCAGGCAGGTCGCGGCGGTGGCGGCCAAGCTCGGGCTGAAGGCCGTCCTCGTACAGGAGAGCTGGGTCGACTGGCCCGACGCGGTCAACGACAAGGTGGGCAACATCCTGCTGTCGAGGATCATGGGCGCGCAGGTCCGGCTCGTCGAGGCCGACTTCGGCATCGGCTACAAGGACAGCTGGACCGACGCCATCGAAGGCGTCCGATCCTCGGGCGGCACCCCGTACGCCATCCCGGCGGGCGCCTCCGACCATCCGCTCGGCGGGCTCGGCTTCGCCAACTGGGCGTACGAGGTGCGGCAGCAGGAGCGCGAGCTGGGCGTCTTCTTCGACACCATCGTGGTGTGCAGCGTGACCGGCAGCACCCAGGCCGGGATGATCGCCGGTTTCGCCGGTCAGGACCGCCCGCGCCGCGTCCTGGGCATCGACGCCTCCGCCAAGCCCGCCGAGACGCGGGCCCAGGTGGAGAAGATCGCCCGCGCCACCGCCGAGCTGATCGGCCTGGGCCGCGACCTGCGCGACGACGAGATCACGCTGCTGCAGGGGTGGGCGGGCGACCTCTACGGCGTTCCCGTACGGTCAACGACCGACGCCATCCGGCTCACCGGGAACCTGGAAGGGGTGATCCTCGACCCCGTCTACGAGGGCAAGTCCATGGCCGGGCTCATCGACCTCGTACGGAACGGCGACATCCCCAAGGATTCCAACGTCCTGTTCGCCCACCTCGGCGGCCAGCCCGCACTCAACGCCTACAGCGGGGCCTTCTGACTCACGCGAGCGCCGCGCGGATCTGTCCGAGCCACTCCGTGCCCAGCCGGCGTCCGTCGGGGAGCTGGTCGCCCCGATCCCAGCGCCAGGTTGTGATCATCGCCAGCATGAGGATCCGGCACTCGCGCAGCAAGTCCTGGTCGACACCCGGGTAGTGCTCGCCGACCTCTTCGGGCGCGTGGGCGAGGTCGAACTCGACAGGTCCGCGGCAGCACGTCTCGAGGTCGACGAACAGCAGGCCGTTCCTCGTGGTGAGCACGTTGCCCGGGTGCGGCTCGCCGTGCAGCAGCTGCTCGGCGCCGCCGCGTTCGCCGATCGCCCGTTTCAGGCTGCTCAGCGTGCCGGCGAGCAGCTCCCGGTCGGCGTCGGCGAGCGCCGGAGTACGGTCGCGGCTCGCCACGAGCCGCTGAGCCTGCTCGACCCGGTCCGTGAAGTGCGGCGCCGGGACGTCGAGCTTGCGCATGCCGGCATGCAGCCGCCCGAGCGCGTCGGCGTAGTCGGCCGGTGGGATCTCCCGGCGTGACACGGGTTCGTGGTAGGTCCACAGCGTGACCATCAAACCGTCACGCTCATGGACGCGTGGCTCCACCCGGGGGTCGAGCGCGGCCACCGGGCACCCTGCCTCGACGAGCCGTTGCGCGAGCTCGACCTCGAACCGCGCGACCGGCTGCGCCACGGGCGCCACCCGGGCCACGACGTCACAGGGCAGCAGACGCAGGGTGAGCGCGTTCGAGTCGTGCAGAACGATCGCGTCGTCCGCCGTCAGGCCGAGTGACGAGGCGACCGACGTGGCCGCGGCCACCGCACGCGTGGCATCTGCTGTCTGCATCGTCGCGAGCCATCCTCCCCAAGCGGTGCAACCCGGGCACCCTACCAACGGCCCCCGACGCGGAAAAAGCGGTTTAGCGGCTGCCCAGGGTGGCGTCGGTACGGGAGATCAGCTGGGGCTTGCCGGTGACCTTCGGAGAGGCATCCAGGTGGGCTGGGGGCCGGTGGCCAGGAAGTCCTCGACCACTCTGGTGCACCAGTCGGGCTTCTCCTGGAGGAGGGTGTGGGACGTGCCGGGGACGACGGTCAGATAGCCGTCGGGCAGGCTCCGGTACAGCTCCACGGTGTGCTCCAGCGTCACGATGTCGTCGTCGGCGGCCATGACCAGCGCCGGACAGGTCACGGCACCGAGATCAGCCGGCTTCAGCCCGCGTTCCTCGGCCACCGCCCGCACGATCTTGGCCACCACCACCGGAAGATGGTCGGCGCCGTCAGGGGAGACCTCCGCGTACGCCTCCACCAGGGGCGGAGGCAGCGGCCCCTCACCGGAGGGCCGCACGATCATGCCCTCCATGTCGAAGGCGCCACTGATCAGGACAAGCCGGTCGACGAGGTCGGGGCGGCGCACGGCCACCCACAGCGCCACGGTCGCACCGGCGCTGTAGCCGACGAGCCGCACCGGCCCGCCGACGACCTCGTCCAGGAACGCGATGGTGTCCTGCGCCATCAACTCGACCGTGATCGGCCCCGGCACGTCGGCCGTGTGACCGTGGCCGCGGCGTTCGGGCAGCAGCACCCGGAAACGGCCGGCCAGCGCGCCGAGGTTGCCGTGGAAGTCCCTGCTGTCGGAGAAACCGCCGTGCAGCAGCACCAGCGGCTCCCCTTCGCCGCGCTCGTCGTACCAGGTGCGCACGCCGTTCACAGCCACATAGCCCGCCATCGGGTCGTCCCTTCGTCGCCGCCCCGGTGACCGTCACCGGGGTACACAGGTCATACGGCGCGGAGGGCGGAAACTCATCGCTCCAGCACACCGGGCAGGCCGAACAGCGGGAACAGCCGGTCGGCGTCGAGGTGGGTCGTCACCTCCGTGATCAGCCCGCCGGACAGGGTGAGGGTCACGAGCGCGAACCGCTCAAGCCTGCCGTCAGGTCCCGGCAGATACTGGGCGAACGCGGGCGAGCCGTTGGCCGCGGTCGGCACGAGGCGTGCGCCCGCGCAGGGGTGCCCGGCGGCGAGCAGCGTCCGGCGGATCTCCGCCCGCCCGCGCAGCCACCACGGGAACGGCGGCATCGACATGACGACGTCCTCGTGCAGCAGCGCCACCATGGCCTCGATGTCGTACCGCTCGAAGGCGTCGCAGTAACGGGCGAGGAGCCGCCGCTGCGCCTGGTCGAGCGGAGGGTGGGGCTCGTCGGGGCTCACGGAGGCGGCCCGCAGCTTCGACCGGGCGCGTTGCAGCGCGCTGGTGACGGACGCGACGGAGGTGTCGAGCAGCCGGGCGACCTCGTCAGCTCTGCAGCACAGCACGTCGCGCAGGATCAGCACCGCCCGCTGCCGGGGCGGCAGTTGCTGCAGCGCGGCGACGAACGCCAGCCGGATCGTGTCACGCCGCGCGGCCAGCTCCGCCGGATCGCCGCCGGCAGGCAGCACGCGGGCGTCGGGGACCGGCTCGACGAACGCGCTGTGGGGGAGCGGCTCACCGAGGTCGGGCCCGGCCTGCGCGGACGGGCCGAGGTCGATCGCCCGGGCCCGGCGCCGCGCGCCCCGCAGCAGGTCGAGACAGACGTTGGTGGCGATGGCGTAGAGCCACGACCGCATCGGCGCACGGCTCTCGTCGAACCGGTCGAGACTCCGCCAGGCGCGCACCAGGGTCTCCTGCACCGCGTCCTCCGCCTCGAACGGCGACCCGAGCATCCGGTAGCAGTAACCCGTCAGGGCGACCCGGTGCTGCTCCAGCAGATCCGATGCTTCTGGCTCACCCATGCCCGCGAGGCTACCGCCGCCCTCCGACAACTCCGCGAGGCCGCTTCCCGATCAACCGCGCCGCCACCACGGCGGCCTGACCTCGCGCGCCTCGGTGCCGGGGGGCGCCTCGCCGGTGCCGGCGAAGGCGTAGAAGACCGCGAGGTCGTGACGGTCGCCCTTGCGGACGCGCTTGGCGACCTTGTCGTGCGGGTAGCCGGCCCACCGCCCGTCGGGACTCTCCACGGTGGCGGCCTGCCGGTCGGTGTCGTACCGCCAGCGCCACCCGTGGTTGCGTACGAGCATCTCGCCGAGATAGGCGCCCGCGATCACGCGTCCGCGATCTGCATGACCACCGCCTTCGGCTCGGTGAAGAACTCGCGGCTGAAGTCGCCGCCCTCCCGGCCGATGCCCGAGTCGCCGACGCCGCCGAACGGGGCCCGTAGGTCTCTGATGAAGAAGCAGTTGAGCCAGACCGTGCCCGCGCGGAGCGCCGCCGAGACGCGGTGGGCGCGGTTGACGTTCTCGGTGAACAGCATGGCGTTCAGCCCGTAGCGGGTCGCGTTGGCCGCGGTGACGGCCTCGGCCTCGGTGTCGAAGGGCTGGACGACGACCACCGGGCCGAAGATCTCCTCGCGCCAGTGGCGGGCGGACGGGTCGACGTCCGCGAGCACGGTCGGCCGGACCGACCAGCCGTCGCCGAGCCCGCCGGTCAGCATCGTGCCGGGCGCGTTCTCGACGTACGAGCGGACCTTGGCGAAGTGGGACTCGCTGGCGAGCGGGCCGAGTTCGGTGGCCGGGTCCTTGGGGTCGCCGGTGCGGAGCGACTCGGCCTTCTTGACGAACCGGTCCAGGAACTCGCCGTAGACGGCCCGCTCGACGTAGAGCCTGCTGCCGGCCAGGCACACCTGGCCGGCGTTGCGGAAAATCGCCTCGGCGGACCAGTGGACGGCGTTGTCGAGGTCGGCGTCGGCGAACACCAGGTTGGCGCCCTTGCCGCCGAGCTCCAGGCTGACCGGGGTGAGGTTGGCGGCGGCGGCGCGGGTGATGGCGCGGCCGGTCGCGGACTCGCCGGTGAACGTGACGCGGTCGACCCGCGGGTCCTCGGTGAGCGCCTGGCCGGCGGAGTCGGGGCCGTAGCCGTGCACGACGTTGAGCACGCCCGGCGGCAGCCCGGCTTCGAGCGCGAGCCTGGCCAGGAGCGTGGCGGAGACCGGGGTGTCCTCGGCGGGCTTGAGCACGACCGTGTTGCCCCAGGCCAGCGCGGGGGCGATCTTCCACGACTCCAGCATGAGCGGGAAGTTCCACGGCGCGATGGCGGCGGCGACGCCGGCGGGCTCGTAGCGGGTGTAGGCGTGGTGGCCGGAGTCCATCGGCAGCGCCTGCCCGGTCGACAGGCGGGCGTGGTCGGCGAAGAAGCGGAGGTTGGCGGCGGCGCGCAGCACGTCGTGGCCGCTCTGGGCGACCGGTTTGCCCATGTCGCGGGTGTCGGCCAGGCTCAGCTCGGCGCGGTGCTCCTCGACGAGGTCGGCGAGCCGGTGCAGGAGCCTGCCGCGCTCGGCGAACCCCATCCGGGGCCACGGCCCCTCGTCGAACGCCCGCCGGGCCGCCGCTACCGCCCGCGCGGCGTCGTCGGCCCCGCCGAGCGCGACCTCGGCCCACGGTTCCCGCGTCCACGGGTCGACGCTGGGCATCCGCCGCCCGTCGAGGGATCCGGTCTCCTCGCCGTCGATGACGTGACCGTAGAAGCCGGTCATGAGCGCGGCCCCCTCTCGGCGATCGTGACGTCGCCCGCGGCCCAGTGGGTCGGCGGGATCTCCCGTACGATCACGCGGACGCTCTCCTTGGGTGAGCCGACGGAGGCGACGACGGCCTCGGTGACGTTGGAGATCAGCGCGCGGATGCTCTCGGCCGGACGGCCCTGGATGAGTGTGACTTCAACGAGAGGCATGGACACCACCTGGGAAGAGGTCGGCGGCGGTCCCGGTGCGGACCGCACGTTCCTGGTCGGGGGCGAGGCCGGCCGGGGCCAGGGCGGCTCCGGCGGGGCGTTCGGCGATGGGGAAGGGGTAGTCGGTGCCGACCATGACGCGGTCGGCGCCGACGGTCTCGACGAGCGTGCGGAGTGTGCCGGGGTCGTAGACGAGCGAGTCGTACCAGAACCGGCGCAGATACTCCCGCACCGGTCGTTCGGGCGCCCGGACGCCGGGGAGCATGGCCACGCACCGTTCGATACGCGGCAGCATGGCGAGCAGCGCGCCGCCGCCGTGCGCGAGCACGACCCGCAGGCCCGGGTGCCGGTCCAGGACGCCGCCGAGGATAAGCGTGGCGGCCGCGGCGGCGGTCTCGGCCGGCATGCCGACCGCGTACAGCAGCCCGTGCGCGCCGAGCCGGTCGGCGCCCAGCACCTGCCAGGGGTGCACGAACAGCACCGCGTCGCGTTCGGCGACGGCCGCGTAGAAGACGTCCAGCGCCCGGTCGTCGAGCGGGCGGCCGTCGACGTTGGTGCCGATCTCGACGCCGGCCAGCCCGAGCCCGTCGACGCACTCGCCGACCATGGCGGCGGCGACGTCCGGCTCCTGCAGCGGCACCGTGCCGAGCCCGGTGAAGCGGCGGGGCTCGGCGGCGACGAGACCGGCGATCCACTCGTTCTGCGCGCGGGAGAGCTCGATCGCGCCGTCGACCGGGAGTCCGTAGCCGAACGTGACCGGGATCGGGGACACCACCTGGGAGGTCACGCCTTCGGCCGCCATGTCGGCGAGCCGCCGCCCGGTGTCCCAGCAGCGGTCGTCGAGGGCGCGGAAGAACCGGCCGCCCAACTGGAGGTCGGCCGTGCACGGTCCGGTGGCCCGCAGGCCGGGCCAGGCTCCCGCGTACCTCTCGGACAGGCGCGGCAGGTCGCGCGGGATCGCGTGCGTGTGGACGTCGACGGTCACGGCGCCACCACCTGGGCGGTCTCGATGGACCCGCGCAGCTTGGCCAGCAGCGCGGTGAGCGTGCGGCGCTCGTCGCCGCTGAGCTGCCAGGCGATCGCGTCCAGGTAGCGCCAGTGGGACGGCAGGAACCCCGCCAGGAACCGCTCGCCCGCCTCCGTGTTGGCCACCAGGAACGAGCGGCGGTCGCCGGGGTTGACCCGCCGCTCCACGTACGACCGCGCCACCAGCCCGTCGACCACGCTCGTCAGGTTGGCCGGGCGCACCGAGATGGCCTGGGCCAGCTCGCCCATGTTGAGCGGCCGGTCGGCGCGGTGCAGGACGGTGAGGATGTTGAGCTGGCTTACTGTCAGCCCGTGGGGCGCCAGCTCGGCGGTGCCGGCCCGGTCGAACGACGACATCGCGCGGTAGAGGGTGAGGGTGAGCTTCAGCAGGTCGGGGTCGAACTCCGGGCCGTGCTCGTCCGCCGCGCGGGCGACCTGCCACTCGACGTCCTGGAAACCGGGCTCTTCGGCCACGCGGCCCCCTGGTTATTCGAAACGTAGATATTTATGGTGGATGATAATACAGATCCACTTCGAAATCCTGGAGGGCCCGGAATGGGCGAAGTCCTGGGCGTCGGCGTCACGCACTACCCTCCGTTCAGCGGCACGGACGCGGACATGGCCGGCCTCTTACGGCGCACCATGGCCGACCCCGGCATCCCCGCCGAGGTGAAGGACCCCGCCAACTGGACCGCGAACGCCCGCCGCGAGTGGGGCGACGACGGCGGCGCCACCGGTGCCGCGGAGCACCGCGAGGCTCTGATCAAGGGCTTCGAGCAGGTACGGGCCGCTATCGACGACTTCAATCCCGACGCCGTCCTGATCTGGGGCGACGACCAGTACGAGAACTTCCACGAGGACCTCATCCCGCCCTACGCGGTGCTCGCCTACCCCGACCTGGAGCTCCGGCCTTGGGCGCAGGCCGGCTACTCGGCGGACATGCAGGGCAAGCCGAACGTGTGGGACGAACCGTACGACACCACCTTCCGGGTGCGCGGCCGGCCCGACATCGCCCGGCATCTCGCCTCCGGGCTGCTGGAACGCGGCGTCGACGTGGCCTACGCCTACAAGCAGGCGCACCATCCGGGGCTGCCGCACGCGTTCCTGAACGCCATCCTCTATCTGGACTACCACCGCACCGGCTTCGACTACCCGGTCATCCCGTTCCCGATCAACTGCTACGGCCGGCGGGTCGTCAGCTACCGCGGCTTCATGAGCGAGATCGGGGACAAGCGCGAGCTGGACCCGCCGTCGCCGTCGCCCGCCCGGCTGATGCAGGTCGGGGCGGAGGTGGCGCGGCTCTGCGCCGAGTCGCCGTGGCGGATCGCGCTGCTCGCCTCCTCCAGCTGGTCGCACGCCTTCCTGTGCGACCGCACCTGGCGGATGTGGCCCGACACGCCCGCCGACGCCCGCCTGTACGAGGCCCTCGTCAAGGGCGACCTGGACGTGTGGCGCGCCACCACGCTGGCCGACGTCGAGGCGGCGGGGCAGCACGAGCTGCTCAACTGGTTCCCCCTGGTGGCGGCCATGGAGGCGCTCGGCCGGCCGGCGCCGCAGTGGTCGGCGTTCGTGGAGACCGAGGTGTTCAACTCGAACAAGGTGTTCGCGGTCTACCGGTGACGCCTGCCGGGTCAGTCGAACAGGTCGTCGAGGGTCTGGACGGTGATGGCCCGGGTGGCCCAGGTTTCGAGCTGGTCGAGGTCGGCGCAGGCGGTGATGCGGGCCGGGGGTCGTCCGGGATGTCGAGGCCGCGGGTTTCCAGGAGCAGCAGCACCAGGCGTGCGGCCTCTTCAGCCTTGCCTTCTGCCTTACCTTCGGCTTTGCCCTCGACTTTGCCTCGGGCTTGGCCTTCTTCGAGGCCGCGGCCGAAGTGTTCGCGCGCGAAAGGGCTGTAGACGGGCCAGGTGGTGGATTTCATGATCTCCTCCAGGAGGCGCCGGATCTCGGGCGCGGCCGTGGACCATGGCCGCCAGTCCGGGCTGGGCGGCGGCCTGGTGGGGGTCGGTGATGGCGGGGATGTCGTCCGGTCCCAGCACGTGGGCCTGGAGGCGGTATCCGGTCAGGCCGGAGTCGATCGGCTGGACGTAGTAGGCGGCGGCCGCACGGTCGGGGCAGATCACCAGGACGGTGACGTCGCAGCCGAGCAGCAGCCACAGCGCGGCGGCGTAGCGGGCGAGTTGGTGGGGTGCCTTGGACTTGTCTTGCTGGATCTCCACGATGATGGCGTGGGCGGGGCTCTGGGGCGGGCCCATGACGAGGACCAGGTCGGCCTCGAAGTCGCCGGAGGGCCGAGTGTTGAACGTGCTGTCCTCCACACGGATCAGCGGGGTGACGGGCACGTCGACGCCCATGAGGTCGCGCAGGATGTCCACGGCCAGTTGGGGACGTTCACTGATCATTTGGATGAGGGCGTCGTGTGGGGGAGACGGCATGCCACTTATTGTGACATGAGAATCACTTAAAGTAATGAATCATGTTGCCGACGTGGGAAGCGACACTCTGTCAAGATCGCTGAATGCTGCGATTGGCCACCACACTCCTGGCGGCGGTGCTGGTGCTCAGCGGCGGTCATCTCCTGACCGGACCGCTCGCGTTCGAAGATCACGCCGCACGCGCCGTGTGGACCTGGCGTACCAGCGGCGCGGCCGATATCTGGCGCGAGGGTTTCGTCCCGCTTGAGGACCTTGCCGCTATACCGCCGAGGGTGGTCGAGCGGATCCGGCAGGATGAGGAGTACGGCTGGGTCGTAGCCGGCCCGCTTCCCGCCACGCCGCCTGAGACGCAGATCCGCTGGGATGACGGGGCCACCATGCGGGCTCCGGTGATAGGTGCGCGAGAGGCGCTCCTGACCGTCTCTCCTTGGGGAACGGAGACGAACTTCCCCGAGGACGAGACATATCACTTGACCGGCGCCACCTTCACCACCATGCGGCTGAAGACCCTGCGCGGCATGGCGACCGTGCCCGCCTGGCGGCTGTACTTCTCGGATCTGCCTGGCCCGATCGATCAGGTGGCGGTCGACCAGGAAGCGGTCGGGACCATCGAGGGCGCGGTCGGCAGCCTGATCGGCGATGTCAGGGCCGTCGAGGCGCTGGACGAGCGCACGCTGCTGGTGAGCTACGAGTACGGCTCATGCACAGGAAAGCCGAGGGACGTCAGGTTGAGAGTTCGTGAGGAGCCGGACGTGGTGGTCCTGGGGTTCGACGTCCACGGGCCGCGTCAACTCGGCTTCTGTGCCGGTGTGGGTATGTCCGGCCAGGGCGTGATCGAGCTTGACGAGCCGCTCGGTGCCCGGGTGCTCCTCGACGCGAAGAGCAGAGTCCCGGTCCTGTGTCGGCACGTGCCCAACGCGTGCAGAGCCGGGAACGGGTGATCCAGGCTTCCCGTGCATCGTGCTCTGACCATGTGACACGTGGACCCGGCCGGTCACATACATCCGAACCGAATCGAGGCGTACACAAGGGCTTCGCCCCCAGGCGCTCCGCGCCGTCTCAGCTCAGGCGCTCCGATGAGGCGCCTGCGGCGCAACCCCAGCGCCTGCGGCGCCTTCGCGTGCCCTGTCGGCCGTGGGATTCGACGAACGCGCGCGGACCCTTGATGGGGAGCCGTCGGAAGACGGGCTTACCCGGCTCGCTCTGATTCCGGCGGCCCGCGGCACGCGCGAGGGCGCCGAAGGCGCGGGGTTTGCGCCGGAGGCGCCTCAAGGAGACGTCTGAGCTGTGAGGGCGCGGAGCGCCTGACGAGTGAAGACCATTTGGGCCGTGGGCTGGTGAAGCGGGGGAGCCGGGGATGGGAGTACATTCTTCCGGTGCGTCGCATCTCTGTCGTGGGCAACTCCGGGTCGGGCAAGTCGACGGTGGCGGCGGAGCTGGCCGGGAGGCTGGGTGTGCCGTGGCTGGAGCTGGACTCGATCTTCCACATGCCGGGCTGGACCCCGCGCCCCGTGGACGAGTTCCGGGCCGAGGTCGACGCGTTCACCGCGGGCGACGGGTGGGTGGTCGACGGGAACTACTCGGCCGTGCGGGAGCTGGTGTGGTCGCGCAGTGACACCGTGGTCTGGGTGGATCCGCCGAGGGCCACGGTGATGCGCAGGCTCACGGCCAGGACGCTGCGCCGGATGGCCACCGGGGCGGAGTTGTGGAACGGAAACCGGGAGAGGTTCCGGTTCCTGTTCACGAAGGACGAGTCGATCCTGCGCTGGGCGTGGGTGAAGCATGACGAATACCGCGAGCGGTACGCGAAGGCCGCCGTGGATCCGGCGTACGGGCACCTGAGGTTCGTCCGCGTCACGTCGAGCGGCGAGCTGGCGCGCGTCCTGGACGGCTGATCACTCGCCGCGCCGGGCGCGGGCGGCCCGGCGTTTGCCCTCGTGCATGGCCTGGACGCGGGCGACCGGGATGGTGTGGCCCTCCTCGATCAGGTCGGCGGGCAGCGACTGCGGCGAAGGCAGCCCAGCGGCCCACGGGTCGCCGTCGCCGAGCAGGCCGGGGGCGGTCCTGATGGTGAAGTCGCGTGGCGTCACCCGGTCGAGCTCGTCCCACCCGACCGGGAACGAGACGGGCGTCCCGGGCCTGATCCGCGGGCTGTAGGCGGCCACCACGGTGGCCCCGCCGGCCCTGGTCGAGTCGAGGAACACCTTGCCCTGGCGGTCTTCCCTGATGAACGCGGTGGTGGCCAGGGCGGGGTCGAGCCGCTCGGCCCGCGCGGCGACGGCCCGGGTGGCCGCGGCCAGGTCCTCCATGGAGATCCCGGCCACGACCGGCACGAACACGTGCAGGCCCTTGGCCCCGGAGGTCTTGACCGCCCCGGACAGCCCGGCCTGGGCGAGCGCCTCCCTGATCAGCCCGGCGGCCCGCACCACCAGCGAGAAGTCGCCGCCCTCCGGCGGGTCGAGGTCGAGCACCAGGTGCGTGAAGTGGTCGCCGACGAGCAGGGCGGGGTGGTATTCGACGGCCCGCTGGTTGGCGAACCAGAGCAGCGTCCGCCGGTCGTCGCAGAGCGCGTAGGAGACCTGGCGGTGCGACGCCTCCGCCCAGATGGTCACCGTGCGGATCCACGAGGGGGCGTACTTGGGGAGGTTCTTCTGCATGAAGGGCGCCTGCCCCGGCCGCACCCGCATGACCGACAGCGCCCGCCCGCGCAGCGCGGGCAGGATGCGGTCGCGTACCGCGTCGAGGTAGTCGACCAGATCACGCTTGGTCGCGTCAGCCCCGTCGAACAGCGGCTGGTCGAGATTGGTCAGCCGCACCTCGTCGCGCGTCTCATCGCCGGTCACCCCGCCCACGATAACCGCCGGGGACGACAATCAGTCCTTGACGTCCAGCCCCATGGACCTGGCCGTGCCCGCCACGATCTTGACCGCCTGGTCGAGGTCGTCGGTGTTGAGGTCGGGCAGTTTGGCCTCGGCCACCTGCCTGAGCTGGGCCGTGGTGACGACGCCGCCGCTCTGGTGGCCGGGGCGGGGGCTGCCGCCGTTCAGCCCGGTCACCTGGCGGATCAGCGAGGCCGTGGTGGGCTGCTTGACGGTGATGTCGAAGGCCCGGTCCTCGTAGACCGTGACCACGGCCGGTATCACGTAGCCGCGCCGGCCGGCGGTCAGCTCGTTGTACTGCTTGCAGAACTGCATGAGGTTGATGCCGAGCGGGCCGAGGTCCTTGCCGACGGTCGCCGGGCCGGCCTCGCCCGCGTTCAGGTGCATGGTGACGACCCTGGTCACCTTGTTCTTCGCCATGCGGGCTAAGCTAAAGTCTCCCGTAACAGGAGACTCAAATGGATTATTCGATCGGCAAGCTGGCGCAGCTGACCGGTCTCTCCGTCAAGACCATCCGGTTCTACTCCGACGAGGGCGTGCTGCCCGCGCCCGGCCGCACCCCCTCGGGCTACCGCCGCTACACCGACGAGCACCGCGTCCACCTGGAGCTCGTACGCACCCTGCGGGAGATCGGCGTCGACCTGGCCACGATCCGCTCGCTGGGGCGGCGCGGGCTCAAGGACGTGCTCGCCCTTCACCTGCGGGCCGTGGAGACCCAGCTCACCGCGCTGCAGCGGACCCGGGCCGTGCTGCGCGCCACCCTCGCCAAGGACGACCCCGCCGACGAGGACCTGCGCCGGCTGCACACCCTCGGGCGGCTGGGCGCGGCCGAGATGGAGACGCTGCTGGACACGTTCATCGACGACGTGGGCGGCAGCCCCGCCCAGCGGGAGTGGCTGGCGGACATGCGCGCGTGCATGGCCCCCGAGCTGCCCGAGGACCCCACGGCCGCCCAGCTCGACGCGTGGCTGGAGCTGATGGACCTGCTGGCCGACGACGGGTTCCGGCGCAACCTGCGGGAGACGTCCGCGGACTTCTGGGACCGCCCGTACGACCATGGGACGTGGCAGCGGGAGAGCGCGGCCATGGCGGAGGAGGCGCTGCGGGCGGTCGAGGCGGGGGTCTCGCCCGCCGCGCCCGAAGCGGTCCCGGTGCTCGAACGCGCCCTCGCCGTCATGGGCGGCGACCGCGACGAGGTCCTGCGCGCCTTCGACCGGCACGATCCGCGCGCCGCGCGCTACTGGGAGCTGGTCGCGGCCGTACGGGGCCTCGACCCCGAGCCCTCACCCATGGCCGTCGCGTACGACTGGATCCACCGAGGGCTCAGAACCAATCGTGAACTTTCTCCGCAACCGGCGCGTACCTCGGAGTGATCGAACCATCGAGGGGAGCTGATGCGGGTGCGGACCCGCCTGCTGATCGCCGCCTTGGCCCTGTGCGTGCCCGCGTCCGCCGCGTGCGCGCCCGCCACCGGAGAACCGCTGCCCGCCGCGCAGGCCGCGTACGGGGAGGCCGACATCCGGTTCTCCCAGGAGATGATCCCACACCACCGGCAGACCATCCAGCTCGCCGGACTGGCGGAGGGCCGGGCGGACAACCTGTACGTGCAGGATCTGGGCGGGAGGCTGATCGCCCTGGAGCAGGCCGACATCGACAAGATGGCGTCCTGGCTGCGCGAGTGGAAGCGGAAGGTGCCGCCGGACGACGCGAAGGTCGCGCACTCCATGCCCGGCATGCTGTCGGCCGAGCAGATCAAGGTGCTGGAAGGGATGTCGGGCGTGGAGTTCGACAAGTCCTGGCTGACGGTGCTGTCGAGACACCTGGCCTCCGGCACCGAGATGGCCGAGAAGGTGCTCGACCAGGGCAGACACCAGCCGACCCTGCGCCTGGCGAAAGAGATGATCAAGAATCAGCGGGCCACCATCGCCGAGATAGCCGGGCTGCTGGCCTGACCGGACCGGCAGGGCGGGTCGCCGCCGGGAAAGGCGCCCGCCCTGCCCGCCCCGCGTCAGTCTCCCTTCGGAGGACCGGCCGCGCCGGCCATCAGCTCGCGCTCCTCACGCGTCGCGATGAGCCCGGCCGGCGCCACGATCTTCGACTCCTCGTACGGGGCCTCCGTGTCGGGCAGCGGCGCCCGGGAGCGGATCGCGACGATCCAGACCCGTGCGGCGTCCACGATCACGATGATGATGAGGATCGCGAACAGCGCGGCCAGGACGCCGTCGACGGTGGAGTTGAAGACGACCCGTTCCATGTCGCCGATCGACTTGGCCGGGGCCAGGACCTCTCCCTGGTCGAGTGCGGTCTGGTAGCGGTCGCGCTGGGCGAAGAACCCGAGGCCGGGGTCGGGCGAGAACACCTTCTGGTAGCTCGCCGTCAGCGTGACCGCGACGTCCCACGCCAGCGGGACACCGGTCACCCAGGCCCATTTCAGCCGCCCGCTCTTGATCAGCAGCGTGGTGGCGACGGTGAGCGCCACCGCCGCGAGCAACTGGTTGGCGATGCCGAACAGCGGGAAGAGCTGGTTGATGCCGCCCAGCGGATCGTTGACGCCCTGGTAGAGGAAGTAGCCCCAGGCCCCCACCACGATCGCGCTGGTCGCGAGGAGCCCCGGCCACCAGCTGACCTTGCGCATCGGCTTCCACACGTTGCCCAGCGTGTCCTGCAGCATGAACCGGCCCACGCGGGTGCCGGCGTCGACCGTGGTGAGGATGAACAGCGCCTCGAACATGATCGCGAAGTGGTACCAGAAGGCCTTCAGCGCGGCGCCGCCGAGGAACCCGGAGAAGATCTCCGAGATGCCGACGGCCAGCGTGGGCGCTCCTCCGGTACGGGCGATCAGGGTCTCCTCCTGGACCGCCGCCGCGGCCGCCTGGAGTTCCTGCGGCGTGATGACGAAGCCCATGTTGGTGACCGCCTCGGACGCCGTCTGGACCGTGGCGCCGAGCACTCCCGCGGGCGAGTTCATCGCGAAGTAGAGGCCGGGGCTCAGGATGGAGGCCGCGGCGATGGCCATGACCGCCACGAACGACTCCATCAGCATGGAGCCGTAGCCGATCATCCGTACCTGGGACTCCTTCTGGATCATCTTCGGGGTCGTGCCGGAGGAGATCAGCGCGTGGAACCCGGACAGCGCGCCGCAGGCGATGATGATGAACACGAACGGGAACAGCGACCCGGCGAACACCGGCCCCTTGCCGTTGAACGCGAACTCGGTGAACGCGGTGTTCTGCATCGCCGGCATCGTGACCAGGATGCCGACCGCCATCAGCGCGATCGTGCCGATCTTCATGAACGTCGACAGGTAGTCGCGCGGCGCGAGCAGCATCCACACCGGCAGCACCGCCGCGATGAACCCGTACGCGATCAGCCACAGCGCCAGCGCCGAAGGGCTCAGCGTGAAGACCCCGGCCCAGCTCGAGTCCTGCACCCACCCGCCGGCGACGATGGCGAGGATCAGCAGCGCGACGCCGATGACCGAGACCTCCACGACCTTGCCCGGCCGGAGCACCCGCAGGTAGAAGCCCATGAACAGGGCGATCGGGATCGTCATCGCGATCGAGAACACGCCCCACGGCGACTGCGCCAGCGCGTTCACCACGACCAGCGCCAGCACCGCCAGCAGAATGATCATGATGGCGAAGACCGCGATCAGCGCCGCCACCCCGCCGACCGGCCCGATCTCGTCGCGGGCCATCTGACCGAGGCTGCGCCCGTTGCGGCGCATGGAGAAGAACAGGATCACCATGTCCTGCACCGCCCCGGCGAAGATCACGCCGGCCACGATCCAGATGGTGCCGGGCAGGTAGCCCATCTGGGCCGCCAGCACCGGCCCGACCAGCGGGCCCGCCCCGGCGATGGCGGCGAAGTGATGACCGAACAGGATCCGCCGGTCGGTGGGCTGGTAGTCGATGCCGTTGTCGAGCCGTTCGGCGGGCGTCGCCCGCCGGTCGTCGGTGCGGAGGACCTTGCGCTGGATGAACCGGGCGTAGAAGCGGTAGGCGATGGCGTACGAGCCGAGTGCGGCGGCGAGCAACCAGACCGCGTTGACGTTCTCACCCCTGGACAGGGCGAGCACGCCCCAGCCGGCGGCGCCTATCAAGGCGACCGCTGTCCAGATGATGATGGAGCGCACCTTCACCGATTACCTCCCATATATGGGACGGCCCAGGCAGCAGCGGAGTCCGGCGTCCGGTGGCAGATCGGTGGTGAAGCGCCGCCAGCGCCACAGCGGACGGCAGTCGATCGTCACGGGCAGCTCGACTAGATGCACCCAGGCGGAGGGGTGGGCGTACACCAGATCGGTCCCCAGCTTCCGGGCCCTTCGCGGCAACCGGGACCGCCGCAACGGCCTGACTGAGAACTCCCCGGCGTCGGCGCAGCAGAGGCCCGTGACGTGCCAATCGAAGAAGACCACTTCGTCGGCGCGAAGGAAATCCTGTGCGGCGGCCGTGAGCGTGATGCGAGACATCTGGGGCTCCTGAAATAATTGGTGCTCAGAAGCTAAAGACGCCCTTACCCGGGTTATTGACTACCAAAACGCTGTCTTGACCGGGGTAATCCCTCCGCAATGGAGCTGTTAGAAACGCCGGCACTGGCCTTCCTTGTCGCCCTCCACACGGTTGCCCTTGCCGGTGGGCGCGGGGCGGTTCTCCTCGCACTGGAGGTTGCCGCCGACCTTGTTCTTGTAGATCTTGACCCGGCCGCGGTTCTCCTCGATCTGGATGTCGCCGTCCACCCGGGTCGAGTTGACGGTGACGGTCCCGCTCTCCTTGACCTGGATGTTGCCGTCCACCTTCGAGCCCTTGGTCACCGACACGCGCCGCGCCTCCTCGGCCTGGATGTCGCCGTCCACCCGGATGCCGCGCGCTACAAGGGTGGCGCCCTCGCCCACCTTGACGTTGCCGTCCACCTTCGTACCGACGAGCGTGCACTTCTCGCCCTTGGGCACCTTGATGTCGCCGCCGACGGACACCGCGCGGATGACGCCCCGGCACGTCCGGTCGTCCGCGTACGCGGGAGCGGCGGCGAACACGGAGCCGAGCAGGGCGCCGGCCAGAACCAGGGAGATCTTCTTCATGTCAGTCCTCTTTCTCGTTCGTACTGGTTAAAAGCCTTTCGTCCCGTGGTGAGCGGTCAGTGAGCGACAGATGAGGGCACTCTCATCTGTCGGTGGCGTCTCGTACGGTGTGGAGGGTGACCGAGAAGGAGATCCTGCGCGCGAGCCTCCAAGAGGTACGCGACGCGATGCTGTTCAAGCTCGACGGGCTGAGCGACGCCGACATGCGGATGCCCATGGTGCCCTCGGGCACCAACCTGCTCGGCCTGGTCAAACACCTGGCCGGCCTGGAGTACGGCTATCTGGGCGAGGTGTTCGGGCGGCCCGCGCCGGAGCGGATGTCATGGCACGACGACGGCACCATCTGGGACGGCGCCGACATGTGGGCGGCCGAAGGCGAGACCACCGACTACCTCACCGGCCTCTACCGCCGCGCCTGCACCCACGCCGACGAGACCATCGAGGCCCTCGACCTCGCCGCCGTCGGCACCGTCCCGTGGTGGCCGGAGGGGCGCAGAGAGGCGTCGCTGCGGCAGCTGGTGGTCCGCATGATCCAGGAGACGTCCCGGCACGCCGGCCACGCCGACATCATCAGGGAGCTCATCGACGGCTCAGGTGGGCGCCACCCGGGCGACACGTCCTTCCCTGAGCCGGGCGACCCTTACTGGCGTGACTACGCCACCCGCATCCGTGAAGCGGCATCCAAGGCCTGACCCCTGGACCAGAGTCGCAGCTGAGCCGTTCTTCTGAGGCGCCTCCGGCGCAACCCCGGCGCCCGCGGCGCCCAAAGGGCTTCGCCCAGCGGGCGCTCCGCGCGTTCCAGCTCAGGCGTTCCACAAGGCACCTCCGGCGCCATGGGGCTTCGCCCTCAGGCGCTCCGCGCCACGTCAGCTCAGACATTCTCACTCAGAAGGGGCGAGAGTTGATCGCTTACGCCGCCTGAGGGGGGCTGGTCACGGGCTCGTCGCCGGGTTACGGACGGGCCTGAGCGAACAATCCCGGCACGGTGGCGGGCACGCCCGCATGAGCTCAAGGACCCGGGTCGCTCACTTCCTCTCCGTCCACGACTCGTAGGCGGAGTCGTCCGGGAGCACCCAAAAAGCCGCATCGGGCCGCTTGATCTCCTTCAGCGGCTTCACCGCGCCCGTCTTGCGCGAGACCTGGTAGACCGCCACTCCGGTCGCGGTCTTCGATCGCACGACCAACCGCCCGGACCTGTCGAAGTCGATGTCGTCGATGTACTGCCCGCGCGGCAGTTTCACCCTCACCACGGCGCCCGCGCGGCCAGTGCGCAGGTTCAGCAGGCGCACCTTGCGATACTTGCCGGCCTTGCCGACCAGGACGGCCGAGGTGGTGTAGTCCTCCGCCAGCGCGCTCGGCGTCAGCCGCGTCTTCAGCCGCAGGCGGGACCGCAGCGCCCGGTCGAACACGACGCTCTGCTCCCCGCCCAGCAGCAGCCGCTTGCTGTCCGGGCTGAACCTGGGCAGGTCCCACGCGTCGGTCTTCTCCGGCGGCCCCATCGCCTTGCGCTCGCGCAGGTCCACGAGGACGCCCAGGCCCGGTCCCGAGGTCCCGGTGACCACATAGCTGCCGTCATAGGACACGATCGGCCACTCCTCACCGATGGCATACGCCGTGATCTTGGCGACCACCCGCTCCTTGCCGTGCACGGTCCGCGCCACGAACAGGCCGTCCTTCTTCCGGTAGTAGAAGATGTGCCGCCCGTCCCCGCTGATCAGGAACGGCGCGCGCTCCCCACTGTTGACCGCGTCCTTGGGCGCTACGGCGAGCGCCTCCGGCACCTTCACCACCTTCCCACTGGTCAGCACCACTTCCCAGGTCTGCGTCCGCTGCGCGTAAGCGATTGTGGCCGGTGCTTCGGCGGCCGCAGGCTGGGCGGTCGCCGTCAAGCAGGTGAGGGTAAGTGCCGCGAGTGACGTACGAAATCGCATGTTCCATGGGATGCCGCCGACGCGGGGAAAGTTGCGTACGCGGTCGCGTCCATACGAGTTCGACCAGCTCAGCAGGCGTGGCGCAGGGTTCCTGAGCTGCCCGGACTCGGCCTGTGCGGGTCGAGGAGCCGCGCGTGCGCCCAAGCCGCCGGTTTCGGTACGCGTCAGCCGAGCGCGAGCGACACCCCCGCCACGACGGTGTACGCCGTCACCGCGGCCAAAATGATCGCGAGCGTGCGCCAGCTCTCGCGGGCGCGGAGGCACTGCGCCCCGCCGAGCGCGAACGCGAGGCCGAACAGCGCGAAGCCGACGACGTCGTCCTCGCGCGGGTTCTCGACGATGCCGCCGGCGAGCCGCCAGACGATCGCGCCGACCGCGATGAGGGCTCCCGCGACGACGAGCGCCCAGAGTGCCGCGAGGAGCGGCCCGCGCGGCCGGTCCTCCGACGCGACGCCGCCCGCGGGCAGGCTGCGGCGGTCGGGGGCGAGGAGCGCGGTCGGCACGACGAGCAGCGCGAGCCATCCGACCGCGAAGATCGCGGCGTCGACCAGGTCGTGCCCCTGGATGACCGACGAGACCACGCTGGTGATGCCCATCGCCGCGACCATCGCGACGAACCAGGCGGTGAGCGCCGACCGCCGGCGCGGCAGTACGGCGAGGACGATGCCCGCGGCGCCGACCGCGCCCATGACGGCGGCGCTCACGGTGTCGGCCGTCCGGTGCAGTTCGGGCGTGCGGGTCCAGCCGTGGTCCGTGGTGTCGGCGAGGCTCACCCACGGCGTGAGGATCGACTGCCACACGCCGAATCCGACGATGAGCAGCAGCGCGATCGCGGCGACGACGACGCGGAACACGATGTGGCGACGGACTCGCGCGGGCGCGGGCGGAAACGCTTCGGCGGACAGGGACATGGATCTCCTCCGGATCACGAGCTGGTGGACTGGGTCGTCCTCGGCCAGCGTCGCGGCGCGGAGGCGTCCCGGGACAGGGCGAGGGAACCCGTCGACCCGGGCGATGTGCCCGGCCGGACGGGACACCGGCCCGTGGCGTCCCGGGCGCGCGGGCCCCAGACTGATCCCATGTGGGTCCCGAGAGCCGCCGTCGGTGCGGTCGCCGTGCTCGTCGGCGTGGCCGGCCTGGCGGGCGCGGCGGCCGAGGGGTTCGCCGCGGCCGCCCATGACATACGGCTCCCTCTCGCGCTGGCGCTGGCGGGCACGCTCGTCGGTGTCGGGTGGTCCGTCGCCGGTGCGCTCCTGGCCTGGCTCCGCCCCGCCAACGCGATCGGCTGGCTCCTCCTCGTCGTCGGGACCATGACCCAGCTCTCGCTGACCGAGGAGGCGTTTCGCCGCGGCCGGCTGGCTCGGCCCCGCGGCGGCCGCAGGCGACTGGACGGCACGCGTTCCCGGGCTGGTCCTCACCCTGGTGGGCGGATGGAGCATCATGGCGATGCTGGGCACGCTGCCCGCGTTCTTCCCCACCGGGCGCCCGCCCGGACGCGCCTGGTGGTGGCCGGTGGGCGTGGTCGCCCTCGGGGCGGTGCTCATCCAGCTGCACTGGCTCGCGGGGCAGCCGTCGGACGGCCCGCTCGGCGCGGTGTCCTTCGTCGTGTACCTGGCCGGTGCGGCGACGATCTGGGTGCTCGCGATCGTCAGGTGGGCCAGGTCGGCCGCGCCGCGACGCCAGCAGCTCGCGTGGCCGCTCGGCATCGTCATCCTCATCATCGTGGTGAACCTGCTCGGCGACAGCCTGGCCGCCCAGGTCGCCCAGGTCACGAGCCTTTACCTGCTGCCGGCGGCGATCGCGGTCGCGGTGCTGCGCTATCGCCTGCTGGGCATCGACGCGTCACCACGGGCGGATCCGGTGCGGATCGTGGCCGAGATCGGCACGCACGTCGGCGCGCCGGCCGACACCGACGGCGAACTGCTCACCGCGGTACTCGCGGCCGTGCGGCGGTCGGTCGGCGCCCCCGGCGCCCGGATCCGCGACGCCTCCCGATCAGTGATCGCGTGCAGCGGCGACCTGCGGCCCGACGCCGAGTTTCCCGCCACGGCGTTCAGCGCCACCCTGGCGGTCGGCGGCATGCCGCTCGGCGTGCTGGAGGTGGTGCCGAGGTGGCCGGAGGAGGGGTTCGCACGGCGCGAGGAACGGATGCTCGCCGCGCTGGCCGCCCAGGTGGCCGCCGTGCTCCACGCGCGAGGCCTGGCCGAACAGCTGGAAGCGCAGCGTGATGCCGCGATGGACGCCCGCACGCGGGAGCGCGAACGGCTCCGCCACGAGCTGCACGACGGGCTCGGGCCCGCCCTGACGGGGATGGGACTGGGGCTCGCCGGACTGGAGGACGCGATCCGGGCGTCCAGCGCGACGACCGCGCTGCAGATCACCGGGGTGCTCCGCGCCGAGGTGGCCGTGACCGTGTCGGAGGTGCGTCGCATCCTCGACGACCTGCGGCCGGCGGCGATCGAGGAGCGCGGCTTCGCCGAGGCGATCCGGCGCGGGGTCGTCTCGGTGGCCGCGACCCTGCCGGTCAGCGTGGAGGTCGGTCCGCTGCCCGCGCTGCCGCCGAGGGTGGAGCAGACGGCCTACCGGGTCGTGACCGAGGCGGTGACCAACGCCGTCCGCCACGCCGGCGCCAGACAGCTCGACGTGTGCGTGCGAGGCGACGAGGGCGACAACCTCGTGGTCGACGTGCGCGACGACGGCGCGGGATTCGACCCGTCCCGGCCGCCGCGCGGCGGGATCGGCCTGGCCTCGATGCGGGCACGCGCCCGCGAGCTCGGCGGCGAGGTCGCGATCAGCTCGTCGGACGCGGGCACCACGGTGACGCTGAGGGTGCCGATGGCGGTGCGGATCGCATGAGCGCCCCGGTACGTCTGGTCGTCGCCGACGACCATCCGATGTTCCGCTTCGGCCTGCGCGCGGCGCTGGCCTCCTCACCCGACGTCGACGTCGTCGGCGAGGCCGCTGACGGCGCGGAGCTGGTCCGGCTCGTGGAGGAACTGTCGCCCGAGGTCGCGCTCACCGACCTGGAGATGCCCGGGGTCGACGGGCTCAGTGCCCTCGCCACGCTGACCGACCGCTTCCCCGACCTCGGGGTGCTCGTGCTGACGATGCACGCCGACGACGAGCGGCTGCTCGCCGCGGTACGCGCCGGCGCTCGCGGCTACCTGCTCAAGGGCGCGGAGCGCGAGGAGATCACCCGCGCCGTCCTCGTGGTCGCCGCCGGCGGCACCGTGTTCGGCGGAGAGGTCGGCCGCCGGATCGCCGCGTACGCGACACGGCCGCTCACCGCCGCGGGCAAGGTCTTCCCCGAGCTCACCGATCGCGAGCACGAGGTGCTCGGCCTCGTGGCGGCGGGGCTCGGCAACCACGGGATCGCGGCCAGGCTCGTCCTCTCCGAGAAGACCGTGCGCAACCACGTCGCCGCCATCCTCGCCAAGCTCCAGGCACGCGACCGTGCGGCGCTCGTCGCGCGCGCCCGCGACCGCGGACTCGGGCAGCATCCGGTCGAGTGACGTCGCGCGCGGTCGACGATCGGCGCCTGCGCCGCGTCCCGGGACCTTGCCTGACTCGGGTGAGTCAAAACTCTTGTGATCCATCCGTGGGACGCCGACGAATCAGAGTCTGCTTCGCCAAGTCGACGAAAGGACTCTGCGATGAAGCATCCACGCCACTGGTTACGCCGGCCACTCGCGGCAGGCACCGCCCTGGCACTTACTCTGGGCCTGCTGGCCTTCGGTTCTCCCGCTGCGGCGGCCGGTCCTCCTCCGCCCGCCTACGCTGCCGGCCTGCCCGACCTGAGCACTCCGCGCGTGGCCCACGACTACACCCTCACCCGGTCGGCCAAGGGGGTGGCGGCGCGCGGCGCGGACGGCTCCTTGCTGTACAGCACGTTCTCGGGCGGCGTCTTCGGCCCCTTCCAGTCGCTGGGAGGGGTGATCGTCGGTGACCCGAACGTCGTGGTGACCTCCTACGGCACCGAGTTCTACGTACGCGGCACCGATGACCAGGTCTACACCAACACCATCACCCCGTCCGGCGTGGTCACCGGCTACTCCATCGTGCCCGGTCTGAGGGTGACCGGCGAGGTCGAGGCGATCGTCGCCTTCGACGAGCCGCCCGCCAGCGTCAAACTCTTCGCCCGGGGCACCGATGGCGCGGTGTGGACGAACGTCCGCCGCAACGGCGCCTGGGTCGGCTGGCGCAGCCTCGGCGGTTTCGCCACCAGTGACATCACCGCCAGCCGCGGGTTCTTCACTCTTCCCTTCAACGTCCGCGTCTTCGTCCGGGGCAGCGACAACCGCGTCTACTTCAGCAATGTGAGCGCGAACACCGCCACCGCCTTCGAGCCGATCGGCGACCTGCGCGTCACCAGCAACATCGCCGTCCGCGACGACTTCGGCATCAACGCGTACGAGATCGCGGCCCGGGGCGAGGACAACCGGGTGTGGACCATGAACCTCGTCACCATAGGCGCCACCTGGCAGCCGCTGGACGGCCTCACCGCGACCAGCGACATCGCGCTCGCCACCAACTTCCTGTACGTCCGCGGGCCCGACAACGCCGTCTACGCCTACCGGCGTGACCGCGTCGTGGGCTACGAGCGGGTCGACGGCGAGGCGACCGGCAATCCCGCGGCCTTCGCCACCGCCCCCAACGGGGGCCCCCACGACCAGACGCTGCTGGCCCGGCTGACCTCCGGCGCGCTGGCGTCCAACTTCCGGCCCTACGTCAACGGCCAGCCGGCCGGCCAGTTCGGCGGCTACACCACCATCGCCGGTCCCCCTGTCGACTGATTCCCCGATCGGTGGCCGGGGTAGCCCCCGGCCACACGGCACGCCGCCTTCGCGCCGGCCGCACCACCTGCCCCGCTGCCACGTGACGTCACGAGTGTGAGTCGTCCCTCTGACTATGGTGGATGCTCAAAGATCGAGGGAGTGGCGATGTCGGTGGTGCGGCTGCTGGTGCTCGGGGCCGTGCGGCGGCGCGGCAGCGCGCACGGCTACCAGGTCCGCTCCGACCTGGAGTCGTGGGGCGCGCACGAGTGGGCGGGGCTCAAACCGGGCTCGATCTACCACGCGCTGCGCCAGATGGCCGTCGAGGGACTGCTGCGCGCGGACGAGGAGGCGCCCAGCACCGCCGGCGGCCCGCCCCGGATCGACTACGAGATCACCGAGGCGGGCGAGGCCGACTACTTCGCGCTGCTCCGCCACGCGCTCTCCAAGGCCGACCAGCGGCTCGACATGCTGAGCGCCGGAGCCGGCCTGATGGACGACCTGCCCAGGGCCGAGGCGGTCGAGCTGCTGAAGACGCGGGTGCGAGCGCTGGAGGAGTGGCGTTCCCGGGTCCGGCGCGACTGGTCGCCGGACGAGGACCCGGAGGCGTGGGGCATGGTGGGGGAGGTGCTCGGCATGTGGGTGCACACCGCCGAGAGCGCCGCCGAGTGGACCCGCGGCCTCATCGAGCGACTGGAACGCGGCGCGTACGTGATGGCGGGCGAGAAGCCTCGCGCGGCGGTAAGCCGTCCAGACCGCGGGTGAAGAAGACATCAGGCCGCGGATCGGCGGGCGCTGAGTGACCCCCGCGGGCGGTCAGTCGTCCAGACCCCGGGCGCTGAGTGCCTCGCCCAGGGCGTCGGCGTGCCGCAGCGCGCCCACCACCAGCGGCACCGCGAACGCGCGCATGCTCCACTCGACGCCCCTGGCCCGCTGCGCCTCCCGTACGCGGGTGGCGAGCGCGGCGATGACCGGGATGCTGCGGATGGTGAGCGAGAGCAGCAGCGACAGCCGGAACGGGTCCAGCCCCACCCGCCGGGCGGGCCGCAGGGCACGCTCCAGCGTGGCCATCATGGCCGAGGTCCTGGTCGTCAGCGTGACCAGCCCGGCCAGTGCGACCGCCAGCACGATCCGGGACGTCACCAGGACCGCGGCCGACGGACCGGCGAGGACGAGCTGGATCACGAACAGCGCCGCCACGAACCAGAGGACCGGCCGCACCTGCGCCCACGCCGCTGCCGCGCCCACCCGCGCGACCGCGTACAGCGACACGACCACCACGGCCGCGCCCGCCATCGCCCACACGCTGGGCAGCAGGATCAGCCCGGTGCAGCAGACCGCCAGCGCCGCCAGCTTGGCCCCGGTCGGCATCCGGTGCAGGAACGAGTCGCCGGGCACGTAAGCGCCGGTGAGGGCGTTCACGCCATCAGCCCGCGGTAGTGGCCGATCGCCTCGTCCGGCGGTGCGTCGGCGACCACCCGGCCGTCGTCCAGCACCAGCACCCGGTCGAAGTCCGCCAGCAGCGACAGGTCATGGGTGACCACCACCACCTGCTGGGGCAGGACGCGCAGGTGCTCGGCCACCAGCCTGGAGTGGCGCAAGTCGAGCAGCGTCGTCGGCTCGTCCATGATCAGGATCTCCGGCTCCAGCACCAGCACCGAGCAGAGCGCCAGCAACTGTTTCTGCCCGCCGGACAGCTGGTGCGCCGGATGGTCGGCGTGCCCGGCCAGCCCGTGCCGCTCCAGCACGGCCGCCACCCTGTCCCGCACCTCCTCGGCCGGGAGCTTGTGGCGGCGCAGCGAGAACGCCACGTCCTCGGCCACGGTCGGCATCACGATCTGCGCGTCCGGGTCGGTGAACAGGAACCCCACCCGCCGCCGGATCTTGGCCGCCTGCCGCCGCGTGTCGTGACCCAGCACGGTCACCGTCCCCGAGGTGGGCAGCGCCAGCCCGTTGAACAGCCGGGCGAGCGTGCTCTTGCCCGACCCGTTGGCCCCGATCACGCCGATCCGCCGCTCGGCCAGCGTCGCGCTCACCCCGCGCAGCACCTCGCGCTCCCCGAGCCGGACACGCACGTCAGCGAGCTCGATCACTCACACCACCTCGACCGGACATAGACGTCAGCGAACGCGAGCACTCCGACCACCCCGGCGAGGACGAGCCCTTTCACTCAAACCACCTCGAACAGGGCGGCGACGCCGAGCCCGCCGCCGACCGCCGCCGTCGCCAGCCCGAGTGTCCCCCGGGGCGCCCCGGCGCGTACCAGCCGGCTGAACAGCCGCGTCACCACGACCGCGCCGCTGGCCCCCCACGGGTGCCCGAGCGCGATCGCGCCACCGTCCGCGCACACCCGCCCGGCGTCCGCGCCCAGCGGGTCGAGCCCGAGCGCGTCGGTGACGGCCAGCGTCTGCGCGGCGAACGCCTCCACGATCTCCACCGCCGCCACCCGTTCCAGGCTCGTGCCGGTACGGGCGAGCAGCCGGCGCACGGCGGGCACCGGCCCCCAGCCGGGCAGCGCCGGATCGCACCCCACCACCGCGCCCGCCACCAGCCGCAGCCCCGGCCTGCCATCACGCAGCCGCTCCGGCACGACGGCGACCGCGGCGGCGCCGTCGCTGTTGGGCGAGCAGTTGCCCGCGGTCACCGCGCCCCCCGGCACGAACGCCCCGGGCAGCCGCGCCAGCGTCGCCGGGCGCAGCGTCCGCGGCCGCTGGTCGCTGGAGTGCTCCCCGACCGGGACGATCTCCGCCGCGAACCTGCCCGCCGCACGGGCGTCCACCGCCTTGGCGTGGCTGGCGGCCGCATAGGAGTCCTGGCGCTCACGGCTCACGCCGCGCGCCGCGCCGAGGGCCTCCGCCGCTTCCCCCATGTCCGGATCCGGGTGCCCTTCCGGGGCGAAAGGAGCACGCTCGTACGGGGACCCGTCCCGAAACGCCCGCACCGGCGCGGTCGACGCGCTCTCGGCGCCCCCCGCGATCACGAACTCCATGTCCCCGCTCCGTACGGCCTGCGCCGCGATCAGAATGGCGGCCAGCCCGCTCCCGCACTGCCGGTCCACCGTCACCCCCGGCACGCCTTCCCCCAGCCCGGCCCTCAGCGCCGCCACCCGCGCCACATTCCCTCCGGGCCCCATGCAGTTCCCCAGCACGACGTCCTCGACCCTGGCGAACTCCCTGTGTCGAGCGGGGCTGACCGCACCCGGGTCACTCTCCGCGAGAACCCCGCTCGGGGTGAGGTCCCGGGCGCTGGGACGAGGTTCTGCGTGCTCCCCAAGGTCTGGGTCGCGTCCGTGCCCCCCGCAGGTGAGGTCGTGCGCGTTCGCGCGGTCCTGGTCCCGGCCGTCGGGGAGGTGGTCCCGGTCGTGCTCCGGGAAGAGCCCGCGACGGGCGTCCTGGGCCACTGCGCCGATCACCGCGGCGGCCAGGGCGTCGACCGTGACCGTTTTGAACGCGTGGCCGGCGGTGCCGATCGGGGTCCGGCGGGCAGCCACGATCACCGGATCGTGCGGGCCCGTCATGGGAGTCTCCGCAGGTCGGCGTCGCCGGCGGTCGGGTGGCCCGTCACGGGAGTCTCCGCAGGTCAGGGATGCCGGTGGTCGGGCGGCGCGCCATGAGAGTTCCCGCAGGTTGGGATTGCCGGTGGTCGGGTGGCCCCGTCATGGGAGTCTCCGCAGGTCGGGGTCGGTGGTGGTCAGGCGGGCCGCTACCTGGGCGCGGGCGGGCTTGCCGGTCGGGGTGCGGGGGAGGTCGGTGATCGCGTACCAGCGGCGGGGGCGCTGGGCGGCGGCCAGGCCGTCGCGTGCCACCTTCTCCAGGGTGGTCCTGGACGGGAGTGGGCCGGCGCCGGCCTCGACCACGGCGGTCACGACCGAACCCAGCTCGGGGTGCGGGGAACCGACGACCACGACGTCACCCACGCCGGGCGCGCGCCGGAGCACCTCCTCGACGTCCTCGGGGACCACCGTCGCGCCGCCGGTCTGGATCGCGCCGTCGCCACGGCCGCGCAGCCGCAGCGGCTCTCCCGGGGTGTACGGATCGGCGAGGTCGCCGACGCTCATCCACTTGTCCTCGGCCTTGAGCGGGCCCGCCACGCCGCCCAGGTAGCCCTCGGCCAGCCAGGGGGAGCGCGTCCACACCTCGCCCAGGGGCGGCCTGACCTCGATCTCCACCCCGGGGAACGGCCGCAGCCCGCCGCCGTCGGCGTCCACGGCCACGAAGGACAGCTCGGTGGCGCCGTAGTAGGCGACCACCCGCACGCCCCCGGCGCGTTCCCGCACCTCGGCCGGGAGCGCGGCCCCGCCCACCACGACGACCCGCAGCGGCGCGTCCTCGGGCAGGGCGTCCAGCAGCCGTGGCAGCAGGTGCGGCACCACGTGCACCGCCGTCGCCCGCCGCGCCAGCTCCGGCAGCGACCCCGGCGCCCACCGGCCGGGCGCCAGCACCGTCGCGCCCACGGCCAGCGCGTGCACGGCCGCGAACCCGTACAGGGAAGACGTCAGCGGCCCCGGGACCAGCACCACATCATCCGCGCCGATCCCGGTGATCTCGCTCAACGGCCCGAACGACCCCGTCCACGACTCCCGCGTACGGACGACGGCACGCGGCCGCCCGGTGCTCCCCGAACTGAAACACGCCCACGCCAAATCAGCAGGCGACGGCGCGAACCATCCCCCAACGGGCAAGGACCGGGTGACCGGCCCCGCCGAGCCGACCCCGGCGAGGTGGGTCTGTGCGCCCGAGCCTGTCGGTCCGGCCCCGACGGGCGAGGGCTGGGCGTTGGGGTGGGTTGGGTCGGCCCCGACGGGCGAGGGCTGTGCGCCCGGGTCGGTCGGACCGGTGGTGAGCAGGGTCTCGATGAGGAGGTCCGCTGGGACGCCGTCGCGCAGTGTCGGTTCGTACAGCAGTGGTGTGGCCCCCGTCAGGTCGGCGGCCAGGATGGCGATCAGCTGGTCGACGGGGTCACGCAGGCAGATGCCCACGACCGGCGCCCTCGTCCGGGCAGCCGCCGTGATGGCGCGCCCGTCCGCCGAGGGCGGGGAGAGCGCCGGTGGGGTGTCCCGGGCCGCGGCCGGAGCGGCGATCGGCCGGGGGAGGGCGGCCGTGAGGGACGCCGCCTCTTCCAGCGCGCGACGGGCCAGGGCGCCGTACGTGATGTCGCCGTACGGGCCGGAGACCGCGACCCGGTCGGGGTGGGTGGAGGCGTGCCGGATGACCTGTGCTGCGACTGGCATGCCCCGGTCAGCCCTCCTCGCCGGATCTCGGACGCTTGTGGACGGTGGGGATCGCGCCCGGGTAGGCGCGCTGCACCCCTCGCGCGATCCACGAGGCCAGCACCGCCTTGGCCAGGTCGCCCGGCACGAAGGTCAGGGTGAACAGGGCCGCGCCGCCCAGCGTGAGATCACCGAAGATCGCGTACACCGGGATGCCGCACAGGTAGATGACCCCCATGCCGCCGACCAGGCACGCTACCAGCAGCCGGACCATGCTCGGGCTGCGCCCCCCGCGCTCCGCGATCCACCCGGTGACGAACGCGCCCGGCAGCCACCCGATCAGGAACCCCGCGGACGGCTGGGTGAAGACGCCGAGCCCGCCCCGGCCCCCGGCCAGGAGCGGCAGCCCCACCGCCACCAGCGCGAGCAGCACCAGCACCGCCAGCGCCCCCCGCCGCGAGCCGAGTATCAGCCCGGCGAGCATGACCCCCAGGGTCTGAGCCGTGACGGGCACCAGGCCGCCGAAGAGGCTCACCCCAGGAACCAGCCCCAGCACCGCGATCAGCGCGGCGAAGACGGCCACCCGGGCGACGTCTGCAGGGGAGAACCACTTCATCGCTCCTCCTCGATTGTGTGTGCGGATTCGATCCCACACCACGGGGCGGGATTCACGCATGGAGGGTTGCCACAACGTTCCCCGCCGAGGAATGTCTCAGATGGATGGCCGAGAGACGGACCGGGAGGAATACGCGCCTGCGTACGGGAAGAGACTACGTGCGACGAAGGGACGAGGATGACTTCCAGCGGTCTGGGCGGAATCGTCGAGTGGGTCACCGGTCTCATGGAGACGCTCGGCGCGCCCGGCGCGGGCATCGCGGTCGCGCTGGAGAACCTGTTCCCGCCGATCCCGAGCGAGGTCATCCTGCCGCTGGCCGGGTTCACGGTGAGCAGGGGCGGGCTGGTGTTCTGGCACGTCCTGCTGTGGACCACGATCGGCTCGGTGGTGGGCGCGCTCGCGCTCTACGCGATCGGGGCGCTGCTGGGCAGGCGGCGGGTGCACGCGCTGTACGCGAAGGTGCCGCTGCTCAAGCCGGAGGACGTGGACAAGAGCGAGCAGTGGTTCGCCAGGCACGGTCGCAAGACGGTGTTCTTCGGGCGGATGGTGCCGCTGTTCAGGAGCCTGATCTCGATCCCGGCCGGCTTCGAGCGGATGCCGCTGCCCACGTTCGTGCTGCTCACCGCGGTGGGCAGCTTCATCTGGAACACCGCGCTCGTGACCGCCGGCTACTTCCTGGGCCGGCAGTGGTCGATCGTCGAGACGTACGTCGGGATCTTCACGTACGTGGTGATCGGCCTGGTCGTGCTGGCCGTCGGCGTGTTCGTCTGGAAGCGGCTGTCGGAGCGCCGCGGCGCCCGGCAGAACTGACGCGGGTCACGTGAAGTGGGTGACGAACCAGGAGCCGGTCAGGTCGGCGACCTGGTCCAGGGCTCCGGGCTCCTCGAACAGGTGGGTGGCGCCGGGCACGATCTCCAGGCGGCTCTCGCCGCCCAGCTCCCGCTGGGCCTCCCGGTTCAGTTCGAGCACCTGCTCGTCGTGGCCGCCCACGATGAGCAGCGTCGGCGCCCGTACGGAAGCGAGACGCGGGCCCGCGAGATCCGGGCGGCCGCCCCGGGAGACGATCGCGGCCACGTCGGCGTCCGGCTCGGCCGCGGCGCTGAGGGCGGCGGCGGCGCCGGTGCTCGCGCCGAAGTAGCCGAGCGGCAGGTTCGCCGCGGCCGGCTGCTCCCGCACCCGCTCCGTCGCCGTCAGCAGTCTGCCTGCCAGCAGTTCGATGTCGAACACGTTGGCCCGGTCGTACTCCTCCTCCGGTGTCAGCAGGTCGAACAGCAGGGTGCCCAGCCCGGCCTCGTTCAGCGCGGCGGCCACGTACCTGTTGCGCGGGCTGCGGCCGCTGCTGCCGCTGCCGTGCGCGAACAGCACCACGCCGCGCGCCCCGTCCGGCACCACCAGCTGACCTGTAAGTTCGGCGTCCATCCTCACCACCTCCACTCAAGCAGGGTGTCTACCCAGCTCACGCGGGTGTGTTCCTGCGACGATGCCGGGATGGGGGAGCGATCGAGGCAGGGGCTGCCGCCGTTCGAGCGGATCTCCAGGCAGAGCAGGCTGATCCTGGAGCGCGCTCGCAGCCTGGGACTGCCCGGATGGCTGCGCGCCGAGCGTGAGCCGCTGCTCCAGGGGATCAAGCTGACGGCCGCGTGCGTGCTCGCCTGGTGGCTGGTGGCCCGGGTGCTGCAGGACAGGATGCCGGTGCTGGGGGCGATCGGGGTGCTGCTCACGTTCTCGGCCACCGCCTACGGCACGGTCGTGCGCGGGGTGCAGCAGGTCGGGGCCGTCACGGTCGGGCTCTTCGGGGCCGGTGGGCTGATCCTCCTGCTCGGCATCAACGGGATCACGCTCGCCATCCTGGTCGCGGGCGGGCTGGTGGTGAGCCGGCTGCTCAACCTGCCCAAGCAGAACGTGCAGATCCCGATCACCGCCCTGCTGGTGTTCGCGCTGGGCGCCCAGTACAGCCTGGAGCGCCTGGTCGACCTGCTGCTGGGCGCCGTCATCGGCATCCTGGCCAACCTGATCGTGCTCCCGCCCCGGTACGTGGAGGAGGCGCGCAGGGAGATGGCCGAGCTGGCCGGTGACCTGTCGTCGCTGTCCGCCGCCATGGGCAAGGGCGTGCGCGGCGCGTGGGGTGAGGACGAGGCGAGAAGCTGGCTGGAGCGGTCCCGCGAGGTGGACGCGCGCCTGCGGGAGAGCCAGGAGGTGGCCGAGCAGGCCGCCGAGTCGGTCCGGCTGGTGCCGCTCCGGCGGCGACGGCAGGACGAGCAGCTCGACCAGGTGGCCGAGGCCATGACCTGCCTCGACCACGCGGGCCTGCAACTGCGCGGCATCGCCAGGTCGCTCACCGACCTGGCGGCCGGGGTGCGCGGGCTGCCCGCGGAGGACGTCCACCGGGTGCCCGCGGCGCTCGGCGACGAGCTGCTGGCCATCTCCAAGGCCTTCGCCGCGTTCGGCCGGCTCCAGCTCGGCCGGGGCAGCGTGCGCGACCTCGGCCGGCTGCGGACCGCGCTGCGCGAGAGCGGCGAGCACCAGGTGCTGGTCGCCGAGCGCGTCCCCGACACCGAGAACGTCCAGCTGTGGTCGTTGCACGGGGCGATGCTGGACCAGTGCGCGACCATCAGGCACGAGCTCGACCCGGAGAACGGGCCGCACCAGGCGGCGTTCCCCGCCTGGCTCATCCCCGGCTGACGGTCCCGGTCAGGTCATGACCAGCACGGTGACGAACTGCAGCACGTGCCAGGCCACGTAGGCGCCCGCCGCGATGAACGCCCACTCCTTGGCCCTGGAGACGCGGGTGACGCGGCGCAGCACCTCGACCGGCTCCCGCCGCGCCCGCGCGGACCTGGCCAGGAAGTACGCCGACGTGAACCAGGCCGCGCCCGACACCGCCAGCAGCCCCGCCGACAGCAGGAACAGCAGCTCCGGCTCGGGCATCGCGTCGCCCGGGGCGAGCTGGCGGGTCCACGCGGCCGGCACCAGGGTGAGGACCAGGACGGTGATCCGCCTGTCCCCGCGCTCCTGTCGCCTCAACCACCGCAGGTCTCGACGCAGATGGTTCTTGAGCATCCGGATCACCTCCGCTGTCCGTGGCCGGTGAGACCAGTTGAACGCCGGTGACCTGATCAGATCTGCGACCTCCCCCGGGCGGAATTCACGACATTCGTCGGAGTTCCTGGGCGGCCTTTCTCGCCTCGACCACGTCGCCCACCTCGTCGAGGGTGCGCACCGCCTCTCCCAGATGGGCCACGGCGGCCGCGACGTCGCCCCGCCGCCACGCGATCAGGCCGAGCGCCCGCAGCGCGCAGCCCAGGTCGCGGCGGGTGCCGCAGGCGTGGTGGACCTCCCCGGCCCGCGCCGCGTGCACGTACGCCTCCTCGGGCCGGTTCAGGTCGAGCAGGATCATGGCGAGCGTGGTGAGCGCCGCGCCCCAGCGGTCGCGCGTACCGGTCTCGTGCAGCAGCTCGACGGTCTGGCGCGCGTACGCCAGCGCGGGGGACGGGCGGCCCGCGGTGTGCAGCGCCAGCGCGATCGACAGCAGCGCGCTGGCCTTGTCGTCGCGCATCTCCTCCCTGATCTCCAGCGACCGCCTGGCCGCGCGCAGCGCGTCCTGGTGACGGCCGAGCGACAGGTACGTGTTCGCGAGCGTCTCCTGGACGTCGGCCTCGGCCCTGCGACCGCCGACGGCCTGCACGATGTCCAGCGCCTCCAGCGCGTACACGAACGCCACCTGCGACTGGCCCTGCCTGCGCCGCACCCGGGCCAGCCGGTTCAGCATGCGCGCCTCCATGGGCAGGTCGCGGATCACCCGGCTGATGGCCAGCGCCTGCGTGAGGTACTCGTCGGCGCGCAGGTAGTCGGCCAGCCGCCAGTGCACCAGCCCGATGTCGCCGAGCGTCTCGGCCTTGCCCTGCTCGTGGTGGAGCTCGACCTGTACGGCCAGCGCCTGCTCGAAGTGGGCCAGCGCCTCGTCGTACCGGGAGCCGTTGCGCGCGATGCGGCCCAGCGCGCACAGCGCCCGGCCCGAGCCGTGCTGGTCGCCGGTGGCGGTGTAGCCGGCCAGCGCCCGCTCCGCGTCGCGCCGGGCGTCGTGCGGCAGCCGCAGCGTGTCGTACACCTCGGCCAGGCAGAGCAGCGTCTCGGCCTCGGCGTGCTCGTCGCCCAGCTCGTGGCAGATCGACAGCGCCTCCAGCCCTTCCGACAGCGCGGCGTTCGGCTCGCCGAGGCTCTGCTGCACCCGGGCCAGCATGATCAGGCTCTGCGCGGTGCCGCGCCGGTCGCCCAGCTCCTCCCGTACCTCCAGCGCCTGGCCGGCGTGGTGGAGCGCCGGCTCGTGGCGTCCCTGGGACAGGTGGAGGCGGGACAGCGCGTGCAGGCTGTCGGCCACCCCGGCCAGGTCGCCGATCTCCTGGTAGCCGCAGAGCGCCTCGTCCGCCGCCTTCAGCGCGTCCTCCAGGTTGCCCGCGATGCCGTGCACCTCGGCCAGGTCGATGAGCGCGCGGGCGCGGCCCTCCCGGTCGCCGAGCGTGGCGAAGTCGGCCAGCGCCTCGCCGATGTAGCGGGCCGCCCGGGTGGACGGGCCGATGTCGCGGTGGATCGAGCCCAGATGGCTGCGCATCAGCGCGACGGCCCGGCGGTTGCCGATCCGCTGCGCGCACTCCAGCCCCGCCTGCTGGATCTCCAGGTTGTTCTCGTAGTACCGCAGCCGCCTGAACGGCTCGAACACGGCGTGCGCGAGCTGCCAGGCGATCCCGTACGCGCCGCTCTCCTCGGCGGTGCGCACCACCGACACCAGGGCACGCCGTTCGGCCTCGAACCACTCGCCCGGCGTGCCCGGCTCCGTGGCGGTCATCAGGTAGTGGTCGAGCAGCCGTACCCTGGCCTCCCGCACGCCCGCCTCGGCGTGCCTGCCCAGCTCCCTGGCCAGCCGCTTGACCAGGTCGTGCACCCGGTAGCGGGAGCCGGGCAGCGGCTCGACCAGATACGCCCGGTGCAGCCCGGCCAGTGACGCCAGCGCCTCCGGCACCGGCACGCCGAGCGCCGCGGCCAGCACCTCGGGCGTGAAAGGGCCGCCGGGCAGCAGCCCGATGTGCCGGAAGGCGCGCCGCTGGGCCGGGCCGAGCGACTCGTACGCCAGATCCAGCGCCGACCCGAAGGCCTGCTCCGGGTCGCCGGGGAACCGCTGCCGCCGCTCCGGGCGGCGCAGCTCCTGCACCCGGGAGGCGACGCTCAGCTCCGGGTTCTCGGCGAGCTTGGCGGCCGAGATGCGCAGCGCGAACGGATGGTACGAGCACACCCGCGCCAGCTCGGCCAGCCCGTCGCGGTCGGCCGCCCGCGGCGAGTCCTCACCCAGCAGCCCGACCAGCAGCGCCACCGCGTTGCCCGGGTCGAGCACGTGCAGGTCCATCAGGTCCGCCTGGCCGGTGGCGCGCAGCGGCGCCATCCTGGTCCGGCTGGTCACCAGCACCACGCAGTCCTTGCCACCGGGCAGCAGCGTGCGCACCTGGGCCGGGTCGGCGGCGTTGTCCAGGATGAGCAGCAGCCTGCGCCCGGCGATCCGGCTGCGGTAGAGCAGCATCAGCTCGGCCTCGTCGGCGGCCGGCATGTGCTCGCCGACGCCGAGCGAGCGCAGGATCTGACCGAGCGCCTCCGCCGTGGTCATCGGGGGCTGGGCGGGCGACTGGCCGCGCAGGTCGATGACGATCTGCCCGTCGGGGAACCGGCCGGCGTGCAGGTGCGCCCAGTGGGTGACCAGCGCCGTCTTGCCGACGCCCGGCAGGCCCTGGATCACCATCGTGTTCGTCCTGCGGGTCCGCTCCAGCCATTCGGTGAGCAGGTCCAGGCTCTGCTGCCGCCCGGTGAAGTCGGGCACGTCCGCGGGGAGCTGCGCGGGACGGGGCACCTCGGCGGCCGGCAGCGGCTCGGCCGGCGCGCCCGGCCCGGTGAGGAACGGGGTGATCCGGCCCTCCCACGGCACGGCCAGATGCTCCCAGTCGCCGGCCAGCGTGCGCATCGCGGCCGGGTCGGCGACGCGTAACCGTCGGTAGCCGGGACGCACCAGCCAGCCGCGCCGCACCCACTGGGCGAGTGTCCGCTGCACCACGTCGGGAACGCTGCCGACCAGGTCGGCCAGTGTCTCCATGGACAGCGGCGGGGCCGACTCGGAGGCCAGCCCGTAGCGGGCGTCGAGGTTGAGCAGCCACACGGCCAGCCGGGTCGCCACCGGGGCCCTGGCCAGCGCCTCGTGCCTGCGCGCCGCCACGTTCCTGGCGAACAGCTCCTGCACCAGCGCGGTCGCCACGGCCGTGCTGGACGCGGCGTGCTCCCGCAGCCGCCGCATGTCGATCGGCCAGGCGCGCACCTCGGTCAGCGCGTCGACCTTCACCCGCTCCCCGGGGTGCCAGAACGCCGGCTCGCCCACCAGGTCGCCGCCGGAACGCAGGTCGTGCACGATCTCGCGGTCGCCGCCGGGGAGGTGTTCCCTGGCGTAGCCGTGCTCGATCAGGTAGACGCGGCCGGTGGGCCGCAGCGGGGAGCAGAGCCATTCACCGCGCCGGTAGACCCGGGCGCGGGCGTTCTCCTCGACGAGGGATCGGAACACGTTCACCGGCACCACCCATCTCGGGACGGCGGTGTCCGCGGCATGACAGCACGACCCAGGTCGGGGGCAGACCTGTCAGGACAGTCCAACCCGGGGAAAGGGCCCTGTCAACCGGAGAGGGCGATCAGACGGTCGCGGTGTCGGCCCGGTCGGGGACGAAGCGGTAGCCGACGTTGCGGACCGTGCCGATGAGCGACTCGTACTCGGTGCCGAGCTTGGCCCGCAGCCGCCGCACGTGCACGTCGACGGTCCTGGTGCCGCCGAAGTAGTCGTAGCCCCAGACCTCCTGCAGCAGTTGGGCGCGGGTGAACACCCGGCCGGGGTGCTGCGCGAGGTACTTCAGCAGCTCGAACTCCTTGAACGTCAGGTCGAGCACCCTGCCCCGCAGCCGCGCGGTGTAGGTGGCCTCGTCGATTGACAGGTCACCGCTGCGGATCTCGTCGGGCACGTCCTCGCCGGAAGCCTGGGAAATGCGGCCGATGGCCATGCGCAGCCGCGCCTCCACCTCCGCCGGGCCCGCCTTGTCGAGCAGGACGTCGTCGACCCCCCACTCCGCCGTCATCGCGGCCAGCCCGCCCTCGGTGACGATCACCATCAGGGGGCAGTCGACGCCGGTGGTGCGGATCAGCCGGCACAGGCTCTTGGCCTGCACGAGCTCTTTGCGCGCGTCGACGATCACGGCGTCCGACGGAGGCGCGTCGAGGAGGGCGGACGCCTCCGCGGGGGCCACGCGGACCGAGTGGAGGAGCAGCCCCAGAGCCGGGAGCACCTCCGCGGACGGCTCGAGCGCGTTGGTGAGCAGAAGCAGGTTGCTCATGGCGGCCTCCTCGAACAAGTAAGGACCCGGGGGCTACGTCGCCCGAGTCCTGTAGGCGAGGATATCCCAGGAGCAAGTCGCGTCCATTGAGCGTCCGGCAGGTGAACGACGCATCGCATGAAACAACCAGGTAAACAGGAACGCACAATGGTGGAGAAGGATCGGTGAGACAGCCATGGCCTCGGGAAAAGTGCGTTATTGGGCGGCGGCGAAGGCGGCGGCAGGTGTGGCCGAAGAGGAGTTCGAGGCGGTCACACTGGGCGAACTCATGACGAAAATCACAGCAGATCGCGCCGAACTCGCCCGTGTGGTCAGGAGATCGTCATTTCTGATCGACGGTTCGCCCGTCGGTAAAAGACCTCATGGCGAGGTGGAACTGTCCGACGGCGTGACTGTGGAGGTGCTGCCCCCGTTCGCCGGCGGGTGATCCGCCCGTCTCGCGGGGAATGGAGCCGATAAGCTTCTTGACCCCCGCCCGAGACAGGGAGTGCGATGCGCAAGCTGCTCGTTTTCCTGATCCTGCTGATCATCCTCCTCGCCGTGCTCGACCGGGTGGCGGTCGCGGGCGTGCAGCGCGACCTCGCCAACAGGATCGCCGCCGCCGCCGACGTGCGGGGCACCCCGGAGGTGGAGATCACCGGCATCCCCTTCCTGACCCAGGCGATCTCCGGCCACTACCAGGAGGTCCGCTTCGACCTCGGCACCCTGCGTTACGGCGGGGTGCCGATCGAGGGTCTCAAGGGAGCCGCGTACGACGTGACCGCGCCGCTCGCCGACCTGCTCCAGAACCGCGCCGACATCCGGGCCGGGCGGGTCGCCGTCACCGGCACGCTGACGGACGCGACCATCGACAGGTTCGCCCCGCAGGGCGTGAAGGTCAGCGGCAAGGGCGACCGGTTCGTCGCCTCGGGCGAGCTGGCGGTGGGCGCGCAGAAGGTGAAGTTCACCGCGGAGATGAAGGTCGAGATGACCGAGGAGGGCATCCGGCTGCAGGCGGAGAAGATCGAGGGGGTGCCCGCCCAGCTCGCCCGGTTCGTGACCTACACGATCCCGTTCCAGGGGAAGCTGCCCTTCGACGTGAAGGTGACCGAGGTCAAGAGCGTGTCCGGAGGTCTGCGGATCTCCGCCGAAGCGTCTGACGTGCCGCTCCGTGGATGAGCGTGAACCGTCCCGCCCTCTCGTACGTGATGAGGGGGTGAGCTCAGCTGGCACCGCCGACGAGGAACTCGTGAGGACCCTGTTCGACGAGCACGCCGGGCCACTGTACGGATACGTGCTGCGACTGACGGGCGACTCGGGACGGGCGGAGGACGTGGTGCAGGAGACGCTGCTGCGGGCGTGGCGGCATCCCGGCGCACTCGAGGGCCGCCCGATCCGCGCCTGGCTGTTCACCGTGGCCCGCAACCTCGTCGTCGACCAGCACCGCGCCCGCCGGGCGCGGCCCCCCGAGACGGGCGACGAGGCGCTGGCGGTGCTGCCGGCCGACGACGAGCTGGAGCGCGCGGTCGAGTCGTGGGCCGTGGCCGAGGCGTTAGCCGCGCTCCGGCCCGAGCACCGCGAGGTGCTCATGGAGGTCTACTACCGGGGGCGATCGGTGAAGGAGGCGTCGGCGAAGCTGGGCATCCCGGCGGGCACGGTCAAGTCGCGCACCTACTACGCGCTGCGGGCGCTCAAGCTCGCGCTGGAAGAGCGGGGGCTGGCGCCATGACGACGTGTGAGGAGGTCCGGCTGGCGCTCGGCGCGCACGCGCTCGGCGCGCTCGACCCGCAGGAGGCCGAGGAGATCGACCTCCACCTGGCCACCTGCGAGGAGTGCGGCGGCGAGCTGGAGGAGCTGGCGGGCGTCGCCGGTTTCCTGGGCAAGGTGTCAGAGCGCGACGTCGAGCTGGTCGCCAGCCCGCCGCGGCGGGTGCTCGAACGGCTGCTCACCGACCGCGCCAGGCGGCGCAGGCGGGGCCGCGCGCTCATGGCCGTCGCGGCCGCGGCGGCGGTGGTGGGCGTGGGCGGCGTCGTGTGGTCCGCCATGCCCGGCGAGGCTCCGACGGCCGCCTCGGCGCCGGCCGCCGAGCAGGCCAGCCAGTTCAGCGCCGGCGAGGGCGACGCGGCCCAGTCGGAGCTCGCCGAGGACAACAGCACCGAGGACAACAGCGCAGAGGCGCAGGACAGCGAGAAGCTCACCACCCGGCAGGAGTCCTCACCGGCGCCTTCGGACTCGCGCGCGCCCGCCCCGCTGCGCTCCCCGCTGGGACGCGCGTTCACCGGCGCCGACGCCGGCTACCGGGCGACCGTGACCGCCGCGCCCGACGGCCGGCGCACGGATCTGATGGTGCAGGTCGAAGGGATCCCGCCCGGCACGGAGTGCAGGCTCGTGGTCGTCGCCGCCGACGGCTCCCGGGAGCGGACCGAGCCGTGGCAGGTCACCCGCGAGATGTACGAGGACAACGCGGTCTTCCGGCACGAGACGCGCACCGCGATGGCCGACATCGCCGCGTTCGAGATCACCGATGCCGGCGGCGAGGTGCTGGTGCGGATCCCGGTGACAGGGAAGTAATCCGCGGGGCCGGTGGTTGCACCGGGAGATGACCGGAGTGTGGATCGCGCTGGCCACGCTGGCGCTCGGAGCGGCGATCGGGGTGATCAGGCTGCGCGCCGACGGACGCCTGCGCGACCGTGATCCCGGCGACGATCCCGGTGACCGGCTGGGAGCCGGCGAGCTGGGCGCGGAGCTGGGGGAGCGGGCCACGCTCGTGCAGTTCTCCACCGCCTTCTGCCAGCCGTGCCGCGCGACGCGCCGGATCCTCGCCGACGTGAGCGCGCTGGTCCCCGGCGTGGCGCACGTGGAGATCGACGCCGAGTCCAGGCTCGACCTCGTACGGCGGCTCGACGTGCTGCGCACCCCGACCGTCTTCGTGCTCGACGGCCGGGGAGCCATCGTGCGCAAGGCGTCAGGGCAGCCCAGGAAGGCCGACGTGCTCAACGCGCTCGCCGCGGTCGTGTCTCACGACCCGTCTCACAAGCCGGACGACATGTGACAGATGTCGAGACGCCGAGTAGTCTTCTCGGCATGAACCCATCGACAGAGCTGCTGACGAAGCGGCGCGCGGTTGATTTCTGCCGCGTCGCGACCGCGCTCTGTCGCGCTGCCTGAGGACGGTCTCGCGCGGACTTCCGATCCGCCTCTTCCCGACCCCCTTGCAGGAGCATCCCACGATGCGTGCCGATCCCAGAGCGCTGCGCTTCGGCGCGGCCATGACCACTCTGATCCTCCTCCTCGTCCTGGTGACGGGCAGCGCCTGGCTGCTCGCCGCCCAGGCCGTGGTGTTCGCGTTCGGCATCGCGGGCAGATCACCGTACGGGATGCTTTTCGGGGCGTTCGTCAGGAGCGCCCCTAAGGAGACCGAAGACTCCCGCCCGCCGCGTTTCGCGCAGGGGGTGGGGCTGGTCTTCGCGGTCGCGGGGCTGGCCGGATTCGCCACCGGGATCATGTCGCTGGCCCTCGTGGCCACGGCCGCGGCCCTCCTCGCCGCATTCCTCAACGCAGCCTTCGGATTCTGCCTTGGCTGCGAAATGTATCTGCTGATCCGCCGTATATTGCCCGCCGCCAACATGGAGGTACCACAATGAGCCGCTCCGCCGTCCTGGTGGATGCCGACTGGGTCGAGGCCAACCTCGACACCCCTGGTGTCGTCTACGTCGAGGTCGACGAAGACACCAGCGCCTACGACAAGGGCCACATCCGTGGCGCAGTGAAGATCGATTGGCGGCAGGACCTGCAGGACCCGGTCCGCCGCGACTTCGTCGACAGGACCGGTTTCGAGGCGCTGCTCTCCGACCGCGGCATCGCCAACGACGACACCGTGATCCTCTACGGCGGCAACAACAACTGGTTCGCGGCCTACGCCTACTGGTACTTCAAGCTGTACGGCCACGAGAACGTCAAGCTTCTCGACGGTGGCCGCAAGAAGTGGGAGCTGGAGTCCCGCGAGCTGGTCACCGACGTGCCGGAGCGTGCCAAGACCCAGTACGTCGTCGCCCAGGAGGACACGTCCATCCGCGCCTTCCGCGACGACGTGGTCGCCGCGATCGGCAAGCTCAACCTGGTCGACGTCCGCTCGCCCGACGAGTTCACCGGCAAGCTGATCGCCCCCGCCCACCTGCCGCAGGAGTCGGCGCAGCGCGGCGGCCACGTGCCGACCGCCCGCAGCATCCCGTGGTCCAAGGCGGCCAACGACGACGGCACGTTCAAGTCCGACGACGAGCTGCGCACCCTCTACACCGAGGCGGGCGTCGACTTCGGCAAGGACACCATCGCCTACTGCCGCATCGGCGAGCGTTCCGCCCACACCTGGTTCGTGCTGCACGAGCTGCTCGACCAGGAGAACGTGAAGAACTACGACGGTTCGTGGACCGAATACGGCTCGCTCGTGGGCGTGCCGATCGAGCTGGGGGAGGCCCGATGAGCGCGCAGGGTTGCGGAGCGCCGGAGCAGACCATCGCGCTGCCGGCCGGGATCGATCTGTCCAACCAGGCGGTGATCCAGGGCAGGGTCACCGGCGTCGGCACCGCCTACGCGCGGCTGCTCGACCACACCGGCGAGTTCACCGGTGAGGTCGTGGTGTCCGACGAGGGAGTGTTCCGCTTCTTCGCCGGCCCCGGCGACTGGACCGTACGCATCATCGCGGGCGGCGGCGTCACCCGCGACGTCCAGGTGAGCGCCAAGCTCGGTGAGGTGTCCGAGCTGGCCGTCGCCGTCTGATCGTCGATCGTCAAAGGGCCCGCGTCCTTCCCGGACGCGGGCCCTTCGCGTGCGGCCGGGCCGGACTCCCGCGCGGCCACCCGTTCACTCCGTCCGGGCGCGCCGGAGCCCGAGGAACTCCAGCCCCGCGTACACCGCGACCACCGCGGCCCCGGTCAGCATGAAAGCCACGCCCAGGCCGCTGAGCGGAATCGCCCCGGTCAGCACCAGGGCCACGAGAGCCACGCACGACAGCGCGTTGCCCGCGACGACCAGCGCCACGTACCGCACGGGGATCCGGGGGTAGCCGGCGATCAGGCCGAGCGCGGCGGCGCCGCCGAGCATGGCCACGCCGAACGGCACCGACCAGGCGGGCGGCAGCCCGAACCAGCCGGAGAACGGCCGCCACGCGGCGAGCAGGACCACGCCGAAGAGGGCGGTGCTCCAGCCGTCGATCCGCAGGATCACGCGGAGCCGTTCCGCCGCCGGGCCGCCGACCGTGGTACGCCGGGCGACCTCCGCCCCTGTCGCCGTGCTCATCCGGTCACTCCTCCCCCTCGGGTCCGCCCCCGGAAGGGCCTGTCCGGAACGACCATGTCACCGCCCGGATCACGGTCTCAATAACCTCCGAGGTCATGGCGGCGCCCACCTGGTGACGGCCTAGGCTCCTCCACATGGACACACGACAGCCGTCACCGGCGGGGACGCTCCTGCGCGAGTGGCGTAGCCGTCGCAGGCTCAGCCAGCTCGACCTCTCGCTCCTGGCCGACACCTCCGCCCGGCACCTGTCGTACCTGGAGACCGGCCGCGCGAAGCCGAGCCGGGCGATGCCGCTGCGCCTGTCGGCCGCGCTGGACATACCGCTCAGGGAACGCAACACCCTGCTGCTCGCCGCCGGCTACGCCCCCGCGTACCGGGAGAGCAGCCTCGACGACGGCTACATGGCGTCGGTCCGGTCGGCGCTGGAGACCATGCTGACCGCGCACGAGCCGTACCCGGCGGTCGTGGTGGACCGGCTGTGGAACGTGGTGCAGGGCAACCGCGCCATGGCCGTCCTCATGGAGGGCGTCCCGGCACACCTGCTGGAGCCGTGCCCGAACGTCTTCCGGCTGGCGTTGCACCCCGAAGGGCTCGCTTCGCGGCTGTCCAACCTGGGCGAGGTGCGCGAGCTGTTCCTGGACCGGCTGCTGCGCCAGGTCAACGCCACCGGCGACGCCGACCTGCGGGCCCTGTACGAGGAGGTGTCCCGCTATCCCGGGCCCGGCGGCGACGAGCCCGGCGGCTCACACCACCGGCCGAGCCCGATCCAGGTGCCGCTGCGCTTCCGCACGCCGTTCGGCGAGCTGGCGATGTTCAGCACCATGGCCACGTTCGGCGCCCCCGCCGACGTGACGCTGTCGGAGCTGGCGATCGAGCTGTTCTACCCGCTGGACGACTTCACCGCCGCGGCTCTCAGAGCTTGGCCGGATAGCGCATGAGCAGGGTGGCGTGGACGACGTCGGCGCCCGTCGCGTGGTAGACGTGCGGGACGTCCGAGCGCCACGAGATGTGCTCGCCCGGCCCCGCGGTCAGCGGGGCGTCCAGGGGCCCGGCCGCCAGGGTGCCGCTGAAGACCGTGACATGTTCCGTCGCCCCCTCCAGGTGGGCAGGTGAGTTCTGGGTGATCCCCGGAGGGACGCGCAGCCGGTAGAGCTCGTAGGTGACGTGATCGTCCTCGAAGAGCTCCATCAGCGCCGCCTCCACGGCGGTGCCGCGGACGTTCCGGGGCTCGGGCGGGGAGTCGAGTATCGCCCCGATGGGCACGCCGAGCTGGGCGGTGATGGCCCAGAGCGTCTCCAGAGTGGGGTTGCGGGTGCCGGTCTCGACGCCGGAGAGCGTGGCCTTGCCGATGCTCGCCCGCCTGGCGAGCTCCGACAGCGAGACCCCGCGCGCCTGGCGCAGCTGCCGCACCCGCTGCCCGATCACGCGCGGATCGGTGTCCGGCGCGGGCCGCGAGTCCATGGAGCCATGATGCATCTCCGGGCCCGCGACCGCGCCTGGCTTCACGGTGACCGGTTGCCCGGATGCGGCTGCGGCAGGTTGTGGCATCCCGCTACGATTCCACCGATGTCCGGAACGTCTGGTGTGATGGCGCCGCCACGGCCCGGCCCAGCACCGGGCCGGCGGATGCCGTCGCCGTTCTCACTGCCCATGCACACCCTGCGGCTCGCGGGGAAGTGCGCGCTGCCCCTCATCCTCTGGTTCTCCGCCGGCGAACTGGTCCGCTACGTGCTGCTGTACGCGGGCACGGAGGTCGCCTACGGGGACTTCCGCCAGCTCCGCCTGGTCGCCGTGATGACGATCCTCACGCTGGTCGTGCTGGCCGCGATGACCGTCACCACCGGCATGCTCCACAGCATGCGCGGCGCGCTCTGGGAGGTACGGGCGCGGGCCGCCGACGGGGTCGAGGACGAACGGTTCTTCCGTACGCTCGACCGGATGGCCCCCGCGTTCGCGGTCCTCTACCTCGCCTGGGGCTTCCACACCGAGGACGCGCGCGACTTCCAGCAGATGGACCTGCTGCACCACTTCTACGACATGACCGAGGCCCAGTGGTTTGGCGAGGAGACCCACGTCGGCATGAGCCTGGCCGACCTCGACTGGCGGGTGTCACTCGGCGCGATGGCGGTCACGTTCCTGCTGAAGACGCTCTTCGCCAAGCTGGTGGAGAAGGGCAAGGGCCGGTTCTATGGGTTCGCCGCCGCCTTCTCCGAGTTCGGCTTCGTCTTCTACGGGCTGAACGCGACGGTCGCCTTCGCCGACGCCCGCGCCGAGTGGACGGACAGCCGCGCGGCCGTCGCCGGCACCAGGCAGGCGCTGGCCGACGCCAAGGAGACGGTCCCGGCCTGGGAGGCCTTCACCGAGGCGTTCGGCGCCTTCTGGCCGCTGTTCCTGGACGCGGTGGCGGTCCCGCTGGCCTGGCTCACCGTGGCCATGCTCGTCTTCGGCGCCTTCTCCGACGAGGCGCGCACCCTGGTCAGGGGCACCCGCCTGGAGAAGGGCGTGGACCGGCTGGAAAGCAGCCACGAGATCACCCAGAAGTCGTTCCAGCACGTCACCAGCGGCTTCACCGACCGCTGGCTGCCGCTGGCCAACTCCCTGCGGATGATCGTCAGGGGTGGCGCCCCGCTGTTCGGCATGATGTGCCTGTGCTACGTGGCCTTGACCGTGGGGTCCCGCTACGGCGACCGCGCGGTCCGCACCCTCATCGGCTCCGAGGCCGACTGGGCCTGGATGTACCTGGGCGCGCCGGTCGGCTTCGTCCGCGACCTGCTGGTGACCACGCTGACCATGGCGCTCCTGGCGGCCACCTTCGACATCGCCGCCACCCGCGCCCGGCTCCGCGGCGAGCCGCTCAACGCCTCCTGAACGTCAGCTCGACCAGGTTGTCGATCCTGACCGCCTCCGAGTCCTTCTTGAACAGGTCGTCGATGGGAGTGTCCGAGCGGTACGAGCTCGGCCTGAAGGAGAGCTCCACCTCGTCCTTCACCTCGGTGGGCACCACGGCGACGCCCTGGATCCGATACTCCTGGCCCACCACCAGCCGGTCGGTCGGCCGGTCGCCCGGGATCAGCTCCACCACCCAGGTGCGGCCCGCCCGGTCGGTCAGCTCGAGATCCGTGGGCTCGGCCACCATGGTCGCGCTGTCCTCGTCGAGGACCTTCTTCCTGATGTCGATCGCGAGCCAGGTGACCTCCGGGCCGTGCTTGTTGTCCTTCGGCGGGTCGGTGGGGGCGACGGCGGCCTTGAACTCCGTCTTGTAGACCTCGTACGAGCCACCGGCCGGGACCGTCACCTGCTTCGGGTACAGCCCTCTGGTGGTGACGGACTCGTAGAACTGGTAGCCGTCGAACGCGGTGGCGGCGGTGGCGAGCAGGGACGCCACGACAGCGCCCACGGCGACGAACACCATCCGCTTCCTCCGCGACCGCGCGCCCCCCTTTCCGGAGGCAGCCCCTCCGGCCCCGGAGACGCTCTCACCGGCCCCGCCGGTTTTCGCGGCGATCGCGCCCATCCCCAGGGCGGCCGTGTCGGAGGGTCCGCCGATCCCTGAGGCGGTTTCCGCGCCGAGTCCCCCCATCCCCAGGGCCGCGTCGGGGCCGGGCGCGGGGTGGAGTCCGCCGGTTTCCGCGGCGGGCCGGCGCTCCGGTGGGCTCGCTTCGGGTGCGGCCGGTCCGGGGGCGGGTTTCCCGGGGGGCGGGAAGGGCCGGGGCAGGGGTTTGTCGGCTCGTACCGCCGGGATGGGCTGGGTGGCGCCCATGGGGTTGCGGCGCGGGACGGGGGGCCAGACCTGCTGGTCGGGGGGCATGGGGCGGCTCCGGCCAGGGAGCGTGCCGGGGGTCGTGGGCGGCCCTCCCTGGGCGCCTTGCCCGCGCGGGCCTTGAGGCCAGCCCGGAGGGGGCGCGGGACTCTGAGGGGGCGCCTGCCCAGCCTGAGGTTGTCCCGGCCGCGCCTGGCGTCGTGGCCGCGCAGGTCGGCCCGTGGGGGAGCGTTGTCCGGCCGAGGGCTGCTGGTCAGGGCGGGCCGGATGGCCGGCGGGGGGCTGCCGGTCAGGATGGGCCGGATGGCCGGTGGCGGGGTGCTGCTCGGCGGCCTGCCGATCCGGGTACGGCCGGCCGGCACCGTCCGGATATGTGGGCCGGCCCGAGCCGTCCGGGTACGTGGGCCCGCCCGCGCCGGGCTGTCCCGGATCTCCGTGATGCGGGGGTTGACCAGGAGGTGCCGCGTGCCGGGGGCGGGAGGGCCGTTCCGGATCGTACGGCGGGTCGTCCTGTTCCGGCGGGACCTGGTCGTACGGGCCGGGGGAGGGCGGGGTGTCGGGTTCCTGCGGGCGCCGGTGGTCCTTCCTGGGAGCGAACCAGTCGCGTTCGTTGCTCATCGGCAGATCACTTCTCGGCGGTGGAGTAGACGTCCTGGGCGGAGCCGACGAGCTTGCGCGCCGCCGCCTCGTCCAGCGCGAGGTCGATCTCGGCCTCCGGCTGGTACGGCTCGACCAGCGCCGTCGGCGGCAGCCCGACGACCAGCCGGGCGCCGGCGAGCACGGAGGCGGGCACCTCGAAGAAGTACGACCCCCCGGCCCAGATGTCGGGCTGCACCCACTTGGCGCTGGCGGTGGCCGAACTGTCGATCCGGTCGGTGGCGGAGAACTTCTTGCCGTCGGTGGTCAGCAGCACGGCCGGCCCGAGCTTGTACGGCTTGAGCTTGGACTTGGCGGAGACGTCGACGACGAGGAACAGGCGGTCCGTCTTGAGCGTGTCGGAGAGGTGCCGGATGCTCTTGGCCGCGGTGACCGAGTTGAGCCGGACGACGAACCGGGTGGCGTCGACGTTCTCGCCCTTGCCGCCGAGGTAGGTCAGCGGGGCGGAGTACTCGTTGTGGCTGAGGTCCAGCGACTGCAGGCCGATCGCCGCGCCCAGGAGCACGAGCCCGACGGCGGCGTTGAGCAGCCGCGACCCGCCCCGCCGCCCGGAGCGCCGGCCGGGGGCCTCGGGAGCCTCTGGGCGCCGGGCGGTGGCGGTCACGCCGAGCCTCCGGTCTTGACGGGGAGCGTCACCTTGGCCTGGACGGTCGGCACCCACTTCTCGCCCGCCTGCTCGGTGACCATCTGCCACCGGACGGTCTCGTCCTGGAAGCCGGGCTCGTACGCGAAAGTCGCCACGTCGAGCGTCATCTGCTCGGGCGGCCGCTCGCCCGCGTCGAGCCGGTAGCGTACGACGACCTTGGTCGTCGTGCCCGGATGGAGCTGGTTCGTCTGGTCTTCCTCGGCCAGCGCGAAGGTGAACGGCCCCTTGCCCTCCTTGATCGTCGGCGTGATCCTGACCAGGGAGTTGGCGAAGGAGGAGCCGAACCCGGCCTGATCGGGCTTGGCGGGCGGCATGCCGACGCTCATGGTCTCGTCGCCCAGGTTGGTGACGTCGAAGACCATCTCCACGAACCGCTTGTCTTCTTCGAAGGTCAGCTCGCCCTTCTCCACCGTCACCCGCGCCTCGACGAACCTGGTGGAGTAGAGCCCCTGGTCGAGGACCGCGCCCTGGCTGAGGGTCTTGGGCGGCACCTCGACCTCCTCCAGCCCGCCGAGCAGCGCGACGATGCCGACGACGGTCACGGTCAGCAGGGCGATGACGGGCACCACGACCGGGCGTCTGTGTTCGCTGCTGCCGGCGGGCGCTTCCGTCATGGCTAGTGATGGTAATAGGTCAACCTTGTCCCACTCACCCCATTGCGCCCATCAAGCTGGCGGAATTGCCGAGAACCCTGCCGCAGCAGGGGTTGTAGCTCATACGCTGTCACGGAGCGGAGGGAAAACAGAACGACATAGCGCAGCCGGAGGGGGTCACGTGGCGGACGTGCATCCCGATCACGCGCAGCTCCAGGCCGACCGCATCTACCTGGGCTGGCAGTACATCCTGCCGCATCCCGACCCGGGCCCGCCGCCGAAACGGCCGTCTCCGGCGGAGGAGCCGCCCGTCACCGAGCGGGACGACGAGGAGCGGGCCGCGCTGCTGCGCCGCGAGCGGCTCCAGGAAGACATGCTGAACCGGCCGGTGCGGCTGGTGCGCGCGTTCATGCTCGTGCTGGCCGCGCTGATCGTCGTGCTGGCCCTGGTCGGCTACCTCGCCTGGCAGTTCGCGCTGATCGGCGTGCTCGCGGCCGGCGGGGTGGCGGCCATCTGCGCCTACGCGCTCGTCCAGGGCGACCGGGCGGTCCGCTACCGCGTGTCGGAGCAGCAGGCGAGGAACGACCGCCAGCGCCAGGAACGTGACAGGGAGCTGTTCAGGGCGCAGGAGGAGCACGCCCAGCTCTACCGCGAGTGGCAGGAGGAGAAGGAACGCTTCGACCGCCAGCTCACCTGGTACTCGGTCGCGGTGCCCGACGAGATCGACCGGGTCGACGTGGCCGGCGGCACGCTGCCGGGCTGGTCGGCGCTGATCACGCTGCTCGGCGCGACCCGCCTCTACAGCGGCGGCCACCTGACGGTGCTCGACCTGTCGGAGGGCGCGATCGCCAAGGACCTGATCGAGCTGGCCCGCAAGGGCGGCGACGACCCGCTCGTGTGGGTGCTGCCGGTGGACCTGCCCCGGCTCGACCTGGGGGCGACGCTCAAGCCCGAGGCGTTCGCCGACGTGCTCGCGCACGTGGTCAGCGTGAGCGAGGAGCACCGCACCACCCGCGACCTCAGCTTCGACAACGCGATCCTGGAACGGGTGCTCGAGGTGCTCGGCGAGAACGCCACGATCAGCCAGGTGACGGCCGCCCTGCGGGCGCTGGCGCAGGTCGGCGACCCGCGCGAGGACCTGCGGTTCGGCCTCATCACCGCCACCCAGCTGGAGCGCATCGGCACGCTGTTCGGGCGCGGGGTGAGCGACCGGGTGGTGATCGAGCGGGCCTGGGCGCTGGAGTCGCAGCTGCGCAAGCTGGAGACGCTCGGCACGCAGGCGGTCCGGCTGCCGCCCGCCCGGCTGCGCGTGGTCAGCATGGACCGGCAGGCCGGGGTGTTCGGCAACCGCGTGCTCGGCACGTACGTGGCGACCGCGCTCACCCACATCCTGCGCCAGTCGCCCGCCTCCGACCGGCCGTGGTACCACACGATCATCGTGGCGGGCGCCGACAAGCTCCGCGGCGACGTGCTCGACCGGCTCATGGACGCCTGCGAGACGTCCCGTACCGGACTGGTGCTGACCTACCGCTCGCTCACGCCGACCGTGCGCGAGCGGCTCGGCCGCGGCCACGCGGCGGTCGCGTTCATGCGGCTGGGCAACGCCGAGGACGCCAGGGTGGCGAGCGAGCACGTCGGCACCGAGCACCGGCTGGAGCTGGCCCAGCTCACCGAGACGATCAGCGAGTCGCTGCCGGGCCTGGACGGCGGCTACACCTCCACCATCGAGCAGCTCGACGACGCCGGCGGGCGGCCCGACGAGAGCGCCGCCGACCTGGCCGAGGACATCACCGAGTCGACCGAGTGGGGCCGCACCGCCGACAAGATCTCGGAGAAGGAGCGGGTGCTGCAGCGCTCGCGCGAGTTCCTCGTCGAGCCGCACCAGCTCCAGCAGCTCCCCACCACGTCGGTGATCGTCACCGACGCGACCGCGCACGGCCGGCGGGTCCGCCTGGCCGACGCCAACCCGGCGATCCTGACCTTCCCCAAGACGACGCTCGCCGAGCTGGAGGAGGTGCGCGAGACCACGATCCAGGAGCCCTCCGAGAACGGCCACCGCGAGCCGCCGCCGAACCTCGGCCCGCCACCGGCACGCCTCGACTGGCGCAAGGACAGGCAATGACAGGCAAGGAAATGGTCAAAGTCCACGTGATGCGCTGGCGTTCGGCGGGAGTTTACTGACAACCGTCTGTGGGGGGATGAAATGCAGCCGAGTGTGTCGCTGAGCGGACCCTGGTACCGGATCCAGTCGATCGCCGCTCCCTCGCGCAGCTCGTCGGCCGAGTGGGATTTCGTCACCGTGCTGCCCGCCGCGCTGTCGGCGGCGGCGCGCGACAGGCCGTTCGTCATCGGCTGGCTCTCGCGCGGGTCGGGCGCGCCGCTGGAGCTGATCACGAACGCGGGCCCGCTGTCGCCGCCCCGGCAGCCGCGCCGGTCGCCGGACTCGCCCGACCGCCCGGCCGGGCCGCAGCCGCTGCTCTTCCCCGGCGGCGCGCGCGGCGTCGAGCTCGACGACGGCTACCTGGCCGACCTGGCGGACCTGGTCTGGACCCCGTGCCCCGGCCGTCAGGCGCCGCCGCTCGGGGGCCGCAGAGAGCCGGACGCCGACGAGCTGAAAAGACCGACGCTGTTCGAGGCGACGCTGGTCACCCTGATGTCGCGGCCCTTCGCGTGGCTGGTCGTGGCCGAGCCGACCGACCTGCTCGACGCCGAGGTGGCTCATCTGCGCACCCAGCTCAACGTGCTCAGGCAGTACGGCGACGCCTCCGAGCGGTCCAGGTTCGACGCCGAGCGGGCCGAGCGGCGCATGCAGGAGCTCGACGCCTTCCGCGAGGCCGGGCTCTGGAACGTCCGGGTGCTGGCCGGCGCCGCCAACCCTGACGAACTGCGGCAGATCGCGCCCGTCCTGGTCGGGTCGGTGGAGATGAGCCATCACCCGTACCGGCTGCGCAGCGCGCACGGCGCGGTGCACGCGCTGCCGGAGGCGCTGGCGCTGACCATGCAGGACCCCGCCGACGGCGCGGCGGCCCCGTTCGCGGCCACGGCGGGGGCGCTGGCGGCGCTGGCCGGGCTGCCCAGGCGCGAGGTGCCGGGCGTGCGGGTGCTCGACTCCGGGTTCTTCGACGTGACGTCCGAGGCCGGGGAGGGCGAGCTGGAGCTGGGCGAGATCCTCGACGGCCAGGACCGGCCGGTCGGCTCGTTCCGGGTGCCGCTGGCCACGCTCAACCGGCACGCGTTCGTCACCGGCGCCACCGGCTCGGGCAAGTCGCAGACCGTCAGGCACCTGCTGGAGCAGCTCAGCAACGCGGGCATCCCGTGGCTGGCCATCGAGGCGGCCAAGTCCGAGTACGCGGCCATCGCCGGGCGGGTCGAACCGGCGCAGGTCACCGTGATCAACCCGTCGGCGCCGGACGGCGTGCCGTTCAGCGTGAACCCGCTGGAGCCGGAGCCCGGCTACCCGGTGCAGGCGCATATCGACATGATCAGGGCGCTGTTCATGGCGGCTTTCGACGCCGAGGAGCCGTTCCCGCAGATCATGTCGCTGGCGTTGCAGCGCGTGTACGAGGCCACCGGCTGGGACGTCGTCACCGGCGGCGCCGTGCCCGGGTCGAAGGTGCCGCCGAGCGTGCCGACGCTGGAGCAGCTCCAGCGGCACGCGATGGACGTCATCCAGGAGATCGGCTACGGCCGCGAGGTGCAGGCCGACGTGGAGGGGTTCATCTCGCTGCGGCTGCGCTCGCTGCGCGTCGGCTCGGCCGGCCGGTTCTTCGAGGGCGGCCACCCGGCCGACATCGGCGGGCTGCTGCGCCGCAACGTGGTGCTGGCGATCGAGGACGTGGCCAACGACGAGGACAAGGCGTTCCTCATGGGCACGCTGATCATCCGGGTCGTCGAACACCTGCGGATGCGCGCCCGCCAGGAGAAGAGCGCCGGCCTGCGGCACGTCATCGTCATCGAGGAGGCGCACCGGCTGCTGCGCGACCGCGGCACCGGCCGGGCCGCCACGCACGCGGTGGAGCTGCTGGCCGGCATGCTCGCCGAGATCAGGGCGTACGGCGAGGGCATCGTGGTGGCCGAGCAGATCCCCACCAAGCTGGTCTCCGACGTGGTCAAGAACACCGCGCTCAAGGTCGTGCACCGGCTGCCCGCCGAGGACGACCGGCAGCTCGTCGGCGCGGCCATGAACCTCAGCGAGGAGCAGTCCCGCCAGGTCGTCTCGCTGCCGCCCGGCGACGCGGCCGTGTTCGCCGACGGGATGGACCGGCCGCTGCGGGTGCGCGTGCCGCTCGGCGAGTCGCGCGAGAAGGCGCTGGCCGGCCCGCCGCCGCCGATCAGGGGCCGCCGCTCGGCCGCCTGCGGCGCGCCGTGCCGCACCGGCCAGGCCTGCACGCTGGTGGAGCTCCGCGAGGCCGACGTGCTCGCCGACGCGCCCGAGTGGGCCTGGCTGCGCATCTGGTGCGACACGGTCGTGCTCGCCTTCGTCAGCAACCGGCCGCTGCCCGGCGTGCCGCGGGCGCTCGCGGCCGCCTGGGCCGAGCTGCCGGCCCGTCGCGCCGAGTGCCTGCTCGCCACGCTGGTCGAGCGCTCGGTGCGGCGCCGCGCCTGGGCGCTGCGGAGCTGGTTCGACCCGGCGCTGCTCACCGAGAAGGCGGCCGCCGCCGCCACCCGCCTGCTGGGCGGCCAGGGGGGCGGCGAGCGCCCCGGCGCCTCGTGGGTGCTCCCGCAGGTGCGCTGGCTGCACGAGGTCGACAGGCTCTTCCCGTACGGGAGGCCCGCGCCGGACCTGCGCACCCCCGCCCCGCCGATGGAGTACGCGATCTTCCGGCAGAACGGCGACGGCCCGCACCCGGAGCCCCATGGGGAGCTGCTCGGCCACCGGGCCAAGGCGCTGCGCCACCACCCGCTGTCGATGGAGATGGACCACAACAGGGAGCTGGCCTGGCGGGTCATCCTGGGCGACGACGAGCACGAGGGCGTCAGGCGTGACGTCGACGCGGTGGCCATCGGCGTCGAGCCGCAGGCCAGGCTCCGGCACGTCGGCCAGATCATGGGGGCCGGGTGGCTGGAAGGGGTGCTGGCGTGGCCGCACAGGTTCGTGCTGCCGTTCGGGCACGACAGCGCGCCCGAGATCTCGTTCCCGGAGCCTCACCTGGCGGAACAGGTCCGGTGATCGCGAGTAAGCGGTTGGGCATGTCCGATCCGGACTAGGATTTGTCAGCATGACCCAGCTTTCACTGCGGGCTCAGCTCGCGAGCGCCCTGGGCCGCAGTGCCGCCACGCTGTCCAGGATGACCGGGCGCGGCGACGGCTCGGTGATCGGCGGGCGGGTCGGCCTGATGCTCGAGCCCGACCTGCTCCGCAAGCTTGCCCGCGACCGCAAGCTGGCCCTGGTCAGCGCGACCAACGGCAAGACGACCACGACGCGGCTGATCACGTCCGCACTGCTGGAGCTGGGGGAGGTGGCCACCAACGCGTTCGGCGCCAACATGCCCGCGGGCCACGTCTCCGCCCTCTCCACGCACAAGAACGCGCCCTACGGCGTGCTGGAGGTCGACGAGAAATACCTGCCCGAGGTGCTCGACACCACCGGCGCGGGCGTCGTCTGCCTGATGAACCTCAGCCGCGACCAGATGGACCGCGCCGCCGAGATCTGGCTGCTGGCGCAGAAGTGGCGCAACGCCCTGTCGGGCAAGCCCACCCACGTCATCGCCAACTGCGACGACCCGCTGGTCACCTGGGGCGCCTCCACGGCCGCCAAGGTCACCTGGGTGGCCGGCGGGCAGCGCTGGAAGGAAGACTCCTGGAGCTGCCCCGAGTGCGGCGGCCCGCTGGAGCGCAAGGACGCCGACTGGGCCTGCCGCGAGTGCACCTTCCACCGGCCCGAGCCGCAGTGGGTGCTCGACGACGATGCGGTGATCGACCCGCGCGGCCAGCGCTGGCTGATCGACATCCAGCTCCCCGGCCTGGCCAACCGGTCCAACGCGGCGATGGCGCTGGCCGTCGCCGACGCGTTCGGGCTGTCGGTGGAGCGGGCGATGCCCCGGCTGCGCGAGGTGACCTCGGTCGCCGGCCGCTACACGACGGTCGAGCGCGACGGCCGCCAGGCGCGGCTGCTGCTGTCCAAGAACCCCGCGGGCTGGCTGGAGGCGTTCGACGTCTCCGACCCCAACCTGCCGATCATCCTGTCGGTCAACGCGCAGGGCCCCGACGGCCGCGACACCTCCTGGCTGTGGGACGTCGACTATCGCATCCTGCGCGGGCGGCCCGTGTTCGTGACCGGTGAGCGCCGCCTCGACCTGGCGCTCCGGCTCGAAGTGGCCGACGTGCCGTTCGCGCTCTGCGCGTCGTTCTCGGAGGCGCTGGCCATGCAGCCGCCCGGCCGGGTCGACGTGATCGCCAACTACACCGCCTTCCAGCAGATCCGATCGGAGTTCGGCCGTGCCGTCTGACAGCGCCCTGCGCATCGTCTGGATCTACCCCGACCTGCTGAGCACCTACGGCGACCAGGGCAACGTGCTCGTCCTGGAGCATCGCGCCCAGCGTCGCGGGATCGAGACGGAGACGGTCCACGTCCGCTCCTCCGACCCGGTGCCGGAGACCGGCGACGTCTACCTCATCGGCGGCGGCGAGGACCGGCCGCAGATCCTCGCGGCCGAGCGGCTGCGCCGCGACGGCGGCCTGCAGCGCGCGGTCACCCGCGGCGCCTCCCTGCTCGCCGTCTGCGCCGGCTACCAGATCATGGGCAGCACGTTCGGCGGCGAGGAGGGTCAGCCGGTCGACGGCATCGGCCTGCTCGACCTCGCCAGCGCCCGGGGTCCCGCGAGGGCCGTGGGCGAGCTGGTGGCCGAGGTCGACGCCGCGCTCGGGCTGCCGACGCTGACCGGGTTCGAGAACCACATGGGCGTCACCCGTCTCGGCCCCGGCGTAAAGCCGCTGTCTAGGACCGTGAAGGGCGTCGGCAACGGCGACGGCTTCGAGGGCTGCTACGCCGGCCACGTGGTCGGCACCTACCTGCACGGCCCCGCCCTGGCCCGCAACCCGGCGCTGGCCGACCTGCTGCTGTCGTGGCGGGTGGGCGAGCTGGCCCCGCTCGACGACACCCGCTACGAGCAGCTCCGCCAGGAACGGCTCAGCGCCGTGCTGGCCCAGTAGGTCAGTAGACGAGCGCCTGGACGCCCTCGTCCGTCACCTCCTCGACGAACGTGGGCGCTCCGGCGATGCGCACGCCCTCGATCACGTCCTCGACCGTGATCTCGCGCCGCGCCGCACACTGCGTGCAGAGCGTCACCCGCCCGCTGGCCAGCACCGCGCCGAGCAACTCGGCGAGCGGGACCGCGTGGGGCAGCTCGAACTTCTCGGCCCGGCCGGGGAGCGCGAACCACGCGGACTCGCCGGTCAGCCAGACGGAGACGGGAACCCCGCTCGCGAGCGCCGCGGCCGCGACCGTGAACGCCTGGTTGCAGCGCTCGGGGTCGTCGGCGCCCGCCGTCACCTTGATCACCAGTGATCGTGCCATGCCCGCCACCCTAGAACGTCACCCGCCCGCCCCGCGCCACTAGGGTTCTGCATATGGAGGAACCACAGGTGCATCCTGACCTGGAACCGATCGCTTTCCTGCTCGGACGGTGGGAAGGCGCCGGCGTCGGGGGCTACCCGACGATCGAGAGCTTCAACTTCGGTCAGGAGATCGAGTTCGGCCACAACGGCAAGCCCTTCCTGACGTACGTGAGCCGCACCTGGCTGCTCGACCAGGACGGCAACCGGGTCAGGCCGCTGGCCACGGAGTCGGGCTACTGGCGGGCGCTGCCGGAACGGCAGCTGGAGGTGGTGCTGTCACACCCGACCGGCATCGTGGAGATCTACGTCGGCGAGGTCGTCTTCCACAAGATCGACCTGCGGACGGATGTGGTGGCGCGCACGGTCACGGCCAAGGAGTACACCGCGGGCCGCCGCCTCTACGGGCTGGTCAACGGCAACCTGATGTGGGCCTACGACATGGCCGCGGTGGGGCATCCGCTCACGTCGCACATGTCGGCGGAGCTGAAGAAGGTCGGCTGAGAAACGAAGAAGGGCCCCGGGCGACGTTCCGCTCTCGGGGAGAGCGGGCCGGATGGACCAAAGGCGATGACAGGTGTCACGCCCTCCGGCTGCCAGGGGCCCCGGTGGTTGCCTCGTACTCGCGAACGACTGCGAGACAACAGCCCGCGTCGTCAGCGGACAACCACCTCGCTGGTCCTCTTATGGCTAACCATTATGTGGACCACCTCCTTTCCGCGTATTCACGAAGCTATGCGGTCTCCGGCTGACAGGGCAAGCGATTAACGTCCGGCCGTAGACTCGGGGGCATGACGGAGACGCAGTGGCATGAGGAGCTTCGCGCCAAGGGTTACCGGGTCACTCCGCAGCGCCAGCTCGTCCTGGAGGCGGTCAAGGAGCTGGAGCACGCCACGCCCGAGGAGATCTGCGGCAAGGTCCGCGAGACCGCCCGCGGGGTCAACATCTCCACCGTCTACCGCACTCTGGAGCTGCTCGAAGAGCTCGGCATGGTGACCCACACCCACCTGGGTCACGGCGCCCCGACCTACCACCTGGCGGCCGAGGCCGACCACGTCCACCTGGTGTGCCGGGGCTGCGGCCAGGTCATCGAGGTCCGGCCCGAGCTGGCCGAAGGGCTGGTGCGCGGGCTCGACGACGAGCTGGGGTTCGCGGCCGACGTCCACCACCTGACCGTCTTCGGGCGCTGCCGCGAGTGCCGATAGCCTGGGAGGTATGCGTAGCCCACTGCTGGATCTGCCGGGAGCCGTCGCAGCCGACGCCCCCGACGCCGACGTCGCGGCACACTACGGCGACCTGTTCGCCGAGCAGCGCGCGCTGGTCAAAGGCGAGGCGGTCGTCGACCGGAGCAACCGCGAGGTGGTGCGCGTCTCCGGGGCCGACCGGCTGACCTGGCTCAACGACCTCACCTCGCAGAAACTCGACACTCTCCAGCCGGGCGAGTGGACGCAGACGCTCGTGCTCGACCCCCAGGGCCGCGTCGAACACCACCTGACCCTGGTCGACGACGGTGCGGCCGTGCTGGCCCACGTCGAGCCCGGCACCGCCGACGCCCTGATCGGCTACCTCGACCGGATGCGGTTCATGCTCAGGGTCGAGGTGACGCGGGCCGACGACCTCGCGGTGCTGTCCACCGCCGCCGGCGACTCCTACGTGCCGCGCGCCGAGCTGGGCGACCACCTGGGCAAGCCGCTCGCGGGCCTGTGGGCGTACGAGGCGCTGCGGATCGAGGCGCACCGGCCGCGGCTGGGGTTCGACACCGACCACAAGACGATCCCCCACGAAGTGGGCTGGATCGGTCCGGCGGTCCACCTCACCAAGGGCTGCTACCGCGGCCAGGAGACGGTCGCCCGCGTCCACAACCTGGGCCACCCGCCGCGGCGGCTGGTCTTCCTGCACCTCGACGGCAGCGTCGACACGCTGCCCGCGCACGGCGCGCCGGTGATCTTCGAGAGCCAGGAGGTCGGCACCGTCGGCTCGGCGGCCCGCCACCACGAGCTCGGGCCCATCGCGCTGGCGGTGATCAAGCGGACGGTCCCGGTCGACGCCCAGCTCCTGGCCGGCGGCGTGGCGGCCGCCCAGGAGGTCGTGGTGCCGCCCGACGCGGGCCGCAACGTGAGCATCGACCCGGGGCTGCGCCGGCGCATCAGATAGCGCGGCCCGCTAGACGTCCACGATCAGCGTGATCGGGCCGTCGTTGACGAGCGACACCTTCATGTCGGCGCCGAAGCTGCCCGTCTCCACGTGCGCGCCCAGCCCGCGCAGCTCCTCGACCACCGCGTCGACCAGCGGCTCGGCGACGGGTCCCGGCGCGGCGGCCTGCCAGGTGGGGCGCCTGCCCTTGCGGGCGTCGCCGTAGAGGGTGAACTGGCTGATCACCAGGAGCGGCGCGGCCACGTCGGAGCACGACTTCTCGCCGTGCAGGACGCGCAGGCCCCACAGCTTGGCGGCCAGCCTGGCCGCCTGGGCCCGCGTGTCGGTGTGGGTCACGCCCACCAGGACGAGGAGGCCGGGCTCGTCGATCGCGCCGACCGTCTGCCCGTCGACGGCCACCGAGGCGGAGCTCACCCGCTGAACGACTGCTCGCATGGGATCCCATTCTGGCCCAGCCGTGAGACCTCCGTAGACTCGTGACGAAAGGGGTGCGTGATGTCGCTGGTCGTGGAGGTCGTCCGGTCCGGGTTCGTGGAGTCCAGGCACGAGGTGCGCATGCTGGCCCTCGACACCGTGGGCAGCCCCGCCGAGGCGCACGGGGCGGTGCACGTGCCGGCCTCGCCCCGCTCGACCATGAAGCCGCTGCAGGCGCTGGCGATGCTCCACAACGGCCTCAACCTGAGCGGCGAGCTGCTGGCGCTGGCCTGCGCCTCCCACGCGGGCGAGCCCTTCCACGTCGAAGGCGTCACGAAGATCCTGGCCGGGGTGGGGCTCGACGAGTCGGCGCTGCTCTGCCCCGAGGACTATCCGGAGGACCGGGCGGTGACCGAGCGCGGCCGCCTCTACATGAACTGCTCGGGCAAGCACGCCGCCATGCTCGCCGCGTGCGTCGCCAACGGCTGGCCCACCGCCTCCTACCTGGCGGTCACCCACCCGCTGCAGCGGGCGATCCGGAACACCGTGGAGGAGCTGACCGGCGAGCGGATCACCGCCTCGGGCGTCGACGGGTGCGGGGCGCCGCTGTTCTTCGTCTCGATGCTGGGCGTGGCCAAGGCGTTCCGGTCGCTCGCGCTGGCCGCCGACGACAGCAGGGAGCGGGCCGTGTTCGACGCGATGCGCGCCCATCCCGAGTGGACGTCAGGCACTCATCGGCCGGAGGCCGCGCTCATGCGGGCGCTGCCCGGCCTGCTGGTGAAGGCGGGCGCGGAGGGCTTCCAGGCGTTCGTGTTCGAGGACGGCAGGACCGGCGTCATCAAGATCGAGGACGGCTCGGGCCGGGCCCGCACCCCGCTCACCGTGGCGGCGCTGCGCTCGCTCGGCCTGACCTCGCCGGCGCTCGACGGGCTCGCCGTCCACCGCGTGATGGGCGGCGGCGAGCCGGTGGGCGAGCTGCGCGTGCGCACCACCCACCGCTGACCTCAGAGCGTGCGGAACTGACGGCTCGCCGAGATCGCGCCCGACGTGGTCGTGGTGAACGTGCGCATCGAGCCGGCGAACTTCGACAGGTCCCACTCCGCCGGGCCGTGGTACCAGTAGAGGTTGTCGGCCTGGTGTCCGTTGCCGGTCACCGACGCCACCAGCCGCGACCAGTGCTCCACCCCGTCGAAGATCACGGCGTACGGGAGATAGCGGGAGAACAGCTCGACCCGGTCCTTCTCCGCGACGTTGCCCACGTCGCCGGAGAAGAGGAAGTCGCGGAAGCCGAGCGTGTGCGCGAGCGCCGCCGCCCCCTTGGCGGTCTTGGCCGGCATGTACTGGCCGCCGACGGCCAGCGCGCCACCCGCGATGATGACGGCCAGCCCCAGCAGGCCGTAGGAGGTGAACCAGGCGAGCAGGGCCGTGGACACCACGCCGGCGACCAGGAGCACGACGCCGACCGTGGTCCAGAGGGTGCGCTCGGCGTCGGGACGGCGGGCGAACCAGCCCTGCCGCACCACGTCGGCGTAGAGGGCGTCGCGGACCTTGCCCAGGTGGGCCGCGAACGAGCCGGACAGCTGCGACAGCAGCACCGCCTCACGCCCCTCGAAGATGGCGTCGTAGAGCGCCTGCTCGTACGGCAGCAGCGTGTGGGACGGCGCGTGCGGCAGCCGCACCAGCAGCCAGTCGGGGGCGTCGTAGGTCTGCCGGGGCTGCTCGTCGATCCGCAGATAGCCGCGTACTGCGAGGTCCACGATGGTCGCGGTCACGTCGACCACGTCGGCCTGCTCGTCCACCAGCGTGCCGATCTGGCCCGGACGGACGCCGTCGGGCGGGGAGAAGTGGCCGTTCTGCACGGGGTTGACCGCGCCCGTCTCGTGGCTGACGACGCGGGCGTCGCGGCCCCGCGTCCAGTAGAGCAGCGCCACGCCGCCGAGCAGCAGCACCAGCAGGGCCGCCAGCGCGCCGCCGGTCACCGGGTTGAGCGCGAACGCGCCAGCCAGGGAGAAGCGCTTGTCGAGGATCGGCTGCCCGCCGCTCGCGCCCTCGGGGAAGCCCACCACGACGGTGAGGGCCTGGCCGGGCGCGAGGCCCTCCTGCTCGAAGTCGGCCTGGGTGCCGGTGTGGTCCATCGCCGCGGAGGTGCAGCCGATGGCGGAGGTGAGCTCGCCGGCGAAGCACGAGAGGTTCTGCACCAGGCCGGGGCCGGTGACCTTGACCGTGGCCTTGTCGACGGCGGTGTCCCAGCCGCTCACCGCGAACCAGCGCAGCTCCTCGGCGTCACCGGCGGGGGCGACCGCGCCCTTCACGTCGTACTCGACGGTCGCGGGCGAGGTGACCGTCAGCACGCCGTCGGCGTAGGTGCCGCCTTTGACGTTGGAGATCTCGTAGAGGCGGTCGTTGGCGTCGTCGTGGCGCGTGCGGGTGAGGAACGTCCGCTTCAGCTCGCCAGAGCCGCCCTCGAGCTTCTCGACGACGTGGACGGTGCCGCCCTTGCCCAGGGTCATGGTGACGTCGGCGGTGATGCCGGCGTTCGCCGCCATGGCGGGAGCGGCGATCAGCGCGAGAGCGGTCGTCACCAGTGCGGCCAGCGTCAGCCTGAAACCCGTCATGGCCGGTCATCGTATCGGGTCCGCCTGACACATCCGTAGGTGTCTGGATCAGTCGGAGATCGCGATGCGCAGCCGGCGGAAGCCGCGGCCCTTGCTCTCGACCTTGGTCACCTTGATGCGGCCGATCTGCTTGGTGGAGGCGACGTGGGTGCCGCCGTCGGCCTGGGTGTCGAGGCCGACGATGTCGACGATCCGCACGTCGCGCACCTCCGGCGGCACCAGGTTGGTGGCGGTGCGGATGATGTCGGGGATCGCGAACGCCTCGTCACGCGGCAGCACCCGCACGTCGATGCGGCGGTCGGCGAGGATCTCGGCGTTGCAGGCGTCCTCGACGGCCTCCTTGAAGCCGGGCGGCACCTCGGGCAGGTTGAAGTCCATCCGGGCGGTCAGCGGCTCCATGTTGCCGCCGGTGACCGGGCAGTGGAAGTCGCGGAAGACCACTCCGCACAGCACGTGGAGGCCGGAGTGGGTGCGCATCAGGGCGGAGCGCCGCTCGTCCGCCACGGCGGCGCGCACGACCGTGCCCACCGGCGGGATCGGGTCGCCCTCGGCGGGGATCAGCTGGAGGTCGTCGCCCTTGCGCACGCCGACGACGCGGGTCTCGACGCCCTGCCAGATGAGCACGCCGTGGTCGGCGGGCTGGCCGCCCCCGCCGGGGTAGAAGGCCGACCTGTTGACCACGATGCCCTCGGGGGTCGCGTCGAGGACCACGGCCTCGAAGTCGCGCAGGCTCTGGTCGGAGAGTTCGAGGCGCTCGGTGCGCCCGTGCAGCTCGGTGGTCATGCCGCGCGTCACCAGGGGCCGTAGGGGCCGCTGTTGCCGCCGCGCCCGCCCATGCCCTTCACCGCGGGCTTGACGTCCACGATGTAGATGGCGGCGGCGATCACCGCGGCGATGGAGAACAGCCCCAGCCCGATGCCCAGGAAGGCACGGCCTCCGATGACCAGGAAGTTGATCACGTACGAGTAGGCGCCGGCGGCCGAGAACAGCGTGGCCAGAATCAGGATGATCAGCCAGATGTTCTTCTGCAGCTTGCCCGCCGAGACGAACGCGTCGGCCGGCACCCGGAGCGCGTGCACCAGCGCGTATCCCGACATGCCCAGAACGATCAGGGACAGCACCGAGAAGAGGAGGTTGAAGACCAGGTTGATGAATTGCATGTGTTGGCTCCCGCCCAATGCCGCGATGAGTCGGGCTTCAGCCTAATGGCCGCCCGCGTTCCACGGGCACCGCTCAAGCGCCGGAAACGCGCGAAAGCCCGCCTCCGCGAGGAGACGGGCTTCGCCGGGTGGGTCAGGCCTTGGCCTTGGTGGTGCGGGTCCTCTTGACCGGCTGGGCGACCGGCGGCTCGGCGGCCTCCGACATCTCCTCCAGCTCAAGGGCGGCCTCGCCGCTGGTCTTGCTGACGACCTTGCGGCCGCGGACCGCGAACTCCTCGTAGACCTTGACGGCGCGGTTGGTGAACTCGTCGGCGTACTCGCGGGCCTTCTCCGGGAGCTCCTTGGCGATGTCCTCGGCCTTGCCGGCGTACTCGCGGGCCCTCTCCGGGAGATCCTTCGCGATGTCCTCGGCCTTGCCGGCGTAGGCGCGCGCCCTCTCGGGGAGCTCCCTGGTCAGCTCGGCGCGGCGCGACTGCAGCTTCTGCAGCCGCTCGGGCAGCTCGCGCAGCTTCTCCACGGCGTAGTCGCCGGCCCCCGCGACCGCGTAGAACGGCTTGGTGTCGGCGAGTTTCTTCACTTCGGTGGCGAGCGTCATGATGGGTTAACCTTCCTTCGTTTCCTGGTTGACGGGGCCGTTGCCGTTGCCCGCCGCGTAGGGCTCAAGTGCGGCGAGGAGTTCGGGCGGCAGCGGCTGTTCGTCGTCCGGTGCGGAGGCGGGCCGGGGGTGGGCGTTCTGGGAGGTCTGCTCGTCCCCGGCCGGTCCTTCCTTCCGGAACGACTCGTAGATGTCGATCAGCACCTGGCGCTGCCGCTCGGTGATGTGCGGGTCTTCGCGGATCGCCGTGATGACGTCGCTGGGAGGTTCGTGATCCTCGATGAGACCGGCCTGCACATAGAGCACCTGCGACGAGATGCGCAGGCCCTTGGCGATCTGGTTGAGGATCTCCGCACTCGGCTTGCGGAGGCCGCGCTCGATCTGGCTCAGGTAGGGATTGGACACCCCCGCCGCGGCAGCCAGCTGGCGCAGCGAGATCTTCGCCTGCTGCCGCTGCTCGCGGATGTATTCGCCGATCGAGCCGACTTTGGGAAGTGCCATGCCTCGATTATGCCGCCCGTTGCTTGCAGTTGCAAACGAACTGGTTAACACCTGCAAGCGCTAGAGCTGGATAATCCACAGGAACGGGGTCGATGTGACCAACGTCACGGACAGCGCGACGATGCCCGCCCGGGCCCTGCGCGGCAGCTCGGGAGCGGGCTTGATCAGGCGGTCGACCCTGGCCATGACGTTGCTGGCGTGCAGGCCGAGCATCCCGCTGGGAGCCGGCATGGCGCCCGCGGTGCCGAACCGCAGCAGGGCCGTGGCCAGCCGGCGCGGCGAGCAGTAACGGCGGGCCCGGTCGTCGGCCGCCATCTCGATGAGCAGCTCCACCTGCTCCTGCGCCTCGCACACCACCTTCGACCAGGGCAACGCCCGGCGCAGCGCGGCGAACGGCAACAGCACCAGATCGTGGCGCTCGCGTACGTGGGCCGCCTCGTGCGCCAGCACGGCGGCGAGCTCGTCGCGCGACCACAGCCGCAGCGCGCCCTCGCTCACCACCACCTGGGAGCGCAGCCCCGGCACGCAGTAGGCCGCCGCGCCGGGGTGGTCGAGCACCCGCACGCCCGGCACGCCGGGGTCGTCGCGGGAGATCAGCGCGAGCAGCGTGCGGTGGCGCCTGCGGGCGCGCAGCGCGTGCACCCCCGCCGAGATCAGCACCACGACCAGCACGGTCAGCGAGGTGAGGCCGGCGATCATGGCGAGCACGTGCAGCGGGTCCCACGCCGTGCCGGGCGCCTCGCCCTGGACGAACGCGACCAGGCCGGGCAGCACGCCTATGCCGTAGGGCTGCACCCCGAAGGCGAGCATGGCCCCGGTGGTGGCCAGCCCCCACGCCACGCCCAGCGACTGCCACAGGATGATGGCCAGCCGGGGCGCGCGGTAGGTCCAGCGAGCGGTGGTGAGACGCCAGGAGCCGATCGCGCACGCCGTGGCGAGCGCGGCCAGCACCGCTGCCGTGATCACTCTTCCTCCAGCTCCGTAAGGGCTCTGCGCAGGATCTCCGCCTCGTCTCCGGAGACGGCCTGGGCGAAACGGGTCAGGGCGGCGGAACGGTCGCCCGTCATGTCGAGAGCTCCAAGCATAAGCTCGGCGATGTAGCTGTCGCGGCTTTCCGCGGGTTCGTAGCGCCAGGCACGCCCGTCACGGGTGCGCCGGAGGAAGCCTTTGCGGGTGAGGCGGTCGAGAACGGTCATGACCGTGGTCGGCGCCAGGTCACGGTCGGCGATGAGACGGCCGACCTCGCGGGCGGTCAGCGGGATGCTCTCCACCCACAAGATATCCATGATGCTGCGTTCAAGCTCGCCAAGACCCTTCACACGCTCCAGCGTAGTACTACACGGCGTCGAGCAGCCATCCGGGATCCTGGTGAGATGGATATCACGCTGGTGCAGGGAGATATCACGAAACAGGAAGTGGACGCGATCGTGAACGCGGCCAACTCCTCTCTCATGGGCGGCGGCGGGGTGGACGGGGCGATCCACCGGAACGGCGGGCCCGAGATCATCGAGGAGTGCCGGAGGCTGCGCGCCTCCCAGTACGGGCGCGGCCTGCCGACCGGCGAAGCGGTCGCCACCACCGCCGGGCGGCTGCCCGCGCGCTGGGTGATCCACACGGTCGGGCCCGTGCACTCGCCGTTCGAGGACCGCTCCGGGCTGCTGGCCTCGTGCTACCAAGAGTCGCTGCGGGTGGCCGGGTCGCTGGGCGCCGAGTCGGTGGCGTTCCCGGCGATCGGCACCGGCATCTTCGGCTGGCCGCTCGCCGACGGCGCCCGCGTCGCGGTCGACGCCGTGCGCGCCTCGGTGGCGTCGGTGGCGTCGGTGGCGGAGGTGCGGTTCGTGCTGTACGAGGCGACCGCGTACGCCACCTTCGAAGCGGCGCTGTGACCGTCACGCGTCCCGGACGTCCGGCGCCACCGCCGGCCAGGGCACGGTGAGCTCGCCGAGACGCCAGCGGGCGCGGCCGCCGAGCGGCGGGTGACAGGGGATCGGCCAGGTGGCCGCGAGGGTCCGCGCCGCGGCGATCCAGCGCTGGCGCGCGCCATGCGAGCTGTACGGGGCGCTGACCGCCCACGCGTGGTCCCAGTCGCGCAGGAACGCGTGGATCCGCTCCCCGGGCACGTTGCGGTGGATGAGCGTCTTCGGCAGCCGGTCGGCCAGGTCCGACGGCCGCTCGAACGCGTCGAACCGGGCCGAGAACGTCAGCGTCCGCGGGCCCGACGCGTCCAGCCCCACCCACACCGCCCGGTGCCCCACCTCCGAGCAGGTGCCCTCGACCAGCACGCCGCCGGGGGCCAGCCTCTCCAGCAGCGCCCGCCAGTAGCGCCAGGCCTCCGCCTCCCCGTACTGGCGCAGCACGTTGAAGGCCCGCACCAGCACCGGCGGCCGGGCGACGGGCAGCTCGAAGCCGCCGAGCGCGAAGCTCAGCCCTTCCCGCTCGTACGGCTTGGCCGCCGCCACCCGGGCCGGGTCGATCTCGATCCCCACCACCTCGACGTCCGGCGCCACCCGCCGCAGCCGGGTGAACAGCTCCAGCGTCGTCACGTGCGAGGCCCCGTACCCCAGGTCCACCACGAGCGGCCTGGCGGTGGCGCGCAGCAGCCGGCCGTGGACGGCGGCGATCCACCGGTCGGCGCGCCGCAGCCGGTTGTGGCCGGTCGTGCCCCGGGTGATCGAGCCGACCGGTCTAGCCACTGACGCGGTGCACCTTGTGCTGGGCGGCCTGGGCGCGGGGGCGGATGACCAGGCGGTCGACGTTGACGTGCGCGGGCCGCGTCACGCACCAGGCGATCGCGTCGGCGACGTCGTCGGAGCTGAGCGGGTCGGGCACGCCCTCGTACACCTTGTCCGCCCGCTCGGCGTCGCCGCGGAACCGGGTCAGCGCGAACCCCTCAGAGCGCACCATGCCGGGCGCGATCTCCACGATCCGCACCGGCTGCCCGACCAGCTCCAGCCTGAGCGTCTCGGTCATGGACGTCTGCGCGTGCTTGGCCGCGCAGTAACCGCCGCCTCCCTCGTACGAGACCAGCCCGGCCGTCGAGGTCAGCATCACCAGCACGCCGTCGCCCGAGCCGATCAGCTTCGGCAGCAGCGCCTGGGTGACGCGCAGCGAGCCGAGCACGTTGGTGTCGTACATCCGCTGCCAGTCGTCCACCCGGCCTCCGGACACCGGCTCCAGCCCGAGCGCGCCGCCGGCGTTGTTGACCAGCACGTCGCAGCGATCCAGCGAGGCCGCCAGCTCGTCCACCGACTCCTGGGAGGTAACGTCGAGCGTCACCGGAGTGACGCCGGGCACCTCGGCCGCCAGCTTCTCCAGCCGGTCGCGCCGCCTGGCTCCGGCCACCACGTGGTAGCCCTCGGCGGCCAGCCGCCGCGCTGTCGCCTCGCCGATGCCGCTGCTCGCGCCGGTCACCACAGCCGTTCTCTTCATGCGCCACATCCTGCCAGGCCGCCCTTCGGGGACCCCCACTGTGATGCCTTGTCGGGAATGTCGAAAAAATCTGGACAGTTGTAAGTCACTTGGAGGTGATGTCGGGTGAGGCGACGACGGGTCAACCGGGTCGCGACGATCAGCATGCACACGTCACCGCTCGACCAGCCCGGTACGGGCGACGCCGGCGGCATGAACGTGTACATCGTCGAATCCGCCAAACGGCTGGCTCAATCGGGCGTGGAGGTGGACATCTTCACCCGCGCCACGGCCCGCGACCTGCCACCGGTCGCCGAACTGGCGCCCGGTGTCCTGGTCCGTCACCTGACCGCCGGACCGTACGAGGAGATGGACCGGGCCGACCTGCCCGGCCAGATGTGCGCGTTCCTGTCCGAGGTGCTGCGCATCGAGGCCATGTACGAGCCCGGCCACTACGACGTGATCCACTCCCACTACTGGCTGTCCGGCCAGGTCGGCTGGCTCGCCAAGGAACGCTGGGGCGTCCCGCTCGTGCACACCATGCACACCATGGCCAAGGTCAAGAACCGGCTCCTCGCCGAGGGCGACCGGCCCGAGCCGCAGGCCCGCGTCGTCGGCGAGGAACAGGTCGTGCAGATCGCCGACCGCCTCGTGGCCAACACCGCCGACGAGGCGCACGAGCTCATCGACCTGTACGGGGCCGCCGAACAGCGCGTCGCCGTCGTCAACCCCGGCGTCAACCTGACCGTCTTCCAGCCCGCCTCGCAGGGCGCCGCCCGGCAGCGGCTCGGCCTGCCGCAGGGCGCGCGCGTCCTGCTGTTCGTCGGCCGCATCCAGCCGCTCAAGGCCCCCGACGTGCTGCTGCGCGCCGCCTCCCGCATGCTCATCGACGACCCGTCACTGCGCGGCCGCCTCGTCGTCGCCTGCGTCGGCGGACCCTCCGGCAACGGCCTGGCCAGGCCGTCCATCCTCACCGAACTCGCCACCGAGCTCGGCATCGCCGACACCGTCCGGCTCGTGCCGCCGGCGCCGCAGCACGAGCTCGCCGACTGGTACCGCGCCTCCGACCTCACCGTAGTCCCCTCCCACAGCGAGTCCTTCGGCCTCGTCGCCCTGGAGTCCCAGGCCTGCGGCACCCCCGTGGTCGCCGCCGCCGTCGGCGGGCTGCGCACCGCCGTCCGCGACGGCGTGTCCGGGCTCCTCGTAGACGGGCACGACCCGCACGACTGGGCGCAGGCCATCGGCGGCCTCCTCACCGACCCGGCCCGCCTCGCCGCCCTCTCCGCGGGGGCGCGCGAGCACGCCGCCGCCTTCGGCTGGCAGGCCACCTCCGCACGCCTCATGGACGTGTACGCGCAAGCCGTCGCCCACCTGCACCGGCAGCCGGTGGCGGTGAACTCGTAGGCTGTAGCGCATGCGCGACCTCATCGAAGCCGCGCTCAAGGCCGCGGACGTCGAACACGACGAGCCGCGGCCGGGAGCGTTCCTCGCCAAGCTGCCCGGCCGGCACAAACTCGCCACCATGACCTGGCTGATCGTCGGCGAGCGGGTCCTGCACATCGAGGCGTTCTTCTGCCGCCAGCCCGACGAGAACCACGCCGAGTTCTACAAGTGGCTGCTCGCCAGGAACGGCTCCACGTACGGCGTCCACTTCTCCGTCGACCCCGTCGGCGACGTCTACCTGGTCGGCCGCATGCCCCTCACCGCCGTCACCGAGGAGGAGATCGACCGCATCCTCGGCTGCGTGCTCACCTACTCCGACGAGTCGTTCGACCGCGCCCTGGAGATCGGCTTCGCCTCCTCCATCAGGCGCGAGTGGGAATGGCGCAAGAAACGCGGCGAATCGCTCGCCAACCTGCAGGCTTTCGCCCGCTTCGCGGACCCGGAGCGCTCCTGAACCAGGCCGCCCTAGGATGGGGCGCATGGCGACTTTGGTGCTGCTACGGCATGGCGAGAGCGACTGGAACGCGAAGGGCCTGTTCACCGGCTGGGTGGACGTGAGCCTGTCGGCGAAGGGCGAGGACGAGGCCCGCCGGGGCGGCAAGCTCCTCACCGACGCCGGCCTCTACCCCGACGTCGTCCACACGAGCCTGCTCAACCGGGCCATCCAGACGGCCCAGTTCGCCCTCGGCGAGGCCGACCTCCTCTGGCTCCCGGTCAAGCGCTCCTGGCGGCTCAACGAGCGCCACTACGGCGCCCTCCAGGGTAAGAACAAGGCCCAGACCCGCGAGGAGTTCGGCGAGGAGCAGTTCATGCTCTGGCGGCGCTCCTACGACACGCCCCCGCCGCCCATCGCCGACGACGACGAGTTCTCCCAGGTGGGCGACCGCCGCTACGCCCTCCTCCCGCCCGAGCTGATGCCGCGTACCGAATGCCTCAAGGACGTGGTGGACCGGATGCTGCCGTACTGGTACGACGACATCGTCCCCGACCTGTCCGCGGGCCGCACCGTGCTCGTGGCCGCCCACGGCAACTCCCTGCGCGCCCTGGTCAAGCACCTGGACGGGATCAGCGACGAGGACATCGCCGGGCTCAACATCCCCACGGGGATCCCGCTGCGGTACGACCTGGACGAGCACTTCCGGCCGCTGAAGCGCGGCGGCGAGTACCTGGACCCGGAGGCCGCCAAGGCCGCCATCCAGGCGGTGGCCAACCAGGGCCGCTGACGCGCTGTGGGGGATTGTGCGGTGTGAGCCGTCTCGTCCTCGGTGAAAACCCTCAAGCCTTTTTGGGAAACCCCTCGGGCTGGGCGCCGTTACGCGTGCCTGACGGCCCGCTCAGCCCGCCGTAGGGCGTGAAGGCGCGGCCTTGCGCGGCACCGGGCGCTGCGCGCTTTTCGGCTCAGACGTGTTGTGCGGGGGCTTCGCCCCCGCGCCCCCGAGGACAGGCGCGGCCCTGCGCGGGACTGGGCGCTGCGCGCCTTCCGGCTCAGGCTGTGTCGAGTGGGGGCGAGCCCCCACACCCCCGGCGAGGGAGCTGCCGCCCCCTCGCGCTCCCCGGTCTCCCTTGCCCGGCCAGTGGATGGATCTTGCGGCGTTGACCGCCACTGACAACGACCATCCCCGCGAGTGCCGAACCGAAGGCTGGCGGCCGGGTTCACGTAGGCGATCCGGCACCGCTCAACTTGCTGTCAAGGCCGAATAGCCGAGAGCCAGGTCCCTTGGACACCGGATCGCTGACCACGAGCCCTCCTCGCCATTTCCCGAACTCATCGCGGTACCGATACTGCAGGTCACGAAGACGAGCGCCGAAATCAGCCTGCACGCGGGCGTAGAGCCCCGAAGAATGTGGATTCCCGGGCCGACGAGGACAATATGCCGAGGCTGCCATCGGAAACACCAAGGTAGAAGCCAGCAGGTCGGCGATCTGCAGTCCAGCGGGGTTCTCGCTGGCTGCGAACAGGGGCACTTCGCTGAGAGGCGTGTAGGGATCACCGCCCGTTCTCCACTTCTGAGTGAAGATTGAGTGGGACACACCGAGATTGGTCCGATGTTCCCTACCGTCCGCGATCAGGACTCCCTGGTCGCTGCGGGATGTCAGGAATTGGCAGAAGTGTCGGGCTATGTCCTGCACGGCATAGCCGTAGCTGGCGGTCGGGTTGAGACCCTTACCGGCTTCCTTGACCCATACTCGGCCGACCACGCGACACCCGTGGGTTTCTACGAGGTCGAGTAGATCTGAGCGGAACCGATCTGCCTTACGGCGCTGGTTACGTGAGTGGCTCCGGGTCATCTGCAAGATCTCGCTGCCCTTGATCTCCCCCAAGATGTGATCAAGCGCCAGTCCGCTTGCGAACCTTCCGGGGAAATGGGTGCGCTTCAGTGCGAGGAAGTCCCTGGTAAGCGCGGGGATGGAAGCACTACTGACGATGAGCCCCAGAAGCACCATGGCGGGCGTGGCCGTCAGACTCATGTCGGGGGACTCGCAGCCACCAGACTCATCCAGGTAGCAGAGTTGCACCAGGTCAAGATAGCGCTAAGGCCGCCCGTAGGCGGCCTTAGGATGTGGTGTTCGGGTTTCCCCTAGGCACCGGTAGAAAATTTCTACCCACATGTAAGCACGGTCGTGCGTGTGCGAGCAAACGCATCGGGGACGCCACCGGTGTCGGTCCTCAAGCATGTGGGCCTGGTGCTCATCCGCCGGTGCGATGCCCTGATCAAACGACATGCGCTCACTGGTCAGGACCGGGGAGCGCGAGGGGGCGGTAGCTCCCTCGCCGGGGGTGTGGGGGCTCGCCCCCGCACAACACAGGCTGAGCCGAAAGGCGCGCAGCGCCCGGCCACCGCGCAAGGCCGCGCTTTCAGGGCCTACGGCGGGCTGAGCGGGCCGTCAGGCACGCGTAACGGCGCCCAGCCCGAGGGGTTTCCCAAAAGATTTTCTGGTTTTGAACCTAATGACCAGCTTTGCGCCTAATGAAACGGCACCCCGAACCAGGCGCACACCGAACAAGATCGGGCACACAAACAAGATCAGGTACGCCGAATCAAATCGGGGTGCGCCACACCAGGCGGCGCACCGCGATCATCACTCCGGCCGCGTCCCCGTCACCAGATAGACGACATCCCGCGCCACACTCACCGCGTGGTCCGCGTACCGCTCGTAGTACCGCCCGATCAGCGTGATGTCGATCGCCGGCTCCACCCCGTGGCTCCAGTCCTTGCTGAGGATGGTGCGGAACAGCCGCCGGTGCAGCCGGTCCATCGCGTCGTCGTCCTGTTCCAGTTCCAGGGCGACCTCGACGTCGCGGGAGGCGATGCAGCCGCCGGCCTTGGTGACCAGGTTTTCGGCGATCTGTCCCATCTCGATGATGGTGGAGCGGATCTCGGCGGGGATGGCGGAGTCGGGGTGGCGCAGGCGGGCCACCTTGGCGACGTGGACGGCGAGGTCGCCCATCCTTTCCAGATCGGCGCCCATCCGCAGCGCGGTGATGACCAGGCGCAGGTCGACGGCCACCGGCTGCTGCCTGGCCATGAGGTCGAAGATGGACCCCTCGATGCCCGAGTAGAGCGCGTTCACCTCCTCGTCGCGGGAGATGACCTGCTCGGCGAGCTGGAGGTCCGCGTCGAGCAGCGCGGTGGTGGCGCGCGAGATGGCGGAGCGGACAAGCCTGGTCATCTCGACCAGCCTGTCAGTGAGGGCGTCTAGTTCTTCGTGGTACGCGTCACGCATGACGTCACCGTACGGCGACGTCTGTGAACGAACTCCGACTCGGAGGTGAACTTTCCGGGAAAGGGCGGTTCATCTCCCTGGTGAGGGGTCTGTGCGCGCGGGGGCGCCGCCTACCATCGGGAACATGAGTGAGATGGCCTTGAGCTTCGCGGCCCTGGCCGGCTTCGTCGTGGGGGCTCTGGCTGTGTTGTTCTACCGTAACCAGATCGAGGCGCCCAGCAGGAAGAGCGAGGTCTCCGATCCGGGGGTCACGGCGCTGCCGCAGGGCGTGGCCTCGGTGCTCGCGGTGCTGCCCTCGTCGGCGGTGGTGCTCGACGCGCACGACCGCGTGCTGAGGGCCAGTTCGGCCGCTCGCGCGTTCGGGCTCGTCAAGGGTGACCGGCTGATGGTCGCCGAGCTGCTCGCGCTGGCGCGGCAGGTACGGCGCGACGGCGAGATCCGTGAGACGGAGATCGACGTGGCGGGCAACAAGTTCGGCCAGGAGACCACGAGCTTCGCGGTCCGTGTGGCGCCTCTCGGCTCGTTCGGCCAGGTGCTGGTGCTGGCGGAGGACCAGACCGAGCGGCGCAGGGTCGAGGCGGTGCGCCGCGACTTCGTGGCGAACGTCAGCCACGAGCTCAAGACCCCGGTCGGCGCGCTGAGCCTGCTGGCGGAGACGATCCAGGACGCCGCCGACGACCCCGAGGCCGTCACCCGGTTCGCGGCCCGCATGCAGCACGAGGCGGCCCGGCTCACCTACCTGGTGCAGGACATCATCACGCTGAGCCGCATACAGGGCGCCGAGCCCATCCCGGCGCCCGCCCAGGTCTCCATCGACGAGGCCATCGGCGTCGCCATCGACCACTGCAACACCCGCGCCGGCGCCAAGGACATCACGCTCGTCACCGGCGGCACCGACGGGCTGCGCATCTGGGGCGACGAGGAGCTGCTGGTGACCGCGCTGCGCAACCTCATCGACAACGCGATCGCCTACAGCCCGGAGCACACCCGCGTGGTGGTCAGCACCCGCCCCGCCGGGGAGAGCGTCGAGATCAGCATCAGCGACCAGGGCATCGGCATCCCGGAGGAGGCGCAGGAGCGCATCTTCGAGCGCTTCTTCCGCGTCGACACCGCCCGCTCGCGCGCGACCGGCGGCACCGGTCTCGGCCTGGCCATCGTCAAGCACGTGGCCGCCTCGCACGCGGGCGAGGTCTCCGTCTGGAGCAAGGAAGGCTCCGGTTCGACCTTCACTTTGCGCCTGCCCGCCTTCGGTGGGACGGCCATTCCGGCACAACCTGCAATCCCTCTGGAGGCCGCCCCGTGACCCGTGTACTCGTCGTGGAAGACGAGGAGTCCTTCTCCGACGCCCTTTCCTACATGCTGCGCAAGGAGGGTTTCGAGGTCTCGGTCGCGGCGACCGGGCCCGAGGCCCTCGACACCTTCGACCGCAACGGCGCCGACCTGGTGCTGCTCGACCTGATGCTGCCGGGCCTGCCGGGCACCGAGGTCTGCCGCTCGCTGCGGCAGCGCTCCAAGGTCCCGGTGATCATGCTGACCGCTAAGGACAGCGAGGTCGACAAGGTCGTGGGCCTGGAGCTGGGCGCCGACGACTACGTGACCAAGCCGTTCTCCTCGCGCGAGCTGGTGGCGCGCATCCGCGCGGTGCTGCGCCGGCAGGGCGACGCCCCTGAGGAACTGGAGACCGCGGTGCTCGCCGTCGGCCCGGTGCGCATGGACGTCGACCGGCACGTGGTGGCGGTGCGCGGCGAGCCGGTGCAGCTCCCGCTGAAGGAGTTCGAGCTGCTGGAGGTGCTGCTGCGCAACGCCGGCCGGGTGCTCACCCGCGGCCAGCTCATCGACCGCGTGTGGGGCGCCGACTACGTCGGTGACACCAAGACCCTGGACGTGCACGTCAAGCGGCTGCGCGCGAAGATCGAGGCCGACCCGTCGAGCCCGCGCTGCATCCTGACCGTGCGCGGGCTCGGCTACAAGTTCGACACCGCCGAAGACTGACAGAACCCCTCCGTCCCGTACGAGTGCGCGTACGGGACGAAGGGGTTCTGGCGTGTCCTGGGGTCAGTGGGCCTCTTCCTCGGCCGCCTCGGTCGGCGTGGGCGAGGGGGTCGGCGCGGGGACGGCGCCCTCGACCGCCGGGTAGGACGCGTACTCGCGGCTGTGCGGCATCACGGGGACGTCCAGGGTGATCGTGCCGGCGTTGGCGAACTGGAGGTCCAGCCGGAGCGCCTCACCGCCTCTGAGGGCCTTGCTGAGGCCTTCCAGGGTGATCTGCGGCGTGGCGGCCTCCGCCTTGACGAGCTGGCCCACCGGGAGCTGCACGGGCGCGGCCAGCTTGGCGCTCGCGGCGTCACCGGCGCTGACGGACTGCAGCGTGTCGGGGGAGTCGCCGTTGTTGAGCATCGTCAGGTAGACGGGGACGGAGCCGCGCCACGGGATGCTGCCGCCGGGCTCGGGGCCGAGGATGAACGCCTGGGGCACGTGGATGCTCTGCTTGCCGTAGGCGCCCTGGTCGATCAGGGCCGCCGCCTCCACCGGAGCGTACGGCTTGGTGGTGTTGGCGTCGAAACCAACAGAACAGCCGGCGAGTACGGGGGCTGCCAGGAACGCGGCGGCGGCGACAATCCAGCGACGGCTGGTCACGAGCGGGTTCTCCTTGGTTCGCACATGGGGATGGGCAGCGCCTACCATATCCACCTGTTTCCAAGGTCATTTCCACACCCCCGCAGGTCATTCGGTATGTCCGGATATGCGATTCACAGAGTTGACCTCTTGTCAATCCCCAATATGCGGCTTTGACCTGCAGTTATGATGATTTCACTGTTCCGGGACCCTGTGGATGCGTGGTACTCTGGAGTACAGCGGAAGGGGTACTTGTCACATGACTTTCCAGGTCGGCGACACTGTCGTCTACCCCCACCATGGGGCTGCTCGGATCGAAGCAATCACGAAGCGATCCATCAAGGGTGAGGAAAAGACCTACCTGGTGCTCAAGGTCGACAAGGGCGACCTTACCGTCCAGGTGCCAGCTGAAAACGCAGAACTCGTCGGGGTGCGCGATGTTGTCGGCCAGGAGGGCCTGGAGCGCGTTTTCGACGTGCTGCGCATGCCGCACACCGAGGAGCCGACGAACTGGTCGCGGCGCTACAAGGCCAACTTGGAGAAGCTCGCGTCCGGTGATGTGAACAAGGTCGCCGAGGTCGTCCGCGACCTGTGGCGCCGAGACCGCGAGCGCGGCCTGTCCGCGGGCGAGAAGCGCATGCTCGCCAAGGCTCGCCAGATCCTCGTCAGCGAGCTCGCGCTCGCCGAGAAGACCAACGAGGACAAGGCGGAGGCCCTGCTCGACGAGGTCCTGAACTCCTGAGCGCGATCGTTCCACGGGTGGGCGTCGGAGTCGACGTCCACCCGTTCGCATCGGGCCGGGAGCTGCATCTCGCCGGCCTGCACTGGCCGGGCGAGACCGGCCTGACCGGCCACTCGGACGGCGACGCCGCCGCGCACGCGGCCTGCGACGCCTTGCTGTCCGCCGCGAGCCTGGGCGATCTGGGCGGCCTGTTCGGCACTGCCGACCCGCGCTGGGCGGGCGCGTCCGGCGCCGCATTGCTGGAGGAGACCGCGCGCAAGGTGCGGGCGGCCGGCTTCGAGATCGGCAACGTGGCCGTCCAGGTGATCGGTAACCGCCCGAAACTGGCTCCCCGGCGCCTGGAGGCGGAGAAGGCGCTCAGCGCCGCTCTGGGGGCTCCTGTGAGCCTCAGCGCCACCACCACCGACGGGCTCGGGCTGACCGGACGCGGCGAAGGGATCGCCGCGGTCGCGACCGCGCTCGTCGTCAACCTCACGCCGGGATCAGCCGTCCTTTAACCGGTGGGCAACCTGCCGCCCGCCTGTTCCATGGCCGACGGCGGTCCGCTCTGGCGCGGTGCGGATCGCCGTCTACCAGGGGTAACTTGCTGAAATGCCGGGTATGTCCCTCTGAAGACGCTTTCGGGGGGAGCTATACATGATCGGCGCGATCGTTTCCGCGGTAATCATCGGCGCCATCGTCGGCGCGCTGGCCCGGCTGATCCTGCCGGGAAAGCAGAACATGTCCATCGGCCTGACACTGATCGTCGGCATCGTGGCGGCTCTGCTCGGCACGCTGATCGCTCAGCTGTTCGGTTGGGCCGACACCAGGGGCATCGACTGGCTCGAACACATCCTCCAACTCGTGCTGGCGGTGATCGGAGTGTCGATCGTGGCCGGATCGGCCAGGGGGAAGGGTGGCGGAAGAGGGCGAACCACCACCTGAGCTGCAAATTTGTAAATCTCCGGCATAAAGGCTGGAGATCGGGTATCCCACTCCCCGTGCAGGATGAACCGCTCATCCTCACGGGGAGGTTTGTGTCATGACAATCCAGTCCATCCTGGGCGCCATCGTGATCGGCGCCGTCATCGGCGCCATCGGGCGTCTGCTGCTTCCGGGCCGGCAGGCCATCGGGTGGATCCTCACCATCGTCGTCGGCATCGTCGCCGCCCTCGTCGGCACGATGATCGCTCAGGTCATCGGCGTGGAGACGACCCCCGGCATCGATTGGATAGAACTGGTGCTGCAGGTCGTCCTGGCGGTCGTGGGCGTCGGCATCGTCGCCGGCCTACGCCGTGGACCTCGCGGTACAAGCATCTAGCCGGGGCCTGTGACCCCGGGAACCGTGCCTGATCCCGAGAGCACGGAGCAACACGCGCAAAGCCCGCCCGGCACTGATGCCGGGCGGGCTTCGCGCATGTCAGGCGGCGTTCTCAGTCCTCCGGCGGCAGGGGCGTGCTGCGCAGCCGCCCCGACGGCGCCTCCCCGGGGGACGGCCGGCCGTTCTCCTCGACGATGGGGTGAGGGGCGGTGTCCTCCAGGGCGTCCGCGGCCCGGCCGTCCTGCCCGCGCTCACCGGCGTCGGCGGCCTCCCGGCCGTGCCCCGGGTCCGGCTCGTCGTCCCGCACCACGGGCACGGGCTGCGTGTCGGCGCCCTTCTCGGCGCCCGTGGCCGCGCGGGGATGCACCAGGACGTCTCTCGGCTTGACCCGATCACCCCACCGCACGGGCCGCTCAGGCTCGGGCTCCGGTTCCGGCTCCGGGGCTCCCTCAGGGGCCGGTTCCGATAAGGACGCGGATCGTTCAGAAGCCGAATCCGGTACGGGCGAGGCCGCGGACGGTTCGGGGGCCGAATCCGGTGCGGGCGAGGGGGCCGTCTCCTCTTCGGGACGGTGGGCCGGCCAGCGGGTGACCTGCTCCGAGACCGGCGGGGTCTCCGGGGCGGGAGTGGGGCCGACGACCGGCGTCGTCTCCAGCGCGGCCGGGGCGGCGGCGGCCAGGGGCGGCGGCTCCTCGGACGGCCGCGGCCCGGCGGCCGGGCGCGGCAGCTCGACCGTCCTGTCCGCCTCGACGCCCCGGTGGAACGGCACGATGTCGTGCTCCCCCGTACCGTCGTGGTCGCGCGCGGACCCCCGGCCGTCCTGCACGTGCTTGATCAGCAGCATCCAGAGCCACAGCCCCAGGGCGAGCATCACCCACGGCGCGACGGCCACGCCGACGGCCGTCGGTGAGGCCGGGAACGCGTGGCCGAGCGCCGTGGCCACGTTCACCGCGGCGGCCGCCAGGATGAGCAGGACCAGCACCACCGCGGCCTGGGCGCGCACCAGCGCGCGGGCGGAGCGCAGCAGCAGCACGCAGATCAGCGTGACCGCGAGCAGCGCGTCGAACCCCGCCGGATAGAGGTAGGCGAGGTCGGGACGGGCGCCGCCGTGCACGGCCAGCGCCCGCAGATCGTCGAACGAGAGCACGCACGCGGCGCCCGTCAGCGCGGCGACGGCGAGTCCGGCCAGGGCGATGCCCAGGCGGCGGAGCGTAGAGGGGGGAGTCACGTCCATGGCGGTTCGAGCCTACAGAACAATGCACTCCCGGGCCGATCAACGCGACCGTCATCGCACATGGTGGCGCGGTAATCGCATCCACGACGGTGGCTGAGGCGTTAGCCTTGCTTTTGTGAGCCTGCGCCTTTACGACACCGCCACTCGCGACATTCGCGCATTCGTCCCGCTCGAAGCCGGCCGGGCGTCGATCTACCTGTGTGGCGCCACCGTGCAGGCCCCTCCGCACATCGGCCACATCCGCTCGGGCGTCAACTTCGACGTGCTGCGGCGCTGGCTCATGCGTTCCGGCTACGACGTGCTGTTCTGCCGCAACGTCACCGACATCGACGACAAGATCATCAGGGTGTCCGCCGAGGAGCGGGTGCCGTGGTTCGTCGTCGCCGAGCGCAACCAGCGCGCCTTCACCTGGGCCTACGACACGCTCGGCTGCCTGCCGCCGACCGTCGAGCCGCGCGCCACCGGCCATGTGCCGGAGATGATCGAGCTCATGCGGCGGCTCATCGACCGCGGCCACGCCTACGCCTCCGGCGGCGACGTCTACTTCGACGTGCGCTCCTGGGAGGACGAGTACGGCAAGCTCTCCAACCAGAAGCTGGACAACATGCGCGCGGCCGGCGACACCGACGACGAGTCGTGCAAGCGCGACCCGCGCGACTTCGCCCTGTGGAAGGGCGAGAAGCCCGGCGAGCCCACCTGGCCGACCCCGTGGGGCCCCGGCCGTCCCGGCTGGCACCTCGAGTGCTCGGCGATGGCCACCAAATACCTGGGCCCGACGTTCGACATCCACGGCGGCGGCCTCGACCTGATCTTCCCGCACCACGAGAACGAGATCGCCCAGTCCCAGGCGGCGGGCGACGGCTTCGCCCGCTACTGGATGCACAACGGCCTGGTCAAGATCGGCGCCGAGAAGATGGCCAAGTCGCGGGGCAACTCGCTGCTGGTCCCCGACATGGTGCAGAAGGTCCGCCCGGTCGAGCTGCGCTACTACCTCGCCGCGCCCCACTACCGCTCCTCCATCGACTACTCCGAAGAGGCGCTGCGGGAGGCCGCGACCGCCTACCAGCGGATCGAGGGGTTCGTGACCCGCGCCGCCGAGGTCATCCACGACGTCGACGCCGACGCGCCGCTCCCGCAGGCGTTCGCCGACGCGCTCGACGACGACCTCGGCACGCCTCAGGCGCTCGCGGTCGTGCACGAGGTGGTCCGCGAGGGCAACGTCGCGCTGTCCAAGGGCGACAAGGAGGCGGTGGCCCGGCTGCTCGCCGAGACCCAGAACATGCTCGACGTGCTGGGCCTCGACCCGCGCTCGCCGCAGTGGCGCACGGCGGGCTCCGACCTCAAGCCGGTGGTCGACGCGCTGGTCGTGGTCGCTCTGGAGCAGCGCAAGGCGGCCAGGGCCCGTAAGGACTACGCGGCCGCCGACGCGATCAGAGACCAGCTCGCCGAGGCGGGCGTCACCGTCGAGGACACCCCGCACGGCGCCCGCTGGGAGCTGCGCGGCTAACGGCGGCGGGTGCGCATCGCCTTCAGCACACGGACACCCGCCACCTCGCCGGCGACGATGCGCTGATACTCGTCCGACTCCATCGGACACAACGTGATGCGGCCCGCCCCGTCGAAGAGCAGGCCCCAGCCGTGCTTCTTCGGCAGGGGCGAGGCCCGCAGGCAGGCCTGCGACCTGCTGAAGAACCGGTCGCGCAGCTCGGCCCGCACGTCCTGCGGCGGCTCCGGGTCGTCCTGGCGCCGCAGCCAGCTCTCGAACAGCACGTCCTCCTGGGTGAGGGCGCCCGGATCGGCCGCGAGCAACTCGTACTGGACGCTCGCGACCGTCGGCTTGCCACCCCTCGGCAGCGGAACCTCGGCCCGGATGACCTGGGTGTCCTCGGCGACCGCGATGAGCGTGTCGTAGTAATTCAGATCCACGTCCGCCAACCTAGGCGGGCCAAGGGACTTGGCGGCGCAAGTACCCTTGATTCCATGGCAGCAGGGGGTAAGCCGGGCAGGCCCGCGAAGAAGAAGAGCCCGACCAAGGGCACCGGCGGCCAGCGTCGCCGCGGCCTCGAAGGCAGGGGCGCGACCCCGCCCGCCGAGATGCGCCACTGGTACAAGGACAAGGCCAGGGCAGAGCGCGTCGCCCGCGAGGAGCAGGGAGGCGGCACCCGCCGCGCCCCCGCGCGCACCAGGCGCTCCGACGACGCCCCCGAATACATCGGCGGCCGCAACCCCGTCCTGGAGGCCCTCCAGGCCGGCGTCCCGGCCAGTGCCCTCTACGTCGCCCACCGCGTCGACAACGACGACCGCGTACGAGACAGCGTCAAAATCGCCGCCGACCGCGGGATCGCCCTCATGGAGGTCACCCGCGACAAGCTCGACAGGCTGACCGAGGGCGCCGTCCACCAGGGCGTGGCCCTCCAGATCCCGGCCTACGACTACGCCCACCCGGCGGAGCTGGTCGAGCTGGCCCGCGACGCGGCCGAGACCCCGCTCATCGTCGCCCTCGACGGCGTCACCGACCCCCGCAACCTGGGCGCCATCGCCCGCTCCGCCACCGCCTTCGGCGCCCACGGCCTGCTCGTCCCGTCCCGCCGCTCAGCCGGCGTGACAGGCGGCGCCTGGAAGACCTCCGCCGGCACCCTGGCCACCCTCCGCGTCGCCCGCGCCGCCAACCTCACCGCCGCCCTCCGCGAATACCGCGACGAAGGGCTCTTCGTCATCGGTCTCGACGGCGCGGGCGACGCGGAGATCGGCGACGTCGACCTCCTGGCGGAGCCCCTGGTCGTGGTGGTCGGCTCCGAAGGGAAGGGGCTGTCGCGGCTGGTCCGCGAGCAGTGCGACGTGGTCGCCCGCATCCCGATGCGCGCGGCTGCGGAGTCGCTCAACGCGGGGGTGGCGGCAGGGGTGACCTTGTACGAAGTGGCTCGTCATCGACGGCGGTGACCGTCTACACTGATAGGCCGTGCCGACGTAGCTCAATCGGCAGAGCATCTGTCTTGTAAACAGAAGGTTTGGGGTTCGATTCCCCACGTCGGCTCTTCACGACGAAGCCTCTGAACTGGTGTCTCCGGTTCAGGGGCTTTGTGTTTGTCAGGACAATTCTCGCGATCTTGCTACAGGAGACTCCGTGACTCTGGAAGAGCATTCCGGTACGTGGACCTACGATCCCCAGGCGGAGGCCGCGTACATCTACCTGCGGGGTCCCATCACGCCCGGTGGCGTGGCGCGGACGGTCACGGTGGACGGTCCCATGGTGAACTTCGACCTGGACGAGAGCGGCCGGGTGATCGGTATCGAGATCCTGGCCGCGTGGCCAGGAGAATAGGAAAAGGGCCGTACCGAGCTGGGAGGGCTGCTTGACAGTGCCACTACCAGCGCAAATCCGACCCTATGATCGCGAACTGTCACCGGAGTATTAGGGTGGTCCCCGACCTAACGGGGGTTGCAGAGGACCACGGAAACGACGGGAGTCGCAGTGCAGCGCGTCAGCCGACGGGTCAGTACCATCGCCGGGGCGGGCGTTCTCGCTTTGCTCCTGACAGGCTGCGGAGGTTCCGATACCAGCAAGAACGTCAGCGGTGACAAGCCGGAGGCGGACCAGACCGCGTCCACGGGTACGCCGCTGACACTCGACACCGCACCGCGGCGAGCGCACTACACCGACCGCGGCAAGAAGGCGCACGAGCTGACGCTCCACCCGACCCTGCTCGAGCTCGGCTCGGCCGAAGACCTCAAGGACGTGCGGCTCGACGACGACGTACGTGGGATGGTGCCGCACTACCTCACCGTGTCGATCACCAACACCGGATCCGGTGAGGTCAAGAGCGCTCAGGTGGTCAACAACTTCCGTCTGGCGCTCGCGGACGGCACCGCCGGCGAGCGCGTCTCGTTCTTCAGCAGCAACCCCCTGGCCTCGCCCGGCAGCGGCCCGCTGGAGACGTGCAACGGCACGAAGGCTCCGAGTGCCTTGGCGGCAGGCCAGGCGGCGACCGAGTGCCGGGTCGTGATGCTTCCCAAGGACACCCAGCCCGCCACCGTCTCCTACAGCGACGAGTCCGGCATCCAGATGTGGAAGGTCGAGGGCGGCGACACCGGCAGCAGCGTGCTGCCCTCGGACAAGCCGGCCGAGGTGACGTGGAAGGACGCGCGGGACAAGGAGGTGCCGCTGACCGTCACGCCGAAGAGCGTGCGCAAGGCCGGTCCCGACGCGCTCGCCGATTACAACCTGAACGCCAGGCAGAAGGCCGCCACGGCGTACTTCGTCACGCTCCAGTACCGCAACAACGGCACCTCCAAGCTGTACCCGAGCATGGACAGGGCGGTTTTCCTGCGCACCGCGAGCGGCCAGACCCTGCGCCCGCTCACCCTCATCGCGATCGGCAGCAACGGCCCCAAGGGCTGCGAATCATCCGTGCCCTACGGCATGGTTCAGCCCGGCAAGAGTGTCCGGCAGTGCGGCGTCTACCTCGTCAGCAAGGGCGACAAGCCCGTCGCCGTCACCTTCTCCTCCACCGCCGACGGAGCCGAGCCCGTGACCTGGAAGGCCTCCTGACGTCGACGATCCGTGCTTCGTTCCTCAGCCGTAGGTCAAGGCCTCTTTGAGTCAAGATCCCTGCTACTCCCAAGGTGACGGCCCACTTGTTAGGCGATCATGGGACTGTGAGAGTACGACTAGGAGAGTTCCGTTGGGTAGATCTTGAGGCGGGGCGGAGGCCCCGTCGGCCCTCACAGAGCAACTCCGTCATCGCCCCTTTCTCATCAGTCGGCACCGGCTCTTCGTTGCCGAACTTCATCCCGACAAGGTGACCGAGTGGCTGAGCGATCGCACTGCCGCACTGGAGGCCCCTACATGGGGTGAGCTGGCAGAGAAGATCGCCCGGATCGGAGAGTGGGAGTACGAGAATTACACCGGCTGAGGAGTGGCGTTCCAGCTCAGTCTTGGGAGCCACCGGGGTCGCGTGTGCTGCTCCCGGCCCACGCGTCCTCGGAGTGGTGGGCGACTCAGGTGTTCAGTGACGCGGTGATCGCCATCGTGGTATAGGCCATGGTGAAGCTGCCACCGATCGCGTCGATGGCGGCCCCGACGCCCTCCAGCACCTCGGCCAGCTTGTCTGGCGGGAGTCGGGTGAGCGCGCCGGTGGTGGGCAGCAGGTCGAGCCAATCGTCGCGGCTGTAGTACTGCTCCCAGTCGAATCGCCACTGCTCCGGCTCGCCGAACCCGGCCGTCTTGCGGATGCCGTCGGCGAACGTGGCGAACATCGCCTGGTAGATGTCCTGGGCCGGCCTCGGCGATCCGGCGCTGAGCGGCGAGTCGGGCGCCACCTTCTGGAAGACGGTGGCGAACGCCTCCGCGACGAAGGGCGGCGGGTCGTACGCGTGCGCGAACACCGCCAGCAGGCCGCCGGGACGCAGCACCTGCGCCGCCTTGGCCGGGCCCGCGACGGGGTCCACCCAGTGCCAGGACTGCCCGGCGACCACCGCGTCGAAGGTGCGACCGGCGGCGTCCCAGTCCTCGAACGTCGCCGTCTCGACCTCGACCCCGGTGCGGCGGGCGAACTCGGCCATCCGGACGTCCGGCTCGACACCCAGCACCTTGCACCCGGCCGCCAGGAACTGGCGGGCTTCTATACCGGTGCCGCAGCCGACGTCGACGATGTCGGGGCCGGGGCTGGCGGTGATGATTCGCTGCACCAGGGCGTCGGGATAGTCGGGCCGGGCCCGGTCGTAGCGTTCGGTGTCGACCCCGAAGGACTCCGCCATCTGCCTGGCCTTATGGGGCTCGTTCCGCGGAGGCTCCGGTTGCTCCTGCGCTAGAGTGGGCATGTGCCCACAATAGTGGGCGCATGCCCACTCATCAACCCGCGCACGGTTCGCGGTGAGCGAAGGGCGGGCGGAGGCGGGTAAGAAGGAGGAACGGGCGATGCCGACTGGAGTGGCCCTCCGGGATGTGCGGCAGCAGTTGTTCGACGCCGCCGAACGCGTCCTGCTCCGGGACGGGGCGAACGACCTGACCAGCCGGGCGGTCACGGCGGAGGCGGGCGTCGCCAAGGGCGTCCTGCACCGGCACTTCGAGGACTTCGACGCCTTCCTTGCCGAACTCGTGCGGGACCGCATCGCCCGGCTCGAGAGCCAGGCCGACGCCCTTCGCGGCTCCGCCGGGACCGGCGACGTCGCCGGCAACCTGACCGGGGCGCTTGTCGACCTGTTCGACTCGGTCGCCGTGGCGATCGTCGCTCTCGTCATCTTCCGGGACGAGTTGCGTGCCCGGCTGCGTCAGGCCCGTTCGGCTCCCGGTGTTCCGGTCTTGACGGATGCTGCAGCCATGATCGCCGCCTACCTGAACGAGGAGTGCGAACTGGGCCGCATCGCGGCGGACGCCGATGTGGAGGCGCTGGCGCTTTCCCTGATCGGGGCAGGGCACATGTTGTTCGCCGGCCGGGAGGGGGTCCCGCCGGAGCCTGAGGAAGTCGGCAAGGTCGTGAACGCCGTCATCGCCGATGTCGTGCAAAGACGACTGCTATGAGCTGATGTCCTGCGAAGACGGACTTCACGTTGGCTCCGGTGTTAGATCCTCCGATCAGGGCCTGGCCGCGTTGCCAGGACCGTGGCGGTGGCCAGGGCGGTGAGCGCTGCCAGGAGGGCGGCGGCGGTCAGGGTCAGGGCGTCGGGGTGGATCAGGGGCTGGGCGCGTAGGGCCTGCCAGGTGACCAGGGCGATCAGGCCGGTGTAGCTCGTGGCGAGCACGGCGATCAGGCGGGCGCGGGTCCGGTCGTCGCGTAAGCGGGGATAGCGAGCCGCCAGTGCCGCCAGGAGCAGGGCGGCGATCAGCATGACCTGCAGGCCGTGCATGCCGACGAAATGAGGGACCCGCAGGTCGCCGCCGGTGGTGCTCCACTGCGTCAGGGGGAGGCCGGGGCCGCCGTCGGGGACGCCCACGCTGTGACCGCTGCTCAGGGATACTCGCTGGCCGCTGGTGGTCAGGGCGGTCTCCGCCTTGCCCTGGATGGGGATGAGGAAGCCCAGGGCCATGCCGGCGACGGCCAGGGCCAGGCCTGTGTGGATCGCCCGGCTCATGGCGCGGTCGGCGTGGACGCGCTGGAAGGCCAGGATGATCGCGAGCGCGAGGTTGGCCAGCATGATGAGGAGCACGGCATTGCCGAAGACGACCAGCATGATCTTCTCGGCCGGTGCGGTGGACTTGTGGAAGTGGCTGAAGGTGCCGCGGGCGGCCTGGACGGCGACGATGACGGTGTCGACGAACCCGGTGACGGCGAAGACGGTGGCCAGGCCGGAGGTCCACTTCCTGCCCCGGTGAGGCAGGGACAGCATCCAGGCCAGGGTGGTTCCGTAGACGGCCATCGACACGGCGAACTTGAACGGCTTGAGCCAGACGGGGGCGCCGAGAAGCACCCGGTCGTCGAGCACGAGCCCGATCGTCGAGACGACCAGCAGAAGCAGCATCGAGGCGACCATCAGCATCAGCGGTCGATGCCACTGCATCACCCGGCGAAGCGGCGTACCAAGGACCGTGGACACGGAACCTCCTGGGGGGCGACGGATTCATGGCCAGAGTCCCGGTCGCCGGCCGCGGCCACATTGCCGCGCACCCCCGTCTTGCGGTAGGGCCGGCCCTACCGCCTGGCGGTGAGGTTCGCCGTGATGAGCAGGCCGGCGGGGACGGCCGTGAGCAGGAAACCGCTCGGTCCGATCAGGGTGACGGCCAGGGCTCCCCAGGCGAGGCTCGCCCAGCCGACATATCCGGGTACGTGTTGTCCCTGCCGTCCCAGCCGTGCCACCAGGAGTCCCAGCAGGGCGAGGACCACGACGAATCCGCCCGGCAGTGCCCAGAAGATCGCCAGGGAGTCGGCGTCGGCGACCCCGTCGCGGAGGTCTCCGGCGAGCCAGCTGGACCAGGGGGCGAGGAGGGCGAAGACGGCGGTGTGCGCCACGGCGATCATGATCATGCTTCGGCCGGCCCAGATGGTGAGCCGGCTGGGGGGTGCGGACAACGCGGGCTGGTAGGTCGCAGGTGTGGTGCTCATGGGTACGAGCTTTCCGGGGACGAGGTCCGGCGCCCTCCCCCGTGCGAGGGAGGCGGCTCCCTCGCCAGTGGGGGAACGGGAAAACCGGTTGGGGCGTGCGGGGCGGGCCCCTAGGGTGGCGCGATGACAACTCAGGTGATCGTGCTGAACGGTGGCTCCAGTTCGGGAAAGTCCGGGATCGCCCGGTGCTTGCAGGCGGTGCTGCCGGATCCTTGGCTCGCTTTCTCGGTGGACGACCTGGTCGACGCGATGCCCGCGGCCATGCGGGCGTCGGAGGAGGGGATCGAGTTCGCTCCCGACGGCCAGGTGATCGTGGGGCCGGAGTTCCGGGCGCTGGACGAGGCGTGGACCGCGGGGATCGCGGCGATGGCCCGCGCGGGTGCCCGGATCGTCGTGGATGACGTGTTCCTCGGCGGGGCGGGGTCCCAGCAGCGGTGGGAGAAGGCTCTCGCCGGGCTGGACGTGCTGTGGGTCGGGGTGCGGTGCGACAGCGAGGTCGCCGCGGGGCGCGAGATCGCCCGGGGCGACCGGACCGAGGGGATGGCCGCGTTGCAGGCTGAGGTGGTTCACGAGGGCGTGGTCTACGACCTGGTGGTGGACACCACGCATACCGAGTCGCTGGAGTGCGCGCGGCGGATCGCCGGGCGGGTGCGCCAGTAAGACCGACGTTGTACGGTGCGGTTGGAGGTGGGGAGCCCATGGCGGACGAGCAGATCAGGACGATCGGCGGATGCCACATGTGCAAGCGCACCTTCGGCTTCGTTCCCGCGCAGGTCATGACGGTCATGATGGATCCCGAGACCCGCCTGCCGCTGGGCATGACGGTGTCGGGCGCCTTCCGTGAGCCGACGCCGGAGGCGACCGCGAGAGCGGTCGAGGCGTACGTCTGCCCCGACTGCGTCGACAAGGTGAAGCAGCTGAAGGAGTTCATGGACAGGCCCGTCCCTCCCTTCGGCACCTGGCAGAGGGGCAATCCCTGATCACACCAGGGTGATGCGCTGGTCGGCGGAGTCGGTGTGAGCGCCGCAGAGGAGGTTGCCATCCTGTCCGTTCAATTCCAGGACATGACCACCGGTTCGGATGGGACCTCTCCAGTCAGTAGGCATTCCAGCAGCAGGGAGCACGCATTCATCCGTGGCGCGCAGGTCGGTCAACGTCCACCAGGTGACGGACCCAGTCGCCGACGCTGGTGTAGCAGGACGCGGGCCGAGGAACGCAGGATCGGGTGAGGAACGGGCACGATGACGGCCGTAGAGTCACTGGGCGCGGGCGCGGGCGCGATCGATGCGGACTTGCGTGATCGGAGTAGGTGCGGAAGGACCGCCGCGGTCGGCGATCAACTACAGGGCTGCACCGGGTCCGCGTTCACGACCTTCCGGGCAGTGAGCACGTACTACGATCAAGCCTCATCGTGCCCCTATACCGTTTGGCGGCTTGTGCCTCTTTAGTCCTCACCATTGGTTCGATCATTCTCGGCCTGGTGATCGGCACCGCGACGCCCGCATGGCTGGTCACCATGTGGTATCCACCCGACGAGATCGTCGGGAGGTCTCCTCTGGTGCCGGTGCTGGCCTGGTTGCTGCTGCTCGGGCTGGTGAACGCGTGGATGCTGTGGCAGGTGCTGCGGGTGCCCGCGCCGATGGCTCTGCCGATGCGCTCGGCGGCCACGTGGCTGAGGCTGCTGCTGTACGCCAACGTGGTGTGGTTGCTGATCCCCTCGTTCCTTCCGGATCTGGTCGAGACGGTCGTCGGAGTGGCGCTCCGGTTGTCCTTGCTCGTGCTGTTCACGGTGGTGTTCACCCGCTCAGGTCTGCCCTTCCGGCTGGCTCTGCTCCTCTTCGGGCTGGTGGAACCCGTCGCGTTGCTCGCGAGCGGCCTGGTGAGCGATGCGAGGCCCCAGCTCTTCCTGGGGCCGGCCGCGAAAGCGACCGTCATGGCCGTGGGTGCGGCGGCGCTCGTCGTGATGGCGCTGCTCCTGCTCGCCCAGTGGCGCGATGGACGCTGGAGCCGGGTGACGCTCCTCATCGGGTGGGGCACGTTCGTGAGCCCGTTCCTGGTGGAGCTCGTGGACAGCCTGACGAGCGGCAGCGCGATCGAGTCGATCGCCGAGGCGATGGATGTGCTCCACATCGTCTGGATGGCGCGTACGGCACATGAACTGAACCATGAGCCGAGGCGGAGGGCGCCCCTGCGCGTGCCCGCGGCGGTCGCGCCCGTGGCCGCGGTCCTCCTGCTGATGGTCGTCGGACCCGAGGGCGCTCCGCGTCTCACCTACGCCTGGCGGAACGGTGACCTCACGGACTGTTGGGTCAGGCAGCCGCCACGTGTCGCCGATGTCCCGGCCCACCAGCGTGATCGAGCCTACCTGTGCGCCGTGCGGAAGCCTGATCGGGAGGTTTCGGACCAGGAACTGCTCAGCAGGGGCAGAGGCGCGTGCGTCAGGTTCGCGGCAGGGGAGCCGGTCAAGGCTCGTCCTGCGCTGCTGGCGCTGATCTGCCCGGACGTGATTGGAGGGAAATATCCTGACCTGTTGCTGTCGTCCGCTCAGATCGAACAGCAGCAGGCCGAGAAGGAGAAGCTCCGGCGCGAACAGTCGGCGCGCGAGGCGCGCGAGGAGGACGCCCTGTGCCGCGACCCGTGGCCCGCGCTACGCACCCGCTTCCAGGCGACCGCGTCCTATTACGACTGGGACAGTCAGCCGTACGGGATCTACGACGCGGAAGCGGACACCGGAGAAGATATCGAGGCGATGTGGAGTGCGGGGTCGTCCAGCCCTCTGGTGACTCATGGCCAGCTGGCACTGATCTTCACGCCCGCTCAGGACTGGGCGACCTGCGTCACGGCGAAGGCGTTGCGCTCGGCCCCGCCGCCCCTGCGACGCAAGGGCTGGGACAAGGTGGTCGAGGCGGACATCCTTAGCGAATCTGGTCGCTTGGTGATGCAGACACTGTCGGCGAGCAAGGTGCGCTTCCCCAACCTCGCGCGCAGTGGTCCCGGCCGTTACCGGTTGCGCCTGTACACACGCCCAGGAGTGGATCTCATTCTCGTCTATCCGGCGGGGAAAGCGTCGTAGCGAGAGTCGGCCGCTCCTGGCACCAGGCGCCGTCCTCGATCGTCCCGGCCGTCCCCCCCGGACCCGCGGCCGGCCACTAATCTGCCGGGCATGCGGATGTTGCACCTCGGGTTGCGGGTGACCGACCTGGAGCGCTCGCTCGCCTTCTACACCGCGCTCGGGTACGCCAAGCTCGGGTTCGTCCCCGAGACGGACTTCGGCAGCCTGACCATGCTGCAGTTGCCCGACGATCCGTTCGTCAGCCTTGAGCTCGTGTACGACCCCGCGCGGCCGGTCGAGGACACCGGGGCCGTCAACCACCTCGTGGTGCAGGTGGACGATCTGGACGCGACGGTCGCCGATCTCGCGGCCAAGGGCGTCACGGCCGAGCCGCCCGCGGAGCTCGGGCCGGGGTTCCGGACGTCCTGGCTGACCGACCCCGACGGTTACAGGATCGAGCTCGTGCAGTGGCCGCCGGGCCATCCGCCCGGGATGACGGCGGCCGATTTCGTCTGACGGGTCCGTACGTCGGTCGACCCCGACGCCATGGTGAGCGGGTCGCCGCCGGAGACACCGAGGAGGCACGCACGTGGCTGCGGAGCGTCCGCGTCACCGGTGGGGAGCCGGTCCAGGATCATGAGCCGGTGCGGAAGATGATCCGCTGGTCGGCGGAGTCGGTGTACGCGCCGTAGAGGATGAACGCGGTGGGCGGGCGTCTGCCGCCGAACTCCTTGCCGATCGACAGGGCCATGCCGGTGGAGACGTTGACCAGGCGGGGCACGCCGTCGCTGAAGGTGGGTCTGTTCCAGCGCTGGGCCGGGGCGGCCGAGCAGGGGGTGAGCTGGACGGTACGGATGCCGCCGCCGTTGAAGGAGACCGTGTCGTACTTGGCGCCGGCTGTCAGGCATCGCCCGGTCACGGCGTTGACGAGCTGGAACCGGGACGCGTCGCCCTTGACCCGCCAGGCCGTCCCCGGGTCGGTGCAGCTCAGTGCCGCGACCTGGGTCCCTTTCGTGCCGACGCACCGGCCCACGTAGCTGATCCGGGTGCCGGCGACCGCTGCCGGGGTGGGCTTACGGGTCTTCGAAGGCGAAGGCGAAGGTGAAGGCGAAAGCGAGGACGAAGGCGAGGGCGAACGCGAAGGCGAAGGGGAGCCGGAGGGCGAGGCAGAGGGGGAGCCGGAGGGCGAGCGCGTGGGAGTGGAGGAGGTGGGCGGGGCGGCCGCGGGCGGGGGTGCGGGCTCCGGTGGCAGGGTGAAGACGATCGCGGCGGTGATCACGGTCGCCGCCGTCGCCGGGATCGCCCACCCCAGCATCCCCACGGAGGCGCTCTTCGAGGCGGCGGCCTTGCCCAGCCCTTCCACGGCGAACGGCAGCAGCGCGATGGGCAGCGCGGCCCGCAGCGTGGCGTTGAGGTCGAGCAACCGGCTGTGGGCACGCGCGCAGCTCGGGCAGGAGTCGAGGTGCGCGCGCAGGGCCCGGGGGAGGCGGCCGCTCTTCTTGCGTACGGCCGCCGCCAGCGGGTCGGCGTACTTGCGGCAGTCGCCCGAGGCACCCGCGACGTGGGCGGCCAGGTACGCCTTGCGCAGGCCCTCGCGGGCGCGGAAGGCGAGCACGCCTACGTTGCCGGGGGTGGTGCCGAGGATCTCCGCGACCTGCTCGGGCCGCTCGTCCTCGATCACGGTGTGCCACAGCACGGTCTGCCAGCGCGGCGGCAGCGACCGGTACGCGCGGGTGACGAGATCGTCGGGCGGCTCGGGCTCGGCCACGGTCAGCTCGTCGTCCCGGAACTCGGGGGTGAGGACGCGCCGCTGATCGGTGCGCGCCCATTCGGCCGCGGTGTTGCGGGCGACCGCGTACAGGTAGGGACGCCACGCGCCGGACGGGCCGGCCTCGCCGCCGCGGACGGTCCGCAGAGTGCGGGTGAACGCCTCGCTGGCCAGGTCCTCGGCGATGTGGGGGTCCTGGCACAGGCGGCGGGCGAAGGCGAGGACGGCGGCGTGGTGCCGCTCGTACAGCTCGGCCACGGCACGGCTGTCTCCGGCCCTGACCAACTTGGTCAGGGCCGCGTCCTCGCGCTGCGAATCTTCCACTTACCTGATCGTGAACGTGAGCGACCTGCTCGGGTGCGCGGTCTTGGCGTGCACGCGGGTGTGCCCGGCGCCGACGAGCCGGGTGGCCCTGGTGGCGGCGATCTTCAGGGTAATGGTCCCGTTCTGCTGGGTTTCAACCACCCACTGCTGCCTCGTGCTCGTCTTGCCGCACCTGGTCAGGACGACCGAGCGCAGGCCCCTGCGGGCCGAGCCGAGGGTCAGGCAACGGCCCTGGCTACGGATCTGCACGGCCTCGCCGGTGGTCGGTACCAGCCGCCAGTTCGCCGCCCGGCACGAGCCCAGGCGCACGTTCGTACGGAAGGAGGTCAGGCAGCGACCCGACGCGCTCTCGATGCGGATGTTGCGCGACACCGGCAGCGACGTCCGCGTCGGGTGAGGGGTGGGGTTCGCGGTCGCGCTCTTGGTCGGGGTCGGGGTCGGGGTCGCGGTCGGGGCAGCCGTCTTGGTCGGGGCCGGGGCGGGTGAGGAGCCGGTGCGCAGGTACTCGGCCACCATCGGGGTGCCGCCGCCGCGGACCACCTTCGCTCCGGCGCCGTCCTTCACACCCTGGACGGTGAGCTTCGCGCCCGACTTCCCGCCGGAGCGGTTGAAGAAGTTGGTCTTGTCCTGGTCGGCGTCCGGGATCCACTGCTGCGACTTCTGCATCGCCACGCACGGCGCGGTGATCACCGGGACGGCGTCCTTGTCCTTGGCGGTGAGCTGCAGGCAGCGGCCGGTTCCGGCGTTGCGGATCGTCAGGTAGCCCTGGGTGTCGATGCTGCGCCGCCAGACCTGCTTGTCACTGTTCGAGCACTCCGCCTGCGTCACCTGCTGGGCGCCGCCGTCGAGGCACAGCCCGCTCTCCACGACGCGCATCCGGAAGTCCGCCGCCGGGGTCGGCTGGTCCTTGATCAGGTACGGGCTGAACGCGACGTTCCTGTTCTCGGCCAGCGGCTCCCCGGCCGGCTGAGAGGCCCTGGTCGGCTCGAAGTAGCGGAACTTGTCCGTACGGCACGAGTCGAGGTGGTAGTTGGACGCGGTGTCGGCGGTGCACTCGGGCCTGCTGCCCATGTTGCGGCAGACCGGGTCGTCGCCGTTGCCTTCTGACGTGCCGTCCACGTTGCAGTGGCCGAGCCCGAAGCCGTGGATCATCTCGTGGGTGAACCCGGCCTCGCTCCAGCACCAGCGCGGCAGGATGACGCCGCCGGTGCTGAGCCCGGCGTCCGCGCCGCCGCCGGTGCAGGAGTTGGTGATCTCGTTGTCGCGGACGAAGAACATGAGCTTCACCCGCTTGGTCGCCACGAGCTCACGCACCCGCGCGGGCTGGCCGTCGAGGTTCTCCGAGAACGCCGTGCCCAGTTCGGCCCGGTTGCGGCCCTTCACGAAGGGGATCTGGGCCACGATCGGACGGCAGTCGCCGTCCTGGACGTACCTGATCCGCAGCGAGCCCCCGAACCGGCGGGCGCTCGCGTCGAAGGTCTGGTCGGTCTCCCACAGCGTCCGCTCGACCGATGCGAGCTCGGTGGCGTACTGGCTCTGGCCCGGCTGGTGGGCGTAGACCGGAAGCACCCATCCCTTCCCCGCGGCGTCCGTGGCATCACAGGCGAACCCGGGCGTGGCGGCCTTGGGCGCCGCCTGCGTGGTCGCGGACGCGACCGGCGCCGTCCCGACCAGGACGCTCGCGGCCACCGTGGCTATGAGTGACAACGCGAGCGTCAGTCTGTTCCTGCTCATAAGAGCTCCTCTCGTTCACTAGAGAGGAGTGGGTGCACCGCTGTGGATTACGCGGTTTCGGAAATCCCGATGTAATGCCGGGCGGCCCTCATGCACAAGAAGGGGAAAACCCCGACAAGAAGGCGCACCTGGATGGCAGGCACTACCGATGACCTCCGGCGGATCGCGCGTGATCCGGCCGCGTTCGAGGTCTTCTACCGAAGACACGCCGAGTCCGTCAGCCGGTTCGTGGCCAGGAGAGTCACGGATCCGCACACGGTGGACGACGTGACGACCGAGGTCTTCCTGGCGGCGATCGACACGGCGGGCAGCTACCGGCCGGATCGGGGCAGCGAGGTGGCCTGGCTGTTCGGGATCGCCAGGAACGTGGTGGCGATCGAGCAGCGCAGGGCCGCGCGCGAGCTGCACAAGACCGGGCGGGCGGCGGGCCGGAGGGACCTGGACGCCGACGACATCGCCAGGCTGGAGGAGCGGATCGACGCGGAGCGGGCCGCGCGCCCGCTGGTGGCGGCCATCGCGGCCCTGCCGAAGAGCCTGCGGGCCATCGCCGAGCTGGTGGACGCCGACGGGATCCCGGTGGCCGACGCCGCCGCCGCGCTGGGCATCCGGCCCGGCACGGCGCGGGTCCGGCTGCATCGCGCGCGCCGCCTGCTCAGGGACGCCACCCTCCCGGATCTCGCCACGAGCATGGAAGGATCATGATGAGCGCACCACTCGCCGGTTTCGAGGAGCGGCGGCTCGCCGAGCTCAAGGAGTACGTGGCGGCGCGGGCGAGGCGGCGGCCACGCCCACGCCTCCTGCTGGCGGCGGCCGCCGCGGTGACCATGATGACGGCCGGCGGTGTCGCGGTGATGACGGCGGGCGGCGGCGACCCCGCGTACGCCGTCACCATGGGCTCCGACGGCGTCGTGGACGTGGTGGTCCGGGATTTCCGGGACACCGGCGGCCTGACCGAGCAGCTGCACGAGCTCGGGGTGCCGGCCATCGTGGACTATGTCCCGTACGGGATGATGTGCCGCGAGCCGCGGGCGCAGGTCGTCGAGCAGGTCCCCCCAGGGCTGTATCACGCGCCGACCACCATCCCGGGCGAGCGCGAGGGCTGGCAGATGCGGATCGACACCAAGCGGTTCGAGCCCGGCCAGACCTTCGTGTGGACGATGACCGTAAACCCGCGCGGTGCCAGCAGCACCAGCACCATCCTCATGCGCGATCCGGTCGCTCCGTGCGAGCTCGTCCCCGACGACAGGCGGGTCGAGCTCGACCCCGGGAAGCCGGCGACGGGGAAGGGCGGGCCGCTGGAGGGCGTGCGGGTCGAGGGGAGGACCGTGGCCGAACTCGATCGTGAGCTGTGGAAGCACGGGCTGCCCGTGATGGTCAACGTCATCCGGCCCGACCCCGACGCCCCGGAGGGCTTCGTCGTGTACGCGTACGAGCAGTCGGCGTACGAGGAGGACTACGTGGTCTGGGCGGCGGACGTGGTCCGTCACGGTGACGAGCAGGTGATCCGGCTGCTCGTCACCGAGAAGCGTTATCCGGAGAATCCGGTCAGACGGTGACACAGCCAGGCGAGGGCGAGCGGGTAGCGGTACTCGATGGCCATGTGGCCGGCGTCGAACAGCTCGAAGCGCACCCGGTCGTCGGGCACCCCCGCCGCCGCCACCGCCTCGCGGAAGGCGGTCGCGCCCAGGTCCAGGTACCACTCATCGCGGGTGCCCGCGTCGATCCAGACGGCCCGCATCGAGCGCAGCGCCTCGGCGTACTCGGGGCGCCGCGCCATCCGGACCGGGTCCAGGGCCAGCCAGCGCTCCCACACCTCGGGGACGAGCGCGCCGTTGGCGTCGAACGGGATGCGCACCGTGCCGTCGTCGTCCGCCGAGTAGGCGCTCGCGTACGCGTAGATCTCCATGAGCTGCATGTCGCTGCTCCTGGTGCCGGGGATCCGGCCGCGGAAGTCGGCGAGGAACCGGTCGTACGAGCCCTCGTACAGGTCGCGCAGCTCGCGGGCGCGGGCCGGGAACGTGGGCTGGTGGGCGGCCTCGAACAGGGCGTCGCCCGCGTGGGTGGCGAGCGCGCCGAACACGTCGGGCCGCAGCATGGCGTTGACCATGGCGCCATAGCCGCCGCTGGACTTGCCGGTGATGGCCCGCGCGTCGCGTGCGGGGATCGTGCGGTAGCGGGCGTCGACCCAGCCGACCACGTCCTCGCACAGGTAGGTGTGGTAGCGGCCGGTGCCGGGCGAGTCCAGATACTGGCTGCCGCCGACGGACGTCCACGCGTCCACGTACACGACGATCGCGGGCGGCGCCTCGCCGCGCGCGAACATGGCGTCCGCCATCTCCGGGTACGGCCGGCGGAACGGGGTCCGGCCGGCCCACATCGTGAGCTGGCCGGTGTAGCCCTGGATCACGTAGACGGACGGGTAGCGCCTGTCGGTGTCGTCGTCGTACCCCGGAGGCAGGTAGACCCAGATCGGTCGTTCGTGCGGGTCGCCGAGCGGGTTGCCGCGCAGCGCCGGGCTGTCGATGACGGCGTGGTCCATCCGGCCGGCGAAATCGGGTGACCAGGGCAGCATGTGCGTCCTTCCGTGGGTGTCACAGAGTGAGCTCCACGAGGCCGGGATCGGACCCGGCCCCGGCCGTGCGGACTTCCGAGAGGTCAACGCACCGCGCAGAGCAGGCGGTTGTGGCCGCGCTGCCAGAGGGTGCCGACCTCGGCGAAGCCGGCCGCGCGCAGGGCGTCGGCGTGATGGGACAGCAGGTGGGACTCCGAGCCGCGGTGGTCTGGCCCGGCGGTGGCGCGGGCGGTGTTCAGCTCCGCCAGGGCGGGGTCGGCGGCCACGGCGTCCCACCAGGTGCGCCAGTCCTCCGGCCGGTCGTCGCCGAAGACGCGGGCGGTCTGCTTGTCGTGCACGGCGCGCTCCAGGGCGGCCAGCGCGGGGGTGGCGTCGTCGGTGTCGAGGTGGTCGCCGTTGAGCAGCAGGCCGCCCGGGCGCAGGATGGACGCGACGTCCGCGTACATCGCCTTCAGCTCTTCCGGGTCGATCCAGTGCAGGGCGGTCGTGCTGACCGCGGCGTCGGCGGGGCCGTCCAGGCCGAGCGCGGCCGTCCAGCCGGGCTTGCGCAGGTCGGCGGAGACGAGGGTGAGGTGCGGGTAGGCGGCCCGGCCGAGGCCGAGCAGCAGCGGGTCGGCGTCCACACCGACCACCCGCGCGCCGGGCAGACGCTCGACCAGGCGGGCCGCCAGCGAGCCGGGGCCGCAGCCGAGGTCGACGACCAGCGGGTCGGGGCGGCCCAGCGCCTCGACGGCGTCGATCATCGCGGTGAAGCGCTCCTCGCGGTCGGGCAGGTAGCCCTCCTGCTGGCGATCCCAGCGCGCCATCCAGGCGAGTGCGGCATCGTGGTCCAACACGACGATCCCCCTTGTGACTGTCTTGTAAGCTTTGGGCAGTTACAAACTAGAACGTAAAGGCGTAACTGGTCAAGTGGACTTCAACAGTCACGGCGATGCGGTGATCCGCGTGGCGGTGGGGCTGGTCAACAGCCTCACGCCGGGCGAGCGGCGCGGGCGGCCGGCCCCGCCGCCCGCCGGCCTGGCCGAGGCCGCGACCGAGGGCCTGCGTACGGGCTATCCGGGCCACAAGCCGGTCACCGAGGCCGAGGGGTCGGAACTGGCCGAGGTCGCGCAGCGGCTGCGCGCGGTGTTCGAGGCCGTGGCGGCCGGCGACGTCGACGCCGCCGCGGAGCGGATCAACGCCCTGCTGGCGGAGACCGGCGCGCGGCCGATGCTGATGCGTCACGACGGCGAGCCGTGGCACCTGCACTACCACGGCCCCGGCGGCACCCTCGCGGGCGACTGGGCCGCGAGCTGCGCCACCGGGCTCGCGCACGTGCTCGGCAGCGAGTTCCACGACCGGCTCGGGGTCTGCACCGCGCCGCACTGCGATCGGGTGTACGTGGACGTCTCGCGCAACGGGACCCGGCGGTTCTGTTCCACGGCGTGCCAGAACCGGGTGAAGACGGCGGCCTTCAGAGCGCGGAGCAAGACCCCATAAGTCGGTAAATGTCGCCCTGACCTGCAAGATCTCCGGGAGTACCAGGATGCGAACCCAGCTCGCGGAGCCCGATGACGTGCCAGAATGTCAGCACTGTGATCTCCTCCCCGTCATTCCCCGTCGAGTTCGTCGGCCTCTCCAACGGCGACGTGCTGATGCTGCCCGCGGTCTGGCCCGTGCGCCTCACCCCGGAGCAGCAGGGTCAGCTCGTCGAGCGTCTGCAAGAGGCCGCCCGCCCCGACCTGCCCCGCGTCGAGGCATGAAAGCGCCCCCTACTCCAGCTCCCCGGGAGAGAACACCGGGGAGCTGGAGCCCGTTCATGCGGCGGCTAGCCGTTATGTCCTTTTGACGTCTCTCATCCCAGGAAAGTTCACAAGAAAATCAGGCCACACCGGTGAGGCCGGCGTGCCGGTCGGCTTCCATCTGCGCCTGGAGGATCGCCTGGCGCTCGGTGGTGATCCGGCGGCTGATGACCATGTACGCGTTCAGCACCTGGCAGTAGGAGCGGCGCGCCTGGTCGAGCTGCACGGTCAGCTCCAGCACCCGCTCGCCGTCGCCCGCCTGCTCGGCCTCCGACAGCAGCGTGCGCGCCTCGTCCACGATCTCCTCCGCCCGTTGCCGGGTGTGGCGGAGCAGCGCCGAGCATTCGTGGAGCTCCGTCAGCCTTGCCGAGGAGACGATGAATTCCGCTGTGTGCACGATCGACCCCTTGCCTGCCGTCCGCCTGCGCAGATCCGATCCCATCCCCGCCACCTCCACGTCAAGATTGCCTCACTGTAGACGCGCGCTCGGGCCCCGCCGATCATCCGGGAGGACCTGGAGGTACGGCACTGCTCCTCCGGGGAAGTTCTCTTCTCCCGCGGGGGATAACTGCGTCCCTGAAGCTGATTCGGTGCGGGTTATATGCCGTAATCGGTGACCTTACCTGCACAATTCTCAGAATGTGTCGGAATAGGCGCACTCTGCAAAAGGAAGGCATGAAGACCGCCGAATCCACCCACCCGCACCGCGCGATGGTCACATACTGATACCGGTCAGGAGCACACGGTGACGACCCGCGGGAGGTTTCCATGGAGGTCGGAGGCGAAGTTCCGGTCGACGTCAGCATCGTGATCCCGGCCCGCGACTGCCGGCCCTATCTCGACCGGTGCCTCACGTCCGTGCTCGTCCAGCGGGTCGCCAAGGAGATCGTGGTCGTCGACGACGGCTCCACCGACGGCACCGCCGAGCTGCTCGGCCTCTACGCCGCCCACCACCGGGGCACGGTCAAGGTGGTCCGGGTGGAGAGCTCCGGCGGCGCCGGACGGCCGCGCAACGTCGGCCTCGGCCACGCGACCGGCCGTTACGTCTTCTTCTGCGACGCCGACGACTATCTAGGGCCCGGCGCGCTGGAGCACATGCTGTCCGCGGCCGACAGGAACGACGCCGACATCGTGCTCGGCAAGATCGTCGGACACGGGCGGCGGGTCCCGGAGTCGATGTTCCAGCGCAACGCCGATCGGGCCGAGCTGGGCGAGAGCGCCGTCTACAACAGCCTGAGCTGTTTCAAGCTGTTCCGCCGGGACATGCTGGAGCGCCACCGCATCCGGTTCCGCGAGGGCGTGTTCGTCGGCGAGGACATCTACTTCACCGTGCACGCCTACTGCCACGCAGGGACGATCTCGGTGGTCGCCGACCACGACTGCTACCACCTGGTCGCCAGGCCCGACGGCAGCAGCGTCATGCAGCGTCCCGCCAGCCGCGACCCGCTCGCCTGGCTGGCCATGATCCACGAGCCGATCCGGCTCATGACCGACCACGTCCCGCCCGGCCCGCTCCGCGACCACCTGCTGGCCCGTCACTTCAAGCTCGACATCCTCGCCCAGCTCGGCCGGCCCTTCCTGGAGGCCGACGAGGTCAAGCGCAAGGATGTCGCCGTGGCGGTGGCCGCCCTGTGCGACCGGTGGCTCACGGACGGCGTGCGCGAGCGTCTGGGGAGCGCCGACCGGCAGCGGCTGGCCGCGCTCGGCGACGTGGAGCGGCTGGCCCTGCTGGCCGTCATCGAGGCGGCGCCCGTCGAGCGCCGGCTGACCGGGCTGTGCTGGGACGGCCGGACGCTGGTGGTGGCCTGCGAGGCCGCGCTGACGGGATGCGCCGAGCCCGACGGCGTCGCGCTGGTGCTGCGCACCCGGCACGAACCCCGGCGGGAGCTGGTCGTGCCGGCCGTCCGGTCCGGCGGCCGGTGGGTCGCCAGGGTCGACCCGGCGCTGCTGGATTCGGGCATCTGGGACCTGCGCGTGTCGGTCGAGCTGGCCGGGGTGACCCGCACGGCCAGGCTGGGCGCCGACCGCGACACCGCCCTGGCCCGCCCGCCTGCCCGGCTGGTCGGCGAGGTCGCCGTGCTGCCGTACTTCACCCGCGATCACGACAACCTCAGCCTGGACGTCGGCGGGCACGCGGTCGGCGTGCCAGGCAGCGCACGCCTGGTCGGCACCCGCTGGTCGCTCGGGCGGCGGCTGGTGCTCGACGGCGAGATCGCGGTGGCCGGGGCCGCGCCGCCGCCCGAGGCCGTGCGGCGGCTGGTGTGGCGCGAGCGCGGCAGCGGGAGCGAGCGGGCCGACCGGGTGGTCGGGCTGGCGGGCGGCGGCTTCGTGGCCAGGCCGGCGGTGGGGCGGTTCGGCCCCGGGGTCTGGGACGCCTATCTGGAGCTCGACCTGGGCGGGCCGCCCGCCAGGTTCAGGATCGAGGCCGGCGCGGAGTCGGTCGCCGGGCCCCGTCGCTGGCTGCTGGGCACCGAGCCGTGCGTCGCGCGCCCGTACGCGACCTCGAACAGGGGGCGGCTCAGCGCGGTCGTGCGGCGGCTGTCCGCGCGGGCACTCCTGAAAAGAATCATGCGCTAATGCAATCCATATGCAACTGCACATCGATGACCTAAAGTGGGGGGTGTCCGGCCCCTCTGCTTGGAGGCTCGTCGTGCACGTACCCGATGGCTTTTTCACCGCCGCGGTGTCCGTCTCCGCGGGCGTGGTCGCGGCGGCCGGAGTGGCGGTCTGCCTGCGCGGCGCCCGCCGGGAGCTCGACGACCGGACGGCCCCGATGGCCGGGCTGGTCGCCGCCTTCGTCTTCGCCGTCCAGATGCTGAACTTCCCGGTCGCCGGCGGCACCAGCGGCCACCTGCTGGGCGGGGCGCTGGCGGCCATCCTGGCCGGGCCCTTCACCGGGGTGCTCGCCATAGCCGTGGTCCTGCTGGTGCAGGCGCTGTTCTTCGCCGACGGCGGGCTGACCGCGCTGGGGGTCAACATCATCCTGATGGGCCTGGTCACGGTGCTGGTCGGCTGGGGAGTCTTCCGGCTGGTCACGCGGGTCGTGCCGGGGCGGGGCGGGGTGACCGCGGCGTCCTTCGCGGCGGCGCTGCTGTCGGTGCCCGCCTCCGCGCTGGTGTTCACGCTGCTGTTCTGGATCGGCGGCACCGCGCCGATCGACCTGGCGACCGTGGCCGCCGCGATGACCGGCGTGCACGTGCTGATCGGCGTCGGCGAGGGCCTGATCACCGCGCTGACCGTGGCCGCGGTGCTGTCCGTCCGTCCCGACCTGGTGTACGGGGCGCGCGAGCTGGCCGCGCCGCTGGTGCTGCGCGGCGCCGACGGGACTAGCACGGTCACCGGACGGGCGCCGGAGCCCGCGGCAGGGGTCGGAAGGCTGCCGTTCCTGCTCGGCGGGCTCGGGGTGTCGCTGCTGCTGGCCGGGATCGTGTCGTTCTTCGCCTCGCCGCACCCCGACGGGCTGGAGTCGGTCGCCGAGGAACAGGGCTTCCTGGGGCAGGCGACCGACCACGTGTTCGGCGGGTTCGCGCTGGCCGACTACGGCGAGGTGGGCGGCATCCCGGTGGGCGTCGCGGGCATCGTCGGCGTCGCGCTGACGCTGATCGTGGCGGGCGTGATCGCCTACGCGGCACGGGCGCGCGGCCGGGCCTCGTCCGGCGAGAGGGTCTGAGCGGCCCCGATGGGCGTGGGGCGCCGGCTCTATCTCCCGGGCGGCTCGCCGGTCCACCGGCTGCCGCCGCAGTGCAAGCTGCTCGCCGTCCTGGCGTTCGCGATCGTGATGGTGGCCACGCCGCGCGAGTGGTTCTGGGCCTTCGGGCTGTACGCGGGCATGCTCGCGGCGGTGGCGGCCGTGGCCCGGATCCCGCCGGGGCACATCCTGCGGCGCATGGTCGTCGAGCTGCCGTTCGTGCTGTTCGCGTTCCTCATCCCGGTCATCGGGCTGGGGGAGCGGACGGAGGTGCTCGGGCTGTCGCTGAGCGTCCCAGGGCTCTGGGCGGCCTGGAACATCCTGGCCAAGGCGACGCTCGGGGTCACGGCCTCGATCCTGCTGGCGTCCACCACCGAGCCGCGTGACGTGCTCGTGGGGGCCCGGCGGCTGCGGGTGCCCGACCTGCTGGTGCAGATCGCCATGTTCATGCTCCGCTACCTGGACGTGATCCTGGACGAGATGCGGCGGATGCGCGTCGCCAGGGAGTCGCGGGGTTTCCAGGCGCGCGACCTCCGGCACGCGCCGGTGATCGCGCGCTCGGCGGGGGCGCTGTTCATCCGTTCGTACGAGCGCGGTGAGCGGGTTCACCTGGCCATGCTCAGCCGCGGATATTCAGGCCAGATGCCGATGATTCATGATTTGTCGGCCACGGCGCGACAATGGGGGACAGCGCTCGCTCTCCCGCTCGCGGCTCTGGCCGTGCTCCTGCTGGGGGGACTCGCCGTATGATCCCGAACTCGCTCGAAGTCAGCCGGCTCGCCTACGCCTACCCCGACGGGACGCAGGCGCTGTTCGGCGTCGACCTGACCATCCGGCGCGGCGAGCGGGTGGCGCTGCTCGGCCCCAACGGCGCCGGCAAGACCACGCTCGTCATGCATCTCAACGGCATACTCACCCCCGGCCACGGCACCGTGACGGTGGCCGGCACCCCGGTGCGCCGCGACACGCTCAAGGAGATCAGGCAGCGCGTCGGCCTGGTCTTCCAGGACCCCGACGACCAGCTCTTCATGCCCACCGTCCGCGACGACGTGGCCTTCGGCCCGGCCAACGCGGGCGTGCGCGGCGAGGAGCTCGCGGCCGTGGTCAAGAACGCGCTGGACCGGGTCGGCATGCTCGACGTCGCCGACCGCCCGCCGCACCACCTGTCGTTCGGCCAGCGCCGCCGGGTGGCGGTGGCCACCGTGCTGGCGATGGAGCCGGAGATCCTGGTGCTCGACGAGCCCTCGTCCAACCTGGATCCGGCGGCCCGCAGGGAGCTGGCGGAGATCCTGCGCTCCCTGGACGTGACGGTGCTCATGGTCACCCACGACCTGCCGTACGCGCTGGAGCTGTGCGAGCGGGCGATGATCCTGTCGGACGGGGTCGTCGTGGCCGACGGGCCGACGCGGGAGCTGCTCGGCGACGCCGAGCTGCTCGCCAGACACCGGCTGGAACTGCCCTACGGGTTCGCTATCCCGGCTGCGGCGGAACGTGGATGACCACCAGTTTGTCGCCCTGGCGCAGCTCGGCGGCGCGCGGGTCGGCGTAGGTGAACATGTGGCCGTCCCTGACGACCGCGACGGGCAGCTCCTCGCCCTTGACCGGCGGGCCGCCCACCTCCTCGGGACGTACGAGACGCTCGCGCAGGTCGACGCCCTTGCCGTAGGTGAGCAGATCCTGGATCAGGGCGCTGACCGCGGGGCTCTGCGTGGCCACGCCCAGCATCCGCCCGGCCGCCTCGGCCGAGGTGATGACCACGTCGGCGCCGCTCTGGCGGACCAGCGGGTCGTTCTCCGCCTCGCGGACCGCGGCCACGATCGTCGCTCCCGGGTTGAGGCTGCGCGCGGTGAGCGTGACCAGGGCGGTGGTGTCGTCGCGCCGGGTGGCGATGATGACCTGGCCCGCGGTCCTGATCCGGGCCCGGCCCAGGACGTGGCTGCGGGTGCCGTCGCCCAGGACGCCGGCGAAGCCGTCGGACGCGGCCTCGTCCACCACCGCCGGGTCCGGGTCCACCACCACGATGGACTCCTTGGGGCTGCCGTTGTCGAGCAGCGTGCGGGCGGCGGCCCTGCCCTTGGTGCCGTAGCCGACGATCACGGTGTGGTCCTGCAACCTGGCCCTCCAGCGTTCGGTCAGGATGGCGTCCCTGGTGCGCCGGGTGAGCACCTCCAGCGTGGTGCCCACGAGCACGACCAGGAAGGCGATGCGCAGCGGCGTCACGGCCACGATGTTGACGACCCTGGCCGCCGTGGTGACGGGGGTGATGTCGCCGTACCCGGTGGTGGAGATGGAGACGGTCACGTAGTAGAGCGCGTCGAGCAGCGACACGCGGCCGTCGACGTTGTCGCGGTAGCCGTCGAGATCCATGGCGACCAGCGCGAACATGGCCAGCAGCATCGCCAGCGCGATGGCCATCCTCCGCAACACCGCGCGCAGCGGGCTCAGACGGACGGACGGCAGGCGAACGCCCAGCGCCGTCTCGTCCTCATTCATACTGCTGATCGTAGTTTGTGGGTGCCCTCTACCCGGGCAAGTCGAAGTACAGTGGCTCATCGAGGAGGGGCCAATGAAGCTGCGGCTTGCGCGACATTCCCTCGGTGACGCCGTGGTGGTGGCCGTTGCGGGAGAGCTGGATCTGTTCACCGCGCCGGTCCTCCGCGACGAGGTACGTGATGCCATCAAGCAAGACGGCGCCCGGCTCGTCCTCGACCTCCAGCAACTCTCGTTCATGGACTCCAGCGGCCTGTCGGTGCTGATCGAGGCCTGGCGGCTGGCCACCGGCGAGGGCGGCGGGGTGTCGCTGGCGGCGCCCCAGGCCCCGGTGGCGCGCATCCTGCGGACCACCGGTCTCGACCGGCGCATCAAGGTCTACTCCGACGTCGACAGCGCCGTGGGGGGAATTTGACCCCACCCCGAGTAGAACTTCATTCGGTTGGGGGTTAGGGTCCGTGCTATGGACGTGAACGGATCCTCAGCAATCATTTCCGGCGGCGCCAGCGGCCTCGGTGAGGCCACGGCCCGCGAGCTGGCCCGCGCCGGCGCCACCGTGGTCATCGCCGACCTCAACGAGGAGCGCGGCAAGGCCGTCGCCGACGAGCTCGGCGGTGTCTTCGCCAGGACGGACGTGTCGGACGACGCCCAGGTGCAGGCCGCCGTGGACGCCGCCGTCGCCACCGGCAAGCCGCTCCGGGTGCTGGTCAACAGCGCCGGCATCGGCTGGGCCGAGCGCACCGTCAACCGCAACGGCGAGCCGCACAACCCGGCCACCTACCGCAAGGTCATCGAGGTCAACCTGATCGGCACGTTCAACCTCATGCGCATCGGCGCGGCGGCCATCGCCAAGACCGAGCCGGTCGACGACGACGGGCAGCGCGGCGTGGTGATCAACACCGCGTCCGTGGCCGCGCTGGAGGGCCAGACCGGGCAGCTCGCCTACAGCGCCTCCAAGGGCGGCATCGTCGGCATGACCGTCCCGGCCGCCCGCGACCTGGCCGCCGTGGGCATCCGGGTGAACACGATCTGCCCGGGCATCATCGACACCCCCATCTACGGCTTCTCGGCCAACGCCGACGAGTTCAAGGCCAAGCTGGTGGCGCCGGTGGTGTTCCCCAAGCGGATGGGCCGTGCCGACGAGTTCGCCCACCTGGTTCACTCGCTGATCCAGAACGACTACATGAACGCCGAGGTCATCCGCTTCGACGGCGGCATCCGATTCCAGCCCAAGTAAATGAGGTCCCGTGTCTGACGAAGTGCTCGTCGAGGAGTCCGACGGCGTCGCCGTGATCACCATCAACCGTCCGAAGGCCCGCAACGCGGTCAACGGGGCGGTGGCCAGGGGCGTCGCCGAGGCGCTGGACGCGCTCGACGCCCGCCCGGAGGTCTCCGCCTACGTGCTGACCGGCGCCGGCGGCACGTTCTGCGCGGGCATGGACCTCAAGGGGTTCCTGTCCGGCGACTTCCCTGTCGTGGAAGGACGCGGGTTCGGGGGCATGACCGAGGCGCCGCCCAAGAAGCCGATCGTGGCCGCCGTCGAGGGGTACGCGCTGGCGGGCGGCTTCGAGCTGGCCCTGTCCTGCGACCTCATCGTGGCCTCCTCGGAGTCCAAGTTCGGCCTGCCGGAGCCCAAGCGGGGCCTGGTGGCCGGCGCGGGCGGCATCATGCGGCTGCCGCGGCGCATCCCGTACCACGTGGCCATGGAGATCGCCCTCACCGGCGACCACTACCCGGCCGCGCGCCTGTACGAGCTGGGCCTGGTCAACCGGGTCACCGAGCCCGGCGAGGCGCTGGCGGGGGCGATCGAGCTGGCCCGCAGGATCGCCGCGAACGCGCCGCTCGCGCTGGCCGCGACCAAGCGGGTGGTCATCGAGTCGCAGGACTGGTCGCTGGAGGAGATGTTCCGCAAGCAGGGGGCGATCGTCCAGCCGGTGTTCGGCTCCAAGGACGCCATGGAGGGCGCCGCGGCCTTCGCCGAGAAGCGCGCGCCCCAGTGGAAGGGCGAATAACCCGACTCCGCACCCCCTCCCGGACACCGGGAGGGGGTTCTTTTATGCGCGCTTGCGGTAGTTCCTGCGTACGGTAAAAGGACGACGTCATCTGGGAGAGGCATGAGCGACTACTCGCGGCCGCGTTTCGAGTCAGCCAAGAGCGGGCTGGCCTCGCTGCTCTCTGGCGCCCTGGCTTCGCTGCTGACGATGCTCGCGATCGTGGGCGTCATGTGGGCCGTCGAGATCTTCGACTACCTGACACCGGGCACTCCCGACCTCGCCTACGGCATCAGGGGCTGGGACCCGCAAGGGCTGATCGGCATCTTCACGGCGCCGTTCCTGCACGGCGGCTTCGGCCACCTGATGGCCAACTCGCTGCCGCTGCTCGTGCTCGGGTTCCTGGCAGGGCTGCGCGGCATCGGCAAGTTTCTGGCGGCGAGCCTGCTGATCATCGTCATCGGCGGCATCGGCACCTGGTTCGCCAGCGGCCCCGGCACCGTCACGGTGGGGGCCAGCGGGCTGGTGTTCGGCTACTTCGGGTACGTCGTCGCGCGCGGCCTGTTCGACCGGCGGGCGCTCGACATCGTCATCGGCATCGGCGTGGTCATCGCGTACTGGTCGATCCTGGCCGGCGTGCTGCCGAGCGACCCGTACATCTCCTGGCAGGGCCACCTGTTCGGGCTCATCGGCGGCCTGGTGGCCGCGTGGGTCCTGCGCCGGCCGGCCGGGGCCATCCGCTAGCGGACGGCCCCGGGGCGGGTCAGAGGCGTCCGACCACGTGGTCGACGCAGGCCGTCAGCGCCTCGACGTCGGCCGGGTCGATGGCCGGGAACATCGCGATGCGCAGCTGGTTGCGGCCGAGCTTGCGGTAGGGCTCGGTGTCGACGATGCCGTTGGCGCGCAGCACCTTGGCCACCGCCGCCGCGTCGACGTCGTCGGAGAAGTCGATCGTGCCGACCACCTGGGAGCGGAACTCCGGGGCGGCGAACGGGGTGGCGAAGGACGACTTCTCGGCCCAGGTGTAGAGCCGCTGCGCCGAGTCGGCGGTGCGGGCCGTGGTCCAGGCCAGGCCGCCGTTGCCGTTCATCCAGTCGAGCTGGTCGGCCAGCAGGAACAGCGTGGCCACCGCCGGGGTGTTGTAGGTCTGGTCCTTGGCGGAGTTGTCGATCGCGACCGGCAGGCTGAAGAACTCCGGCACGAACCGGCCGCTCGCCGCGATCTCCTCGACGCGGGCCAGGGCGCGCGGCGACATCAGCGCGATCCACAGGCCGCCGTCGGAGGCGAAGCTCTTCTGCGGGGCGAAGTAGTAGACGTCGGTCTCGGACACGTCGACGGGCAGGCCGCCCGCGCCGGAGGTGGCGTCGACCAGCACCAGCGCGTCGTCGCCGCCGACCCGCCTGATCGGCATGGCGACGCCGGTCGAGGTCTCGTTGTGGGTGAGCGCGTAGACGTCGACGCCGTCCTCGGCGACCGCCTCGGGGTGGGTGCCGACCTCGGACTTGATCACCGAGGGGTCGGAGAGCCACGGCGCCTTCTTGGCGACCGTCGCGAACTTCGAGGAGAACTCGCCGAACGACAGGTGCTGTGACCGGTCGCGGATGAGCCCGAAGGCGGCGATGTCCCAGAACGCGGTGGTGCCGCCGTTGCCGAGCACGACCTGGTAGCCCTCGGGCAGCGAGAACAGGTCGGCCAGGCCGGAGCGGACGCGGCCGACCAGGCTCTTGACCGGCTTCTGGCGGTGGGAGGTGCCCATGACGCTCGCGCCGGACGAGGCGAGCGCGGCCAGCTGCTCGGTACGAACCTTCGAGGGCCCGCAGCCGAAGCGGCCGTCGGCGGGCTTGATGTCAGCGGGAATCACGATGTCAGCCACCTCACCAGGTTACTGACGTGCGAGGACTGGCTCGTCCAGGGTCCGGATTGTGAGACGTCGGGCGCGGCGCGCGTGAAAGTGCCCGGTCACCCGGGTCGTACGGCCGTACGAGAACGGCCCGCCGGGGGCCGGCGGGCCGTTGTCGTCATCAGGTCAGATCGTGCCGGCGACCTCGGAGGCGCCGGGGACGTCGGACAGCGGGCGGGACGTCGGGCCGGTGTAGTTGGCGCTCGGGCGGACCAGCCTGCCGGTGCGCTTCTGCTCCAGGACGTGCGCGGCCCAGCCGGCCGTGCGGGCGCAGGTGAACATCGAGGTGAACATGTGCGAGGGAACCTCGGCGAAGTCGAGCACCACAGCGGCCCAGTACTCGACGTTGGTGGCGAGCACCCGGTCGGGCTTGCGGGCGTGCAGCTCCTCCAGGGCCGCCTTCTCCAGGGCCGCCGCGACCTCGTACCGCGGCGCGTCCAGCTCCTTGGCCGTGCGGCGCAGCACCCTGGCGCGCGGGTCCTCCGCGCGGTAGACGCGGTGGCCGAAGCCCATCAGCCGCTGGCCCTTGTCGAGCTCGCTCTGCACGTACTTCTTGGCGTCGCCCATCTGCTCCACACCTTCGATCATGTGGAGCACCCGGGCGGGAGCGCCGCCGTGGAGCGGGCCGGACATGGCGCCGACCGCTCCGGACAGCGCCGCCGCCACGTCGGCGCCGGTGGAGGCGATGACGCGGGCGGTGAACGTGGAAGCGTTCATGCCGTGCTCGGCCGCGGAGGTCCAATAGGCGTCGATGGCCTTGACGTGCTTGGGGTCGGGCTCACCGCGCCAGCGGATCATGAAACGCTCGACGATGGTCTTGGCCTCGTCGACGCGCTGCTCCGGCACCATCGGCAGGCCGAGGCCGCGCGCCGACTGGGCCACGAAGGACAGCGCCATCACCGAGGCGCGGGCGAGCTGGTCACGCGCCTCCTCGTCGGAGATGTCGAGCAGCGGCTTGAAGCCGTAGGCGGGGGCCAGCATGGCCAGCGCGCTCTGCACGTCTACGCGGATGTCGCCGGAGTGAACAGGAATGGGGTAAGGCTCCGCCGGGGGGAGGCCCGGTTGGAACTTGTTGTCGACCAGCAGGCCCCAAACGTGCCCGAAGGGGACACGGCCGACCAGCTCTTCGATGTCGACGCCCCGGTATCGAAGGGCGCCCCCTTCTTTGTCCGGTTCCGCGATCTCCGTCTCGAAAGCTACGACGCCCTCGAGGCCGGGTTTGAAGTCGGACACGTCGGCCGCCTCCCTTTCCTGCCATGTTCCGGCAATTGCTTGATGTCGAGATACCGGCGGGTCAATTTAACCCTCTCCCCTCTCGTGGCCGGTCGCCGGACCCGCCGATAGACCGAAACCGCAGGTAGGGGGCCTAGTATGGGCTTCTCCACCAAGCGCGCAAGAATACCTTCTCGTGGATGCCACCTCGCGACCGCCCTCACTGGCGGGGCTTCGCCGCTCGTACGTGGGCGAACCGCTGCTCGAAACCGCTGTCGCCGCCGATCCCATAGCCCAGTTCACCACGTGGTTCCAGGAGGCCCTCGACGCCGGCCTGCCGGAGCCGAACGCCATGGTGCTCGCCACCGCCTCCGCCGGCGCCCGGCCGAGCGCCAGGACCGTCCTGCTCAAGGAGTACGACCAGCGCGGGTTCGTCTTCTACACCAACTACGAGTCCCGCAAGGGCCGCGACCTGGCCGAGAACCCGTGGGCCTCGCTGCTGTTCCCGTGGCATCCGATCCGCCGCCAGGTGCGCGTGGAGGGCACGGTGACGCGGTTGCCGCAGGAGGAGTCGGCTGCCTACTTCGCCTCCCGGCCGTACGGGTCGCGCATCGGGGCGTGGGCCTCGCGCCAGTCCGCCGTGGTGCGCTCGCGGGAGGACCTGGACGCCCGTTACGAGGAGCTCGCGAGCCGCTGGCCGGAGGATCCGCCGGTGCCCGACTTCTGGGGCGGTTTCCTGGTGACGCCGCGCGAGGTGGAGTTCTGGCAGGGGCGGCTGGACCGGATGCACGACCGGCTCCGGTACCGCCGGAGCCCGGCCGGGTGGGTGCTTGACAGGCTTGCGCCCTAATCTGACCGCTTGTGTCACTCGGGGAGTTCGTCAAACGTCATCTGGTAGACACCCGGCCACTGAAGGTGCCCGCCTACCGGCGGCTCTGGATGGGACAGGCGGTCTCGCACGTCGGGCTCGCGGTCACGGTGGTCGCGGTCAGCCAGCAGGTCTACGAGCTGACGGACTCCTCGTTCTGGGTCGGCATGCTCGGCCTGGCGAACCTGCTCCCGCTGGTGGTGTTCGGGCTGTGGGGCGGGGCCGTGGCCGACGCGGTCGACCGGCGCAAGCTGCTCGTCGCCGGGTCGCTGGTCGCCTGGGCGGGCACCGTACTCCTGCTGGTGCAGTCGATCGTCGGCGTGCCGAGCGTGTACGCGCTGCTCGCCACGGTGGCCTTGAGCGCGGCCGGGTTCGCGGTCAGCTCGTCCACCAGGGGCGCGATCATCCCCAGGCTGCTGCCTCCGGAGCTGGTGCCGTCGGCCAACGCGCTCAACTCGCTCGTCTACAGCCTCGGGGCCGTCGGCGGGCCCATGGTCGGTGGCGTGCTGCTGACGCAGGGCGGGTTCGCGGCCGCGTACGCGGTGGACGCGGTGCTGTTCACGGCCGGCCTGTACGCGGCCTTCCGGCTGCCGTCGCTGGCCCCGCTCGGCGAGGTGTCCAGGCCGGGCTGGCGGTCGGTGGCGGAGGGGCTGAGCTTCATCGTCACCAGCCCGATCCTGCTGATGTCGTTCGCCGTGGACATCATCGCCATGGTGTTCGCGCTGCCCAGAGCGCTCTTCCCGGAGCTGGCCGACCAGCGCTTCGGCGGCTCGCTCATCGCGCTGGCCTGGCTCAACTCCTCGATGGCCATCGGCGCGGTGCTCGGCGGGCTGTTCTCCGGCTGGGTCACCCGCGTCAAGCGCCAGGGGCTGGCGCTCACCTTCGTCATCGCGCTGTGGGGGCTGGCGGTGGCGGCGGCGGGGCTGGCCGACCAGCTCTGGCTCGTCCTGGTGTTCATGGCCGTCGGGGGAGCGGCCGACGTGGTGTCGTCGGTGTGGCGGCAGTCGATCCTGCAGCTCTACGCGCCTGACGAGATGCGCGGGCGGCTGCAGGGCGTCTTCATGGTGGTGGTCGCGGGCGGGCCGCGGCTGGGCGACGTGCGCGCCGGGGCCACCGCGACCGCGTTCGGGCTGACGACCGCGTGGGTCGGCGGCGGGCTCGCGTGCGCCGCCGCGGTGCTGGTCGTCGGGCTGTCGGTGGCGAGCTTCAGGAACTACCGGTCACGCTGACCGTACGTCCGGGGTCAGCGGGTGTGCCCGCCCGTTCCGGCGGCGACGCGCAGGTCAGCGAGGAAGCCCGCGTACGCCGCGTCACGGTCGGGGGCGCGCAGCACCGCCGACGGATGGATGGTGGCGACCGCGAGCGCGTCGCCCATCGGCACCGGCTCGCCGCGCTGCCTGGTCACCCGGAACGTCCTCCCGAGCAGCGACCGCGCGGCCGTGGCGCCCATCACCACGACCACCCCTGGGCGCACCGCGGCCAGCTCGGCGTCCAGCCACGGCCGGCAGGCCTCGATCTCGGCCGCCGTCGGCTTCTGGTGGATCCGCCGCTTGCCGCGTTCGGTGAAGGAGAAGTGTTTGACCGCGTTCGTGACGTACACCTCGTCGCGGTCGATCCCCGCCTCCTCCAGGCCGCGGTCCAGGATGCGCCCGGCGGGGCCGACGAACGGGTGGCCCTGCCGGTCCTCCTGGTCGCCCGGTTGCTCGCCGACGAGCATGTAGCGGGCGCGTCCCGGCCCCTCGCCGAACACCGTCTGGGTGGCGTTCCTGAACAGATCGCATCCTTCACAGCCGGCCGCCGCGCTACGCAACGATCCCAGATCGTGACTCTCGGGAAGGAAGCGGGCTGCGGAATTGTTGACGTTGGTTGTCATCGCCGGTCGTTCTCCCCATAGGCTTCGAGCCTGATCCTGTGCCCGAAGCGGAAGGGCTCAGTCCCGAGACGACCGGCTAGCATGGCATGAGGGAGGAGCCTTGACCGCACACGGCCTGATCGACACCACGGAGATGTATCTCCGGACGATTTACGAGCTCGAGGAGGAGGGCATCATCCCCCTCCGCGCCCGCATCGCCGAGCGCCTGCAGCAGAGCGGCCCGACCGTGAGCCAGACCGTCGGCCGCATGGAGCGCGACGGTCTCGTCCGCGTCGAGGGCGACCGTCACCTGGCGATGACCGACCTGGGCCGCGCCCTCGCCACGCGGGTGATGCGCAAGCACCGCCTCGCCGAGTGCCTGCTGATCGACGTGATCGGCATGCCCTGGGAGGAGGTGCACATCGAGGCCTGCCGCTGGGAGCACGTGATGTCCGAGTCGGTGGAGCAGCGCCTCGTCAAGCTGCTGGGCAACCCCACCTTCTGCCCCCACGGCAACCCCATTCCCGGCCTGGCCGAGCTGGGCGCCGAGGAGGCCGCCGACGCGACCGAGTCCCAGCTGACCCCCATGACCGAACTCGCCGGTTCTCAGGGTGTGTCCGTGACCGTGCGCCGAATTAGCGAACAAGTGCAAAGCGATCCCGCTCTCATGCTTAAACTCAAGCAAGTTGGGATACAACCCGGACGCGAGGTGACGCTCGCGGCGAGCGACGACGGTGTGCGGGTGACAGGTGACGGTGACGCGAACGACTCTCTCGCGGAGATCCCGCGTGATGTGGCGGTGCACGTCTTCGTGTCCAGACGCTGATCCCATCCGGGAGATCCTCCACTCCCCCCCGGCCAACACTGTTGCAGGAGCGCCCGTGGTCTTTTCCCGCACGCTTCCCCGAGGAGTGGTCTCCGGATGACACGCTGGGGGGATCTGTCTCACGACGCGGCTGATCGCCTTGCCGCCGAGTCCGTTCTCGACCATGCCGACATGGCCGTGGTGGTGACGGACCGGTTCAGCAATCTCCTCTACTGGAACCCCTTCGCCGAGAAGCTGTTCGGCCGGCCCGGCAAGTCGGCGCGCGACTCCTCCGTGCTGTCGTTCGGCATCATGGAGAAGGACCACCCGCAGGCGATCGAGCTGGCCAAACACGTGCTCAAGGGCAACGTCTGGGAGGGCACGTTCGACGTGCGCCGCGGCGACGGCGCCATCCTCTACGTCCGCGCCCAGGCCGTGCCGCTGCGCCACCCGTCGGGCTCGGTGACCGGCGTCGTCATCACCGCCCGCGAGGCGCTCCGCAGCAACGAGCGCGAGAAGGACCGCTTCGGCCTGCTGGAACGCATCGGCGAGCGGCTGGCCGGCTCGCTGTACGTCGAGGAGACGCTCAAGCGGGTGGCCGAGATGCTCGTCCCACAGTTCGCCGACCACTGCTTCATCGAGCTGATGGAGGGCGACCGGCTGGTGCGCCGGATCTCCCAGCACGTGCAGGGCTGGGAGCCGCCGGCCGGCACCTGGAAGCCCGTCGGCGCGGAGATCCGCTACCCCGCCGGCCACTACGCCGACGCCGCGCTGCGCCGCCAGGAGACCATCCTGGTCGACGACTTCTCCGGCAACAGCTTCCCGTCCCCGAGCGAGGGCAGCGCGCGGCTGTGCGGCGAGATCGGCATGACCTCCGCGATCGTCGCGCCGCTGACCGTGCGCGGCGAGACGCTGGGCCTGATGTACCTCGGGCTGTCCAACCTCACCGACCGCCGCAGCCCTCACTACGACGCCTTCGACCGCGACTTCGTCGGCGCCATCGCGACCCGCGTGGCGGTCGCGATCGACAACGCGCTGCTGTTCGAGGAGGAGCGCCACACCGCCGAGTCGTTCCAGAAGCACCTGCTGCCGCGGGCGCTGCCGCAGCTCGACGGGCTCCAGATCGCGGTCCGCTACTACCCCGCCGCGCCGCTCGCCTCCCACGGTCAGGGCATCCAGACCCAGGTCGGTGGCGACTGGTACGACGTGATCCCGCTCTCTGCAGGCCGGGTCGGCATCGTGATCGGCGACGTCGAGGGCCGGGGCGCCAAGGCCGCGGCCATCATGGGCCAGCTTCGCGCCGCGCTGCGGGCCTTCGCCCAGGACGACAAGTCGCCCGCCGACATCCTGGCCAGGCTCGACGAGTGGACCCGCATCATCGCCACCCCGGAGAAGGACGACTCCGGCGCCGACATCAGCATCCCGCCCATCGTCACCTGCCAGTACCTCGTCTACGACGCCTGGTCGCGCCAGCTGTCGTTCGCCAACGCCGGCCACGCGCCGCCGCTGCTGCTGAGCGACGGCGAGTGCGTCGAGCTCGACATAGAGGAGGTCGGCCAGCCGCTGGGGGTGCGCGCCAAGGGCCTGCACGCCGACCTGGTCTACAAGGAAGAGACCCGCACGCTCCCGCCCGGCGCCGCGCTGCTGCTCTACACCGACGGCCTGGTCGACCGCCGCCCCACCCGCACCGGTCCGGCGCAGGACGAGGAGGAGACGCTCGGCCTGCTCTGCGAGAAGCTCGCCACGATGACCAAGGCCGAGGTCGAGCGCATCGCCGAGGCCGCCACGGTCGCCGTGCCCGGTGAGATCGACGACGACATGGCCATCCTGGTCATCCGCTCCAGCGACGAGGACCTCGACGTCGAGGAGCGCACGTTCCCGGCTCAGCCGATCATGGTGGGGGAGGCGCGGCGGATGGCCTCCGACGCCTTCGCCGACTGGAACGTCCCCGAGGAGCGGGCCGAGCTGGCCTGCCTGCTGGTCTCGGAGGTCGTCACCAACGTCGTGCTGCACGCCTCGACCGCCACCGTGCCGCGCAGGGAGCTGGTCGTCGACGGGCCGCCGCTGCCCTTCGAGGAGTCGTGGGACGTGCCCGGCTTCGACAGCTTCGACGACGATGTGGTCGGCGACAAGGAGTTCACGCTCCGGCTGCGCCGCGGCGACGAGTCCGTCTGGGTCGAGGTCTTCGACCAGGACCTGCGGCTGCCGCGCATCCGCAGCGCGGGCGAGAACGACGAGGGCGGCCGCGGCCTCTACCTCGTCGACCAGTTGGCCAAGCGCTGGGGCTCGCGTCCTACCAGGGAAGGCAAAGCGGTCTGGTTCGAGATTCCCACCAGGGGCCGGTGAGTGGTTCACTGCCTGCATGGAGCTGGCCTTCGAACGCCGCGGCACGGGCGAGCCGCTGATCCTCGTCCACGGCATCGGTCACCACTGGCAGGGATGGCTGCCGGTGATGGACCGGCTGGCCGCCTCGCGCGACGTGATCGCCGTCGACCTGCCCGGGTTCGGGCGCTCGCCCGGACTGCCTGACGGCGTCCCGTACACCCCGGAGTCGCTGGCCGACGCGGTCGAGTCGTTCTGCGCGCTGCTGGGCGTCCGCGAGCCGCACGTCGCGGGCAACTCGCTCGGCGGCTACCTGGCGCTGGAGCTGGCCTCGCGCGGCACCGTGCGCACGGCGACGGCGCTCTCGCCCGCCGGGTTCTGGTCCCGCTCGGAGCTGCTCTACTGCCAGGCGGTGCTCAGGGCGACCCGGAAGACGGCGCGCTCGCTGCCGCCCGAGCAGGCCGCCGAACTGGCGGAGAACCCCGTCGGCCGGGCGCTGTCGGTCGGCCTGATGGTCGCGCACCCGTCGCGGATGACGCCGACCGCGCTGCTCGCCGCCACCCAGGCGCTCGCCTCGGCGAGCGGGTTCGACCAGACGCTGGAGTCGTTCACGAACGTGATGCCGCCCGCGCCGCCCAAGTCGCCGATCACCATCGCCTGGGGCGAGCACGACCGGCTGCTGCCGCGCCGCCAGGCCGTGCGCGCCGCCAAGTGGTCGGGTCAGCGGGTCAAGCTGCTCAAGGGCTGCGGCCACCTGCCGATGACCGACGACCCGGCGCTGGTGACGCGGGTGCTGCTGGAGGGCAGCGGCGGTTAGCGCATCGTCTGCCCCCACAGCAGCAGCATGACGATGATGAAGACGATCACCACCCCGGCGTAGCCGACGGGTCCGAGCCGGATCGCCCGGCGCACCCGGTTGAGGCCCCAGGCGAACAACAGGGCCAGGAAGACCAGGAGGATCAGGCCGCTGTCCATGCAGTCCAGTATGCGCCGCCGGCCCGGGTTCCGCGCGGGTCAGAAGCCGAAGGACCGGCCGATGATCTCCTTCATGATCTCGGTGGTGCCGCCGTAGATGGTCTGCACCCGGCTGTCCAGCCAGGCCTTGGCCACCGGATACTCCATCATGTAGCCGTAGCCGCCGTGCAGCTGGAGACACCGGTCGATGACCTTGGTCTGCAGCTCGGTCGTCCACCACTTGGCCTTGGCCGCGTCGACCGCGGTGAGCGTGCCGGCGTTGAGCGCCAGGACGCACTTGTCCACGTAGTGGCGCGCGATCTCCGTCTCGGTGGCCAGCTCGGCCAGGACGAACCGGGTGTTCTGGAACGAGCCGAGGTTGCGGCCGAACGCCTGGCGGTTCTTGCAGTACTCGATCGTCTCGGCCAGCACCGTCTCCGCCGCCGCCACGGCCGCCACCGCGATCGACATCCGCTCCTGCGGCAGGTTGTTCATCAGCTGGAAGAAGCCCTGGCCGTCCTCGGGGCCCAGGCGGTTGGCGACCGGCACCCGCACGTTCTCGAAGAACAGCTCGGCGGTGTCCTGCGCCTTCATGCCGATCTTGTCGAGGTTGCGGCCCCGGCCGAAGCCCTCCATGCCCCGCTCCACCACCAGCAGCGTCACGCCCCTGGCCCCGGCCGACGGGTCGGTCTTGGCGACCACCACCACGAGGTCGGCGTTGATGCCGTTGGTGATGAACGTCTTCTGCCCGTCCACCACGTAGTGATCGCCCTCGCGGACCGCGGTCGTCCTGATGCCCTGCAGGTCGCTGCCCGCGCCCGGCTCGGTCATCGCGATCGCGGTGATCAGCTCCCCGCTGACGAACCCGGGCAGCCAGCGCTGCTTCTGCCCGTCATCGGTCAGATCCACCAGGTACGGGGCCATGACGTCGTTGTGCAGCGAGAAGCCCAGGCCGGAGGCGCCCTTCCCGATGAGCTCCTCGACGATGACCGCGTTGTAGCGGAAGTCCTTGATGCCGGCGCCGCCGTACTCCTCCGGCACCGAGAACCCGAACATGCCGACCTCTCCGGCCTTCTTCCAGACGTCCCGTGGCACGATGCCGTCCTTCTCCCACTGGTCGTGGTGGGGGGCGACCTCGCGGGTCATGAACTCGCGCACGGTCTCCCGGAAGAGCAGGTGTTCCTCGTCGAAGAGGTCTCGCTCCATGACGCCTCCTAGGTGGGTTCTCCGGACACCAGAATACGATTCTGGAGACCTGGACACGGGTTCATCACAAGTGCAATGAGATGCACCTGTTGTCTGGCTTGCCGCCCCTAAGATCTAGCTTCGGTTTCGTGTGTGCGTGATCGGAGAACGCCGTGAGTCGGTGGCGTAGGGCATGGATAGCCGCATCAGTCGGCTTAACGGCTTCGGCCGGGCTGCTGACGATGCCCGCGGAGGCGCAGACCTTCAATCTGGTCGTCGACTACAGCTGCACCAATGGGGTCGCGGGCAGTGCTCCGGTGACGCTCAGGGCTCGTGTGCAGATCCCGACGACCATGCAGACGGGCAGCATGCTGTCGCTCGGCTGGACGGTCGAGTACACCGGCACCCGCCGGTTCATGTCGCCCGACTACTTCCCGGCCGGGGCCAAGGTCTCGCTCGTCGGCAACGTCAAGCTCGAAGGCGCCTGGAACGGCGTCCTGCAGCCGCGCGGGGTCGAGGAGCAGGGCGACCTGCAGCCCAACATGCGGCTGGAAGTGCCCGAGGGCATGTCCTCCGAGGCGCATATGACCGAGGAAGGCGTCATCCAGCTGACGCCCCAGGGGCTCACCGTGGACTTCGTCCCGCCTGAGGGCGAGGAGATCGTCAACGACGACGAGGTCAGCCGGATCACGTACAAGGGCGGCTGGTACCACCAGGGCTCCCTGCCGATGCAGTACGGCGACTACGGGCGTGACCTGCACACGACCGCGAACCGCACCGACGAGGCCGTCATCAAGTTCCACGGCACCGGGTTCGAGGTCATCGGCCGCCGGATGCCGGACGTCGGCAGGATCCGGGTGATCATCGACGACGACCAGTCGGCGATCGTGGACACCTCGAAGACCGAGAGCGGTGAGCCCACCAACGTCATCGAGGGCAACTCCACTCTGTGGCGGCGCGACGACCTCCCCTACGGGTTCCACAGGCTGGCGGTGCGGGCCCTCGACGACGGCAAGGACGTGCACCTCGACGCGTTCAAGCTGCTCACCGCGGATCTGATCAACCCGCCGACGCTGCACCGGTCGACCTGCACGATCACCAACAACCCGGGCACGGTCGAGATCAACGTCGGCGGAGCCAGCCCCGATCCGACGGACACGCATGACCCTGACCCGACGGACACGAACGACCCCGATCCCACGGACACCGGGACGCCGACCGTAACCCCCACCACGACCCCCAGCACCACGCCGCCCGGCCACCATGACCTGCCGAACGACGGCGGGCGTCACGTGAGCGTGGTGGTGCCGGGAAGCACCACCACGCCGACTCCGTCCGCCAACCCCACCGTCACGAACTACAAGGCGCAGGTCGTCGCGACTCCCACCGGCGGTGTGGACACGGGTGAGGCTCCGGAACGGGAGGCCGGCTCGCAAGCACTGCTGCTGAGCGGCAGCCTGCTCTTGATGGGCAGCGTCACCGGTGGCCTGCTGATGCGGCGCCGCCGGGCCGAGCATGCCGGAGGGATGGACCGATGACCCAGCCGCAGAAGTCCCCGACGAGCCGGGCGATGCCCGCGCTGCTGATCGCCGGTTCGCTCGGCGGCGTGGGCGTCATCATGGTCGGCCTGCTGTCGTTCATCCCGCCGGTGGACGACGGCTCGGGCTCGGTCCCGCTGGCGCAGGGCGAGCCCACGCCGGTGCAGTTCCAGAACGCGGGCGCCTTCCAGCTCGCGCCCACCGTCGGCCCCGGCGGCGACAACGTGCCGCTCACCCCGGCCCGCCTGGAGGCGCCGCCGCCCCTGGCCGCCGTGCCGACCGTGGCGGCGATCCCGCCGGTCAAGTCGAAGAAGGCCAAGGCCAAGACCCGGCCGACCCGGATCCGCATCCCCAAGATCAAGGTCAGCTCCCGGATCAACCCGGTCAAGCTGACCAAGACCGGCGCCCTCGGCACCCCGCCGCTCAGCAAGCCCAACGTGACGGGCTGGTACAACAAGAGCCCGCTCCCGGGCGAGCTGGGGCCCTCGATCATCAACGGCCATGTCAGCACCAAGAAGGGCGCGGCCGTCTTCAAGCGCCTCAGCGAGCTGGCCAAGGGCGACCACATCTACGTGTACCGCTCGGACGGCAAGGTCGCCCGCTACACCGTGAGCGGGATCGAGCAGGTCAGCAAGAAGACGTTCCCGACGAACCGGGTGTACGGCAACACCAACGACGCCCAGCTCCGGCTCATCACGTGTGGCGGAGTCTTCAACCAGAAGGCGCACAGCTACACGGACAACATCGTGGTGTACGCGACGTTGTCGAAGAAGAAGGGCTGACGGTCTGGTTTTGGTTGTTTACAGAAGCCTGACAGGATGAGTCCGTATGCTCTTCCCCAACTGTGACCGATGAGACCACGCTGTATTGGAGAAGGACAGTGCTGACGTCCCAGGCGAGGCGCCGCCTCGTCCAGAAGACCTCCTCGGCCTTAGGGCTGGTGGGCACATTCGTCCTTCTTGCCGGCTCGCTGGTCGTCAGCGCCGCCCCCGCGAGCGCGGCGGCCCTGGTGGTCGAGAAGAATTTCACTTACACCTGCAGTGGTGGCCCTTTCAGCAGCACACCGATCACCGTCAAGCTGAGCGCCCCTGATTCCGCGGCTGCAGCATCGTCCTTCAACCTGACGGTTGGCGTTCCGGCTCTCACACTGACCACCCCTGCGCCCAGCGCTACCAAAGTGTCTGCCAATCTCACGTCGACTGTGACGGGCGGTACGGTGACGCCGGGCGCGAAGGAGGGGGCTTCGATCGCGCAAGGGCAGACAGCGGTTCTCGCGGGCAACGTGACGTACCCCGTCACGGTGACGGCGGGCGCGACCGGCAAGGTCACCATCGATCCCGGGAACCTCACGCTGGCCCTCGCTTCGGCACCGACGACGGTGACGACCTGCACCACCACCTCCACCGATGTCCTCGAAGTCCCGATCGGCACGGGTGGCGGCGGCAACACCGAGGAGATCGTCAGCTACACGTGCACGGCCGGCACCGAGACGCCCGCCACCGTCGACATCAAGATCACGCCGACCATGCCGACGGGCGCCAAGGCCAACCAGGACGCCTCCATCACCTGGGCGGCAGCCGTCCAGACGACCGGTGACGAGCTGAAGGTGCCGACGACCGGGTTCCCGACCGGCAGCAAGTACTTCGCCACGGTCAAGGCCAGCGGCGCCGGGGCGCCCGCCACGGCGACGGGCGAGGCGGCCATCACCGGGACGGCGGGGCAGAGCCTGACGACCCTGCCCAACGTGACGATCAAGGTGAGGCCCACGACCACCGGCACCGTCACCATCACCCCAGGCGACCTGGCCTTCGGTACGAGCGCGACCGCGGCGGCCCTCAAGTGCACGGCTCCCACGACCGGTCTGCCCACCTTCACGTTCCAGGTCGCCGCCGGCACGCCGACCGACGATCCCACCGACGACCCGACCACGACCCCGACCGCGACCCCCACCAAGACGACCACGGTGATCGTCACCGAGACCCCCACCACGCGGACCACCAGCCCGACGGCGCGCTCGTCCAAGACGCCGAAGGACGGGGTCGCCACCGGGGCCGGTGGTGACGCCGGGCCCGACGGGCGGATGTTCGTCCTCGCCGGATCCATGCTGATCCTGGCCGCCGGGGGTGGCGGGCTGCTGATGCGCCGCCGCGCCGCCAGGGGGTGATCGGCCGTGGTCAACCAGTATCCGTACGGCTCACCCGTACCGCCGCCCCCGCAGCCGGACGACGGCGGGAAGGTGCTGCGCACGACGCTGCTGGTCGCGGCGATCGCGGGGGTGGTGACCGTGGTCGCGGGGATGCTGATCGTGCTGGGCGCGCCCGAGGAGTACGGGCTGGCGAGCGATCGTGACTCGCTGGCCCTGACCGCGCAGCCCGAGGGGAAGGCGGGGCAGCCGGAGCAGGCGATGTTCCAGGCCGCCCCGGATGTGCCGCCGCCGCTGCCGCAGATCCAGCCGGCCCCGGCGATGCTGCCGTCGAGCCCGGTGAAGCTGAAGATCAAGCGGCTCGGCATCGACGCGCCGATCAAGTCGGTGGGCCTGGCCAAGGACGGCACGATCCAGGTGCCGCCGTCGGACAACCCCAACCTGGTCGGCTGGTACCGGAACATGTCCACCCCGGGCGAGGCCGGCCCGGCGGTGGTGCTGGGCCACAAGGACACCCGGACGCGCAGCGCCGTGTTCGCCCGCCTGCCCGAGATCCGCAACGGCGACCAGATCGAGGTCAAGCGGCAGGACGGCGTCACGGCCGTGTTCACGGTCGGCGGCGTCGAGCAGGCGGACAAGAAGACGTTCCCGACGCAGCGGGTCTACGGCCCGCAGCAGAACGCCCAGCTCCACCTGATCACCTGCGGTGGCGTCTACAACCGCAACACCGGCCACTACACCGACAACGTCATCGTGTACGCGACGATGACGAGCTCCTATCGAAGCTGATCGCGGAGGGCGCGCAATGGGCTGGATGGCGAAGCGGAGACTGCGTACTGGCCCCACGGCGGCTCTGCCCGCCAGGCCGGACCGGTCGGAGCTGCTGCGGCTGGTGCGGCTGGCAGACCCGGGCGCGCGGGAGGACGGGGACGACGTCGTCGCCGTCGACGTCCGGGTGCACGCGCCGGTGGAGGCCGATCCCGGCCTGGTCGGCGGCGAGCTGGAGCAGGTGTGGGCGTGCCGGGTGACCGCGGAGGGCCCGCTGCCCGTCGACTACTTCGACCGCTTCCTGGCGGAAGGGCTGGCGTTCCGGCTGGGCGGGCTCGCCGTATGCCGGGGCGAGGTCACCGATCCCGCCGACGAGAGCCTGCCGGGCGGGCCCGCGGTCATCCTGCCGGTCAGGCCCGCCGCCGAGGAGCTGATGGAGCTGCTGGAGGGCGAGGTCGAGCAGGAGGAGGAGTTCGTCTTCACCGCCGGCGGCGTCCGGGTCCTGGTCGTGCCGGAGAAGGGGCAGCCGCCCGCGGCTCAGGAGCTGCTGCCGTTCGCGGCCGAGCTGACCGCCCTCGAACTGCGCGGCGACGACCAGGCGAAGCTGGCCACGCTGGCGCTGTCGCTGTCGGACGCGCTGAACGGGCTGGTCGTGGACCGGTGGCGGTTCCGCGTCGACCGGGCGGAGGATCTTCTGCCGCCTTCGTCATAGGCACCCGAGCAACGTTCTGCTGTACTCTCGGGGAGAGAACCGAATATTGCTCGGTTTACAGGAGGAACAGTGGCAGAGGCGTACATCGTCGGGGCCGTCCGGACCCCGGTCGGAAAGAAGAAGGGCGGCCTGTCCACCGTCCACCCCACCGATCTTGCCGCGCACACGCTCAAGGCACTGATCGACCGCACCGGTGTAGACCCCGCGGCGGTGGAGGACGTGATCATGGGGTGCGTCATGCAGTTCGGCCCCCAGTCCCTGGACATCGCCCGTAACGCCTGGCTGTCGGCCGGCCTGCCGGAGACCACTCCCGGCGTCACCATCGACCGCCAGTGCGGCTCCTCCCAGCAGTCGATCCACTTCGCCGCGCAGGGCGTCATGTCCGGCACCCAGGACCTGGTCGTGGCGGCCGGCGTGGAGTCGATGAGCATCGTGCCGATGGGCTCGCCGGTCTCCGCCGCGCTGGAGAAGGGCATGCCGTTCCCGTTCGGCGAGACCTGGGTCGAGCGCTACGGCAAGCAGGAGATCTCCCAGTTCCGCGGCGCGGAGCTGATGTGCGAGAAGTGGGGTCTGGAGCGCGCGGAGCTGGAGCGCTTCGCCCTGGAGTCGCACCAGCGGGCGGCCAAGGCCATCGCCAACGGCTACTTCAAGGAGCAGATCGCGCCGGTCAACGGCGTCGAGGACGACGAGGGCCCGCGCGCCGACACCACGCTGGAGAAGATGGGGTCGCTGAAGACGCTGAAGGAGGGCGGCCAGATCACCGCCGCCACCTCCTCGCAGATCTCCGACGGCTCCGGCGCCGTGCTGATCGCCTCCGAGCAGGCCGTCAGGGACCACAACCTGACCCCGCGCGCCCGCATCACCCAGCTCACGGTCGTGGGCGACGACCCGGTCTACATGCTGACCGCGCCGATCCCCGCCACGCAGAAGGCACTGAGCAAGGCCGGGCTGTCGATCGACGACATCGACGTGGTGGAGATCAACGAGGCGTTCGCGCCGGTGCCGCTCGCCTGGATCAAGGAGCTCGGCGCCGACCCGGCCAAGGTCAACCCCAACGGCGGCGCCATCGCCCTGGGCCACCCGCTGGGCGCCACGGGCTCGATCCTCATGACGAAGCTGCTGAACGAGCTGGAGCGCACCGGTGGCAGGTACGGCCTGCAGACGATGTGCGAGGGCGGCGGCCAGGCCAACGTCACCATCATCGAGCGCCTCTGAGGCCCGTCGGGGCAGGCGGCGGGGACCTTGGCGGGCGACCCCGCCCCCGGCCCTGACGCGAACGGCGCCCCGCTCCCCGCGAAGGGGGGCGGGGCGCCGTTCGCGTCAGGGGAGCTCGGCCCCGTCGTCGGGCAGGGGCGAGTAGTAGACGGTGACGTAGGGCCAGGGGTCGCCGTCGTCGTCGGTGTCGCTGTGCAGGATCAGGTCGCGGATCTCGATCCCGCCCATCTCCTCCAGCGTGCTGGCCAGCCGGCGCAGCAGCATGGGGACGTCGCCCTGCTCCTCGCCCCGCGGGTTGTTCAGCGAGAAGTGCTGCGACTCGAATCCGACCCGGTCTGCCATCGTTATTTCCCTCGCCCTCTCTTCTGCTTGTTCCTGTCGCCTTCGAACTTCTCGGCCTTGCGTATCTTGCCTGCGGCCCTGTTGAAGACGCTCCGGTCGTAGGGCTGACCGTTCTCCTTCGCCTCCACGGCCTCCAGTTCCTCTTTGTTGAGGTTGGCCTGCGACTCGGGACGGCCGCGCCCGCCTCCGCGCCCGCCCCGGGCCATCTGCATGATGCCGGGCATGTCGTCCATGCGGTTGCGGAACCCGGAGACCGGGATCCGCCCGGGCCCTCCGGCGCCCGCCAGGGCGGTGCCGCCGGGACCGCCGGGGCGGCGCAGGTTCTCCAGGATGCGCCGCATCGGGTCGGTGACGCGGCGCGCCATGCCGGGCGCGAGCTCCCTGGTCGCGCCCTCGAAGGCCTCGCGGTAGATCTTCGTGCCGGCCCGCCTGGTGGCGAGCAGCGTGGCGAGCGACATGACGCTGCCGTGGGGCGGGGGAGTGAGCCTGGACAGCGCCAGGCGCACAGTGGCGACGGCCGCGACCGTGCCGACCGCGACCTTGGTGGCGGTCACCACGTTCGCCATGCCGTCCAGCGCCACGGGCGCCACCCGCATCGCCGTCGCGGCCTGGGCCAGGTGGCCGGAGTCGGCGCCGGTCGCCTGCCAGAAGCCCTGTAACTGGGTGGCGCTGCCGCCCCGATAGACGGCTGAGGAGGACAGGACGGTCGCGTCCGCCTCCGATCCGGCCGTGGCCGTCCCGCTCTCGACGGTGCGCACCGCGTCGGCGTCGCCGCGGATCAGGTCCTCGTCGACGTTGGGGAACGGGACGCCGGCCAGATCGAGGGCGAAGTGGAGCTCCGGCGGCAGGACTATGCCCATCGGTCCGGCTCCGGTGCGGTGAGCGCGGTCTCCACGGCCCCGATGTTGGCGGACGCCGCCACCATGCCGTCGCCCACGCCGTTGATCGAGCCGGACAGGCCGGGCACGGCGGTGAGTATGACCTCACGGCACTCGGTCCAGGCCAGTTGCAGGGCGGCGAAGAGCCCGTCGTCGCCCCACTGGCCGCCGCCCTCGCGGAGCCGCGCCACCGCCGCCTCGTAATCTTCCCCGTGCTGGTGCACCCGCGTCGCCTGCAGCCGCAGGGACTCGGGCGCCATCTCGAACCCCGTACTCATAGATGTGACGATAGCGAGGAAAGGTGACTTATGTGGTTGTTGTGAGTCGTTGCGGTTGTCAGCCGGGCCTGTTCAGTTGTTCGTCCAGCGCGGCGAGGTCGAGGCCGGGGACGGCCTCCTGAACGGCCGCGCTCAGGAGCGCCTCGGCCTGACGCCGGGTGTCGTCCTGTGCGCGCCGCACGGCCAGGAGGATCTCCTCGGCGAGGACGTGGCTGCCCTCGCGGGCGGCCTGGGGGCCCAGGACGACCTCCAGCACGCGCCCGTCGACCGCCGCGGACGCCTTCACCTGGACGCGGTCGCCCGTGCCGGTGCCGACGATCCCGGCCAGCCTCTCCTCCTGCTCGGCGAGCAGCGCCTCCAGGCGCCCGGCCTGCTCGGCGGCCATGTCGACGTCCTGCTCGCGGATGTCGCCCGGGTCGAGGTCGAAACCGAACATCACAGCCCTCCCGAGTAGAGGTCGCGGGCGGCGGACTCCACCCGGTGGCGGACGAACGTCTCGTCGAGCGGCTCGGGGAGGACGCCGACGCGGGCGGTCGCCTCGGCGACGATCTCCTCGGTGCGCTCGGCGGCGGCCTCCTGCGCCTGCTGGATCGCCTTGGTGACCTCGGCGCCGAGGGTGCGCGGGTCGAGGCGGAGCGCCCGAGGGTCGATGTGCAGCCCGCGCATCGCGCCGTGCCCGCCGGCCCGGGCCCTGATCATGCCCTGGGCGGCCTCGCCGACGCCTTCGACCTCGGCGATCAGGCGCTCGGCCCGGCGCAGGTCGCGCACCGCGGCCTGGGTCCGCTCGACGACCTGATCCAGGTAGTGGGTGTCTTCACTGGGGTCCGATGGCCAAGACATGCCGTGGATCCTAACGTCCCGGGAAAGGCGCGTGCCCCGCCCCTGTCGGGAGAGGCGGGGCACGCGTGGGTCGCGGCGACGCCGCGGACCACCACCATCCTGGTAGTGGCTTCAGCGGCCCTTGGGCGGGATGCGGCGGGGCGGCGCGATGGGGCGCTGCGGCATGCGCGGCATCTGCTTGGGGGCCGGCGGGCGCTTGCCCGACTTATCGGATTTGCTGGAAATGTGGGCACGCATAAGAAGGCTCCTTTACGTAATGGCAGGGATCGGCTTCGTGGGCCGGGCCGTTCGACGGCCCCGGCGCATTACTGGTAAAGGCGCATGACTCGAAGGTAGATGTCCCGTAAGGTGCGGCACAACCGATTTATCGACGGGGGTGCCCATGGACGAGCGGCGACTCGTACGCGTCTCCAAGTACGTGGCCAAGCACCTGCGTCACCAGCCCGAGCGCATCGGCATCGCGCTCGACGAGCAGGGCTGGGTGGACGTCGAGACCTTCCTGCGGGCCGCCGCGGCGCACGGCTTCCCGATCGGCCGCGAGGAACTGGAACGGGTGGTACGGGACAACGACAAGCGGCGCTACGCCCTGGACGGCGACCGGATCCGCGCCAACCAGGGCCACTCCGTCACCGTCGACCTCGGCCTTCCGGTGACCGTGCCGCCCGCGTACCTCTATCACGGCACGGTGGCGCGGAACCTGGACGCGATCAGGGAGCAAGGGCTGCTGCCGATGGACCGCCACCACGTGCACCTGTCGGCCGACCGCGAGACCGCCACCCGGGTGGGCGCCCGCCGCGGCCGGCCGGTGGTGCTGCCGGTGGACGCGGGGGCGATGCACGAGGCCGGACACGAGTTCCGGGTCAGCGCCAACGGGGTGTGGCTGGCCGAGCGGGTGCCGCCGGAGTACATCGCGTGGCCGTCAGGAGCCCCCGGACGGCATTGATCCCGGGGTGGCCTGAAGGTAGGCCAGGACCGCCATGACCCGCCGGTTGTGGTCGTCGGACGGAGGCAGGCCGAGCTTGGCGAAGATGTTGTTGGTGTGCTTGCCGATCGCCTTGTCGGTCACCTGGAAGCGGGCCGCGATCGCCAGGTTGGACATGCCCTCCGCCATCAGCGCGAGCACCTCGCGCTCCCGTCGCGTCAGCGTGGCCAGCGGCTCGTCCCGGCCCCGGTGGGTCAGGAGCTGGGAGACGACCTCCGGGTCCATCGCGGTGCCGCCGCCCGCGACCTGGCGGACGGCGTCCACGAAACGGTCGACGTCGCCCACCCGGTCCTTCAACAGGTATCCCACCCCGCCGGAGCGGTCGGACAGCAGCTCCCTGGCGTAGAGCTGCTCGACGTACTGGGACAGGATCAGCACGGGCAGCCCCGGCACTTGGCGGCGTGCCTCGAGCGCGGTGCGCAGGCCTTCGTCGGTGAAGCCGGGCGGCAGGCGCACGTCGACCACGGCCACGTCCGGGCGGTGCCGCACCAGAGCCCGCAGCAGCATGGGAGCGTTGCCGACGGCCTCCACCACGGTGCAGCCGTGGGCCGACAGCAGGCGGACCAGGCCGTCCCTCAGCAGTGCGAGATCTTCGGCGATGACAACGCGCACGGAAGCTCCATGGTCAGTTCGGTGGGGCCGCCGGGAGGGCTGCTCACGGTGAGCGAGCCGTCGAAGGCGGACAGGCGGTTCTCGATGCCGCGCAGGCCGGTGCCCCGGTCCAGGCGGGCTCCGCCGTGACCGTCGTCGCCCACGCCCACGCGCAGCACGCCGGCCACGTGGCGGAGCCGTACCCAGGCGTGGGAGGCGCCGCTGTGCTTGGTCGCGTTGGTCAGGGCTTCGGCGGCGGCGAAGTACACGGCGGACTCGACGGGCGGCGGCAGCCGGCCGGGCAGGTCCAGGTGGAGTTCGACCGGCATGGGACAGAGCAGCGCGGACGCCTCGATGGCCCCGGCCAGGCCGCGGTCGGCCAGCACCGGGGGATGGATGCCGCGCACCAGGTCGCGCAGGTCCGTCAGGGCCTCCCCGGCGGCCTCCCGCGCCTCGTCGATCGCCCGGTGCAGCTCGTCGGGGTCGCGGCAGCCGCGGGCCAGCGCCAGGTGCATGCGGATGGCGATCAGCTTGGCCTGGGCGCCGTCGTGCAGATCGCGCTCGATGCGGCGCACCTCGGCCTCACGCGCGTCCAGCACCGCGGCGCGGGACGCGGCCAGCTCCCGGATCCTGGCGTCCGGCGCCGGGCGGGTGTCCAGGAGCAGCCGTGCCAGCCGTGCCTGACCGGTGCGGAACAGGGGGACGGAGATGAGGATGATCACCGCGATGGATGCGACCGACATGGACAGGGCGAACGTGCTCAGGCTGCTGTTCTCCATCGGGCGCAGCCTGAAGAAGACGTGGTCCAGAGCGGCCAGCATCGCCCACATCACCGCAAGGGGTGCCGGGCCCGTGACGCTGTGCACGGCCAGCCACAGCAGCGTCCGCCGTGTGTCGTGCGGGGCCTGAAGCGAGGCCCCGACACCGCGGTGACGCCCGACACCGCCCCTGGCGTTCGTGTCGCGGTTCCTGCCGTGTGTGTCGCGGTTGCTGCTGTCTGTGTCGCGGTCCCTGGCGTTCGTGTCGCGGTTCCTGGCGTTCGCGTCGCGGTCCCTGATGTCCGTGTCGTGGTCTCTGCGGTTCGCGTCGCGGTTCCTGCTTTCCGTGTCCCCGTCCCGGGGTAGGACCCGGCCCGCCCAGCGGCGCTGGAAAGCGGCCAGACGGTGGGCGAGCCCGAGCGAGCGGGCCAGCGGCGCGGCCCGGGGGCCGGCCACCGGCTCCAGCGCGGCGCTCACCGTGACCAGCGCGAGCAGCGCGAGCGCGGCCCGGCCCCGGCGACCAACCGGGCCGCGCCGCTGCCCGCCGGGGAACTGCCGCCCTACCTGGGCGTCGGCTCCTTGACGGACTTCGACGGGTCGGCGGACATCGTACGGCGGGTGCCCGGCTCGGCCGCGGTCCAGCGTCAGGGGTACGGCCACGGCCTCTACAAGAGCGGCGACTCCTGCGTCATCGCCCACGTGAACCGCTACCTGATCAGCCTGCGCCTCCCCGCGCCGGGCACCGTGTGCGGCTAGGCCGGGTCAGGCAGCCGGGCGGGGGCCGGGTCGCGCACCTGCTGAAAGATCACCGAGGTGCGGAAACCGGAGATCTCGCGCCGCTTGCTCAGCCGGTCGAGCAGGAAGTTGTGCAGGTGGTCGAGGTCCTGGACGGCCACGTGCAGCAGGAAGTCGTCGCCGCCGGCCAGCACGAACACGCTCAGCACCTCCGGCAGCGCGGCCGTCGACCGCTTGAAGGTGTCGATCACCTCCCGGCTCAGCGGGCGGACCTGCACCATGACCATGGCCTGCACGCTCCGGTTGAGCGCCGCGGGGTCGATGTCGGCGTGGTAGCCGCGGATCACACCGCGGCGGGTGAGCGCGCGTACCCGCTCCAGGCACGTGGAGGGGGCGACGCCGAGGCGGCGGGCGAGTTCGCGGTTGGACAGCCGCGCATCCGTTTGAAGGAGTCCTACGATCGCCGTATCAAGTTCGTCCATGACGGGATTCTGGCAGCGGAATCGAACGTTCGGTCGGTAGAACGCCGAGAGTGCCGATCGGATGCGTAGCGTCTGTCGGCATGAATGGGCGAATGGGTGCCGGACAGGGCACCGCGATGCTCCTCGGCGGCGTGCTGGGACCGGGCATGCTCGTGCTGCCCCAGCTCGCCGCCGCCGCGGCCGGGCCGGCGTCGGTGCTGGCCTGGGCGGGACTGCTGGCGCTGAGCGTGCCGGTCGCGCTGACCTTCGCCGCGCTCGGCGCGCGCCACCCCGACGGCGGCGGCGTGGCCGCGTTCGCCGCGCGCACGTTCGGCCCGAGATGGGCGGCGATGACCGGATGGTGGTTCTACGGTGCGGTCCCGCTGGGCACCGTGGCCGCCGCGCTGGTCGGCGGGGGGTACGTGGCCGACGCCTTCGGCGTCGACCGGATGGCCGCCGCCGCCGCGCTGCTGGCCGCCGCGTTCCTGGCCAACGCGGCCGGGCTGCGCACCTCGGGGCGGCTGCAGCTCGCCCTGCTCGGCGGGCTGGTCGCGCTGCTCGCCGCCGCCGTCGTCACCGCCGCGCCGCACGCGGAGGCGACCTCCTTCACCCCGTTCGCCCCGTACGGGGCCGCGGGCGTGGCGAGCGCGGCCGGGGTGCTGCTGTTCGCCTTCGTCGGCTGGGAGGCGGCCAGCCACCTGTCAGCCGAGTTCGCCGACCGGCGCGGCCTGGTGCGGGCCACGGCCGTGGCGCTGGTAGTGATCATCGTGCTCTATCTGGGCGTCTGCCTGACCACGATCGGCGTGCTCGGCGACCGGGCCGGCACCACGGCGGTGCCGCTCGCCGCGCTCCTGGAGATCGGCTTCGGCCCGGGGGCCCGGCCGGTGACCGGCGCCGTCGCGGTGCTGCTCACCTTCGGCGCCATCAACACCTACATCGCCGGCGCCTCCCGGCTCGGCGCCGCCATGGCGAGGACCGGCGCGCTGCCCGGCTGGTTCGCCAGCGGAGGTGAGCCCGGCCGGACGCCGCTGCGCAGCCTGGCGCTGCTGGCCGCGCTGAGCGTGCCGGTGCTGTTCCTCGCGGGCGACCTGGACGTGCTCATGCGGGCCACCGCCGCCTGCCTCGCCGCGGTCACCACCGTCGGGGTGGCCGCCGCCGTACGGCTGCTGCCCGCCGGAAGGCAGCGCGCCACCGCGGTCGCGGCCACCGCCCTGTCGGCTGTGTCGCTCGCCTGTTGCGGCTTCTACCTGCTGGTGCCCGCGACGCTGGGCCTGCTCGCGACCGTCCTGGTCGTCGAGCTCCCGCGCCGGCCGCTTTCTCGCTGAGTCGATTCGGCGTACTGTCGGCGGGAGGATGCCATGAGCGAGTACGCCAAGGCAAGGGAGCTCGGCGAGCAGGCCCGCGAGCAAGAGTGGACCCGCCCGAGCTTCGCCAAGCAACTGTTCCTCGGAGATCTCCGGCTGGATCTGGTGCATCCGGTGCCGTCCGTGCCCGACGAGGCGGCCAAACGCGGCGAGGAGTTCGTCCGGGCCGTCCGCCGATATCTCGACGCGCACGTGGATCCCGCCCGGATCGAGCGGGACGGGGTCATCCCGGACGAGGTCGTCAAGGGCCTGGCCGGGCTGGGAGCCTTCGGGATCACGATCGGTGAGGAGTACGGCGGGCTCGGCCTGCCGTACCTGTACTACTGCCGCGCGCTCATGCTGGTCGGCTCGTACTGCCCGGCGCTGGCCACGCTGCTGTCGGCGCACCAGTCGATCGGGGTGCCGCAGCCGCTGAAGCTGTTCGGCAGCGAGGAGCAGAAGCGCGAGTTCCTGCCCCGGTGCGCGCGGGGCGAGATCTCCGCGTTCCTGCTCACCGAGCCCGACGTGGGCTCCGACCCGGCCCGGCTGTCGACCACCGCGGTGCGTGACGGCGACGCGTACGTGCTCGACGGGGTCAAGCTGTGGACCACGAACGGCGTGGTCGCCGACCTGCTCGTGGTGATGGCCCGTACGGGGAAGAAGATCAGCGCCTTCGTGGTCGAGGGCGACTCGCCGGGCATCACGGTCAGGCGGCGCAACGCGTTCATGGGGTTGCGCGGCATCGAGAACGGGGTCACGGAGTTCTCGCAGGTCAGGGTCCCGGCGAAGAACCTGATCGGGCGTGAGGGTGAAGGGCTGAAGATCGCCCTGACCACGCTCAACACCGGCCGGCTGTCGCTGCCCGCCAGCTGCGCAGGGCACGCCAAGTGGGCCGTGAAGATCGCCCGCGAGTGGGCGAACGCCCGCGTCCAGTGGGGCCGCAAGGTAGGCGAGCACGAGGTCGTCGCCACGAAGATCGCCTTCATCGCCGCGACCGCGTACGCCCTGGAAGCCGTCTCCGACCTGACCGCCAGGCTGGCCGACGGCGAGGGCAGCGACATCCGCATCGAGGCGGCGCTGGCCAAGCTGTACGCGACCGAGATGTCCTACCAGGCGCTCGACGAACTGGTCCAGATCAGGGGCGGGCGCGGCTACGAGACCGCCGAGTCGCTCGCGGCGCGCGGCGAGCGCGGCGTCCCGGCCGAGCAGATGCTGCGCGACACCCGGATCAACCGCATCTTCGAGGGCTCGTCCGAGATCATGCGGCTGCTCATCACCCGTGAGGCGGTCGACGCCCACCTGACCGCCGCCGGCGAGCTGATCAACCCGGACTCCTCACGGCAGGAGCGCGCCCAGGCGCTCAAGCGGGCCGGCCGCTTCTACGCCCGCTGGCTGCCGTCCCTGGTCACCGGGGCGGGGCAGCTGCCCACCGCCTTCTCGGAGTTCGGGCCGTTGGCCACGCACCTGCGCTTCGTGGAGCGGACCAGCCGCAAGCTGGCCAGGTCCACCTTCTACGGCATGTCCCGCTGGCAGGGGAGGCTGGAGCACAAGCAGGCGTTCCTCGGCCGGATCGTCGACATCGGCGCCGACCTGTTCGCCATGACCGCGGCCTGCGTCAAGGCCGCCGAGGACGAGGGCGACCTCGGACGCCGGCCGCTGGAACTGGCCGACACGTTCTGCCGGCAGGCCAGGCGGCGGGTGGACACGCTGTTCGACAGGCTCTGGGACAACAGTGACGACCACGACGTGCGGCTGGCGCGATACGTGCTCGACGGCCGTTACTCCTTCCTGGAGGAGGGCATCCTCGACCCGTCCATCGAAGGACCGTGGATCGGCCGGCCGGAGGGTGGCGAGAACGTCCGCAGGAAGATTCGCTGACAAGTGGTCTAGACCGCGAGTGCAGAACTCTTCCCCTTACTGTTGCCGTTCTGCAATTTACCGGTATAGACCGCCAGGCGAACCCCGGCTTACGCTTGCGCAAACGCGTGGGGCCGTGACGCTCGCGGCCCCATACCCCTGGGCAGGGTCTGGCAGCTGGTACGGACCAGCACGACCCGTCCGATGAGAAGGCGGTACTTACGGTGAGAATGAGACTTGTGGGCGGCGCCGCTCTCGGCCTGGCTACCGTGCTGGTCCTGTCCAGCTGTGGCTCCGGCGCGTCGGAAGGCGGCGGCGACCAGGCGGCCGACGGCGGCCAGGTCACGCTGAAGATGGTCGCCGCCGACTACGGCGACGGCCCCGGCAAGCCCAACTCCGGAGAGAACTTCTGGAAGGGCGTGGTCGACGAGTTCCAGGCGGCCAACCCGAACATCAAGGTCGACGTCCAGGTCATCAACTGGAACGACATCGACAAGCAGGTCGCCACCATGATCCAGAACGGTCAGGTGCCCGACATCCTGCAGACCGGCGACTACTCCGGATTCGTCGCCGACGGCCTGCTCCACAAGGTCGACGAGGTCCTGTCGCCCGAGGTGTCCGGCGACATGCTGCAGAAGTTCGCCGAGTTCGGCAAGGTCGACGGCACGGCCTACGGCATCCCGTTCGTGTCATCCGCCCGCGCCCTGTTCTACAACAAGGACCTGTTCGAGAAGGCCGGCGTCGCCGAGGCGCCCAAGACCTGGGACGAGCTCAAGGCCGCGGCCGAGAAGCTCAAGGCCTCCGGCGTCAGCCAGCCGTTCGGCCTCCCGCTCGGCCAGGAGGAGGCGCAGGCCGAGTCGTTCCTGTGGATGCTCGGCAACGGCGGCGGCTACAAGGACGACGCCGGCAAGTGGGCGATCAACTCGCCGCAGAACGTCGAGACCTTCACCTACGTCAAGGGCCTCGTCGACGCCGGACTCACCACCCCCAACCCCGGCACCAAGGACCGCAAGACGGTCTGGGAGGACTTCGGCGCCGGCAAGGTCGGCATGGTCAACGGCGGACCCATGTCCATCCCGATCTTCGACGCGGCCGGCCTGAAGAACTACGGCGTCGCGCCCATCCCCGGCAAGACCGGCCCGCTCGACACCACCCTCGGCGTCATGGACTGGATCATGGCGTTCAACAAGAACGGCCGCGCCGAGGAGATCAAGAAGTTCTTCGACTTCTTCTACACCGGCTCCGCCGCTGAGAAGATCAGCGAGACGTACAAGCTGCTGCCCGTCACCAACGGCGGCATCGAGAAGCTGTCGGGCGACGAGAAGCTCAAGCCGTTCCTGGACGCGCTGCCCAACGCCAGCTTCTACCCGTTCCAGGACGAGAAGTGGGCCGAGCTGAACCCGGCGATCAAGCAGACCATCGGCGGCGCCGTCAAGGACGACCCCGCCGCGGTCCTCGGCGAACTCCAGAAGACCGCCGAGGCCGGCTGAACGACGGGGGCCCGTACGGCCGGCGTCTCACCTGAGGCGCCGGCCGTACCTCCACGGAGGAACTTATGAGAAGGTTGCGCGCCCTGGAGCCGCTGGCCTGGATCGGGCCCGCGGTGGTGCTGATCGCCGTCGTCGTGCTCTGGCCGGTCATCGAGATGATCCGGTCCTCCTTTCTGGAGATCAGCAGGGTCGGCGTGGTCCGCGGGTGGAACGGCTTCGACAACTACGACAAGCTGTTCGCCGAGAAGGACTTCGCGGACATCATGGTCCGCAGCGTGGTCTGGGTGGTGGCGGTCGTCGTCCTCACCGTGGTGATCTCGCTCGCTCTCGCCCAGCTGTTCAACCAGCGCTTCCCCGGCCGCAAGGTCGCCCGCTGGGCGCTGGTCGCGCCCTGGGCCGCGTCCGTGCTGATGACCGCCATCGTCTTCCGGTGGATGCTCGACCCGGAGGTCGGCGTCATCAACCAGATCAGGCTCAGACTCGGGCTCATCGACGCGCTCGGCGGAGCCTCCGCCGACCAGCTCGGCGACGCCTCCACCGCCATGCCGTGGCTGGTGTTCGTCGCGGTGTTCGTGTCCGTCCCCTTCACCACGTACGCGCTGCTCGCGGGCCTCGCCACCATCCCCGGTGACGTGTACGAGGCAGCCAAGATGGACGGCGCCTCCCGGCCGCGCACCTACTGGTCGATCACCCTGCCGCTGCTCCGGCCCGCGCTGACCGTCGCCGTGCTGATCAACATGATGAACGTCTTCAACAGCTTCCCGATCATCTGGGCGATGACGCACGGCCAGCCCGGATACTCGACGGCCACCTCGACCATCTTCATGTTCATCCTCAAGAGCTCCGACATCGGCGAGTCCGCCGCCATGTCGGTCGTCAACTTCGGAATGGTGCTGGTGATCACCGCGGTCTTCCTCAAGATCTCGCGCTGGAACAGGGCGGTGGCGTGATGGCAGTCGAGACCGCGCCGAAGGCGCCCGCCCGCCCTGCCCGCCGCCGGCCCGCGCCCGTCGGGCACCGCGCCATGCCCAGACTCAAGACCACGGTGACCGCGGCCGTCGCCTACGTGGTCGCGTTCATCTTCCTGTTCCCGTACCTGGTGATGCTGCTGACCTCGCTGCGTCCCCAGGAGACGCTGCGTGACGCCACCATCCTGCCCACACAGTGGGAATGGGCCAACCTGGTCAACTTCTGGAGCAGCGGCCTCGCGGGCAACCTCGTCGTCACCCTCCAGGTGGCCGCCGGCTCCACCGTCCTGGTGCTCCTGGTGGCGCTGCCGGCCGCCTACTACTCCGCCCGGCACAACTTCAGGGGGCGGACGTTCTTCCTGATCCTCGTGCTGATCACCCAGATGTTCCAGCCGACGGCCATGCTCGTGGGCATCTACCGCGAGTTCTCCCAGCTCGGGCTGGTCGACTCGATCTGGTCGCTGATCCTGGTCAACGGCGGGTTCAACCTGGCGTTCGCGGTGTGGATCCTGAACGCGTACTTCTCCTCGATCCCGCGCGAGCTGGAGGAGGCCGCGTTCATCGACGGCAACGGCCGGTTCGGCGCGCTGTTCCGCATCACGCTCCCGCTGGCCATGCCCGGGGTGATCACCGCGCTGATCTTCACGTTCATCGCGGCCTGGAACGAGTTCGTCGTCGCTCTGACCTTGACCACCACCCCGGAGAACCAGCCTCTGACCGTGGCGCTCAACTCGTTCATCGGCCAGTACCAGGTCGACTGGCAGAACCTGTTCGCCGGGTCGGTCATCGCCACCATCCCGGTGATCATCCTGTTCGCGTTGATCGAGCGGAAGGTGGTCGGCGGGTTGACGGCGGGGTCCATCAAGTGACGTTCGGCTGAGGACCCTCCCTAGGGGGTCCTCAGCCGGGGCCTGGCCAACAGCATGGCCCTCGCGGCAGACGCGCTCCGCGCGATCCCAGCTCGGGCTGTGTTGCGCGGGGGCGAGCCCTCGCGTCCTTGGGTCAAGGGCGTGGTCTTCGCGGTGGGTGGCGCTTCGCGCTGATCGGCTCAGGCGTGTTGTGCGGGGGCAGGCCCCCGCGCCCCCGAGCGAGAGGGCTACCGCCCCCTCGCGCTCCCCGGTCCTTGCCGAGTTCAGTGCCCTTTCCTGTGCGTCCCAGTTCAGCGCCCTCCTTTGCGAGGATCGGCGGGAGCACGGGATAAAGGGCAGATTGGGCGCTCGGATCGCGGATCAGCCGGACCCGTCAAGGGCCGCGAGACCATGCTCCAGGAGCCGGTACAGATCAGCGACAGGCTGGACGCCGGGGACCGGCGGTCGGCCGTCGACCACCAGGCTGGGCACGCCGGTGACGCCGTGTTCGGCCGCGCGGCGCCGGTCGGCGCGGACCTCGTCGGCGTAGCCGTCGCCGGCCAGGACGGCCCGCACCTCATCGCCATCGAGCCCGGCCTGGTCACCAAGGCGACGCAGGACCTGCACATCGGCGACGTTCAGGCCCTCGGTGTGGTAGGCGTGCAGCAGCAGTTCCATCATCTCGTCGGCGCGGTCGCGGTCGGTGGCCAGCTTGACCAGCCGGTGCGCGTCGAAGGTGTTTACCGGGCGAGCCAGATGCAGGTTCAGCTCCAGGCCCTCGGCCGCGCCCAGCGACCGGATGTGCTCGACGCGGGCGGGCGCCTGCTCGCCCCACCACTCGGCCATCGCCTCGGCGGCGGTCGGGCCGGGGGTGCGCTCCGCCTCCGGCGCCAGCTCGTAGCTGCGCCAGGCGACCTCGACGCGAGCGCGGCCGGAGTGCTGCGCCAGCGCGGCCGTCAGGCGTCTCTTGCCGATGTAGCACCACGGGCACAACACATCGGCGTAAATCTCAAGCTTCATGAATGACCTGCGCAATCGATCGTTACTGATGAGATGGGGTTCGCAGTGTCGGCAGGCATGGCCGCGAGCTGCCGGGCGCGATCACGGGTCCAAGCGCTGAGGGCCGGGACCGATCTCGCGGACGACGGTGTAGGTAGGGACTCCGGTCATGCGTGGTTCGGCCCTGCCGGACAGGCTCTCCAGCGCCTTGCCGATGGCGGCCATCCGGCCCTCGGTATCGGAGGTCTCCACGAAGTGGCGGTAGTCCGCCTCGCTCGCCCAGTGCACGATGTTGTACACGCGTGTGCCGTCGGTGCTCAGATGGAAGCGGGCCGAGCGGTATCCGGGATGGAAACGCACCCACCGCTCCTGGATCTCGGCGAAGGCCTCCACCAGCTCGCGCTGTGTGTCGACGCCGTCAACGGTGTAGTCGATGATCGAATAGAAAGCAGAATCCGCGCTCACGGACGCACTCCTCAAATCGCATACGAGGCAGGCCTCAGCGCCCATCGTGCAATCTCAACTGCGGTTGAGGTCAACCACATCTCGTCGCCATGTGCGGCCGATACGGCCAGATGGTGGGATCGAGCTGCGGCGGGGGCCTGGACGGCGACCATCGGGCCGTTGAGCCGATGAGCTGCGCCGGGGATCAGGTCACGGCTGTCGGCCATGCCTGCACACCTGTCCACGGACTTGGGGTCCCCTGAGGTTCCGATCAACCCGGTGAACCAATGCCACCGTCTTTCTGGTCAGCTATGGGGATTCCCGCACGCCGCGTGGGCAGGGACCGGGGAGCGCGAGGGGGCGGTAGCCCTCTCGCCCGGGGGCGCGGGGGCTTGCCCCCGCACAACACGTCTGAGCTGATCGGCGCGGAGCGCCGCCCATGGCGAAGGCCATGCCTTTGACCTGGGGCGCGGGGGCTTGCCCCCGCACAGCGCAGCCCGAGCTGGATTTCGCGCGGAGCGCGTCTACTGCGAGGCCCATGTCACGCGGCCGGGCATGGTTCGCACGGAGCAATCAGCCCGGCGAACATCCGCCGTAGAACCAGCACCCGCACTGAGGAGATGAAGAACGGTCAGCCGGGGACGCGGGCCACGCAGAAGACCGTCTGCCCGAACGGCGGCCGGATGAAGCGCTCGATGAGCCGCGTCATCGGCACCACCGTGCGGTCGTAGATCTTGACCAGCCGCGGGTCCGGGTAACCCACCCCACCTCGGCGCACCGCCGCCCACCAGGCGATGCCGCCCAGGAAGTTGATCGGCTTGAGCACCTCGATGTCCAGCCCCGCCTTGCCCACGGTGGCGGCCAGCGTCTTGGGCGTGTAGCGCTGCACGTGGCCGACCTTGCGGTCGAAGTCGCCGTACAGCTGCATGTAGCCCGGCACCCAGATGACGATCCGCCCGCCCGGGAGGGTGACGCGCGCCAGCGAGCGCAGCGCTTCGGCGTCGTCCTCGATGTGCTCCAGGACGTTCATCATGACCACGGTGTCGACCTTGTCCTTGAGCGGGATCTCGGTCGGCAGGGCGAACTGCAGCACGTCGATGTCGTCGCGGTCGGCGAAGCGCTTCTTGAGCTGCTCGACGCAGTAGGGGTCGAAGTCGCTGACGACCAGCCGGTCGAGCCGCGGCAGGAACTGCTCGGCGAAGTGGCCGAGCCCGGAGCCGATCTCCAGAAGGGACCGGCCGACGTGGGGGGCGACCATGTCGAACTCGTACTTGCGGTAGTTTCTGGCCTCGTCACCGCCGAGGTGGTTCTCCAGGGCCTCGTCACCGGCTGCCGGTTGGACTACACGGTCATAACCAGAGGACATAGTCGCCGATCCTTACGGGTTCGCGGGAATGGGCCAGAGTCTAGTGCCCGCCCCGCGCCGAAGGTCACGGAACACTCTTCCGTACCCGCCACGAATGCGGTGGAATCAGTCACGCCCATGGATGACGACGAGGCCATCGCCCGCTCGCTGGAGGGCGACCTGACCGCCTACGAGGTGCTGGTCGCCCGTTACAGCGCGCTCGCGCACCGCACCGCGGTCCTGTTCGGCGCCCGAGACGAGGCCGAGGACGTGGTACAGGAGGCGTTCGTCAAGGCGTTCCGGCATCTCAGGACGTTCCGCCGCGACGCGGGTTTCCGCCCGTGGCTGCTGCGTATCGTGGCCAACGAGACGCACAACCTGACGCGGGCGCGCGGCCGCAGGTCGGAGCTGACGGTACGGCTGAGCGCCACGGCCGAGGCGAAGGCCCCCGACGACCCCGAGGGCACGGCCGTGGCCACGGACCGGCGGGCCCGGCTGCTGGAGGCGGTCAGGGCGCTGCCCGAGCGGGAACGCAGAGCCGTCGTCTGCCGGTACTTCTTACAGCTGTCCGAGGCTGAGACCGCTCAGGTGCTCGGCTGGCCGGTCGGCACCGTCAAGTCCAGGACGCACCGCGGCCTGGCGAGGCTCAGGGAGGAGGCAGGGCATGAGCTCGGATGAGCGCTTCGACGACATCGAGGCCGAGTTGCGCGCCCTGGCCGGCTCCCTCGACGTGCCGGCCCCGCCGCCCGAGCAGGTGGCGGCGGCTGTGCGGACCAGGCTGGAAGCCCCGCGGCCGGTCAAGCGGCGGCGGTGGCGGATCGTCGCGGTGGCGGTGGTCGCCCTGGTCGCCGTCACGGCGGCCACCCCGCAGGGCAGGCAGGCGGTGACCGCGATCCTCCGTTACGCCGGGATCGAGCTGCGGCTCGGCGGCGACACCCCGGCTCCGGTGCCCACGCCGGCGCCGCTGCCGGGGGAGCGGGAGGTGCCGCCTGACGAGGTCGCCGGGCAGGTCGCGTTCCCGGTCAGGACCCTGGCCGCGCTGGGCGAGCCGGAACGCGTTACGGTCGCCGACGGCGGCCGGGTGGTGTCGATGTTCTGGCCGGACGGCATCCGGCTGGACCAGTTCGACGGCCGGATGGACCCGTTCTTCTTCAAGCGGCTCGGCCCGCCGTTCCCCGACGAGGTCGAGGTCGACGGCGTCACCGGCTTCTGGCTGCCGGGCTCGCACCCCCTCGGCTACATCACCCGCGAGGGGGGCGGGGAGGTGCCGCTGCGCCAGGCCGGGCCCACCCTCATCTGGCAGTCGGGCGACGTCGGCCACCGGCTGGAGGGCGCCCCGTCGATGGCGCGGGCGGCCGAGCTGGCCGGCTCACTCCGGTGAGGCCAGCCAGTCGTCGACGCCCTTGATCAGCTCCTTGCGGACCGGCTCGGGCGCGGCCGACGACCTGATCGACTGGCGCGCCAGCTCGGCGATCTCCGCGTCGGTGAACCCGTACACCTCCCTGGCCAGCTCGTACTGACGCAGCAGCCGGGCCCCGAACAGCAGCGGGTCGTCGGAGCCGAGCGCGACCGGCACCCCCGCCTCGAACAGCCTGCGCAGCGGCACGTCCGCCGCCCGCTCGGCCACCCCCAGCCCTACGTTGGAGGTCGGGCACACCTCGCAGCAGATCTGCCGCTCGGCCAGCCGCTCCATCAGCCACCGGTCCTCGGCCGCGCGCACGCCGTGGCCGACCCGGTCGGCGTCGAGGTCGTCGACGCACTGCGCCACGCTCCGCGGCCCCAGCAGCTCCCCGCCGTGCGGCACGGCCAGCAGCCCGGCCCGCTTGGCGATGCGGAACGCCCGGTCGAAGTCGCGGGCCTGGCCGCGCCGCTCGTCGTTGGACAGGCCGAACCCGACCACGCCCTTGCCGACGTACTGGGCGGCCAGCCGGGCGAGCGTGTTGGCGTCGAGGGGATGCCTGGTGCGGTTGGCGGCCACCACCACCGCGAGGCCGGTGCCCGTGGCCCGCGAAGCCTGCTCGGCCGCGTCCAGCACCAGCTCCAGCGTGGCCGTCAGGCCGCCGAACATCTGCTGGTAGCCCGACGGGTCGACCTGGATCTCCAGCCACCGCGACCCGGCCGCCGTCTCGTCCTCGGCGGTCTCGCGCAGCAGCCGGTAGACGTGCTCCGGCCGCCGCAGCACCGACCTGGCGATGTCGTACAGCCGCTGGAACCGGAACCAGCCGCGCTCGTCGGTCGCCCGCAACCGGGGCGGCCAGTCCTGCTCCAGCGCGTCGGGCAGGTGCAGGCCCTGCTCCCTGGCCAGCTCGATCAGGGTCGAGTGGCGCATGGAGCCGGTGAAGTGGAGATGCAGATGGGCCTTGGGCAGCGAGAGCAGGGACCTTGCCATCGCCATATTTTGCCACCGGACCGGGCCGCGACTTGCCGTGTCAGCACGGCTGTTGTAGGAGACTAGGGTCCTTCTTCCCGCGTTCCGGCCCTGGAGTGGTGATGCGGCGCCTGGCGACGGTGCTCCTGACACTGAGCCTTGCCGCGTGCGGCCCGTCCGCCCCCGCGCCGCAGATCGGCCGGCCCAGCCCGGTCGCCGCCGTGACGGGCCCCACGCTGTCGTGCGGCTCCGCACCCGTCGGCGTCGCCGCCATGCCCGTCGGCACCACGAGATCCGGTACGTTCCGGCACGTCAGATCCCTCACCCGGAAGCTGAAGGTCAGGGGCGAGACCTGGAGCCGGGGCGCCGAGCGGCTGCACGTCGGCGTCGTCTGCGGGGTCAGGACCGCCGAGGAGTTCGCCACCCTCGTCGACCGGGCCACGCTCGGCATGCACCACGGCAAGCCCGCGCTGAGCTGGGAGACCCGGGGCGACCTGCACAACTTCATGTGGCTGGAGCGCCCCGGCACCGCCGTCTACGTCGCCGCGACCCCCGGCCTGTCCACGGAGATCGACCGCATCGCCGACGAGGCGACCGGGTAATCGCATGACCACGCCGTTCTTGACGGTCAGTGGGCCTCGGCCAGCAGCTTGGCGAGGCGGCTGACGCCCTCCACCAGGTCGTCGTCGCCCAGCGCGTACGACAGGCGGAAGTAGCCGGGGGTGCCGAACGCCTCGCCGGGCACCACGGCCACCTCCGCCTCCTCCAGGATCAGCTCGGCCAGCTCGGCCGACGACCCCGGGCGGCGCCCGCGCAGCTCCTTGCCGATGAGCTCCTTGACCGCCGGGTAGGCGTAGAACGCGCCCTTCGGTTCCGGGCACAACACGCCCGGGATCTCGTTGAGCATGCGCACCATCGTCTGGCGGCGCCGGTCGAACGCCTCACGCATCCGCGCCACCGCGGACAGGTCGCCGGAGACCGCCGCCAGCGCGGCCATCTGCGAGACGTTGGAGACGTTGGAGGTGGCGTGCGACTGCAGGTTGGTCGCCGCCTTGACCACGTCGGGCGGCCCGATCAGCCAACCGACCCGCCAGCCCGTCATCGCGTACGTCTTGGCCACGCCGTTGAGGATCACGACATGGTCGCCCAGCTCGGGGACGGCCGTGGCGATGCTGGTGAACTCGGCGCCGCCGTACGTCAGATGCTCGTAGATCTCGTCGGTGACCACCCACAGGCCGTGCTCGGCCGCCCAGCGGCCGATCTCGACCGTCTGCTCGCGCGAGTAGACGGCGCCCGTCGGGTTGGACGGCGAGACGAACAGCAGGACCTTCGTGCGGTCGGTGCGGGCCGCCTCCAGCTGCTCGACGCTCGCCAGGTAGCCCGTCGTCTCGTCGGTGACGACGTCGACCTGGACGCCCCCGGCCAGCTTGATCGCCTCCGGGTAGGTCGTCCAGTAGGGGGCCACGACCAGGACCTCGTCGCCCGGGTCGAGCAGCGTGGCGAACGCCTCGTAGACGGCCTGCTTGCCGCCGTTGGTCACCAGCACCCGCGACGCGTCGGCCTCGTAGCCGGAGTCGCGCCGCGTCTTGGCGGCGATCGCCTGCTTCAGCTCGGGCAGGCCGCTCGCCGGGGTGTACTTGTGGAAGCGGGGCTCGCGCGCCGCGGCCACGGCGGCCTCGACGATGTAGTCGGGCGTCGGGAAGTCGGGCTCGCCCGCGCCGAAGCCGATGACCGGACGGCCGGCCGCCTTCATCGCCTTCGCCTTGGCGTCCACGGCGAGGGTCGCGGACTCGGAAATCGCGGAAATCCGTGTGGAGACACGGCGTCGGGTGGACATGCCTCCATGCTCCCACGCGCGCCCCCACGCCATGTGACCTGCGCGATCAGGTTTGGGTTCGACGTGGCGGGCAATCTTCCGTACACTTTCGCCAGGTCCTGCAGCCGCATGTCGATGTGGCGTTCGGTCCAGGCAGTAAGTCATCCAGGGTAGTGTGGTTGACGACATAGGGCACTGGCGCAATTGGTAGCGCACCGGTCTCCAAAACCGGCGGTTGGGGGTTCGAGTCCCTCGTGCCCTGCGAGTGCGGTCCGCGCAATAATGGCGTGTAGGCGCCGCATAACTGCGTTGGATACGACCGATTTCAGGTGAGGACTGTGGCGATCGACACGCGCGGCGAGACCGCAGGCAAGCCCAGTGGTGAGAAGAAGCGTACTTCTCCGGCCCTGTTCTACCGTCAGGTCGTGGCCGAGCTGCGCAAGGTCATCTGGCCGACGCGCAAGGAGCTGGTCACGTACACCACGGTTGTCATGGTGTTCGTGCTGATCATGGTCGGCATCATCTACGGCCTCGACGCCGCGTTCGGCTGGGCCGTCCTGCAGATTTTCGGCGGCTGATTCTGACGCAGACGGCGCGCGCCTGACGGAGCCGCCGTTCGATACCGACGAAAGAGGAAGAGTCACCGTGTCCGAATCTTCAGTGCCGGCCGACGAGCCCCGCGAGAAGTGGGACGCCGAGCCGGAAGAGGCCTCCCAGGCCGCTGAGGAGACCGTCGAAGACGTCGTGGACAGCGACGAGGTCGACGAGACCGCCGAGGCGGCCGTCGTCGAGGAGGACGGTGACGTCGAGCCCGACGTCGACCCGGTCGAGGAGTTCAAGCGTTCGCTCCGCGGCCTGCCCGGCGAGTGGTACGTGATCCACTCCTACGCCGGTTACGAGAACCGCGTGAAGTCCAACATCGAGAGCCGCAACGTGTCGCTCAACATGGAGGACTACATCTACCAGGTCGAGGTGCCGACGCACACCGTCCAGGAGTTCAAGAGCGGCAAGAAGGTGCCGGTCAAGGAGCGCGTGCTGCCCGGCTACGTCCTGGTGCGCATGGAGCTGACCGACGAGTCCTGGGCCGCGGTGCGCAACACCCCGGGCGTGACCGGCTTCGTCGGCCTGTCCAACAAGCCCAGCCCGCTCAGCCTCGACGAGGTGGCCAAGCTGCTCGCCCCGGAGCCGACCGAGGAGAGCAAGAAGACCGCCGCCAAGACGCCCTCCGGCCCCGCCGTCGAGTTCGAGATCGGCGAGTCCGTCACCGTCATGGACGGCCCGTTCGCCACCCTGCCCGCCTCGGTCAGCGAGATCAGCCCCGAGTCGCAGAAGCTCAAGGTGCTGGTCTCGATCTTCGGCCGGGAGACCCCGGTGGAGCTGTCGTTCAACCAGGTCTCGAAGATCTGAGACGATCACCTACAATTAAACGTTCGGTCGGCCGCCTGTCGCGAAGGGCGGCCTTCCGACATGTCCGGGCGCACCCGCGTTCCGGAAGGCATCACCATCAGGACCCGGAGAAGGACTCATGCCTCCGAAGAAGAAGATCGCGGCTCTGGTCAAGGTCCAGCTTCCCGCTGGCCAGGCCACGCCCGCACCGCCGGTCGGTACCGCCCTCGGTCCCCACGGCGTCAACATCATGGACTTCGTGAAGCAGTACAACGCTGCGACCGAGGCCCAGCGGGGCAACATCATCCCCGTCGAGATCACCATTTTCGAAGACCGCAGCTTCACCTTCGTCACGAAGACGCCTCCGGCGCCCGAGCTGATCAAGAAGGCGCTGGGTCTCGACAAGGGCAGCGCGACCCCGCACAAGGACAAGGTGGGCAAGCTCAGCCGCGAGCAGCTGCGCAGCATCGCCGAGACGAAGATGCCCGACCTCAACGCCAACAGCGTCGAGCAGGCCGAGAAGATCATCGCCGGCACCGCCCGTTCCATGGGCATCACCGTCGCCGACTAAGCACTTCCCCACCCGTGGGAGGGCCGCCCGCCGGCCCGCACACCACAAGGAGACAGACATGCAGCGCAGCAAGGCGCACAAGGACGCGGCGGCCAAGGTCGACCGCGACAAGCTCTACAGCCCGGCCGACGCGGCCAGGCTGGCCAAGGAGACGTCGACCACCAAGTTCGACTCCACCGTCGAGGTGGCGCTGAGGCTGGGCGTCGATCCCCGCAAGGCCGACCAGATCGTGCGCGGCACGGTCAACCTCCCGCACGGCACCGGTAAGACCGCCCGGGTCCTGGTCTTCGCGACCGGTGACCGTGCTGAGGCGGCCCGCGAGGCGGGCGCCGACATCGTCGGGGCCGACGAGCTGATCGACGAGATCTCCAAGGGCAACCGGCTCAACGAGTTCGACGCCGTGGTGGCCACGCCCGACCTGATGGGCAAGGTCGGCCGCCTGGGCCGCGTCCTCGGCCCGCGCGGTCTCATGCCCAACCCGAAGACCGGCACGGTGACGCCCGACGTGGCCAAGGCCGTGACCGAGATCAAGGGCGGCAAGATCGAGTTCCGCACCGACCGGCAGGCCAACCTCCACTTCATCATCGGCAAGACGTCGTTCCCCGAGCGCCAGCTCCTGGAGAACTACGCGGCCGCGCTCGACGAGGTGCTGCGGCTCAAGCCGTCGGCGGCCAAGGGCCGCTACATCAAGAAGGTGACGTTCTCCACGACCATGGGCCCCGGTGTCCCGGTCGACCCCAACGTCACCCGCGGCATCGTCGGCGAGCTCGACGCCGTCTGACGAGTTTTTCTGGAAAGGCCCCGGCGTGCTCCGCGCCGGGGCTTTCCCATGTCCGGGGCCTTTTCCCCGGGTCCGGATATTCACGGCTTCCTTCGTACGGAACGCCTCTCAGGGACATCCCTGGGTTTTCCATGAGAAGCTGCGGGAAAGCGCTACGAGAAGCCAGCTGACACGTAGGGTCGATACATGTTCAAGCGCAGGTTTTCTCTCGCCATCGCCGCGGCCGCGGCCGCTCTGGCCGCGACAGCGGTCGCCGGCTGTGGAACTAACGCGCAGCCCATTCAGGTGAATCTCGCCGCCTCCGAGGTGCTCGCCCAGGCGGCCCAGAAGACGACAGAGGTCAGTTCTTACACGGTTGACGCGGTCGTCGACGTCTCGCACCCGCAGGAGGGCGAGGGCAAGGTTCAAGGCCGCATGGTCTACCAGAGCCAGCCCCAGCTCGCCCTTGACCTGACCGTGGACACCGCCGGCGTCGGCGGCAGGGAGCTGCCCGGCGGCGCCCGGGTGATCCTCCAGGGCGACACGGCGTACGTCAAGGTCGAGACGCTCAACAAGGTGCTCGGCGCCACCAAGCCGTGGATCAAGGTGCCGCTCGCCGAGGCCGGCGACCGTGCCCAGGTGGACCAGATGCTGGGCCAGGTGCAGCAGTTCGACCTGGCGAGCGTGACCAAGATGATCACCACGTCGCAGGACGTCAAGGCGGCCGGCAACGAGAGCGTGGGCGGCACCGACACCACCCACTACAGCGGCACCTTCCCGGTGGAGGCGGCCGTGCAGCAGCTGCCCGCCGAGGAGCGGGACCAGGCGCGGAAGAACCTGGCCGAGCTGAAGGACGTCAAGTTCGACATCTGGGTCGCCGCCGACGGCCTGCCCCGCAAGCTGACCCTGAGCGGCGCCAAGGAGGGCGGCACGCTCGACGCGACGCTGATGTTCAAGGGCTACAACGAGCCCGTCGACATCCAGGCCCCGCCCGCCGACCAGGTCGGTGAGCTGCCGAAGGGCACCACCAACTGAGAACGATTTGGAAACTCGGCGGCCAGCACGTAGTCTGGTCGTTGCCGAAGACCGCCGGTCGTCGCCAGGTGCCTCAAAGCCTGGCGACCGAAGGATCCACCTCAGGTGGACGGCCCGCGCAGGTGTGATGCGAGTTTCCCATATGGTGCATTCCATGTGTGTGAGCCCCGTGTGCGCCCTGCGCCCGGGGCTGTTCTCATGTCAGGGCCCTTCACCGGTGGCACACCTGGAAGGAGGCCCATGGCGAGGGCGGATAAGGCGACAGCGGTTGCCGAGCTCAAGAGCGAGTTCGAAGGCAGCGCCGCCGCCGTTCTGACCGAGTACCGCGGTCTCACCGTTGCCCAGCTCAAGCAGCTGCGCGTCTCTCTCGGTGAGAATGCGAAGTTCGCCGTGGCGAAGAACACCCTGACCAAGATCGCGGCCAACGAGGCCGGTCTCGCGGGTCTCGACGACCTGCTCACCGGGCCGACCGCGATCGCCTTCGTCAACGGCGACGTTGTCGAGGCCGCCAAGGGTCTGCGTGACTTCGCCAAGGCCAATCCCCTTCTGGTGATCAAGGGTGGTGTCCTCGACGGCAAGACGCTGGACGCCACTGAGATCACCAAGCTCGCCGACCTCGAGTCCCGCGAGGTTCTCCTCGCGAAGCTTGCTGGCGCGATCAAGGCGAAGCAGAGCGCTGCCGCCGCTATGTTCGCCGCGCTGCCCACCAACATGGCTCAGCTGGCCGACGCTCTTCGCGCCAAGCGCGAAGAGGCGGGCGAGTAGCTCGGGGATTGCCGCAACACCGCGGTCCCGTTCCTAAATTTCGCAAGTCCCTTACGGAGGAAACATCATGGCGAAGCTCAGCACCGACGAGCTGCTCGACGCGTTCAAGGAGATGACCCTCCTCGAGCTTTCCGAGTTCGTTAAGCAGTTCGAGGAGACCTTCGACGTCAAGGCCGCCGCCCCGGTCGCGGTCGCCGCCGCTCCGGCCGCCGCCGGTGGTGGCGAGGCCGCCGCCGCTGCCGAGGAGCAGGACGAGTTCGACGTCATCCTCGAGGCCGCCGGCGACAAGAAGATCCAGGTCATCAAGGAGATCCGCGCCCTCACGTCCCTCGGCCTGAAGGAGGCCAAGGACCTGGTGGACGGCGCTCCGAAGAACGTCTTCGACGGCAAGGTCAACAAGGAGCAGGCGGAGAAGGCCAAGGCTGCCCTGGAGGGCGCCGGCGCCACCGTCACGGTCAAGTAAGACCGAACGCTTCGAAAGGGGCGGTCACATCCAGGTGCCGGGTGTGCCGCCCCTTTCGCATGCCCGGCCGCGATCCATGCCATTCGGGTCCGGTTCGTACCGTGTGGGGCGATTGGCAGGTCCCGGAGAAGGCGGGCGGGTTATGATCCCGGCGACCGGCCGGGAGGGGGTGAGCGCGGATGTCCCGCATGGTCGTCCCGGTGCTCGCCGTCCTGGCGGCGCTGCTCGCGGCGGCGGCGGTCTGGCTCGGCGTGCAGGAGCGCGACGCGCAGGCCAGGGCCGACGACCGGCAGGCGGTGCTGCGCGCGGCGGGCACGCACGCGATGAACCTGCTCTCGCTCCACCACGAGACCGTCGACTCCGACGTGCACCGCATCCTGACCAGCTCCACCGGCGCGGCCAGGGCCGCGTACGAGGCCGCGGCGGACGAGATGATGCGGACCACGCGCAAGAACAAGGTCATCCAGGAGGGCGTGGTACGCGCGGCAGGGCTGGAGTCGATCTCCGGGGACACCGCCAGGGCGCTCGTGGTGGCCGACGTGGTGATCCGCTGGGACGGTTCCGACGACGCGCCCCAGGAGCGCTTCTACCGGTGGCGGATGGACCTGGCCAAGGTTCAAGGGGTCTGGCTGGTGTCGAAGGCGGAGCAGGTCACGTGAGGGCCGTCCTGGTGGTGCTCGGCGTCCTGGTGCTCGCCCTGGGCGCGGCGACGGGCGTGCTCTGGTCCGACTGGCGGGCCCTGCGCGGCGGCGAGGCCGCGGGCGCGGAGGCCATGGCGGCCGCCAAGGCGGTCGCGCCGGAGCTGCTCTCGTACGACTACCGCACGGTCGAGCGGGACCTGGCGCGCGCGGGGCAGCACACCACCGGGGCGCTCACCCGGCAGTACGCGGAGCTGTCGGGGTCCCTGTCGACCAGAGCCAAGGAACGCAAGATGGTCCAGACCGCCTCCGTCGTGGCCGCGGCGGTGGAGCGGGCGGAGCCGGACAGGGTGGAGGTTCTTCTGTTCGTGAACACGGGTACGATCACGGAGGCCGTGGGGAAGGCCGAGCCGCGCCAGCAGGTCAGCCAGACCCGGGCCAGGTTCGTCATGATCAGGCAGGGCGGCAGGTGGCTCGTCTCGGACCTGTCGACTCTGCTCGGGACCGCCTGAGAGGGCCCCCGGGCGCGCCGTGTCCTTCAATTGTTACCAAAAACTAGGTTTAGTGAGTCCTTTGTCGCGGGTATCTCCGTCACTGCTACACCGGTTGTCGGCCTGGGTTCGACCCCCGGTGTGACGGAGCGTTAACCGCCCCCGTTCGCGGGTATCGTCTTGGGCCTGGCGGTAGGCGATCAGTCACACAGGGGAGAAAACCCAGCGTCTGAGCCCCTAGGCGGCTAAAAGTGGGGCTTGCGGGCTTGACGGATTCGTTCAGAAGAGCGATGCTGCGACCAACGTGAAGCATGCAGCGAGAGCGAAGTGGACAGGCGTGTGCCGTTCGGCTACACTGCCCCTTTGCGCTGCCCTTTGACGACCCGCTCCGCTTGCTCACGTTGCGAGGTTGTCTGGCGTGCGTGTAGTCAGTCCGCCGCGAGCCCTCGGAAGGACATCTGTTGGCAGCCTCGCGCAACGCCTCCGCCGTACCCGCTGGTCCCCGTCGCGTCTCTTTCTCGCGTATCCAGGAGCCGCTCGAA
>NZ_JBVJKR010000014.1:0-258994 GCF_055585125.1 Nonomuraea sp. NPDC054003
GACAGCCGGGCACCCACGCTGACCACAGCGAGGAAATCGACCTCCAGCCGAAGACTTCAGCCGACCAACTCAAGGTCGAGAAAGATCGAGGCTAGAAAAGGATCAACTCGTCGCTGTCCCCATCACACCATCTTTCTGGCGACGCTGCACCGAACTCAGAAGCCGAGAGATTGGCCACTGGCTCATCAAGCAAGGCCTGGCTCCGTGGCCGAAAAGAAACCCGCCAGCGCTCGTTCTACAACACTTGCAGGACAATCAGTTTGCTGTACGGCGTAGCTAACCCGTAGGGCAATCGAACGTCTGCGATCAGGCGGAGCAATCAACCCGCTCGCCTGATCGCGGCCGTGATCAGGCGCGTGGGAAGGGGTGGCGTGGGCGTGTCCGGGTGTGCGGACGTTGCTGTCAGCGCTGCTGTCACCTCGGCCATGGTCACCCGGTGGCAGGGCCCGACGCGGTGAACTGCTCAACCTCCGCTTGCGGGACATCGACCTCGACGGCAAGCGCATTACCATCAAGGGCTCCGTGGGTGTCGTGGAAGGCCAGGGGACGTCGAAGGCACCGCGAAGAGCGGCAGAACGCGCATGGTGACCATCGACGACACCACAGTGAATGTCCTCAACTGGGTCGCCATGTATGAGCCAAGTACGCCGACGACTACCCCAGCAGCGCCGAGAGTTGCAGAGGAAGACATCCATAGCCTCATACTGCCGACGCGGATGCAGAGCGCTGTTAGCAAGGGTGTTGGCAAAGGCCCCCTGTGATCATCCACAGGGGGCCTTTTACTCGGAGCCGCCTTCGGGATTCGAACCCGAGACCCCTTCATTACGAGTGAAGTGCTCTGGCCGACTGAGCTAAGGCGGCATGCCGCGAACGGCTGCCAAGAGTCTACAGGAGCCACGGGGTACTTCGCTCCCGACAATCCACCCCTACCCCGACGTACCAGCCTCCAGGATCGAGACGATGGAGAAGAGCATGAAGCACACGGCCCCCAGCCCCACCAGCACCCGGGCCGGCACGAAGAAGGAAGCGTCCGAGACCTCCGCCTCGAAGAGGAAGGCCGCGAAGAAGAGGCAGGCCAGTGCCGTGGCCACCGGGATCATGGGGATGCGGTTGGCGAGCGGGAAGGACCGGCGCCAGACCAGGGCCAGGAGCAGGGCCTTGGACAGGATGCTGTAGCAGATCAGGCCCAGCCCGATGAGGACGCAGCCGGGCGCGATGCGGTAGGGCTCGTCGGAGGCGGCGAGGACGTAGATGCCGAAGAGGATGTTGATGGTGCCCATGGCGATGACCAGCCAGCTCCAGCGGAAGCGTTCGGGCTCGTCGAAGGCGTTGCGCACCTGGCGGACGATGCTGGCGACCAGGGCGATCAGGCTGGCGCAGATGGCGGCGAGGCCGAAGACGACGTGGCCTGCCGTGTAGTGGGCGGCGTCGGGCTGGGCCATGAGGATGAAGGCCCAGACGAACCCGATGAGGGCGCAGACGAGAGGGAACGCGATGAGGATCTTCCCCGTGGTCGCCGAATAGGCTTCCATGGGCGCCTCGTCCTCCCGCTTCCGGGCGTCGTTGACCGAGATGAGGGAGAAACTGGTCGAGGCGGTGGCCACGGTGCTGACGCAGACGCTGATCAGGCCGACGCCGGCGACCACGTGACCGGCCACCAGGTTCTGGGGTTTCCCGCCTCGGGTGATGAGGACGATCCCGTAGATGATCGTGAACAGGGCGACCGCGTACCCGCTGACGGGCAGGACGACGCGCCAGATCTTGTTGTAGCGGTCGATCAGTTGGCGGATGATCGTGGCCGCGGTGGTGAAGAGCGCGTAGCAGATGGCGGCCAGGGCCACGACCACGTGACCGGCCACGAAATGGTTGGAGTCCGGGCCTCCCGCGTAGATGTACAGGCCGTACGCGGCGCAGATGACGCCCATGACCAGTGGTATGGCGCGGAAGATCACGCTCATCGTGAAATTCACGGTTCACCCCCCGACAGGCCATGCCTACCCGAGAGTGACAATCAGTAATCAAGCGGTGACGCCGCTTACTCCGTAAGATCCTCCCCTGCGCCGTACATCTTGTCGTGCTGCTGCCGCGGCGAGCAGACGGACGCCGACGGGCACGCGCAGCGCCGCCCCCCGTCGTCCAGACGGACCGTGACCGTGTCGGCCGGAACGTTGTGCCCGATCACGGTTCCGTCGCCCTGCGGCGTGGTCACGCGGCTGCCGGAGCGAGGCATCCTGTACCGGGTCTCGACGTACAGCGGATGCTCGTACTTCAGGCAGCACATCAGCCGCCCGCAGGCCCCGGCGATCCGCAGCGGATTGACCGGAAGGTCCTGGTCCTTGGCCATGCGGACCGACACCGGCTCGAAGTCCTTCAAGAAGGTCGCACAGCACAGGTCCCGCCCGCACGGCCCGATCCCGCCCTGGAGCCGGGCCTCGTCGCGGGGGCCGATCTGGCGGAGCTCCACCCTGGCCCGCAGGTTGCGGGCCAGATCCCGTACGAGAGCGCGGAAGTCGACCCGGTGCGGGGCGGAGAAATAGACCGTGTAGACGTTCTCCTTGTCCAGGAAGTCGACGCCCACCACCTTCATCGGCAGGCTGTGGCGTTTGATCAGTCGTTTGGAGACGCTGCGGGCCTCGGCCCGGCGGCGCTTGTTCGCCTCGTCGCGGGTCAGGTGTTCCTCGCCCGCTATGCCCTCACACACCGGCAGCCCGGTGATCTCCTCGCTCGTGTACTGCGGCGCCCACACGCACTCCGCCACCTCGGGCCCGGCGTCGGTCGGGACCAGGACCTTGTCGCCCACTTTCGGGCTGTGCCCGCCGGGATCCAGGTAGTAGAGCCGTCCGTAGCGGGTGAAGCTCACGGCCATGATCATTCCCATGGGCTCGTGCTCGCCTCCTGACGGCCTCGGGGGTTCTTACGGCCTTCGTTGACACATTACGTGTGCGGTCGCGTGAGCGTGAGAGGGCCGGGGCCATCAGACTTTGATCTCGTCTGCGAGGATGCCCAAGCGGGCGCTGCCTCACTTGGGGACGTACGTGAGCCCCAGGATGCCGGAGTCGATCCGCTTGACGTCCACCAGCTTCAGGTGGGTCGCGGGGATGCCGTCGTAGAGCCGCTCGCCGCCGCCGGCGATCGTCGGGAACAGCCAGAACAGGTACTCGTCGACCAGCCGGTGCTCCAGCAGGGTGCGGCTCAGCTCGCCGCCCGTGCCGACCTTCAGGATGGTCCCGCCGGGCTGCTCCTTGAGCTTGGCGACCCCCTCGGCCACGTCACCGTCGATCAGCGTGGCGTTCCAGGTGGTCTCGCGGAGCGTCCGTGAGGCGACGTGCTTGGGCAGGCTGTTCATCCTGACCGCGTACTCGCCGTACCCCTCCTCCATGCCCGGCCACACCTGCGCGTGCGCCTCGTACGAGACGCGCCCGTACAGCAGGGCGTCCACGGAGAACAGCAGGTCCCGTGAGATGGCCTCATACTCGCCGGACCAGTTGGGCACGACCCACTCCTGCGGGGTGCTGATGACCCCGTCCAGCGTCACGACGCCCTGCTCGATGATCTTACGCATGATCTCGTCCTCTCATTCGACTCACCGACGCGTCGAACGAGAGAACGGGGAATCGACACGCCTTCACACGCGAAGTGCCAGCATCATCGACTCGACGGCGATCTGCGGGTTGACGTTGAGGTCGAGGCGCTCGCGGCAGCGCATGACCGCGTCGACGCGGCGCAGCGTCTCCTCCGGCGTGGTCGTGCGGGCGAGCTGGTCGAGGTCGAAGCGGAGGTCGTCGTTGGCCAGCTCGACCGTGGCGCCGAGCTGCATGGCCAGCACGTCGCGGTAGAACCACACCAGCTCCAGCAGCGCCGCGTCGAGCGAGTCGCGTTTGATGCGGGTGGCGCGGGACTTCTGCCGGTCCTCCAGCTCCTTCAGGGCGCCCGCTCCCCCGCGTACGAGGCCGCGGTTGAGGCCCTTGCCCGTGGAGCCCTCGCCGTAGACCTTGCGCAGCTCGCTCGTCTCGGACTCGTTGAGCGTGGCGGTGGCCGCGGCGGCCTCCTCCTCGGCGGTCTTGACCAGGCGTTCGGCGGCCGTCACGCACTCGCCGACGCCGGTCAGCGACCGCGGGATGGCCAGGACGGCCTCGCGCCTGGCCCTGGCTCCCTCGTCCAGCGCCAGCGCGCGGGCGCGCGGGAGGTGCCCCTGGGCGGCGCGGGCGGCGAAGCGGGCGATGTCGGGGGGCACGGAGTCGCGGGTGGCCAGGACGTGCGCCACCGCCTCGGTGGTCGGCGTGGTCAGGGTGACGAGCCGGCAGCGGGACCGGATGGTGATCATCAGGTCGTCGGGGGCCGGCGAGCAGAGCAGCCACACCGTGCGCGGCGGCGGCTCCTCGATGGCCTTGAGCAGGGCGTTGGCCGCCGACTCCGTGGCCCGGTCGGCGCCCTCGAACAGGATCACCCGCCAGCGGCCCTGCGTCGGCGCGCCCGCCGCCCGCAGGATCAGCTCGCGGGTCTGCTTGACACCGTAGGAGAGCCCGGCGGGACGGACCTGCTCCAGGTCGGGATGGGAGCCGATCAGCACCTGGTGGCACTGGTCGCAGTGGCCGCAGCCGCCGTCGGGACAGAGCAGCGCCGCCGCGAACGCCCGCGCCGCGTCCTCACGGCCCGCGCCCGGCGGGCCGGTGAACAGCCAGGCGTGGGTCATGCCCGCGCCGCGCCCGCCCGCCACGACCTCGGCCGCCGCCGCGGCGGCACGCGACAGCACGGAGACGGACCGGTCCTGCCCCACCAGGTCATCGAAGACGCCCACGCGACAAGGCTAGTCGCGGATGGCGGGCATCGTGCCCGTGACGTCTTCGGCCTCGCGCGGCACCGGGTCGGGCAGGATCTCGCGTACCCGGTCCTGGACGACCGCGGTGATCTGCTCCGGCGGCAGTGTGCCGTCGACGACCAGGTAGCGGTCGGGGGCGGCGGCGGCCAGCGCGCGGAACTCCTTGCGCACCCGCTCGTGGAACTCCAGCGGCTCCGACTCGATCCGGTCGGCCGCCCCGCCGAGCCTGGTCAGCCCGACCTGGGGCGGGGTGTCGATGAGCACGGTCAGGTGCGGGACGAGCCCGCCGGTCGCCCAGGCGTTGACCTTGGAGACGTCGTCGGGGTCGAGGGAGCGGCCCGCGCCCTGGTAGGCGAGCGAGGAGTCGACGTAGCGGTCGCACACCACGATCGCGCCCCGGTAGAGCGCCGGCCGGATGACCTTCTCGACGTGCTCGGCCCGGTCGGCCGCGTAGAGCAGCGCCTCGGCCCGCCCCGACAGGCCGCGCTCGGCGGCGTCGAGCAGGATGGCGCGCAGCCGCATGCCGACCTTGGTGGCGCCGGGCTCGCGGGTCTGCACCACGTCGTAGCCCTGGTCGCGCAGCCAGATGGCGATCATCCTGGCCTGGGTGGTCTTGCCCGACCCCTCGCCGCCCTCGAAGGCCACGAACAGCCCCGGCATCCGCTCGGCCGGCTCGCCGCGGAAGCTCTTCCCCCGCACGGCCGTGATCAGATCGGTCAGGATCGGCACGCCCTTCCTGTCGTCCATGTGGCGCAGGCTGAGCACGCCGACGACCACCGCCAGCACGCCGCCGAGCAGGAGCACCAGGTTGGTGCCGTTGAACTCGTAGCTCAGCGCGCCCACGTCCACGCCGCGCCGGCCGAACAGCGCCGCGAGCGGACCGGCCACGGAGACCACCAGCAGCAGCGTCACCCGTGCCGTGGACTGCAGGAACGAGAACGTGCGCCCGCGCAGGCCGTCTTCGACCTCCAGGCCGATGAGCGTGTAGCCGATGATCCAGGCGATGCCGGCGCAGGCCCCGAGCATCACGGTCAGGATGACCACGATCACCAGGTTGTGGACCAGCGCGATGGCGGCCAGCACGAACCCGGCCACGACCAGCGACAGCCCGAACAGCCGCCGCCGAGACAGGCCGCTGAGCAGCCGCAGCCCGAAGAACATGCCCAGCGCCATGCCGACGAAGACCGCGCCGAACACCACGCCGTAGGCCGCGTCGCCGCCGCCGAGGTCCTCGACGTAGAGCTTGGCGACGCCGATGACCGCGCCGCCCGCCGCGAACGCGCCGAGCATGCCGATGATCAGCCCGCGGACCAGGCGGTTGCCGCCGACGAACCGCCACCCGTCGACGATCTGCCTGAGCACCGACGGCGTGGAGATCGCCCCGTCGCGCTTGGGGATGTCGCGCAGCGTGAAGATCAGGGCGGCCGACACGAGGTAGGCGCCCGCGTTCACGATCAGCGGCAGGGCGGTTGGGTCCAGCCCGGCCAGGAGCGGCACCACGCTGCGGCCGACGTCGGCCACCACCGACAGCATCGCGAACACGGCCGCCGCGACCGGCGCGCTCCCGTACGTGACCAGCAGGTTGAGCTGGTTGGCCGACTCGAGCTGCTGCTTGGGCACCAGGTTGGGAACGGTGGCGTCCTTGGCCGGCACCCAGAAGAGGTTGACGCACTCCACCAGGACGGTGGCGATGATCACCCACTGGTAGCTGTTGACCACCGGGATCGACAGCACCACGGCGAACCGGGCCACGTCGGAGAACACCATGGTCAGCCGCCGGTCGAACCGGTCGGCGAAGGCCCCCGCCAGCGGCCCGAGCAGCACGGCGGGCAGCATCTTGGCGACGAACACGCCGCCGATGGCGAGCGATTGCGTGCGGAAGTCGCCCTGGGTGAGGTTTCCCGCCAGCGCGGTGAGCGCGAGGAGGTTGAGCCAGTCGCCCAGGCTGCACACCGACATGGCCGCCCACAACCTGCGGAAGGGGGCGTTGGCCAGCACGTGAGCCTGACGGCTTCGGCCGATGGCGGTCATGATGTCAGCGTATCCAGGTGTTCTGGGAGTGGGATGACAGCGACGAGTCCGGAAATAACGGACTGGTCGTCGCTGAGGGTAGTACGTCCATGGCCTGGTGCGCATGGCACACCGGGCGAATGGGCCCCACCAACAACATCGCCGGGGGCACGCCGTCGTTTCACATCCGCGCCCTGGCCCGCTCGATGACCGGCGCCCAGCGCGACCGCACGCCCGCCGGCAGGTCGAGCTCGTCCCACAGGTCGACCAGCAGCAGCTCGTCGACGTACGTGAGCAGCTGCTCGGAGTCGCCGTCGCGCAGCAGCGCCGAGTATGCCTGGCGGCGCTGCTCGCGCACGGACAGGTCGTAGGCCCGCTCGCGCACCCGCACCCGGCCGAGCGCCTGGCCCACCGGCAGCCGCGGCAGCCTGTTGGGGACGCCGCCGGTGAACTCCACCTTCGGCTCCAGCGCCAGCCGGAACCCCGCCGCGTCGAGGATGCGGCCCGCGGTCTCCAGCGTGGGCGACTTGCGGGCGTGCTCGTAGGCCGACAGCGTGGTGCGTGACGTGCCGCACACCCCCGCCAGCTGCTGCTGGCGCATGCTGGCCTCGTGGCGCGCCTGCTTCAGCAGCAGGGCGCCGCGAGCGGCCCAGAAAGTGACGTCGGGCAGCCCTCCACCGGGGGAAGACATGAGTGACCACCTCCGAAGTATCCGCCGGGATACTACAGCATGTAGCCGACCGAACGCAGTCGGTTAGCGAATCTCCAGCAGCGTGATCTCGGGCGGCGCCCCCACCCGCACCGGCGGGCCCCAGAACCCGGCGCCGCGCGTCACGTACACCTGGACCCCGTCCACCGCGGCGAGCCCTGACACCACGGGCTGCTGCAGCGGCACGATCAGGTTGAACGGCACCATCTGCCCGCCGTGCGTATGACCAGACAGCTGCAGGTCGACGCCGTGACGGGCGGCCTCGGCCACCTGCACGGGCTGGTGCGCGAGCAGCACGACCGGCCGGCTCTCGTCACGGCCGCCGAGCGCCGCGGCGTAGTCGGGGCCGTCGCCCCCGGCCGTGCCGGTGACGTCGTTCACCCCGGCCAGGTCCAGCACGGCGCCCTGGTGGCGGATCTCCACCCGCTCGTTGCGCAGCGAGCGCACCCCCAGGTCGCTCAGCTCCTCGACCCACTCGCCCGGCCCGTTGGCCGTGTAGTACTCGTGGTTGCCCGTCACGAAGTAGGACCCGTACCGGGACTCCAGGTCGCGCAGCGGCCTGGCCAGCGGCCCGAGTGCCTCGACCGTGCCGTCGACCATGTCGCCGACGATCGCCACCACGTCGGCCTCGAGCCCGTTGATCATGCGGACGATGCGTTCGGTGTGCGCCTTTCCCGTGAGCGGGCCCAGGTGGATGTCGCTCACCACGGCGAACCGCAGGCCGCTCAGCCGGGAGTCGAGCCCCGGCAGAGTGACCGAGGCGCGTTCGATCACGGGGTCGCCGAGCGCCCGCGTCACCCCGTACCCGACCGTGCCCAGCGCGCCCACCCCGGCGGCCAGCGCGGTCGCCCGCCCGATGAACAGCCGCCTGCCGGGGTCGGCGGGCGCGTCGGCGACCAGGACGGCTCCGCCCGCGGGCACGGGCTCCCTCGCGCGCAGCACCGCCGTCAGCACCGCCCGCGGCACCTCCAGCGCCAGCAGGATCCAGAACAGGTAGAACATGACCGCGACCCACATGAAGCCCGGCCAGGCCAGCCACGACAGCCACGGCGCCCGCTGCGCCACGAACGTGACCACCACGAGCACGAACAGCCCGGCCACCGCGAAGGTCAGCCGCCCGCGCGCCGCCCCCGGCCGCGTCGTCGCCCGGACCAGCCGATGCCACAGGTAGAAGTGGACCCCGGCTAACACGCCCAGGACCACGAACAGGAACGCCACGCCGTCATGCTATGAGCGGCCCCGAACCGGCGCGGTCCGCCCCCTGAGAGCCCTCTCAGGACTTGGTGGCGGGCTTCTTCTTCGCGGCCGGCTTCTTCGCCGGAGCCTTCCTGGTGGACGTCTTCTTCGGGGCGGGCGCGCGGTCGCGCCGCTCGGCCAGCAGCTCCGCCGCCCGCTCGATGGTGATCTCCTCCACCGTGTCGCCCTTGCGGAGCGAGGCGTTGGTCTCGCCGTCGGTGACGTACGGACCGAACCGGCCCTCCTTGACCACCACCGGCTTCTTGGAGTGGGGGTCATCGCCCAGCTCGCGCAGCGGCGGCGCGGCCGCGGCCCGCCCCCTGCCCCGCTGCTTCGGCTGCGCGAACAGCTCCTTGGCCTGGTCGATCGTGACCGTGAGCAGGTCCTCCTCGGACCCGAGCGACCGCGAGTCGGAGCCCTTCTTCAGGTAGGGTCCGAACTTGCCGTTGTGGGCCACCACCTGCTCACCGTCGAGTTCGCCCACCACGCGCGGGATCGACAGCAGCCTGAGCGCGTCCTCCAGCGTGATCGTGTCGAGCGACATCGTCTTGAACAGGGAGCTCGTGCGCGGCTTGGGCGCGTCGGCCTTCTTCGTGCGCCGCTTCTTCTCGCCCTCGGCGGGCGGCGCCTCCTCGGGCAGCACCTCGGTCACGTACGGCCCGAACCGCCCGTCCTTGGCCACGATCATGTGACCGGTCACCGGATCGGGCCCGAGCTCGCGGTCGCCGGTCGGGCGCGAGATCAGCTCCTCGGCCTTCTCCGCGGTCAGCTCGTCGGGGGTCATGTCCTCCGGGACGTTGACGCGCGTGCCCTCACGGTCGAGGTACGGGCCGTAACGGCCGACCCGGATGACGATGTCGGTGCCCCTGATCGGGAAGGAGCTGATCTCCTTGGCGTCGATGTCGCCCAGGTCGGTGACCATCTCCTTGAGGCCCTCGTCGCCGTCGCCGCCGTAGTAGAAGCGCTGCAGCTCCGGCACCCGCTCCGCCCGGTCGTTGGCGATGTCGTCGAGCACCTTCTCCATGTCGGCCGTGAAGTCGTAGTCGACCAGGTTGCCGAAATGCTGCTCCAGCAGGTTGACCACGGCGAAGGCGAGGAACGACGGCACCAGCGCCGTGCCCTTCTTGAACACGTAGCCCCGGTCGAGGATCGTGCCGATGATCGACGCGTACGTCGACGGACGGCCGATCTCCCGATCCTCCAGCTCCTTGACCAGCGACGCCTCGGTGTAGCGGGCCGGCGGCTTGGTCGAGTGGGCGGCGACGTCCAGCCGCGAGACGGTGAGCGCGTCGCCCTCCGCCAGGTTGGGCAGCCGCTTCTCCGAGTCGTCGCGGTCGGTCGCCGGGTCGTCGTGACCCTCAACGTAAGCCTTGAGGAACCCGTAGAACGTGATCGTCCGGCCGGAGGCGGCGAACTCGACGTCCTCGCCCGCCGACGACCGGCCGCCGACCTTGACCTGGATCGACTCGCCGACCGCGTCCTTCATCTGGGACGACACGGTCCGCTGCCAGATCAGCTCGTAGAGCCGGAACCTGTCGCCGCTCAGCCCGGTCTCGCCCGGCGTGCGGAACTCCTCACCGGACGGCCTGATCGCCTCGTGCGCCTCCTGCGCGCTCTTGACCTTGCTGCTGTAGAGGCGCGGCTTGTCGGGGACGTACGCGGCGCCGTACAGCTTGATCGCCTGCGAGCGCGCGGCCTGCACGGCGGTCTCCGACAGCGTGATGCTGTCGGTCCGCATATAGGTGATGTAGCCCTCTTCATAGAGGCGCTGCGCCACCTGCATCGTGTACTTGGCGGAGAAGCCCAGCTTGCGGCTGGCCTCCTGCTGCAGCGTGGTCGTCCGGAACGGCGCGTACGGCTTGCGGGTGTACGGCTTGCGCTCGACGGACTTGACGGCGAACGACGAGTCGCCGAGCCTGGCGGCCAGCTCGCCGGCGGCCTGCTCCGACAGGTGGAGCACGTCGGCGTTCTTCAGCTGCCCGGTGCTGGCGAAGTCGCGGCCCTGGGCCACGCGCTTGCCGTCGACGCCGGTCAGCGTCGCGCTGAAGTCGCGCGGCCGCTCCTCCGGCTTGCCGCTGTCGAACAGCGCCTGCAGGTCCCAGTAGTGGGCTGCGGTGAACGCCAGGCGGTCGCGCTCGCGCTCCACCACCAGCCTGGTCGCCACCGACTGGACGCGGCCGGCGGACAGCCTCGGCTTGACCTTCTTCCACAGGACCGGGCTGACCTCGTAGCCGTAGAGGCGGTCGAGGATGCGGCGGGTCTCCTGGGCGTCGACCAGGCGCAGGTTGAGCGAACGGGGGTTGGCGACGGCGTCGCGGATGGCCTGCGGGGTGATCTCGTGGAACACCATCCGGTGCACCGGCACCTTCGGCTTGAGCACCTCGCGCAGGTGCCAGGCGATCGCCTCGCCCTCGCGGTCCTCGTCAGTCGCCAGGTAGAGTTCGTCGGCGTCCTTCAGCAGCTGCTTCAGCTTGCTGACCTGAGACTTCTTGTCAGGGTTGACCACGTACAACGGCTCGAAGTCGTGCTCGACGTTCACGCCGAGGCGTGCCCACGACTCCCCTTTGAACTTCTCGGGGATGTCGTCGGCCTTCTCCGGCAGATCGCGGATGTGGCCGATGCTCGACTCGACGATGTAGCCGGCGCCGAGGTAATCGCCGATGGTCTTCGCCTTGGCGGGCGACTCGACGATCACCAGACGTCTTCCGCCGGCACTGCCGTTGTTGGCTGGCACGCTGCTTCCTACCTCGCTGTTCGCTTGCAGTCCCCCTGCCGGACGTCCGGCATAGATCTGAAAGGTAACCCCTCGCTCGGAAATTTCCTTCCCCCGGGCTACCCACTGGCTTCCGGGTCCATCCACGAGCACGCAGAATAGGGCCCATCGAGCGGCATGGCGCCCTGACTCACCCTGGAGACTAATCGTTGTGCTCGACTACTCCTACATGGATCTCTTCATCCCGCGCGACCTCTCCCGAGAAGCCGCACGTCAGCTGCTGACCGAGCACGCAGAGTACGGCAAGTGGGAACTCGCCCGAGTGCGCAAGCACGCGGACGGCAGCAGGCACGTACGCCTCCGACGCAAGATCGTACGGGTGCGCAGCACCCTCGCACGCCCAGGCTGAACACCCGGGCATGGCTTTGCCCGTCCCGGGCCGCGCCCCCGGAACGGGCAAAGCGTTCAGCGCGCGCTGCCCCTGGACGGCTTCCAGGGGCAGCGGCCGTATGCGGACACCTACCTATGAGCTATCCGAGGCGCGGGTCGCTCAGCGGGTGTCACTTGCTGGTGGGACGGAACCGGCGGGTGGCCGCGAACAGGGTCGCCGTCACCGCGAACAGCCCGCCCAGCGCCAGGGCCAGCAGCGAGGCGGCGGACATCCCGGTGACGCCCGCGGGCTGGGCGGCGCTCATCAGCCCCAGGTCGCCGGCGGGCAGGCCGCGGGTGAGCGACTTGACCGTGCCGCCGACCGGGGTGGCGGCGACCAGCTCGGTGGCCGGGTTCGCGGAGCCCGCGGTGTGCTTCTTGGACGGCTTGGCAGGCTTGGCCGACTTGGCGGGCGTGGCCGGGGTCGACGGCAGGCCGGGCATGCCGGGCACCTGCGGCAGGCCGAGCTGGCCGACGACGTCGCCGACGACCGGCAGGCCGCCGCCGCTCATCTGCTGGGAGGCGTTGCCGAGACCCTGCGCGCCGCTCAGCGCGGGCAGCACGGGCAGGGCGGGAACCATGCCGCCGCCGCTCTGGTGTGCCTTGCCGGCCAGCGGGATGTTGCGGCCGTAGCCCTTGCCGGGGCCGGGGCGGCCCACGTGGGCGCCGCCGAGGCACCCGGCGGCGGCGTCGCCCAGGACGGCCACGGCGTTGCCGCAGACGTTGACCGGAGCGGTGATCGGCGCGACCAGTTGGTTGCCAGCGAGCACGCCCGAGCGGCCGGACGTCCTGTTACCGCCCGCGCCGGAGCCGCCGCTCTTGTGCACGCTCGCCCCGCCCTTGCAGTGAGCCTCGGACTTGCCGAGCGCCGCCACGGCGTTGCCGCAGGCGTTGATGGGGGCGGTGATCGGGGCCACGATCTGGTTGCCGGAGAGCACGCCGGACCGGCCGGACGTCCTGTTGCCGCCCGCGCCCTTGCCGCCGTTCTTCACCGAGACGCCGCCGACGCACCCGGCGAACGCGTCACCCGCCACGGCGACCGCGTTGCCGCACACGTTGACCGGGGCGGTGATCGGGGCCACGATCTGGTTGCCGGAGAGCACGCCCGACCGGCCGGACGTCCTGTTGCCGCCGGCGCCGGAGCTGCCTCCCTTGTTGTGCACGCTCGCCCCGCCCTTGCACCCGGAGGTCGCGTTGCCGACCGAGGTGCCGCAGGCGGTGATCGGCAGGTTGATCGGGGCCACGACCTGGTTGCCGCTGCCCGCGCCGAACCGGCCGTCGGTGTCGTTGCCGGTGGAGCCGCGCTGATAGCCGTGGCTCTGGTGGCGGCGGCCGCCGTCGTTGGTGACGGACGCGCCGCCCCGGCACCCGGCGAACGCGTCGCCGAACGCGGCCACCGAGTTGCCGCAGATGTTGACCGGCGCGCTGATCGGCGCGATCACCTGGTTGCCGCCGAGCACCGAGCCGCGGCCCGACGTGGTGTTGCCGCCCGCTCCCGTACCGGTGTTGCGCACCGAGGCCCCGCCCTGGCAGCCCGCGGCCGCGTCCCCGAAGATCGCCACGGCGTTGCCGCAGGCGTTGATCGGGGCCGAGATCGGCGCGTTGATCTGGTTGCCGCCGATGATGCTGCGGTCACCGGAGGTGCGGTTGCCGCCCGCGCCGCCCTTGCCGGACTTGCGCACGGTCGCGCCGCCCTTGCACCCGGCGTCGGAGTTGCCGAACAGCGAGACCGCGTTGCCGCAGGCGTTGACCGGCGCGCTGATCGGCGCGTTGATCTGGTTGCCGCCGAGCACGCTCGACTCGCCGGAGGTCCGGTCGGAGATGCCGCCCCTGCCCTGGTCGACGACCGACGCGCCGCCCGCCGAGGTGGCGGTGGAGTCGCCGGCCACGCCGACGGCGTTGCCGCTGATGTCGATCGGCAGCGAGACCGGCAGGTTGACCTGGTTGCCGCCGCCGATGGAGTGGTCGCCGTCGGTGTCGGCCGAAGCCGTGCCGCCGCCGAACGACAGGACCGCCACGGCGAGCAGAGCCGCGGGGGTGGAAGCCTTCGCCCATGTACGCATGAGAATGCTCCTACTGATGTTTGGGGGGAATTACCTGACAGCCCGCGGCCGGCCCGGAGCCATGCGAGAGCACAGCGGAAACCCCGGGGAGCGCGAACCTGCTGAAGTGATCGACATGTCACCCGCTGACGGAGGGGAACTCGCCCACGCTCCGCCGCCGGCCGGAAAAGGGCCGGAACCTTGTGGCGGGGATTAGTCAGGTGAGAAAGAAGGGTCGTCCGCCGCTGCGCGGACGACAGGGGGTCGCACGTAAGCGGGAACGACGCGCCTCACATCGAGCCGCGGGTCGAACCCGTACCGTGTGACATCCCCCATGCTCGGCCCGAACGGGCCGTTGCCACCGCCGGTGGGCACCAGACCGTCGGTGTCGAGAATCTGGCCAGTGGGGCCGGGCGACGGCAGACCGTGGTCCGACTGGCTGGTGAGCCCGTCGACCGTCAGCCCCGCCATGGCCTCGGCGTCGTCGGACGCCACGACCGCGAGGGATGAGCCGTTTCCTGACGCCGCTCCTATCGCCGTCCCTGTCGCCGCGATGGAATCCGCGGCCGCGGGAGCGGCGGTGAGCATCTGGAAGACCACGGCGAGCAGCCAGCCGGCGGCCACAAGACCGCCGACTGCAACCGCACGCACCAGGACCCGACGAGCGACGGCCGCGAACCGCGCCATCCGGTCAACCCGGCGGGCGCCGGTGGGCACGCTCCGCACAGCGAGGGACCGCTCCCTCTGCCGCTGTGCGGTCATGCGTGCCACGTGACCTCCCGAAAGGACGACCGGCGCAAGGGCCGGTCGCACGACAACCCCTCAACGGTCCGTAACCGTAGCAGTACTCAAGGTTGTCGCAAGCGCTTTTCACCGGAGATCCAGCAACTGGTCAAGCCCGCCCGCCCAAACCCCCTCGAACCACCCTCGCGCCCCATGACACGGCCTGCTCCCGGCGACCTGTGCGTCACGCATGGCGTCTCTCCCCATAGCTGGTATGACGCACCCCGAAAGGTTTGCTAACCTTACGGAGCCGACGCGGGATGACGGTCTCGCGTGCAGGCACCACGTCCGGGTGGCGGAATAGGCAGACGCGCTAGCTTGAGGTGCTAGTGCCCTTTGCGGGGCATGGGGGTTCAAGTCCCCCCTCGGACACACACCGCTCGCACATGTGGGGGCTCCGGAGCAATCCGGGCCTCCACATACTGCTTTTCCAGGTAGAACGTAAGCTTTAGGCCGAGCTGGGTGTAGAGCACGGCCTTGTCGTCCGGGTCCGCTTCGCCGACCAACCGCACCAAGTCTCCGACCTTCTCGATCATCGACCTGATCTCCGCGACGCTGATGCGCTGCGCGGCCGGGGCGGCCTTCAGCTCACCCACCAGGCGGGCGCGTTCAATCTTCGTCTCGTTGATCCATCCGGCGATCTCGATAGGGTCCCCTCCGGCATCGAGGGCAGAGCGGTACTGACCCAGCTTGCGATCACACTTCGACAGGCGTTTCCGCAAGTCGACCAGGGCCGCCTCGTTGGGGTCGATCACCTGCTCGGCCGCGGCCGCGATCGCGCGTTCCAGCGACTTCGGCCCGAACTCGGTCCCCAGCCGGCCATCGACCTCATCCAAGATCTCCGACTCCCGCAGGTCATCCGCAGCGCCGCCTCCGACGAACAGACCGCGACCCGCCTCTACAGCGCTCAACCCCATCGAGGACTGGCCCGGGCCTCCACCAGATCCCCCTCTACAACGAGCCCACCCTGCTGGTGGCCCGCGCCGGGCATCCCACGCAGCAGGCGCATACGCTGCCGGAACTGCTCCACTATCCGTGGATCGTCCCGCTCCAACAGACCGCGCTGAAGCACGACCGACAGACGCCGCACCACGTCCAAGCGGTGAACGCCGGCAAGTTGCCGCGCCGACGCGCGATCCCTTGCGTTCAGACGTGAGCGCAGCGGCACGCCTTCCGTCCGCATCCGATTCCGCGCTACAGGGCGGCTTTGTTCATGTCGACCATGGTGTCGAACGCCGGCAGGCCTCCAGCGGGAGCGCGGACGACGCCGACCTGAGCCGGCTTCGGCCGTGCGATGGTCGTGGCGGGACCCCAGGACACGACCTTGATCACAGCGCCGCCGTCGGCGCCTTTCCGCTTGTCCTCGACACTCCAGCCCGACCCGAACTGGAAGGGCAGGCCATTCGCATCGAAAATGATGCGCCAGCCGACGGCCCTGTTTGCAATACTCGCGTCAGGCCGCTTCCTGGCCACCTCACGAAATGTGGGCGACAATTTGTAGAGCTCGCCGAACGTGATGGAGCCCGAATACCATCCGGTCTTCCTCATGGCCGGAGTTTTGCCGGCCGGATTCGGCAGGCCGAACTTCCGCTCGTCGGCGTCGGCAATCAGCGTCTTGAGCGTTCGGATCTCGAAGATGTTGATGACCTGGTCACGGAAAGCCGTGGCCGCGGGGGTGCCCTTTCCGCGCCGCGCCCAGGTCTTTCCCTCAGGCAGGCCGGCGGTCCACAACCGCCCCGTGTCGTAGAACCAGCCGTTCGTGTTGACCCAGCGGTGCGGCCGAGTCTGAGTGAGCAGGCTTTTCGCGACCAGATCGCCTTCGGCGGCGTGTTCCTTGGCGAGCGGGAGGTTCTCCCTGTCGAAGTTCACCCGGCGGGTGAGCCCTACCGCGGCGACTCCGTTCCTGCCCAGTTGCAGCCTTCCGTCCTGGATCGGGTTGAAGCGGAACACGCGGGCCATGTTGTCGGCGGATCTGTTTCTGCCGTTGAACGTGACGGTGCCGTACTGGGTGAACTTCATACTCGCGCCCTTGACAAGCTTCTGCTGCACGGCTCGCACCACATCAGGAATGGCGGCCTCGGCCGGAACCGGCGTTGCGAGCATCGCCGCGGGGCCGATGAGTACGGCGGACAAGAGCACTGGTGAACGGTGCATCGACGTATGCCTTCTGCTACAGGCCAGAGAACGGCCACTGATCGCGAAAGCGTACCATTCGCGTGAGCGAGTCTGCGGAGTTGGAGAACTCGAATCATTTGCGGTCTTCCTTCGCTTCGGTTCCGCTAGGCCACACCGTTTTTCAGGAGCGGAACCCTCAGCTCAGTCAGTCACGGCAGAAGACCTGCACTCGTCCTGGCGTGCGGCGAGCAGGCCGGCCGCGAGCCCACTGCAACCGGCAAGAAGCAGCAGCCCGGACAGGTACATCGCCCACGGGCTGATGCCGCTGCCGACGAACTCCACCGCGAGCCACACCCACAGCACCGGGCCGACCCATCGCGGATGCACGTGCGAACGGAAGTGGGCGATCGACAGCAGCAGCATGCCCACCACGGTGCCGACCACACCGATCAGGAGGAACGGGACGATCAGGGCCGACTGCTCCTGCGCGGCGATCAGCTGGGAGTAGGCGTCACGGTGGGCGGGCTCATCGGCCATCACGACCTGGGTGAGCGTCCAACCGCCGGCTACGGTGTGGCCGAACGCGCCGAGCACCCCGAACACGCCGCCGATGATCGTGAGCCGCGGGAACCTCGGCCGCAGCCAGGCGACCAGCCCCACGACCGCGACCGCGAACGGCAGTTGGGACCAGAGGAACATCTGGGCGGCGGCCGACGCGCCCGCACGCGCGTCGGCGATCGTGGCGAGCCACTGCGCCCGGTCATCGGGCAGCTCGGGCTGTAGGGCCATGAAGCCGACGCTGAGCAGGGCGAACGCGAGGAGGCAGACCGCTATGAGAATGCGAAGGTGTCGTGTCACGTGCGACAGTCAAGTCTGAGCGGCTCGTCGCTGTAGTCGGCCGAAAGTGGTCAGCGGTGTCGACTTCGGGCTGATGTCTTCGACCTGCTCGTCCCCTACAGTTGACCCCCATGGACGTGTGGTGGCGCCGGACCGCCGATGTCGGCCTGTGTCTGGCCGTACTCGTCACGGGCCTCACCGAGATATGGCTTCCGCTCGGATCGCGGCAGGGCGACGGGGATCCGCTCGCGACGAGCGTGCAGGTGCTGGTCGTCGCGGCTTCGCTGTGGTGGCGGCGCACCCACCCGATCCCGACGACCGCCGTGACGATTGTCGGGCTGTGCGCCTCGGCCCAGCTTGGGTTCCTGCTGTTCTTCGGGCAGTTCGTGCCGTTCCTGATCGCCGTGTTCTCGGTGGCGCGCCATGGCAAGGGACGCGAGCCGTGGATCGGTGCGGCTATGGCCGGCGCTGCCCTCATCTACGCCGACCTGCTCATCGATCTGCTCGGCGGGTTCGGCGAAATGCTGTACCACTGGGGTGTCGTGGGCGTCTGCTTCGCCTTCGGCCGCTGGCAGTCGATCATGGCCAGTCACGCCCGGTCCTCTCAGCGGCGGGCGGTGGCGGCCGAGGTCGCCGCAGCCGAACAGGCGGCACAGGCCGTCATCGAGGAGCGCACCCGCATCGCCCGCGAACTGCATGACATCGTCGCACACGCGATGAGCGTGATGGTGGTACAGGCGGGCGCGGCCGAACAGATGGTCGCCGACGACCCCGACCGGGTGCGCCGTACTCTCGTCACTATCCGACGCACCGGCAACGGCGCCCTCGCTGAAATGCGACGGGTAGTCACCATGCTTCGCGACACCGACGAGGTCGGCCTGCTCTCACCCCAGCCCGGACTGTCGGGCCTGCAGACACTGGTCGACGACGCTCGGAAATCCGGGCTTCCCGTGGAGTTCACCGTGGCCGGGGCGCCGCGGGCGCTGCCCGCCGGCCTCGACCTCGCAGCATTCCGGATCGTGCAGGAGGCGCTGACCAACGCGCGCCGCCACGCCAACGCCGCCACCGAGGTCAGCGTGGGAGTGACATTCAGCGCCGACGAACTGCGCATCGACGTACGTGACGACGGCTGCGGACGCCCGGGCACCGCCGGAACCGGACACGGCCTGATCGGAATGCGGGAACGGGCGGCGCTGTACGGTGGAACGCTGCAAGCCGCCCCACTGCCCGACCGCGGGTTCGCCGTCGCCGCCGTCCTTCCCCTGGAACCGGCATGACCCGCGTGTTGATCGTCGACGACCAGGCGCTTCTACGGGAAGGCTTCCGACTCATCCTCGAAAGAGGCGGCCTGGAGGTCGTCGCCGAGGCCAGAGACGGAGTCGAAGCCGTCACCGCCTGTGCCGAACACCGCCCCGACGTCGTCCTCATGGACGTACGGATGCCCCGGCTGGACGGCATCGAAGCCACCCGGCGGATCGTTGCGCGGCAGCCCGGCGTCCGCGTGATGGCGCTGACCACCTTCGATCTCGATGAATATGTGTACGGCGCCCTGCGGGCGGGCGCCAGCGGGTTCCTCCTCAAAGACGTCCCTCCCGATGACCTGGTGCACGCGGTGCGCGTCGTGGCCCGGGGCGAGGCGATGCTCGCTCCCAAGCTCACCCGCCGGCTACTCGACCGGTTCGCCACAGCGCCTTCCACCAGCCCAGCTCCGCTGCCCAACGTGACCGAACGAGAAGCGGCCGTGCTGCGGCAGGTCGCACGAGGTCGATCGAACGCCGAGATCGCCGGCGCACTGTTCCTCACCGAGGCCACGGTCAAGACCTATGTCTCCCGTCTGCTGACCAAGCTGAACCTCCGCGACCGTGTGCAACTCGCAGTCCTCGCGTACGAATCAGGCCTGGTCCAAGCCGGCGACCGAGGCTGGGACGCGTAGCCCGTCACATCGGGCTCGTTTCACAGCGCGATCGCCTCCGGCCCGAGCAACGCCTTGACGTCGGCGGCGAAGCTGGGCTCGGCCGTCTTCGTCGTAGCCTCCGAGAAGGCGATTCGCCAAGGCCCACCGCCACGCTGAGCCATCGAGCACAGCAGAACCACCTACACGCGGACCCGCTTCGCGTGCTCCAGGGCGATCGCCGCGAGCCACAGCCAGGCGAGGACCGCCGCCATGTAGAAGGCGACCCCCGTCGGGATCAGCACCGCCATGCCCGAGACGATGAGCACGGGCAGGGCCACGCCGGTCGCGATGGAGACGACCTGCCAGAGGCGGGCGCGCTCGCGGCCGTACGCCCGCCCGAACACGAACGTCGCGGCGATCAGCGAGCCGAACGCGAGGTTGAAGGCGACGGAGTGCATGATCGCGGTGGTGGTCATCACCGGCTGCAGATCCTGAGGAGTGCCCTCGGGGAAGCCGAGGCCCGCGGGTGCGGGGAAGATCCCGGCCAAGATCAGGCCGGCGCCGAAGATCGCGGTGAGGACGGGACCGGCGACCGTGCGCGGCCGGCCGGCCCGCGCCTCGCGCAGCCCGATCGCCAGCGCGATGACCGCGATCCCGCTGATGACGAAGGTGCTCGCCATCAGCCAGCCGCGGTCGCCGAGGCTGAGCATGCTGATCGCGTGTCTGGTCAGATCGAAGGCCGGCCGGGAGATCGCTTCGACTGTCGCGACGGCCATGAACAGGGCGGCCGCGAACGGTCCGAGGGCGAGGGGGAAGCGGGCGCTGGTCATGGGTCGATCCCTTCGGGGTGGATGGTGAAGGTCCTGCGCGATCACCGACATTTATTTTTGTCCATAAGATGATTGTTGTCTAGACAAAAACTTCATGTCGCTGCAGACTGTCCGCCATGAGATCGGAGCTCGCCCATGAGTAGGGACTTTCGGATCGAGCGGGAGAGCGAACTGCCCGCTGAGCCAGAGGACGTCTGGCACGCGGTGACGCGCGACTCCGCCGCCTGGTCGATCCCGCTGGACCTGGCCCGGAGCACGGTCGTGGTGTGGGAACCGCCCAGCCGGGGGGTGCTGCGGACGGAGATCGGCGACTGGTTCAACCAGATCTCGTTCGACATCACCCCGTCCCCGGGCGGCTCGTACCTCCGGTACGTGCACAGCGGCATCTTCGTCGACGACTGGGAGAACGAGTACGAAGGGGCGCGCCGCCACACCGAGCTGTACATGCACACCCTCAGCCAGTACCTCAGGTACTTCCGTGGCCGGAGCTTCCGACGTTTCGAGGCGCTCGCGCCGAAGTCGTCGATCACCGCCGACGCGCTCGACAGGATCCGCTCCGCCTGGGGTATCGCGGCGGACACGCCCACCGGCTCCGAGCTCACCCTGCCCGTGCCCGGCGCCGCCGCCAAGGCCGGGGTGCTCGACTTCCACGACGACGCCTTCATCGGCGTGCGCACCGAGGACGCCCTCTACCGCGCCTTCGGCCGCAACGGCTTCGGCTCCCCGGTGGCCGTCGGCGTGTACGAATACGGCGTCCAGACCCGCTCCGAGCGAGACTCGTCCCACGCGTGGACCGTCTGGCTGCGTGATCTCTACGGAGCGGCGACCGCACCATGAGCCTTCACTCACGCGGTGCACCTCGTGGGGCTGGATCGCCGCCGTCGTGTTCCTCGGGCGCGCCTCACTCTGCGGGACCAGACCGCCGAACGCGGTCGATGACTGGGGCGGGCCTGACATCCCGGGGTGCTGTGTCGTCGGACTGGTGACAAGCCCAGATCCCACCGATGGGAAGTGATGAGTGACGATGGCCGCGCACCGTGAGGTAGACGAAGCCGAGATCAAGCGGCTGGTCGAGACGATCGTCGAAGGAATCCGGGCCAAGGATCTCGAGACCCTGAGGCGGCTTTACGCGACGGACGTCGTCTCCTTCGACGTCGAGCCGCCGCTGCAACACGTCGGGATCGAGGCGAAGATGGCGAACTGGAGGAAGGCGTTCACGTTCTTCCGGGATGTGGATTACGAGCTTCGCGACCTGACGCTCACCGTTGGCGATGACGTGGCGTTCGGCCACGCTTTCGGTCGGCTCAGCGGCACGCTGGAGAACGGGACGGCGACGAAGGGCATGTGGGTCCGGGCCACGTTCTGCTTCCGGAAGACCGACGACCATTGGGTCGTCGCGCACGACCAGGTCTCTGTGCCGTTCGACGTCGCCAGCGGCAGAGCCGCGGCCGACCTTGAGCCCTGACGAGTCGCCGAAGCGCACCTGTCCGTGCAGGCGGACGCGCCCGGCCGGATGGTGAAGGGTTCGTGGCGGCACGATGAGACCTGGCCGCGGGACCAGAGTGCCCGGCGCCGGTGTGGCGCCGGGCACTCTGCGGTGACGGCTTCTGTGGCTCAGAATCCAATGGTCTCGCGGAGCAGCAGGACGGTGCCGCGCCCGGGCTGGGGTTCCGCGTTGAGGATGAGCAGGCGGTTGGGGGCGCTGGGCGCGCCGTAGGCCTTCATGGCGCGGTCGTTCTCCAGCGGGAGGCAGTGGTCTTCGACGCGGCGCAGCGCCGTGGGCAGGTCGGACACCACCTTCTGCGCCCCGACGATCCAGATCGCGTGGGCGGCGGCGCCGGCGTAGCCGGGCAGCTGACTTCCGGTGGCCGAGGCGACCACGAGGGAGCCGGTTTCGGTGACCGCGGCGACACTGCCCACGATGACGTCGGGGGTGGACATCAGCCGCCAGATCTCGCGCATCTGGGTGGCGCGGTCCATGGCCAGGCCGCGTGGCTTGATGGCGTCGTAGCGCCCGCTGGTGTTGATGTCCTCCTCGATGCCGGACAGGCGGAGCGTCTCACTGGCCCCGGTGAACACGCTGGCGCCCTCGGGTATCAGCTCTTTGACGCGGGTACGCGCGGCGGCGCCGTCGTCGAGGATTTCCACGGTGAAGCCGTGTTCCGTCAGCGCGGCGGCCGCCCTCTCCAGGCGCTGCGCGGATGCCGGGTGGGTGAACGGTGCTGCCGGCGTTGAGGTGGTCATGAAGCTTCCTGTTCGCTGGATGACGTGTTCGTCTCGGCAGTACGACGACGCAGTCCTCCCGAATGTGAGGTGACGTGCCGACCTCACAGTTCGGCGCGCTGTCTCGTCGAACAATGAGGGCAGTTGCGACCGAGGGAGCCGTCGACACCATGACCACCCGATCCGAGCCAGGGCACGGCCTGAGTGCGCTCATGAGCGAGCGGCGTCAGTTGATCAACCTCGCCTACCGGCTCCTGGGCTCCCTCGCCGAGGCGGAGGATGTCGTACAGGAGACCTACGCCCGCTGGTACGCCATGTCCCGGGAGCAGCAGGACGCCATCGAGTCCCCCGGCGCCTGGCTGACGAGGGTCGCCGGCCGCATCTGCCTGGACGTGCTCGGCTCGGCGCGCGCGAGGCGGGAGCGGTATGTGGGCGAGTGGATCCCCGAGCCGCTGCCCGAGCGTACGGAGTGGATCAGCGGGCGGCCGGGCGGTGCGACCGTCGACCCGGCCGACCGGGTCACCCTGGACGAGTCGGTCAACATGGCCTTCCTGGTCGTGCTCGAATCGATGACCCCGGCCGAACGCGTCTCGTTCATCCTGCACGATGTCTTCTGCCACTCCTTCGCCGAAGTGGCCGAGATCGTCGGCCGGACTCCGGCGGCATGCCGCCAGCTGGCCTCCTCGGCCCGCCGCCGCATTCGCGAGTCGCGGAGTCCCGCGAGTCCGACAGCCCAGCAGGCCGGCATCGTCAAGGACTTCAAGCAGGCGTGGGAGGCCAAGGACATCGACGCCCTGGTCCGCCTGCTCGACCCTGACGCCACGGCGATCGCCGACGGCGGCGGCCTCGCCACCACCTTCCTGCATCCCATCGAAGGCGGCGGGCAGGTCGCGCGTGCCTTGGTCGAGATCGCCGATCAGAAGCCCGGCGACGTGACGATCCTGGAGCGTACGGTCAACGGTCAGCCCGGTCTGGTGGCTCAGCAAAACGGCGTCACCGTGACGGTGTTCGCGTTCGAGGTCGCGGGTGACCGGATCAAGCGCATCTGGGCCGTACGCAACCCCCAGAAACTCCGTCACTGGACGAGCTGAGGCGCGTCTCGGCCAGGGCGGCGGGGCCCTGGACGGTTCACTTGCCGTCGATCAAAAGCTGGGCGGACGTGACCGGTGTGATCTCCTTCAGGTATTTGTTCGCCAGCAGCCAGCTCACCGGGACCTCGTCGTCCGTCTGCGGGAGTTCGGGGAAGTATCTGCTGATCACGTGGTATTGCGTGCCGCCGCCCGGCATCTGGAACGCGGGCGCGGCCGGGCCCACCTCGACGCGGAACGACTTGAGAACTCGGAACACGTGATAGTTGCACAGGTGCTGGGGGTCATCGGGGTTGGTGTTCAGGTTACGCGGCGGCAGCCCCCGCCTGATGTACAGGTCGCCCATCGGCGCCAGGAACGACCCCGAATAGCCGCCGAACCGGTCGAGTTTCATGCCGGCCTGCAGGAAGGTCGTCTTACGCAGCAGCCGGCCGTTCGGGAAATCGCCGGAACGGCCGAAGCCGGCGTCAGGCGGGAAGCGGTAGTTGTTCGTGGTGTAGTCCCAGTAGCGCGAGAGGAAATGCTGCGGGGAAAGCTCGCCCAGCGGCACGTAGCCGCGCAGGATCGCGCCCAGATGACCGGTCCTCGGCAGGACGGTCGGCCCGAGGTCGGGGTCGCCGGTGATGTAAGGAGGTCCGCAGACCCGATGGCCGGCCGGGGGACGGGAATCGTCCTTGCCCGGGGGCGGCGACGGGCGGACGAGCCGGGTCTCGGACTGGACGGCGCTCTCGGCGTGCGCGGCCACGCCGCCCATGCCGCCCATGGCGCCCAACATCGTGCATATCGCGGCGGCCAGCATGGCGCCCCGTCGGTTGTACCGCATGACTTTCCCGTCGATCCTGGATGGCGAACGAATGAGAACTGATCACCAGCGAATCGACGACGCACCGGATCGCGGCGCGGCACAGCTCATTTCTGTTTGGCTGACTGCTACGGCGGTCTTCGGCTGTCCGCATATAGTGATCGGCTTCTACATTCCCGCCATTGTCGGAATCGGAATCCCGGGCAGCATCATGAGAAAGGCAAAGAATGATCCGATAAAAGCGACAAGACTGCCAAACGATGAGTTTCTCGACATGCGATGGTTTGTCTGCAATGTCTGGACATAGGTGCTAATGAAGGCATTTTTCCGGAGATGCTGCGCCAACTAAAGCGCTCGGCGGTACACCATTCGAAGCCGGCCGCTTCCACCGACGTACCCGATAAGCGCCCTCTTTTTGCTCAAATCAGAGACTACCGAAGTGATAACCTCCGGGTCATCTGCCGCCGGATAGCTGCGGATCGCCGTCAGACTCCAGAGCCGCCTCTTCCGTCAACTTATCGGCGCCGACGACATCCTCCCCCGCTGCGCCGGGGTCGGTTCCGGTCACCGCCATCCGGGCGATCCGGACGGCAGCATTGTCATGAGCTAGTCTGCATATCGTAAGCATGGAGTTCAGGCTGGCGCGCAGGTCGTCCTTGACCGTTCCGAGAGGCGCATCCTTGCGGAGCCATTTGACCTTTCGCACCTGCTGGAAGTCGACAGGCTCGTGCGGACGATGTTCGTAGGCCCCGATGACTTCTCCGATGGCGACGTGGCCGGGATTTGATCTGAGCGGCATGGCTACCAGGTCTCCGGATCGGATCTCGGTGGCAAATCTCCAGACTTGTCCCATCCAGTTGGCGATAACATGAGGGCCGGCCGTCGGGAAGGCGTCGCGTAGGGCCTGGGCCAAGTCATTTCGGCTTGTATAGCGGGCGAGGTTCCCCACCTCATGCCAGCCGATGACGATCATTCCCTCCTCCAACGCTCGCGCCTCCCGTTCCCCCTCATGACCACCGCGCACCATCCAGGCTCGAGGCGAAGAATCTGCGGTCAGCAGGTCGTCCAGCGCTCCGATGATGACCGCAGAGGCATCCGGTCTTGCCAGGGCGACCGGAGAGAGGGACGGCCTTCTCGCGTAGTTGTCGGCGGAAAGCTGCGCCGGCATGTTCTCCCAACCAGCGAGTACGGAGACGGCACGGGCGAGTCGCTCCAGGGCATCCACCGATGCCCCCCTGTTGCGCATCCACTCGAAGTTGATCGACAGCACCGACCTGCTCACGCCGGTATAGATGCTCCACACCGCCGCTTCGTCTTGGCCGATGCTGAACCAGGCAGTGACAGAGGGATGGGCACCTTCCCCGAAGTAATAGCTGCGGAAGGCCGGATGGCTCTCCGCATGCCGGTAGACGGCGAGGAGTGTGTCGGCCACGTCAGGAGGACAGTACTCGTCGAGGGCGTGGAGAAGGCTCTCCTCGGTCCACTTGGGCGTTGCTCGAATCACACCTTTACGCTTCGCGTCAGCCTGCGCTGGTGCGGCCCCGAGGGAGCCGGCCTCAACTGGGGGAACGCTGTAGTCCGTAGTCGGCGGCGGGTCGCCGAGTGCCTGGAGTATCGCGATCACAACTGACTCGAGTACATCGATGGTCTGCTCGGCCTCCCGCACAGTGATCCGCTTCTTACGGCGGAAGCTGTCCGGATCGTGGTCGGCGGTGTGCGCGATGTTGTTCCGGCGCCTGGCGATCTCGGTGAGCTGCCTGCGTATCTCATCGGCTTCGATTGGCTTGCTCGGGTCTTGATCAGTCAGCTTGCTGGCGACGGTCTTCCACAGCTTGACCTTGCTGACATGGGAGAACCCTTCTGCGATCTTGTCCGGATGCTGGAAAGTCTTGAACTCGAAGAACTGTTCCAGCGCGGCACGGAACGCGTCTTCCAACGGTTCGGCGTTGCGATGTACTTTCTCCACCAACTCGACCGGCATGGACAGCTTGCTGAAATTGTTCGGACGCGGGGCTCCCGGCCGCTGCGCCAGAGCCACTGCCCGATCGATGATCTCTTGAGTAACCCAATGGTCGAGGGCCGCGACCGCCTGAGTCCATGCCGCCCGGTAGAGGTCCGTGACGTCGAAGGCTCCGACGCCCAATCTTTCCAGATTGCGACCGCCGTGCACGAGTTGCCGGGCATAACCGAGGTTGCGTTGATACTGCTCGAACGCACCTGGGAAATCGCCCGCTCTGAAGAGCCGACGGTCACGGTACTGGCGTTGCAACTCCCGATAGATGGCAACTCCCGGGAAGTAATCCAGTGCCTCGGCTCCAACGCTGGTGATCGACCAGCCGTTCCTCTTGGTCATCCATCCCAGGGACGCCGCCTCACCTGTGCGGAAACTCACCTGGGTCCACCAGCGAATCTCGCCGTGTGCATCAGAACCCCGCAGGTCACGAGGTATGTCAATGCGCCTGGAAACCTCCTCGCGTACAGCGTCGGGTGACATTGGGCCCTCGGCCCCACGTAGCACCTCCAGAGTAGCGCGGAAGATCGGCATAATGTGCTCGGCGAAGGACATATGGCACACCTCTCTATGTTCCGCTATCAGCCTCGGCTCAGCGGGGATACCAACACTCCCCAGAACACAGAATCTCCTGACAGGGTACGACCCTCACACGTCACGGAAAGCCGGTAATCGCGATAAACCTGTGCTCCATCTCTAGTGGGCGGCCCGGAAACGGTGACGCTCTGCAGCCCCAGACAGCACACGGCTCCACTACGATTCGTAGAATATGTGAACGTCCGGTCGTTCACTCAACGTGGACACAAAGGTCGAAACGCCAGGAACACGCGAATGCGTCGTACGGAGCCGGGGACATCGGTGGGCCATGTACGGCCGGTGGCGCTCGCCCTTCGGATGCAAACGTTCTGCACATGTGAAGGCCAGGGACGTCGGCCCTGTCGGTCGTTCGCGGTTCGACTCCACTCTGGTGTTGACCAAGGCCGAGGCACTCACGAACGTCACGGAGCAGACCTGGCCGGGCTCATCAAGAACTGGGATCTTCCCATCTGAGCCAGCCGCGGTCTCGGCCCTTGATCGCCAGGCCTGGTTCCACGGTCAGGGGCGTCGCCGGGTGAGACGGCGGCCCTTGAGGAACAAGAGCGTGCCGACCGGGGTGAACACCAGGCCCAGTGCGCCGGTGATCAGCGGGGCCAGGAACGCCGACCAGAACGAGGAGATCCGCGCGTCGGACGGGTCGTCCGGGTCGTAGGCGACGGGCACGCTCTCGCCCTCCGCGTAGGCCGGTGGGTTGCTGCCCGTGGAGCTCTGGAACGAGTACTGCCTGCCGTCGACCGTGAACTCCACGGTCGGAAACCACGTGGTGCTGCGGCGGATGTAGCCGTCGGAATTCCGGGTCGTGCTGGTCCGTGCGGTCAGCTCCACCACGGTCCCGTCTGTCCGCTGGGCCGAGGCAAGGAAACTCGCCGTGGAGGCGGCCAGCGCGATGGTGACGCAGAGCAGGACCAGACCGACCAGGCCGAAGATTCCGCCGACGAGGGTGAAGAGCCGTCCGTTGTGCATGGGACGAGTGTGCCAATACCGGTGCCGGGCGCGCTGCCCCCTGTTGCCGCAGTCGGGCAGCGCCACATGGCCGGCTAGCGTTGCGGGCGCCGGCCCGGCTTGTCGGTCCAGCCGAACTCCTCGAAGGTGACACGGACCGTGTCCTCGTCCTTCTCGGCCACCGAGTACTCCAGCAGTTCCGCCGTGTCCTCGTCGACGACGAGCTGGAACTCGTACCCGTCGTCGCTCTCGACCGCCAGGCCGACCCCCGCGCGCCCGGTGGCGTCCTCGACCTCGCCGTGGGAGGTGATGCCGGGCTGGTCGGCGAGGATACGGAAGATGGCCGCCCGGGTGCCGGGAGTGGTCGGGGCGGTCATCAGGTCGACGGTGGTCTGCCACAGGTAGAGGTCGAACTCCTTGTGGGGGTCCGGCAGTTTCGCGAACTGGGCGCGCAGGCGGCCGGCCAGCACCTTCTTCGACGTGGGCAGGTCGCCGACGTTCTGCATGGTGATGTCCATGTTGGGGATCGACAGGGGCCGCGGAAGGTTGTCGTCGACGCTCTTGGGCTTGTCCTCCGCCAGTTTCGGCGAGCCCTCCTCCTTCCACTTGGCCTCGTCCTGCGGTGAGGGGAAGACGACCTCGCGATCGCTGCTCTTCACGCGGTGGGTGCCGCCGAGCCGCTTCGGCCGCCACCGTTCCTCGGACTCGACGATGTACGCCCGGTACGGGGGCCCGTCGGGCTGGATGCTCTTGCGCAGGTTCTCCAGCTTCTTGTTGTACTTCTCGTTGATCGCCACCAGCTCGTCGTCCTCGGCGCCGGTCCTGTCGACCTCCGCCTGTTCCTGGAGCTGGAGCTTCCGCGCCTCGGTCCAGAACTCCTCCGGCAGGTGGGCGGTGGGATGGGTCGTACGCTGTCGCACGTACCAGTAGTCGCCGGTCGCGGCGGGCTCGCGCAGTGCGGTGGCCGCGGCGGCGAGCAGGAAGGATCGGGCGTCGATCCGGGTGGCCGGCGACGCCCCCGTGCCGCCGGTCGTGCTCCCGGGGGTGCTCGAAGCCGCGACCGGCGGGGTGTCGCCGGCGGGCGTGCCGGACAGCACGCCGGTGGAGACGACGACCGCTCCGGCGGCGACCGCGGCGACCGCGCCGGTGGCCAGGAGAAACAGAGGACGTCTCGGCGCGGGTGCCGGGTTCCGGGTGCTGCTGAACGTTCGGGCGAGGTCCTCGCGGCGGCGCCGCCGGTAACTCGCCTCGGCGAGTTCGTCCAGCTCATCGGGCCTGAGCCGGGCGAACATACGGTCGGTCATGTCTTCCCCCACGGGTGTCAGCTCTCCTCGGCGAAGTGGCCGCGCGTCTGTCGCATCGGCCGTCGCGCGGCTCCCATTTCCTGGCGCAGCCTGCTGTCGAGCCGCTTGCGCGCCCGGTGCAGCCGGACGTTGAACGCTCGCGCCGAGCAGCCCATGACCGTCGCGGCCTGGTCGGGCGTCAGGCCGTACCAGGTGGCCAGGATCATCGCCTCCACGTCCTTCTCGGGAAGGGCGCGCAAGGCGGAGATGGCCTGCTCCCGGTCCACCACGTGCTCGGCGACGTCCCAGGCGACGTGCTCCTGCTCACTGGTCAGCTTGGCGATCCGCTCGACCAGGTCCTCGCGCCGGTACCGCACGTCACGCTGCTTGGCGAGCTTGTTGCGGGCGACGCCGAGCAGCCACGGCAGCACCTGCTCGGGCAACTCGTCGAGCCGCCGCCAGGCCACGAGGAACGTCTCGCTGCACACGTCCTCGGCCACGCCCTGTTCGACGCGGAGCAGCACATAGCCCAGCACGTTCCGGTAGTACCGGTCGTACAGCAGGGTGAATCGTTCTTCGGGATCGTCCACACCCAGTAGTCCCGCCGGCCGCCGCTCGATTACCGCCGGGCCCGGACTTGTTCCAGCATCATGAGGGCCTGTTCGCTCGTGGACATGTCGAGAACGGCGCCTCCTTCGGGAGGGGTCCCGGCGTGTGTTTCACGAGCCGGTGGGGTTGATCGTGAAGAACGGGGCGAGTTCGGCCTCGTCCGGGGACTCCAGCAGCCTTCGCAGCAGTTTGCCGTCGAAAGCCACCACGCGCACCTCGTCATGGGCGCCGTTGTCGTTCTCCCAGCAGTAGAGATGCGACTCGTCGTACCAGCCGAGCACCTTGTCGCAGTCAGAGGAGAACCTGTGCACCTGCTTGCCGGTGGCGGCGTCCCAGAGGCAGTGGTCGCTTTCGTCGTCACCCGGGCAGTCGGTCACGAACACCCTGCCCGAGGGCGAGAAGAGGTCGACGGTGCCGGAGGCCAGCGGCCCCACGCCCGGCAGGTCGCGCGTGCGTCTGCCGGCGGCGTCGAAGAAGCGCAACCCCTCGTCCTCGCCGTAGACGATGACGACGCCCTGATCGGCGCCGTCCCAGCCGAAGTCGCTGTCACGGATCGAGTCGTCGGCCACGTCGACCACCCGGACCTTGCTCTGGGCCACGTCGTTGCCGGCCACGTCGACGATGGCGAAGCCCAGGGTGGTCCAGACGTCCTTGCCCTGCTTGTTCTCCAGCTTTCTGTTGAGGTTCAGGAGGACCTTGGAACTGTCCTTCGACCAGGCTCGGATGCTGGTGTCCAATGGTTTCCGTACGGTTTTGACCCGGAAACTGGAGCCCGCCTGCCGATCGGTGATGAGGATCGAGTCGTACCCGTCCGAGGTGTAGTCGTCCGGCCTTCCCACGAGATAGCGGCCGTCGGGGGACACTCGCGACTCCAGGTTGCCCGGATACTTGTCGAACTTCCCTCGCAGCGACTGCCTGGCATAGTTGACGTCGTCGTCGAGTTTCTTGTCGTAGGCCTCGTACGACGTCAGCGTGATCGGGTCGGACGGGCTCTCGTTGAGCGTGATCGGCCCGCCCGGCAGCGTGGTCGGCGACGGCGCAGCCGTGGACTCCCTCGCGGTCGGTGGGGGTGTGGGCGTGCCCGTCCGCAGCGAGCCGACCAGCACTGTCGCGGCCACCACGGCGGCCGCGACGACCAGGGCCGCGGCGGCGACGACGAACGGCCTGCGCGACGTCCTGCCACCGTCAGTGGGCGGAGCGCCGTCCGGAGCGGCCTGCCTGGTTCCCTCCACGAGCGGGTCGGCGCCGAGCTCCGGATTGCGCAGCAGGCGCGTGATCACGTCCATGGCCGTCGGGCGGCGCTCCGGCTCCTTGGCCAGGCACTGCCGCACCAGCTCGCCCAGCCGTTCGTCGAGCGCGCCCAGATCGGGCTCCCCCGTGAGCACGCGGTTCATCACGGCGTGCGTCCCGTCGTTGCCGAACGGCGCCCGCCCGCAGGACGCGAAGACGATCGTGCCGGCCCAGGAGAACAGGTCGGCCGCCGATCCGAGCCCGAGCCCTCTGATCTGCTCGGGAGCCATGTACGCGGGGGTCCCGATCTGCGTGCTGCTCGTCATGGTGGCCGGGCCGAGCGTGCGCGCGATGCCGAAGTCGATCACGCGCGGGCCGTCGGCGCCCATGATGACGTTGCCGGGTTTGAAATCCCGGTGCACCACGCCGGCATCGTGGATCGCGGCGAGCGCGGTGGCGGTGCCGATGGCCAGCCGCTCCAGGTCACCGCCGGAGAGCGGGCCGTCCTCCCTGACGATCCGCTCCAGCGAGCGGCCCTCGACGTACTCGCTGACGATGTACGGCCGGCCCTGCTCGACACCCGTGCTGAGCACAGCCGCGGTGCAGAACGTCGCCACCCGCCGGGAGAGCGTCGCCTCCTGCATGAAGCGCGCCATGCTCTCCTCGTCGGACGGGTGCAGCCATTTGACGGCCACGCGCGCGTTCATCGGAGTCATGGCGAGGTAGACGACACCCTGCCCGCCTTGGCCCAGCCTGCCGAGGAGTCTGAGACCGCCTAACTCCTCGGGGTCGCCGGAAGTCAGCGGCATGTAATCAACCATGTGGTAATTGTGATCCTTCGGAGTGGATCTACCATAGCCTTACCGAGCGGCGAACGTACCCGAACTTCCCTCTGTCAGGCCTGCCGGGCTCGTGAAAGGTTAGCGGCATGGCATCGGCGAAACACGGCCCCCGCAGCAAGGTGGACCTCTTGCCGAAGGAGTCCGTCTCCGGCGGACTTCCGGCGGACGTGCCGGGCAGCCTGTACGTCCGGGGGACCAACGGCGGGATCCGCGTCGCGCCGGACGCCGGGTTCGACGTGGTGTTCGGGCGCTGCGAGCCGGATGTCCACGTCTGTGTCGGCCTGGACGACCCGTACGTCAGCCGACAGCACGGATTCATCACCTACGAGAACGCGCGATGGGTCCTGTGCAACCTCGGCAACCTGCCCATCCGCCTTCCGGGCGGGCGGCTGGTGCTCACCGGACACCGCGCGCCGCTGCCGGTGGCCCACACACCGCTGTTCATCGTCGCCCCCCGGCAGGAGCACCTGTTCGAAACACGGATCGTCATGACATCGCACCCGGCGACGCGGGTCCCCCAGGAGGCCGACACCCGCGACCCGAACGGATGGCCACTCAGCACCGTCGAGCGCCTGGTCCTGGTCTGCCTGGGCCAGCGATATCTCCGGCCCGAGCCCTGGCCCCAGCCGTTGACCTGGGCCCAGGTCGCCGACGAGCTCGGCCGCCTCCGCCCCGCGGACAAGTGGACCGCGAAGCGGGCCGCCCACATCGTCACCCAGACGCGTAAGCGGCTCAGCGCCAAGGTGCCCGGGCTGCTGGAGGAGGAGATCCCGCCGCCGCTGGGCAACACGCTCAACCACAACCTGATCATGGCGCTGCTGGTCTCCGCCACGATCGGCCCCTCCGACCTCCGGCTCCTCGACGAACCGGCCGGCCCGCCTCCCGGCACGGTCGATCCCATCCCGTGAAGCCCGGGACCCCTCCCGGACGGCGGCCTGTAGGAACAGACCATGAAACGGTTCTCCATCACCGCCATCGCCCTCGCGTGCGCACTCGCCGTGGCGCCGGCCCTCGCCGCGCAGCCGGCCGACGCCGCGGCCAAGCCGGACCTGCGGAGCTGCTACGACGGGAAGTGTAAGTTCACCTTCACCAAGCCGGTGAGCTTCCGGGTCTCCGCCACGTACGGCTCCCGCAAGATCCGCGTCTCCAAGGTGGACGCCGAAACGGTGGCCGTGCGGACGACCTCCGTACGCCGGGTCAACGGCCGGGTGTTGACGACCGGCGGCGGCGTCAACCTCGGGGAAGGCGGCCGGGGATCCGTCGGCGGCCTTTCGTTCCGCGTGCTGTCGGTCACCGACCGAGGGGCGACGATCCGCTTCACCGGTTGACGCCGACGGGCCCCCGACGGTTCCAGCGCAGCGCGGTGGCGGCCCAGGTGTAGCCGGTGCCGGCGGCCAGCAGCAGCACGATGTCGTCCGGGTTGAGCCTGCCCGTGCGTGCCGCGCGGTCCAGGGCGAGGAGCGGGTCCACGCCGCTCATGTGTCCGGTGTCGTCCAGATAGAGGGCGCGGTCGGCGGGCAGTCCCAGGGCGGCGAGCAGGCCGTCGTGCATCGAGCGTTTCATGTGCAGGACGCACAGCTGGGCGACGTCGTGCAGCCCGAGGCCGGATCGTTTGAGCGCCCCTTCGGCCACCCGCACGAAGTTGGGCAGCGAGACCCGGTCCAGGCCCTCCTTCATCGAGGCCGGGTCGGACACGTCGATCAGGTGCCGGCCGTTCCTGACCGTGTGCTCGCTGGCGGGCTCGACGCTGCCCCCGGCGGGGACCCGTACCTGGTGGGAGAAGGAACCGTCGGTGATCATCTCGCTTTCGAGCAGTTCGGCGACACCGCCGTCACGGGTGAGCAGCGCCGCGGCGGCGCCGTCCCCGAAGTTGAAGGCGAAGCGGGAGCGGTTGTTGGTGTAGTCGAGCAGGTACGACTCCCGGCTGGCCGCGACCGCGAGCACCCGCCTGAGGTGCGGCTCGGCGACCATCAGGTCCCGGCAGACCCGGAAGGCCACCGGGGTGCCGCAGGAGACGTAGTCGAGCTCGAGGGCGAAGGCGCGGTGCGTGCCGAGCAGGTGGGCGATCCGCGGCGCGGCCTGCCAGACGGCGTGGTCCTTCCAGGTCGAGCCGAAGTAGACGACCGCGTCCACGTCGGCGGGGTCGGTCCCGGTCTCGGCCAGCACCTGGGCGCCCGCCTTCGCCGCCATGTCGGTGACGTGTTCGCCGGGTGGCGCGATGTGCTTGCCGCTCAGCCCGAACCGCTCGACGATCACATCTTCCGGGATCCCGCTCAGGGCCGAGATCTCGGTCGCGGTCATCCGGTGGCGTGGCAGGTAACTCGCGGTTCCGGCGATGCGCACGCTCACGCTTCTCCTCGGGACTCGGTACGGCGGACCAGGGAGACGATGCCTCCGGGCAGGAACATGATCAGAGCGACGAAGAGCACGCCGAGGACGAACATCGGCTCGCTGAGCGGCCCGCTGACCGTGGTCGACAGATCTCCCAGCCGGTGGCTCAGGTAGGTGTAGACGAGGCCGCCGATGAGCGCGCCGGACAGCCGGCCGGATCCGCCGAGCACGACCATGACCAGCAACCCGAGCGTGAAGGTGGAGTCGGTCACCTCCGCGTGGGCGCCGCCGACGATCAGCGCGTAGACCATGCCGCCCAGGGTCGCCAGGAACGACGACAGGGTGAAGGCCATCAGCTTGAACGCGTAGGAGCGCAGGCCCAGCACGGTGACGCGGGTCTCGTTGTCGCGGATCGCCCGCCACACCCGGCCCGGCCGCGAGGCCAGCGCCCAGCGCACCACCACGACGGTCAGCACCAGCAGCGCCAGCGCCAGCCAGTAGCGGTACTTGGCGTTGACCACGCCGACCAGCACGTCGGGCAGTTGCTCGTACGGGAGCGCGAGGCCGAGTTCGCCGCCCGTCACCCGGAACGGGTCCCGCACCACGAAGATGGCTCCGGCCTGGGCGAAGGCCAGGGTCGCCATGGTGAAGGCGATGCCGCCGACCCGCAGGACGACGGCGCCGAGCACCAGCGGCACGGCCACGCCGAGCACCACCACGTAGCCGAGGGCGCCGCCGAGGCCGAGGCCGGTGTTGGTCAGCACCACCGCGGTGGTGTACATGCCGATCGCGACGTACAGCCCGTGGCCGAAGGAGAGCAGGCCGGTGAAGCCGAACAGCAGGTCGTAGGTGATCGCGATGGCGGCCATCACGCACATCAGGGACAGCAGGTGCAGCACGCCGGGGCTGGCGAGCGTCCCGTCGAAGAGCAGGGGGATCTGGACGTCGAGGGCGGGCAGCGCGGCCATCAGCAGGAGCAGTGCCAGCGAGACCGGTCTGACCCACGGGCGCGGGCCACCCAGGATGCGCGCCGTGGCCACCGCCCCGGGGCGGGTCATCTGGTCGGTCATGTGGCGACCCTTCCGAGCAGGCCCTGGGGGCGGATGAGGAGGATGGCGGCGAGCATGAGGACGACGATCAGGTCACCGGCGCCGACCAGGCCGTAGAAGTTGGCGTACTGCTGGAGCAGGCCGACCAGGACGGCGGCCAGGGCGGAGCCGCGGAACGAGCCCAGACCCCCGATGATCACCACGATGAACGCGTAGATCAGCAGGCTGATGCCCTGCTCCGGCGAGACCGCGTTGTTGATGGCCCCGGTGAGCGCGCCGGCCAGGGCGGCGAGCGCTCCGCCGATGGCGAAGACCAGGGTGAACGCCCGGCGTACGTCGATGCCGAGCGCGGTCACCATGGCCCGGTTCTCCACCCCGGCCCGGATGATCAGCCCGTACCGGGTCCTGGCCAGGAAGGCCGACATCGCCAGGTACACGGCCACGGCCACGAGGATCAGCAGGAACCGGTTGTTGGGGATCGGGGCGCCGAAGACCTCGGTCACCTCGTTCATCCAGGCCGGGGTCGCGATCGGGTGGGCGTCGGATCCGAAGACCGACCGGATCAGCGCGGTGATCGCCAGCAGCAGTCCGACGGTCAGCAGCACCTGCGGCACGTGCGATCCGTACAGCCGGCGCAGCAGCGTCGTCTCCATCAGCGCCGCCAGCGCGGTGCAGACCACGATCGCGGCCAGCACGCCGAGGGTGAAGCTTCCGGTGGCGTCCACGACGAGCCACGCGGCGTAGCCGCCCATGGTGAGGAACGCGCCGTGCGCGAAGTTCAGCACGTCCATGAGCCCGTAGATCAGCGACAGCCCGGACGCGACGAGGAAGTAGAGCGCCGCCAGGCCGAGCCCGGTGATCGTCAAGAGGATGAAGGTGCTCATGCCCGCGCTCCGGTACGGCAGGCGGCCCGGCGGCCGGTCATCGTGCCACCCCCACTCCGAGGTAGTCGCGTGTTCGTTCGTCGTCGTTGAGCAGCCGGCCCACGTCGCCGGTCCAGACGACGCGACCCTGGTCGAGGATCACCGCGTCCCTGGCCAGGCGGCGGACCAGGTTCAGGTTCTGCTCGACCAGCACGACGGTGACCAGGGTGGCGACGCGCGTGAGGGCGTCGGCCAGGTGGGTCACCAGGTGCGGGGCCAGGCCCTGGCTGGGTTCGTCGATCAGCAGGAGGCGGTTGTCGTTGAGCAGGGCGCGGGCCAGGGCCAGCATCTGCTGCTCGCCGCCGGACATCGTCCCGGCCCGCTGGCGCAGCCGTTCACGCAGCCGCGGGAAGAGCTCGTAGACCAGGTCGTAGTGGTGCGGGCCGCCGGGACGCTCGGCCAGGCGCAGGTTCTCCTGCACGGTGAGGCCGGCGAAGACGTCCCGGTTCTCCGGCACGTAGCCGACTCCCAGCCGGACCACCTCGTGGGTGTGCAGGCGGGAGATGTCCCTGCCTTCCAGCAGGATCTCGCCCCGGCGCTGGACCAGCCCGAGCAGACCGCGCAGGGTGGTCGTCTTCCCGACTACGGATTTGAGGCACATAATCGAGGTAGAACCACCGGAAACGGGCACAGCGAAGGGACGGGAACCATGGGCAAGCTCCAGACCGCAGCCGAGCGAACCACCAGTGGGCAGCACGGCCCCGAGCAGCCCCGTTGGGTCGTGGACTACACACGCAAGAGCTTGGACAAGGCCAAGACCGGTGCCGGAGTCAGCAGCCAGCACGAAGAGAATCAGGATCTTGCCGACGAGTTCGAGTTGGGCGAGATCCGGTTCACCTACAGCGACAACGACGTCTCGGCCTATCAGGACATCGAGCGTCCGGAGTATCTGCGCATGCTGGCGGACATGCTGGCGGGCAAGATCGCCATCATCATCATCTGGCACGCCAAGCGGCTGCACCGCAAGGTCGAGGAGGTGACCCAGTTCATCAAGATTGCCCGCGCGCACAAGGTCCGGTTGTTCAGCGTGGCGCGCGGGGGCGAGTACAACCTGAACAAGCCCCAGGGGCGCAGGGATCTCATCAACGACACCAATGAAGGCGAGTACGAGTCCGGCGAGCGGGGCGAACGGGTCGCGCTGGCCCGCAAGCGTCAGGCCCGCAACGGTGACTATGGCGGTGGCGTCCGTCCTTACGGTTGGGGGGTGGACACCGGCCGGGTTCGGTCGGTGTGCGTGAACCCCACGGCCCCGACGATGGAACGCGTCTATGAGGACCGGCCCGTCATGGACAAGACGCGGCACAACGAGGCGGAAGCCGCAGAGATCCGGCGATGGGCCAAAGAGCTCCTTGCAGGCGTGCCGATGGAACAGGTCATCCGCGACATGGCCAAGCGGGGCGTCAAGACCGCCAGCCAGGCCGACGGCCGGACCATCAAGCGCAAGGGCAAGGTCATGCAGACGCAGCGGTGGACCGCCCGCACGGTCAAGCAGATCTTGACGCACCCGCGTACCTCTGGCCACTCCGTCTATGACGGGAAGATCATCCGCCGGGACGTGTACGAGCCGATCATTCCGGAGGACACGCGCCAGGCGTTGATCACGATGTTCGCCGACCCGTCCCGCCAGATGAGCCCCGGCAACACGCCGAAGTGGCTGGGTTCGCTGATCGTGCTGTGTGGCCGGTGCGACGACGGCACGACCGCGACCGTCCGCAGGAACAGCCGGGGCGAGCCCGTCTACCGGTGCCGCAGCAAGGGGCATTGCCTGCCCAGGGCCGAAGCGCTGGACGCCTACCTGGAGCGGGTACTGATCAAGCGCCTGTCGCGCGAGGATGTTCACGATCTCCTCCCGGCGCATGTGGACGTGGACGCCGCCGCGTTGCGCGAGGAGATCGTGACGTTGAACCAGGCCAAGAAGAACGCCGCCCGTAAGGTCACGCTGGGCAAGTGGGACGAGGAGACCGCCGACGAGGCGATCGCTACCGCGATGGCCCGGATCGAGGAGATCCGGGGGATCTTGAAGCAGGCGACATCGGACAGCCCGTTGGCCGAGTTCGCCGCATCCGACGACGCGCAGCTCACATGGGACGGCCTGTCACTAGGCCGCAAGCGGGAGATCCTGAAACTGTTGGTCACGGTCAAGGTCCTGCCGATCGGCCGCCGCCGCAACGTCCCCGTGGAGGACTGTGTGATCATCGATCCGAACACGCCGACCCCGCCCCAGCCCGGCATGCCGCTTGCCGCGTAACGCGCCGGTGCCCCCGCCGACGATCGCACCCGGCGGGGGCATGCCCTGATCTCAGGGCAGCTAGCGCAGCAGCAGCGCGAGCCGTTCACGCTGGCCTTCCGTCAGCGGAGGCCAGCCCCGCACCATGGCCGTGATCTTGTCATCGTCGCTGTCTGTCGGCCCCGTCGGCACGTCCGCCGCGTGCTCCTGTCCGGGTAACCGCTGATCTTCCGTCCTGTCTCGCCCGTCCATCCCCTTGCCGCCTGTCTCGACCGGCAGACCAGGCCCCGCACCGGCCCCGCGCCCATGATCAGCGCAGGCCGGAATCAGGGCAGGCCGCCCCATGATCGTTTGATGAGCGCTGTCGGACAGCGGCCGGGCAGCCCACCCACCCACCCACAGCAGAGTGGTTACGCGCCGTCGATCAGGCGCAGGTGAGACGCCGGGGAAGAAGGGCCAACCCCGAACAGCGAAGAACTTCCGAAGTGGTGCCTACGGCACGTTTTCCCAGGTGCGCACCCTGGCCGCAGTCGCCGGCACGCCGTATGCGCTGGCTATTCGGTCAGGCCCAGACGCCGCGCTTGACGCGCTTGGCGATGCTCACGCCCCAGCACATCGGCCAGCACCCGATCCCCGAACGTGTGGTACCCGATACCGGCGATCCGCCATTCACCGACCACGACCACCGCCCCGCCGCTGTCGTGCGCCCACGGGTCGTGCTCCCGACCGGCCTGTGCCCGCCGCCAGGCCCGCCGCCGCTCACGTAACGCGGTGAAGGTGGTGGAGTAGCGGCGGCTCTTGGACGTGACATGCCCCCGGAACCCCAGCGTGTGCACGTGCCGCGCCAGCCGAAGCGTCCGGCAGGTGGCCAGGCGTGCCAGCTTGCGCACCGTCGCCGTCAGCGCCGCCACATGCCCCGCCAGCCTGCCGCCCGTATCCTCTTCACCCGCAGCAGGCCGGGAGGCGGGCAGCCCGCTCACACTGTCGGACAAGGTCTTGGTCGCGTACTTGGCCAGATAGCCCGCCACCCGAGCCGCGTCCACGTCTCTGGCCGCCACCGGCCGCACATCCAGTTGCCTGCCCCAGCACGCCACCGCCGCCGTGTGAGCGTCCACCACCGGCAGGGCCACGCTCACCCGTCCGGCAGCCTGCCGCAGCGCCGCCGTCAGCAACTCCACTCCCGCCCACGCCGGAGCGGGCAGCACCGCATCCGGATCAGCCGGGTCCACCCCGTCCAGCCGCGCCAGCACGTGCAGGTGCACCACGCCCCGACGCTGGAACTCGGCGACCTTCACATACGACACCCGCAGCAGCTCCCGGATCTGGCGCACCCCGACCGGCCGCCCGCCCAGGGCTGGAGCCAGCGCGGCCAGCGCCCGATACACATAGATCACCGTGCGCCGCCACAGCTCACCCACGTGCGCGTTCCACAGCACTTGCCCGGCCAGGTCCGCACAGTCCACGCACAGCGGAGCCCCCACCACAGCGTCAGCGAAATCGTGGCGCGCAGGGCACCCTAACGGCCTGCCATGCTCGCACATGCCCTTACCGCGCTTGCCGCTCTGTCCGCCCCGCACGGCACGGCAGATCCCGCCGTCACGTGCCGCGTGCACCTTGCCGAAGCTGGGCGCGGTGAAGGTGGCCAGCACGATCGGGGTGCCCCCCGGCTCATCCCCGTCATCCAGCCCGTCAGCGCTCTCGTCAGCAGTCCCGCCCCGGCCAGCCGTCACCCCAGCGGCGAACACGTGCCAGGCATCGGCGCGGTAGCGGGCCGCGCACGGGGGGCACACGCTTTCGCGGCGGTCCTTGCACGCCACCAGCAGCACCCCGCCCGGCTCACCGGAGCTGTCATAACGCGCTCCGATCTCACCGGTCCCCTGATCGACCATCGTCGCCGAGCCGGACAGCCGGACCGGCCGCACGCAGAACCCCGCGCGCTCCACTTGCCCCGCCCAGCGCCGGTAGTCGTCATCATCGGCCACCCGGGCGATCATCTGTCCCAACACGGACGTGCTTCTCATCATCTGACATCCCCTTCCGGACTCTTGCCGGACCCGTCCACAGCCGGGAGCGGTTCCCCGCGACGCGCCCCCGGTGCGCAGACTTCCCGAGCGGTTCTAGGCGCGGGCGATCAGCGGCCCGCCCTCACCGGCTCCCAGTGCTCCAGGACCGCGCGCCGCAGCGCCTCCAGGTCCTCCGGCGCGTCCAGCAGCGCCGCCCCGAGCCCGCCGCACTGCCACGGTGCGTGCACGAACGCCCGAAGATCCTCTTCCAGTCGTTGCTGGCCGCACTTGCTCAGCCACCGGATGAACCGTTCCGCCGCGTGCTCGTCCCCGATCTCTCTCGGCTGGAACTCTTCGTCTGCCACCCACATCTTCACGCGCTCGTCCTCCTTCTCGTTGTTCGCGTGTGCCGCACAGCGCCCGATGCGCCCGCGACGTTCCCAAGGGTGAGGCGGCACCCCCGTTGTGCGTGTTGTGCCGGTTGAGACTGTCAGATACCCACCTTTATCAACCAAGCAATCGCTTGGTTCAAGGCTTAGGTGACAATCCGTAGGCGATAATCTCGCTTTCCGGAAAGCCGCCCGGGACGGATGTGACGATCCCGGACGGCTCTCGGACCCCCGCGACGGCTCCCAGCCCCCGATCAGCCGCCTGTCACCGCGACCGGACGATCAGCCCGCGACCCGCGCGCATGTGGCGGGTACGTACCCCTGCGTGAGGCTCTGCCCGAGCCAATTACGCGTCGCGGGGATCTTGACCAGGTACCAGTTACGGCCGCTGCGACCGCACTTGTCGGCGTAGCCGTTCGAGCCGTTGCCCCGCAGCACCCCGCACGACGTCAGGGTCCTACCGGTGTCCCTCACCCGCAGCACATCCGCGTTCGTGAAAGCGAACTCCCGCACGCCGACGCGAACCCCGGTGATGACGATCTTCCGGCAAGCCGCCTTCCGCGCCGTGCTGGCCGTGCTGGCCGTGCTCGCCGCGCTGGCCGCGCTGGTCTGCGTACCGGTGTGCGCGGTGGCGGGCAGCGCGACCGCGCTGACAGCCAGCCCAGCGGCGATGATCGCGGAGGCGAACAGGGTGGACGGCTTGAACTTCGACATGATCTTCTCCCTGTGGAGTAGGTGGTGACGGGGTGCCGGTCGGCCCCCGCCGATCAGCGGGCCGGATGCCCGCTGTCGTGCACAGGTCGCGCGTGATCGCATGCGATCCCCGGACCTGCCGCGTTCCCCCTAGTAGCCCGGACGCCGCAGCTCAGCCGCATACGCCGCCAGCCGCGCCAGGTCCGCGTCACTCAGGTAAAACCCCTTGATCTTGGTCGGGCCGGCAGGCCCGGCCAGCAGGTAGCCGACCCCCGCCGCGCCCAGGCCGATCGTGGAGGCGTCCACGCCCCGCGCCGCCCAGCCCGCGCCCAGCACCGTGTCCGAGGCGTCCCGCGTCGAGCAGCGCAGCGCCCACCGGGTATCGAACAGATCCCGGATGTAGGTCGGGATGACGTCACTGCCCGGCTTCTGCGTGGCGGCGATCAGCCGCACCGCCGCCGCGCGCCCCCGCGCGCCGAGATCGTGCAGCCCTTCCAGGAACGCGGCCCGCTTCTTCTTGTCCGGGTGCAGCGTGAACGCGGCCAGCTCATCGACCACGACCAGCAGCGGACCATGCCTCATACCCGGCGTGATCTTCCGCAGCCCGGACGCCGACAGCAGCGCGTACCGCTCATCCATCCGCTTGCACGCCCATTCCAGGCCCGCCGTGGCGCTGTCGATCTCGCACCGGATGCCGCCGTGCGCGACCTTCTCCCAGACGGCCAGTTCCACGCCCGCCTTGCCGTCGATCATCACCGCGTCCGTGCCCGGGTCGAGCAGCAGCCCGGCCAGGACGCTGTGCAGCGCCACCGACTTGCCCGCTTCCGGAGCGCCGCCGATCAGCAGATGCACGCTCATCGCCGCCGCCCCCCGTCCAGCTCCTCCAGCCCGTCCGGCTTGTCCAGTTCGGGCGGCCCGTCACCCGAGCCGCTCAGCAGAGCGACCGTGACCAGTTCCCCGTTCTCGGCCACGCCGACCGGGATGGGCTCCCAGGCGCAGGACATCCAGCCCGCGTCCGGCGCACCGGCCCAGGGCCAGGCCAGCGCCCCCAGTGCGGCGAACGGGTCACGCCGGATCACCTCCACCAGCGCGTACCGGGCGTTGACCTCATCGGCCGTCACCACCACGCCGGAGGCGGCCAGCGACGAGGCCAGCCACGGCGCGCGATCGTCCACCTCACACGCCGCGCTGCCCTTGGGCAGGCGTACCCGCAGCCGTTCCCCGGCCGCCGTCCGCTCTGCCCGCATCACGCGGGGGATGCGGTCGTTGTAGGTGGCCAGCCCGGCGAAGCGGGCCGCCCGGTCCCAGCGGCGGATCACCCGCGAGTGCCACAGCATGTGCAGCAGCCAGCCGCGCACCGCCGGGACCCCGCCGAACATCGCGACCAGCCAGACCGCCAGGCCCGCCAGCACCGGCCAGCCGCCCAGCGACCAGCCGCCGCCCAGCAGTAGCCCCGTGGCCGTGATCAGGCCCAGCTCCCGCCGGAGGAGCCACATCGGCCGCAGCACGTACATGGTCAGCCGCGACGCCGCAGTGCTTTGCGCCCGGATTGGCGCGGCGGGCATCTCCACCATCGGCGGCAGCCCGGACGGCCGACCCGGAACCTGCGGACCCCCGATCCCGCTCATGACGTGCTCTCGCCACCGGTGGCCATCGGGCTACCGCCGTGCCGTGCCGAAGCGGACGAGGCCGAGGCGTGCGGGCTCCGTCCCCGCGTGACACCGGCCGCACCCTCACCCGGCATCGACGCGGGCACCGAGGGCGGCACCGAGTGAGCCGCGTTCGCGGCGGCCGAGGCGTGCACGCCGGTCACGGCGGCAGCGCTCCACCATCGGACCTCGCCCTCTTTGGCCGTGTTGAAGCACAGCCCCTCCACCCGCACCGGCAGGCCCGGCACCAGGTGACTCTGCTCGCCCGGCAGATTAAACTTGATCTTTGCCGAGTCGGCCCCGTCCATGGCCAGCAGCGTCACGACCATGATCGGCTGACCGTCGTCGGTGACCTTCGCTTTCTTGGTCGTGAAGTCCTTGGCCGCATTCGGTGGCGCGGTTACCGTGAAGGCCAACCGCCCTGTGTCGATCGGAAAGCGCATCCGTCTGCCTCCCTTCAGGGGTGTGTCCCGCTGACACACCCACACTGGCAAGCAGTACTCGAACATATGTTCGAATCGTTCAACGTGATGCCCGTCCGGCATGCAGGCGTGCGCTTTCGCGCCTCGCGTGTTAGGGGCTTGTTCGCGGGCCGAGTCCGGTCACGTCGCATGGTCGCGCATGCGGGAGCGGCATCGCTGTGTCCGCTATTGGCCACCCGGTTGCATTCGGCAGCATGACGGTCATGTAGTGTGATGTTCGGGCGGTGGAGGCTGTGGTGCCCTTCCCGTGCCGGTGTTGTCCGGCTCTATCCCCGGTGCGGCGAGCCGGGCAGCACCTCCCAAACGGCGGACCCGCCCGTATGCCCGGAATCGCCCAAGCCCGCTGATCATCTACGTAGCCGAGCCGTCACTGATAGGACGGAGAGGCGGGAGCGGCCAGGGGAACGCTATTCCCGCGCCGGTGCTGTCTGGCCCGCGCTTCGCTCACGGGGTCAGGCAGCACCCATGGGCCTGTCAATCCCGACCACATCGGCCGTTCACGTTGTGTGTTCACTCTGTCACTGATATGACGAGAGGGTGGGACAGGACCGGAGGGGGCCTACCCCGCACGCGCTGTCTGGCTCCGCCCGCAGGGGCCAGACAGCGCACAGCAGGCACGCGAGCCAGCGCAGGTGCGGCTACGTGAGAACGAAGGCGCGGTCCAGCCCCGTGATGACCAGCACATGACGGACCCTGGCATTCGCATGAGCCAGCTCCATGCCGCCGCCCGCCCTGGTGACCTTGCCCTGCAACGTCAGCAGCGCCTCTAGCCCATGCGAGTCACAGAACCTCAGCCCGGCCACGTCCAGGAGCACGTGAAGCGACTTCTCCGTGAGCGCGGCATCAACGACCCGGAGCAGCTCAGGTGCCGTGGCCACGTCCAGCTCACCCCTCAGAGCCACGACGACGCGTTGCCGATCCCGAGTAACCTTGACGGAGAGAGACATGATCATCACCAGACGGATAGACGGTCCATGCTCTTGCCTCCCACGCTACGCGCCCACCCGTTACAGCTCGCCACCCGCCACCGCCCACACAGCCCGCGCCCCCTCCGCCCTTGATCCCCCGCGACAGCTTGACCCGGCAGCATGGACGCGCTGTGTGATGAGTTTCCCTACATAGATCAAGCCCGCCCGGCAAGCCGGACGGGAACCCCCCGCGGACACGATCTTGATTGCGGTGTGTACGACACGGACACCCCGCAGCCGGTACCGGTCCCAGGCGGCCCCGGCAACGGGACGCGCCGGCCGGATCGTCATCGGGACTGCGCGCGGCGCCCAAGGGCGCCGTGCTCGCCCTCGCCGCCCGGCAGGCCCGCCCCTAGCCGGAACCGCCGAACCAGCCCGGAACCCGCCGACGCCCCGACCGCCCTACCGATTGCGCCGCATGCTCCCGTCTCAACGCGACGTGGCCCCCCGCAAGACCGTCTGCCCGGATGCGCGGTCTCGCGAGGGGCCACCTTCTCCGGCGTACCGAACCGCCCGTTTCCCGCAACGAGCCACGCCAGAGGGGGGAAGGACCAGCCGCCCAGGGGCAACAGCGGCCAGCCGCAAAGTCTCTTCAACGCTACCGATCAGCGCGCAACGTCGCAGGCTCCGTCTGGCGCGCCGGACGCCGCAGCGGCCAGCCTATATTTGACCCGCCGTACCAGCCCACGCTCATAGTCACCTTGGAACGCCTTGCGCTGCGTCGGCGCGATCTTCACCACGACGCCCTCTTTGGCCAGCCTGTTCAACCGGTACCGAAAGTAATCCAGCGTACGAGCGTGATCGAAGAACGTGCTCACCTCATCCACCGTCGCCCCGTCCGGGAACTCCGTCAGACACTCCAAGATCTCCTCGCGCCTGCTCTTGTCCTCACCGCCGCTCAAGCCCGGCACCTCCTTCCCCATCCCCACGGCCTACAGACCTGCCCCGCCCTTCCCAGGCGGGGACTCCCGTTCCCCGGCGGCCAACCTCCAGCAGGCAACCACCGGCCCACGAGCAAAGGGGGTCAGCCATGACAGCCCAGAGCGACCCAGGACCAGACCCGGCCGCTCCCGACTACCGCCCACGGGCCGCTCGGCGACCACCGGGGAACGGGACACGGGTCACCCACGCGACCCGCATAACGGCACGGCGGCAACCCTTCCGACACCCTCACCGGAGCGTGCTCCAGACCCCGGCTCAGATGACCATCACCGCCGTACCGAGCTTTTGCTTCAGCGCACCTGGCCGGACCCCTGCGCCTGATCTACCCTGTCCAGCTCCGCGAGCAACACCGCGAGCTTCTCCAACGTCGCCGCCCGCCCGATATGCCGCGAGCCGTGCACCTCAGGCCGCAGGCACGGATTGCACCGGCGAACCACATACCACTCGCACACGCCCCGGAACACTCGCCATCGCCCGCCGAACTGTGTCTCAAGCTCCTGCGTCTGCCGCTGCTCCTCCGAGCTGACACCGGCCCCCGACGCCGCCGTGTTCCCCGCGTCGTTCCTCCTGTCGCCTCCGGCGTCCCTCACCGCCCAGCCCTCCCAGCCCGCGCGGTGACCGGCCCGGACATCGCTTCGCGCCGCTCCTGGAACAGCCCCGCGATCCGCCGCGCCGCCGTCTCCATACACGAGGCAGGGCAGCACGTGTAGCGCCACTTCCCCGGCTCCGTGGGAGCGTCCAGCGACCACCGGAACCGCCACTCCTGCCCGCTCCACTCACACCACACGTTCAGGCCCACCAGCGCGAGGCCGACCAGCGCGATCCCGTCGCATTCCGACACCCGCGACTCCAGCCCACGCCGGGCCAGATGATCAGCCAGCTCCCGCGCCAGCCGCCCCGCCGGACTCGCCCCCGCCGCGTTCACCGCTCCTTCCTTCCGACCCCGCCTGCCACATCGACCCGGGAGGCGTCATCGCGCGCCAGGCCGTCATCCATCTCCGGACGCCACAACGGCACCCGCACCAGGCCCGGCGCGACCAGTTCGGTACCCGCATCGGTGAACCACGCCCCGATCCGCTCCTCACCGCGCAACACCACCCGGGCAGACGCCCGCTGATAGGCCGCAGTCGCCGCGACAGTCCGCTCTGTCTCCAGCACATGCGAGATCACCAGATGACTGCCCGGCACCAGGAACCGCATCAGGTCCCCGACGATCTCACCCGGCCCGTCCTCATCCGGCACGAAATGCAGGATCGCCACCAGCAGCACCGCCACCGGCCGATCGAAATCCAGCAGGTCAGACGCCCTGCCCAAGATCCAGCCCGGGTCACGCAGATCCGCATCCAGCATCACCGTCTGATCATCGGTGGCCAGCAAAGCCCGCCCATGCGACAAGACCACCCGATCGTTGTCCACATACACCGTCCGCGCATCCGCATGCACCGACTGCGCCACCTCATGAACGTTGCCCATCGACGGCAGCCCCGTGCCGATGTCGAGGAACTGCCGCACCCCCCGCTCAGCCAGATACCGCACCGCCCGCCCGAGGAACGCACGGTTCGCCCGCGCGATCAGCCGCACGTCCGGGTTCAGCTCCAGCGCCTTGGCCGCCGCCACCCGATCCGCCTCGCCGTAGTCCTTACCGCCGAGGAAGAAGTCGTACATCCGCGCCACATTCGGCCGCACCCAGTCCGTCGGCGCGAGCGGCATCGGCCCCGACTCATAACCCCTCGCGCCCACCGGCCGACGATTCCCCAGAAGATCCGCGTCCACCTCAGGCTGTGTCGCCGGTGCGGGGTTGGCTCTATCCTGTGCCATAGGTCAGGACCTCTATTCCTGATCAAGGGAGCCGTACGGCGCGTAACCGCCTGCGGCTCCCGCTAGTTACATGGACCTTTCTGCTCTCCGGTTGCCCGTTGCGGTCAAGGATGTGAGATACATGTCTCAACACCGAGGGGTTGCCCGCGCCAGGCAACCAGGCAACGCAGAGAGGCAACCGTGCGATTCGGAGAACGACTTCGCCAGTACCGCCTACGCCAGGGGCTTTCACTTAGCGCTCTCCACGACGCCACGTTCTTTTCCAAGGGCTACCTGAGCCGTGTTGAGCGCGGGGAACGTAATCCTGAGCGAGTTCTCGCAGAGCTTGCTGACGAGGCGCTGGGAGCCAATGGACGCCTCACCCAAGCGTGGGATAGCGAGTACGCCACTGGGCGGCCTATCCTGGCTTCCTCAGGAGGTGAGGCAACGAAACGTCGCACGTTCATCACCAGTACAGCGCTTGCTGCTGGGATCGGGTTCGATGACCTTGTTGGGGAACCCGATCCTACGACGGCTGCTGTCGCGCGACTGAGGGATACCCTCATCCCCACGAACCTGTTGCCGCAGGTTGAGCCGCCCCCGGCTTCCATGGGGCGCGCTCTCACTCGCGCACAGCGCGACTTCGCAGCGGCCCGTTATCTCTCCTTGACGGAGCAGCTATCGACTCTCATCCCCGTTGCCTCCGCAGCATCCGACCCAGCCGCCATGGTTACCGCCGCGCACGTGTACCACTTGGCGACCCGCACGTTGATCAAGCTCGGTGCATCTTCCTACGCTTGGGTCTCCGCTAACAGGGGCGTTGATATTGCACAGGCCAGTTCCGATCCACAAGCTATCGGCGAGTCTCGTCGTGATCTGGTGAGTCTCTTTCACCGAGCGATGGAGTACCGCAAAGCCCGCGACGTAGCCACTGCCGCCGCTGAATCTATCCGCCCGCATCTCACCAGCGCTGCCCCTCGCGCCTGGAGTGCGTACGGTTCCCTGATGTCCACGGGAGCTATCGCCGCTGCACGCATGGACGACAGACACTCAGCGCTTGAGATGCTTAGCGAGGCGGATCGGGCGGTCGGATATGCTCCTAACATATCTCTTGGATATGGCCACGTACCGATCTACAAAATGGGCGTATCGATCATCCTTGGCGATGCAGGGACAGCCATTGAGCACGCCAAAGGGGTCTTGCCAAACCAGATCCCCACGCTCGAACGTCGCGCCAGTTACTACACGGGCATCGCAGAGGCATACACGCTCTGGGGCAAAACGGATCGTGCAGTGCGAGCACTCTTACTCGCGGAGAAGATTGCGCCTTCAGAGGTACACCGCACCGGTACGCGACGAGTCATCGCGGAATTGCTACACCGTGACCGCCATAGCAAGCTTTCCGGTTTGCGGCCCCTTGCTCGCCGTGTTGGTGTCAGCCTCTAGAGCCCTCCGAGCCGTCCGCGTTTGATGGACAACTGCCAGGACTAACAATCTTTTGGGAACCCCCTCGGGTTGGCCACCGTTAGCAAGCCTTCGGCCTGCTGCACTCGCCGTAGATGGTCGTCGGGCCGATCACCGCTCGCTACGGCGGGGGCTACCGAATCGTTTCGGAGCCAACTTCATGGGGACCCCTCCAAGATCGCAAAAGGGGGCGGGGAGGGAAGTATGGGGGCAGGGGCGCTGCCCCTCCCCGGATTAGCGAGCCAGTGTAATGCCCCCTTTTGAGATCTTGCCCCATGAAGCCAGCACCACCGCAACGATTCGTCCACCCCCTTACGCCCATCCGCCAGCCCGCTAAAATCCCAGATCACAGCACGGTATGGCCCCCACGCATCGTTATTGAACCGTAAGCGCCCTAGACCGTTAGCAGGCTTGCCGACGCCGTTGCGGCCGAGCAACGCCGTGACGCCACCCGAGCGGACCTCGAACGACACGCCCTGGAGCACGTGCGACTCGCCGAGATGGACGTCGAGGCCGGAGACGGAGAGGATCGTGTCCGGCGTGCTCAAAGCGCCTCCCCGAGATAGGCCGACTGCACGACCTGGTCGGCCATCACGTTGCCGGGCGTGTCACAGGCGAGCAGGGTGCCGTGGTGCATCACGGCCATCCGGTCCGCCAGGGCGATCGCGACGTCCATCCGGTGCTCGACGAGCACGATGGTGGTGCCGTGGGTGTCACGCACCTGCCTGATCACCTCGGTCAGTTCCGGCACGTCCTCGGCGCTCATGCCGGCCGTGGGCTCGTCGAGGATCAGTACGGCGGGATTGCCGACGATGGCGAGGGCCACCTCCAGCTTGCGTTTGCCGCCGTGGGACAGGGCCGCGGCCGGGTCGTCGGCGTGATCGGCGATGCCGACCGTCCGCAGAGCCGCGCGGGCCTGGTCGAGGGCGGGGTCGGTCCGGCGGACGCGCCGCCACAGGGCGAGGCTCCCGCCGAGGTGTGCCTGCGCGGCCAGCCGTACGTTCTCCAGTACGGTCAGCGACGGGAACAGGCTGGTGATCTGGAAGCTTCTGGCCAGGCCGAGCCGCGCCCGGCGGAAGACGGGTTCGTCCGTGATGTCCCGGCCCTGCAGGTGGATGCGCCCGCTGGTCGGCCGGCGCAGGCCGGTGAGCATGTTGAAGAGGGTCGTCTTGCCGGCGCCGTTCGGCCCCAGCACGGCCATGATCTCGCCGCGCCGCACCGACAGGGAGACGTCGCTGAGGATCTGGACCCCGCCGATCGCGACGCCGAGCTCCCGGGTCTCGAGAATGGGCTGCCCGTCGGGGAGCGCGGTCCCGGGCCGCGCTCCCCTCGCCTCATCTGTGGTCACCGGGCTAGCGCTTGATCGGGGTGGTGGGCGGGGCCGCCTGGTCCGGCTGGAGCGTTCCGGTGAGCTGCGGCACGTCTCCGGACAGGGTGGCCTGGAACATCGGCTGGAGCAGCGCGTGGTCCTCGGCGCGGACGGTCATCTCACCCTTGGGCCCGAGGAACGTCCAGCCTTCGAGACCGCTGATCATCTTGTCGACGTCGTCACCCTGCTCGATGGCGCGTACCAGCATCTGGGCGGCGGTGAACCCGTCGGTGTGGAAGATGTCCGGCTTCTTGCCGAGCGTGGTCGCCATGGCCTTGGCGGGCTCGTTGTCGGTGGCCTCGGCGAAGTAGTGGGCCAAGAAATTGATCTTGTCTCCGGCGGGGCCGAAGGAGCTGAACGTGGCACGGTCCGCCAGGCCCGTCACCACCTTGGTGTGCTGGAAGACGTCCTGCTGGGCGAGGGTCTGCCACATGTTCGCCGCGGTGTCACCGGCCCAGGCGACGAAGAGCAGGTCGGGCTCGGCGTCCACGATCTGCCGGGCGAACGGGGTGAAGTCGGCGGTCTTCAGCGGCACCAGCACCGGGGTGACGGTCGCGCCGCCCGCCTCGCCGAGCACGGCCTGAACGGCGGCCACGTTGGCCTGGCCGAAGGCGTAGTCCTGGGCGAAGACGACGACCTTCTTGCCCTGCACGCCGTCCACCACCGCCTCGGCCACCCGCACGTCCTGCCAGGTCTGGCGGCCGGAGCGGAAGGTGTAGGCGTTGATGCCGGTGACGGTGTCGGCGGCGGCCGCGCCGCTGATGTAGAGGACCTTGTTCTGCGCGGCCAGCGGGGCGAGCTGCATGGCCACGCCGGAGGAGACCGTACCCGCGAGGATCTTGTAGCCCTTGCCGATCAGGTCGGTGGCGACGGCGGTGGCCTTGGCCGGATCGCTGGCGTCGTCGTGGTAGGTCACCTCGACGGCCGTGTCACCGACCTTGCCGGTGCCCTTGGTGGCATAGTCCAACCCGGCCTTGAACCCCTCGGTGAACTGCTGGCCGTAGCCGGCGACCAGCCCGCTGGTGGAGGTCACGAGCCCGACCTTCACCGCCCCTTCCGCCGGGCCGGCGCCCGAGGTGGCGCCTCCGCAGGCCGTGAGGCCGAGGACGAGTAACGCGGCTACCGCGATGCCGGATCGCTTCATGGAGATCTCCTCTTCAAGGGGGGTTAGAGGGCGAACTGGCGGGCCATGACGAGCGCCTCGCCCTGGCACACCACGCGCGTTCCGATCGTCGCGACGGTGCGCAGATCGACCAGCGCCTTCTCCGGACGGACGGCGCTGATGGTCACTTCGGCTCGCAGGGCGTCGCCCGGCCTGGCATGGCCGTCGAAGCGCAGCTCCTGCTTGAGATACATGGTTCCGTTGCCCGGCAGGTCGGTGCCGAGCAGCGCGGAGAACAGCCCCGCGACCAACGGCTCGGGCACGGTGTCCTCGGTGGTGTCCCCGGTCAGACTCCGGTATCCGGCGAGATCCTCCTCGGTGAAGGTCCGCTCCAGGTGGGCGCGGCGCCCGACCGCCTGGTCCCACCAGCTGCCCGAGTTCCGGACCGTTCCCGCCGGCGAGGGCGGGACCTCCGGCGCGGAAGACCGCTTCCCGATGGTCGTGACGGCCTCGCACACGGTCGTGCCGTCGGCCCGGGTCACGGTGAGGTCCAGCTCGTCGGCCGACGCGCGCGCGGTGACCGTGACCCGTTCCCCGGCCCGCGTCGGCGCGGGGAACGTCAGGCGCTGCGTGAGCAGTTCGGCCCCGGGATGGTGGCGGCGCACGGCGGTGCGGATCAGGGCGAACAGGAGCATGCCGTGGGCGACGGTGCCGCCGAACCGGGTCGTCGCGGCGTAGCCGGGGTCCACGTGGAGGGGGTTGTCGTCCCCGGTCAGCGCGGCGAACCGGTCGAAGTCCCGCTGGCCGACGGTGAACGTCTCGCTCCAGGTGACGACCCGCAGCCGGTCCTTGAGTATCTTGCCGGCGGCGTTGCGCGGCAGGGCCTCGACCACCTCGACGTACGCGGGCACCTTGTAGCCGGCCAGCCGTTCGCGGCAGAACGCGCGCACCTCGTCGGGCTCGATCTCCGCTCCCTGCCTGAGGACGAGGTGGGCCTTGCCGGTCTCGCCCCAGCGCGCGTCCGGCACGCCCACCACGGCGGCCTCCGCCACCGCGGGATGGTCGAACAGGACGCGCTCGACCTCGGCCGGGTAGACGTTCTCGCCGCCCGAGATGTACATGTCCTTGACCCGGTCGACGATCGTGTAATAACCGTCCGCGTCCCGCCGGGCGACATCGCCCGAGCGCAGCCAGCCGTCCTCGGTGAAGGCGGCGGCGGTGACCTCGGGCTGGTTCCAGTAGCCGGGGGTGATGCCCGGGCCGCGGATCAGCAGCTCGCCCTCGTCCGCGGCGTGGCCGTCCTGGTCGATCAGCTTCACCTCGGCGAACAGCTGCGGTTTGCCCACCGAGCCCGCCTTTGACAAGGCGTGGGCCTCGTCGATGAGGAACAGGGTGGGGCCGGTCTCGGTCATGCCCATGCCCTGCCGTACCACGATGCCCAGGCCGGCGAGCTCGCGCAGCAGCGGCACCGGCAGGGCCGCGCCCCCGCAGGCCCAGGACCGCACGCCGGACAGGTCGGTGGCGGAGAAGTCCGGGTGGTCGCGCAGGAGCTGGTACATGGTGGGCACGCCGAAGAAGGCGGTGCCGCGCTCGGCCAGCAGCCGCAGCGCGAGCGCCGGGTCGAACTCGTGCTGCACGATCGCGGCGCCGCCGGCCAGCAGCGTGGGCAGCGTGTAGAGGTTGATGCCGCCGGTGTGGAAGGTCGGCAGCACGTTCAGCGTGGTGTCGGCCGAGGTCAGGCCGATGGCGGTGCCGATGTTGAGATGGTTGGCCACGGCCATGCCGAAGGTCTGGATGACGCCCTTGGGACGGCCGGTGGTGCCGGAGGTGTAGAGCAGGTACCACGGATCGTGCTCGTCGTTCCAGGACCGCCCGGACAGCGGCTCCACGTCGGCGAGGGCCCGCTCGTACGAGGCGCCGAGCCGTACGGCCTTGGCGTCGAGCCGCTCGGCTGCCTCCGCACGGGCGTCGTCGCAGAGCACCACGGCGGCACCGCAGTCGTCCAGGATGCCGGCCAGCTCGGGCACCGACAGCCGCCAGTTCAGCGGGACCAGCAGCGCGCCGATCCGCCCGCAGGCGATCAGCAGCTCGATCACCTCGACCCGGTTGCCGCTCAGCACGGCCACCCGGTCGCCGGGCCGCACGCCGAGCCCGTCACGCAGGTGCCGAGCCGCGCGGCCGGCGCGGTCGGAGGCCGTGGCGTAGCCGAACTCACGCCCGCTGAGCGTGTCGACCAGCGCGGTCGCGCCGGGGCTCAGCTCGGCGCGGGCGCCGAGCACATCGGGCACTTTCACATCCGCTCCCTCGTGAATCGCATCGCTCAGCTCGCGGAGAGAACCTCCGGCCCTCTCAACATGAGACGTGATTCACGTACAAGCTAGGGTTGTCCCCCGTACGGGTCAATAGCTACATGAGAGATGATTCAGCTAATATGTTGAGACCATGACGGACACCGAGACCGACGTGACCGCTTCCCCCGAGATCCTCACGAGCGCGCGTGGCACGCCACTGTCCAAGCGCGGGGAGCGCACACGCAGAAAGCTGCTCGACGCGGCGGAGCAGGTCTTCGCCGCGCTCGGCTACTACGACGCCTCCATCGTGAAGATCACCGAGGCGGCCGGGGTGTCACAGGGCACCTTCTACATCTACTTCGAGGGCAAGCAGCAGATCTTCGACGAGCTGGTCGCCGATCTCAACCGCCGGGTCAGGCACGCGATGTCCGAAGCGGCCGCGCAGGGCCACAGCCGTGCCGAGCGTGAGCGGCTGGGCTTCGGCGGATACTTCCGGTTCACCGCCGAGCACCCCGCCCTCTACCGGATCATCCGGCAGGCCGAGTTCGTCTCCCCCGACGCGATGCACCAGCACTACGCGAAGATCGCCGAAGGCTACATGGAGGGGCTCCGTCACGCGATGGACACCGGCGAGGTCGTCCGCGCCGATCCCGAGGTCCTGGCCTGGGCGCTGATGGGCGTGGGCGAGCTGATCGGCATGCGCTGGATCCTGTGGGACGGCCCGGAGCCCAAGCGGGTCCCGGAGGACGTCTTCGCGGAGATGTACGCCTTCATCACCCGCGGCCTCGGCACCCCCTCCGAACCGATCCCGCGATGAGCGACCCCGCGTGGCGCGCTAGGCGCGTGGCTTGTCCAGGCCGGTCAAGCGGGTCAGGGTCGCGAGGCCGTCGTCGGTGCCCGGCCAGTGCCGGCGGACCGCCTCCAGGCCGGCGCGGCGGACCACCGAGCGCAGCACCATGGTGACGACGACGATCGCCAGTGTGGCGATCAGCGCCAGCCAGGCGACCAGGAGCGCGGCCACGATCCCGATCAGCAGGTCCCAGCCCCACGATCCGGTCATGTCCGCTCGCCTTCCCCCGAATCCGGCTCGGCGACGCCCTCGGCCGATCCTGGCCACGGGACCGGCGGCGGGCCGCCCCCGGCCCGGGGGCGGCCCGCTTCCGATCAGTTACTCATGGCCGGCTTCACGATCTCCAACTGGTGCAGCCGAACCCGCTCGCGCAGACTCGGTGCCGGTCGTCGCCGGTGTTGCGGTTCATCTCGGTGCGGGTGGTGCCCTTCTTGGACAGGTCCGCCACGACCCATTCCTCGCCGTTCTTGTACCAGCCGTACGGCGTCTTCACCTGCCTCGTCTCGGTCAACGTCACCTTGCCCGCGGAGCCGGTGGTGCTGACCTTGAAGGCTCCCCATCGGGCCGCGCACGCCGCCGAGTGGACGAGCTGGAACTCCAGATAGGAGTCGATCCGTACGCGTTCCAGGATGGTCTGGTCCGCGGTGCAGCCCATCGTGGAGGGGTTCTTGCCCACGCAGGACGCCCCGGAACAGCCTGCGGCGGCCTGGGCGGAGGTGGCGGCGACGCCGCCGAGCGCGGTGACGGCGAGGGCCGTCGCGAGTGCGGCGCGGCCGAGTGTGAGCAGCTTCATCATGACTTCCAAGAGGTGCAGACGTAGTAGCAGGCCTGGTGGCGGTCGCCACTGGTGTTCTGGTTCATCGGGGTCCACTTCGTGCCGGCGCCGTTGCTGTGGCTGACGGTCTGGACCCGCTGGTTGTACCACCCGTACGTGGTCTTGATCTGCCGGACGGCCTTCACCACCGAGGAGCCGCAGCACGAGCTCTCGTCGACCCCGACGGCCCAGTAGGCGGAGCACTTGGCGGACCTCATCAGGCGGACGCTCTTGCTCCAGTCGCCGGTCGAGGCGATGGCCATGCGCTCGGCGTCGTCGTCGCAGCCGTAGGTGGCCGGGTTCTTGCCGACGCAGGTGGCTCCCTTGCAGGACAGCGCCGTGGTGGCGCCCGATGGTCCGCCGGTGACGGCGAGGGTCGCGCACGCCAACGCCATCGCGGCGAGCGTGCGTGCGATCGTGGTGCCGGTGGGCATGGTGTCTCCTTATTGTCAGCGGTTGATGTCGCGCAGGGCCTGGTCGAACACGTTGCGGTACAGGACCGAACTGCCTTCCTTCGTGGGGTGGAAGGACTGCTGGGAGATCACGAACTCGTCCGGGCTCTCGCCCTGCGTACGGTCCGCGATCACGCGGTGGATGGCCTCCGGCTCCCCGCACACCCCGCGGCCCGCGAACTCCTCACGGGGGTCGGCGAAGGACACGACCGCGCCGGTACTGGCGGAGGCGGCGGCCGCGGCCCCGCGCAGGGTGTCGTTCAGGACGCCGGCCATCTCGCCGAACCAGAGGGCGGTGGGCAGGCCGATGCGGGGGAAGCAGTCGCCGTCGAAGAGCCGCGGGTAGCCCATCAGGACGATGGCCGCGTTCGGGGCCTTACGGTGGATCGCCAGCAGGGTGTCGCGGACGGCGGGGCCGACGACGTCGTTGATCTGCCGGGGAACGGATTCGCCGAGCGGGACGCCGCCGTCCTCCTCCAGGGCGGTCTCCTTACAGGGATCCAGACTGAGCCGGGAGATGCAGTGGGTGAGGATCGCGCTGAAGCGGGCGTCGTTGCCGCCGACGGACAGGGTGACGAGCGTGGTGTTCTCGTCCAGATAGCCCTTGTCGAGCTGGGCCGGCTCGCGGAACTGCCCCTCGTCGGTCAGGTTACCGGTGACCGCGCCTGAGCAGGCGTGGAACTGGTGCTCCAGGCTCGGGTCCCAGGTGTCGTGCCGCTCGCCGATGCTCAGGGCCGGACGGTCGGTGAGACTGCCCGCTCGCGACCAGGCGTACTTGGAGCGGTGGCAGGCGTTGCCGTACTTCCAGAGGTAGTCGGGGTCCTTGTAGACGCCCTCGACGCCGCCGCCGTCGCTGTCGGTCTCGGTGTAGTAGTCGTGCTGCGCCGCCGTCGAGGCTCCTTCGCCGGAGGCGTAGGAGTCGCCCAGCGAGACGATCTGGTGCCTGGGCTTGGAGCTCAGGGGCTGGAAGGCGATGGCGTCCCAGGCGATCCGCTGTTCGCCGTCGCCGTCATCGGTGAGGTTGGACAGGGAGACGGAGGGCACGCCGCCGAAGTCGAAGACGCCGAGGGAGACCCAGCGGTGCTGCCGGACGCGTTGCAGGACCGCGCGTTCCCGCCGGCCGTCCCCGGTGTCGACCGTGTAGACGGCCTGCTGGGTGGCGGCGTTGTGGTCGGGGATGTGCACCATCACCCGCGCCCACTGGCGGAGTGTGCGGCCGAGGGTCCAGGTGCCGGTGACGCGGTAGGAGCCTTCGGCGGGCGGGCGGGTGTTGGCGAACCAGAAGTGGCCGCCGAGCCCGCCTCCGGCCTGATGGAAGTCGATCTTCGAGCGCTCCTGCCCTTCGCCGTCCTCGGCGAAGTTCAGCGCGAACGAGCCCGCGTTGGTGAAGCGGCGGCCGCAGCCGGGCCGCACCGAGGCGACCGTGTCGGGCACGTCGTCGATGATCAGCGAATTGGCCGGGACGGCGTTGCTCCCGTTGAAGCCGGTGGTGAAGGGGTCGCAGTTGGGCCGGAAGTGCTCCACCGGCATCTTCTTCTGCTCGACCTCGCCTGGATGGAGGGCGAACACCGGTTCGGGATAGTCGGTCGGGAAGCGCATGTTCTCGTTGCCGCACTCGACGTCGCAGTGCTCCTTCCAGGTGGCCGGCTTGTGCCACCAGCAGCGGAAGTCCGTCCTCAGGCAGGGCTGGGCGGCGGGGGCGCAGGAGTTGCTGCTGTCGCAGAACAGGGTCCGAGGCGGTTTCACGCGCTCGCGCACGGGCTGGGTGACCCACCACGCCTGGTTGTATCCCGAGTGCGTCGAGTCATCGCGGAAGTCGTACTTGACGATGGGGTGGGCGGCCCAGCCCATGACCTTCTCCGGGTACGGCCATCGCTGCGGGTTGGCGGCGTCGGACTGACTCTTCTCCAGGAACGGCTCGCGGTTGGGCGGGTAGTCGGCGTTCATCGGGTTGTTGGACCAGCCGAGGCCCCAGTTCCCGTACTGGTCGGTGCAGGTCGGGCTGGGCCGGCAGCCGGTCTCGTTGCCGAAGCGCGCGTCGGGCTGGAAGCCGCTGTTGTAGACCCACACGGCGGCGAACCAGTTCTCCAGCTTCGCCGGGTCAGCATTGTTGATCTTGATGTGGTCGTAGACCTGGTTCCACTTGTCCTGGAGGATGCGCAGCCCCGCGGCGATGTTCGTGGCGTAGTCGAGGGCGATGGCCCGCTGGGTGGTCTCGGCCTGGTCGCCCTTGCGCATGCCGGTGGTGACCTGCGCGACGCCGTACCCGCAGTCGGCCTCCCGCCAGCGGATGCTCCAGCCGTCGTCGGAGGCGCGCCTGCCGTAGTAGTCGCCGATCAGCGGGTTGCCGGTGACTCCTTCCAGAGCGTGCCAGGACGCCTGCCACAGGTTGGACTCCTGGGCCAGGATGCCGAGCATGATCTGCGCGGGCACCCGGCCGCCGCCCTTGAGCTGAAGGGGCGGGAGCAGGCCCTGTGGTGACCAGGACGGCAGCCCCGACTGGTTCCAGTTGGAGGGCCGCGGCGTCGTGAGCGCGCCCTGCACGGCGAGGTTGACCGCCCATTCGACCTGCTTCCAGTGCGGTTGCAGCGCTTGCCGGCGGGCGTCGTTGCGCGGGATCGCACAGGGCTCGACGGGGTCGTCGGTCTGGAGAGCGGGCCCCTCTGCCGCTCGCGCGCCGGTCCCGGTCCGCGGGCCCCCGGGGACGAGCGCGAAGTCGAGGCCGGCTCCGGTCCGGGCCACGCGCGCCTTGAGCGTCACCCGTGAGGGGGAACCCGGCGTTCCCAGGCGGGTGCCGGTCTGGGAGAGGAACAGCGCGCCGCCGGTTGAGACCTCGTCGTGCGCGCCCGCCGCGACCTGCACGACCTGGCCGGGCAACTCGCCGACCTCGGTGGGACGGCCGGTCAGGTAGGCCCTGCCGTCGGCCCCTGCTGCCAGGCCCAGCCGGGTGAGCGGGCCCTTGGCCAGTTGCTTCGGCCGCTCCCCGCCCGCGGGCAGGTGCTCGACGGTCGCCAGGTCGTCGCCGTGGGCGGCGAGGAAGGTCAGGCTGCCGTCACGGTGCGGACGCAGGTGGCTCGGCGTGCCCTCCAGACGGGCGTACGGGCGTACCTTCCCCGAACCGGAGACCTCGACCAGGCCGTCGCCCGCCACCGCCACGATCGCGTCCCCCATCGGGACCGCCGAGGTGGCCTGGCCGGGCACCTCGACCGGGGCGGCGGTCTTGCCGGTCGCCGCGTCCACCAGGTGCAGCCGGGTGGCGGTGCTCTCCTTCCCGCCTGCCTGGGCGAACACGGCGCTCTCGCCGGCGCCGCATCCCGGGCTGTGGTACGCGAGGCTCGCGTGCAGTCCCAGTTTGGTGATCCGTCCGGACTCCAGGTCCACCAGCGCGGTGAACGCGCCACGCTGGAAGAGCGCCTCGGAGTTGGTGAACTGACGTGGCCCGTAGGCCACCACCGCCCGCTTGGCCGAGCCGGTGAGGCAGACGTTGCCGATCCACCTGTCCGTGTCGAAGCCGCCCTCGGACAGCGTCGCCGCGGTCCGCCACCGGTAGCCCTCGGAGGCTCTGGCGACCAGGAGGTGGAAGCCGGTGGAGTCGCCCGTGGCGGTCCAGGCCAGGTCGTCGGAGCCGGACCAGCCCGAGCCGAGCAGCTCGTCCCGCCGGTCAGGGGGGACGGACCCGAGCGGCTTCCCGACGGCGGCCGAGGCCGGCGCCGTGAGGGGTGCGGCCGGCACGGTCAGCACCGAGGCCAGCACGGCGCCCGCGAGCGCGGTGAGCAAGAGCGGAGTACGCACCGCTACCACCGGGCGTACGTCTGGAGGCGGACACGAGTCGGGTCCATCGGGCTCCGTTCGCTGAAGGTGAGGGCGGCCGGCGCGCGCCCTGGCCTGGGCGACGCTCGATCCGTCCGGAGATGTGGAGGTTCGAAACCGATCTCTGCGAACCGGCCCCATCGTGACCGCGTAGTCGTGAGGATGCCGTGAGAGATCCGTGAGTCGGGCCGGGAAGGCGGTGGCGGTGCTGAGGTTCAGAGTGCTGGGGGCGGTGGAGGCGCGATGCCGGGAAGACGTCGTGCCGATGCCACCGAAGGTGCGGCGTCTTCTGGCCGCGGTGCTGTCGCGGCCGAACACCGTGGTCGGGGCGACGGACCTGATCGAGGCCGTGTGGGAGTCGGCTCCGCCGGCCTCCGCCCGCGAGAGCCTGCGCATCTACGTCCACCGGCTCAACCAGGCGCTCGGCGCCTCACGGGTGACCACCGCGGCCTCCGGCTACCTGCTCACCGTCGGCGACGACGAGCTGGACTCCCTGGAGTTCGAGCGGACCGTACGGCACGGCAGGGAGCTGATCGACCGCGGCGACCTGACCACCGGGGCGGCCACGCTCGGCCGCGGCCTGCGGATGTGGCGTGGCCCGGCCTTCGCCGAGCTGCAGACGCTGGCCGTGGTGCGGGAGGAGGCGACCCGCCTGGACGAGCTGCGGCTCACCGTGACCGAGGAGCGCTTCGACGCCGAACTCACCCTGGGCCGCCACGGCGAGATCGTCGCCGAGCTGAAGCCGGTGGCGCTCGCCCACCCGCTGCGCGAGAAGCTGCGCGCCCAGCTGATGACCGCCCTGTGGGGTGACGGCCGGCAGGCCGAGGCGCTGGCCGCCTACCGCGACGCCGCCGAGTTCCTGGCACGTGAGCTCGGCCTCGATCCAGGACCCGAGCTCCGCGACCTCCAGCAGCGGATCCTCCGTCAGGAGACGTACCCGGCGCGGCCCCGCGGATCGGCCCCGGCCGTGATACCGGCGCAGCTGGCCCCGCCGAACTCCGCCTTCACCGGACGCGCGCAGGCGGCCCGCGCGCTGGACGGACTGGTCGCTCCCGGGAGCCCGGCGCCGGTGGCGATCGTCAGCGGCATCGCCGGAGTCGGCAAGACCGCGCTGGCCCTCGACTGGGCCCACCGGAACGTGTCACGTTTCCCCGACGGCCAGCTCTTCGCCGACCTGCGCGGCTACGACCGCCTGGCCGGACCGGTCGCCCCGCACGACCTGCTGGGGCGGTTCCTGCGCGCGCTGGGCGTCAACAGCGAGCAGATCCCCGCCGACCCCGACGAGCGCGCGGCGCTCTACCGCAGCGTCCTGCACCCGCTGCGGGTGCTGATCCTGCTGGACAACGCGGCTTCGGCGGCCCAGGTCCGGCCGCTGTTGCCGGGCGCGCGCGGTTGCCGCGTGGTGGTCACGGCCAGGCCTCGGTTGGAAGACCTCCTCATCGAGTACGGCGCGGCGGCCGTCCCCCTCTCGCCCCTGGACGACCGGGAAGCCGTGGACCTGCTCGCCGGCGTGCTCGGCACCCCATGGGTCGAACGGGAACGTAAGGACGCCGAGCGGCTCGCCCGGCTGTGCGACGGCCTCCCCCTGGCTCTGCGGCTGACGGCCGCCCGGCTGACCAGCAGCAGGACCGGCACGCTCGCGGAGCTGGTCGCGCAGCTGGCTGACCGGCAACGCCGGCTCGACCTCCTGAGCGGGGAGGAGCTGCAGGTCCGCAGCGGCTTCGAGCTGTCCTGCCGCGACCTTCCCGCACCGGTGACGCGGGCCTTCCGGCTGCTGAGCCTGCTCGACGCACCCGGCGGGCTGGCGGCCTGGCATCTCGCGGCGCTGCTGGACCAGCCGGACCTGTCCGAAGCGGACGCCCTGCTGGACGAGCTGGTCGACGCGCAACTGCTGCAGCCCCTGGGCGTGGACTGCGTGGGGCAGCGGCGCTTCCGCTTCCACGATCTCGTACGGCTCTACGCCGCCGAGCGCGCCGAGGCGGACGAGCCGGAAGAGGAGCGGCACGCGGCCACCCTCCGCGCCTTCGGAGCCATGCTGGCGCTCACCGCCCACGCCGACAGAGCCTTCCGCGGCGAGGACATCGACGAGGTCCAGGGCACCTGCGCACGCTGGTTGCCCGACGACCACGCGTCGCTCGTCCCCGAGCCGATGCTCTGGCTCGACGCCGAACGCCTCAACCTGTCCGCCATGGTCCGGCAGGCCGCCCGCGCGGGCTGGTCCGAGCCGTGCTGGGAGCTGACCGCCACCGGCTCGATGCTGCGGCAACGGCGCGGCTACCAGGACGACCAGCTCGCCGACTACGAGCTGGCCCTGGAACTGTGCCGCCGGGAGGGGAATCTCCGCGGCACGGCCGCCCTCCTCCTGAGCCACGGCGGCCTCCACCACCAGATGGGCAACCTGTCGCTCGCGGCCGCGTGCGCGAGCGAGGCCGTCGACCTGTACGAGCGCCTCGGCGACAAGCGCGGGCACGCGCTGGCCCTGGCCGACTCCGGCGTCGCCCACCGCGTGCTCGCCGACTGGGAACCGGCTCTGGCGGCGTTCGAGCGGGCCTTCGAGATCTTCGAGGACCTCGGAGACCTGGCGTCAGCCGCGTACGTGCTGTTCCATCTGGGGGCCCTGCACCTACGACGCGATCACTTCGGCGAGGCGCAGGCCGCGGCCGAACGCGGGCTCGCCCTGTTGCCCCCGGGGATTCCCGAGCTCGAACTCCACCTGCGCCGCACGCTCGGTGATTCCTACCTGCGCCGGGGCCGGGTCGAGGAGGCCCATGACATCCTGACCGACGTCCTGGCGAGCGCCCGCGCGCGGCGCGACCTCTTCCAGGAAGCCGAAGCGCTGCTCGTCCTGGGCGAGACCGAGGTGGCGGCCGGTCGTCCCGCCCAGGGCAGGGCCACCCTCACCCTGGCTCTGGAGCAGGGCCGCCAGCTCAACGGGAAGAACTTCGAGGGGCGGGTGCACCTGGCCCTCGGCCACATCGTCGACGGCCGGCACATAGAGCATCTGGAGACGGCGGCCGAAATCTTCGCCGCGGCCAACGCCCCCGCCTGGCACGCCAAGGCCATGGCCGCCCTCACGACGCACCGGCGCTGACGTCAGGAGCGCTCGACGCGGACGGCGACTCCGTCGAGGATCAGCTCCAGCCCGAGCGAGAAGTCCGCGTCGGCGATGGTCGCGTCGGGGGTGTCGGACGGCAGCGTCTCGAACAGCGCCGAGGCGAACAGCCGGGCCGTCTCGGGGAAGCGTCCGGGGTCGACGAGCCGGACCAGCGCGCGGCCGTAGTCGCGCTCGGCGTCGGCCTGCCCCCGGCCCTCGGCGGCCCTGCCCTCGGCGAGCTCGCTGTATTGCCGCACCCACTGGACCACGTAGCCGTTGATCAGCGTCAGGATGCCGACCTTGTGCGCCCAGTCGAGGCGGGTGCGCGACAGGATGGCGAGCCCGGCCTCCATCCAGGCGATCTGGTTGGGGCCGGAGGGCGGCCCGGAGGCGGGCACGCGCGTCAGCCACGGCCGCCGCCAGGACACCGCGCGCAGCGCGAAGGCCCAGTCGCGCAGCCCTCCGCGCCAGTCGTCGGTGTCGAGGTCCGGAGGCGTGCCCGAGGCGGCGTCGGCCATGAGCGTGAGCAGCTCGTCCTTGGACCCGACGTGGCGGTAGAGCGACATCCCCGTGAAGCCGAGGCTCTTGGCGACCTTGGGAATCGTCACGCCGCCGAGCCCGTCACGGTCGGCGATCTCCACGGCCGCGGCGACGATCAGGTCGACGTCGAGGGCCGCGGGCCGCCCGAGACGCGAGGACTCCGGCATCCGCCACAGCCTGCGCAGCGCCGCCGGTATGTAGTCCTCGCTGGTCATGGCTCCCTTGTTCACCCCCGGAGAGTCAGGCCCCATCATGCCAGAACCTTCTTTAGTATATCTGTGATACTTTCTCGCTGAAACTAAATCTCGGGGAGAGGGACGTACATGAGCGTCGACGCCGCGTCGCGGACATCGAGAGGGCCGGTCCGGCGCGCCGAACGCGCCCTCGCACCGGACCTGGCCAGGGGCGCGATGCTGCTGATCATCGCGCTGGCCAACGTCGCCGGAGTCGTCTTCGCCCGGCAGCCCGGCCTCGACCTCGACCCGGAAGGCGCCGAGGCCGGGCTCACCTTCCTGCTCTTCGAGCTCGTCCACGCCCGTGGGTATCCGGTCTTCGCGGTGATGTTCGGCTACGGAGTCGTCCAGCTCGCCCGCCGCCAGGACGCCTCCGGCGCCACCCCGCGGCGGGTCCGATCCGTGCTGGTGCGCCGCAACCTCTGGCTCGTCGTCTTCGGGTTCGCGCACGCCGCGCTGCTCTACTACGGCGACTTCCTCGGCGCGTACGGGGTCGTCGGGATCGTGATGACCCTGGTGCTGCTGCGCCGGGGCGACGGGTTCCACCGGATCGTGCTGGTGATCTGGGCGGTCGCGGCGGTCCAGGTCCTGGTCATGGGCGCCACCGTGGTGAGCGGCATCGTCGGGGGTCCGGGCGGGGCGGCCCCGCTGCCGGCGATCCCGATCGGCTCCCTCACCGCTCCTGGCTATCTGGAGTCCATGTCGGCTCGCCTCGGCGAATGGCCGTCGCACACGCTGACCGTCCTGCCCTTCATCCTCATCGCCTGGCTGGGCATGTGGGCCGCCCGCCGCCGCGTCCTCGAAGAGCCGGCCCGCCACCGGACCCTGCTCACGTGGACCGCCGTCCTCGGGCTCGGCCTCGCCGTCGCCGGAGGTCTCCCGGCCGCCCTGGTCAGCGCCGGATGGCTGCACGTCGACGAGCCGGCCGCCGCTCTGGCACTGACGCTCCACGGCGCCAGTGGCATGTTCGCCGGTCCCGGTTACGTGGCGGTCTTCGGCCTGATCGCCATGCGGGTCACCCGGCCAGGCCCCGTCGTCGGCGCCCTCTCGGCCCTGGGCCGGCGCTCCCTGTCGGGATACCTGCTCCAGTCGGTGGCCTGGCTCGTCCTCCTGGCGCCCTTCACGCTCGACCTCGGCGACCGTCTCGGCAGTCCCACGGTGACCGGTCTGGTCATCGCGGTGGCCGTCTGGCTCGCGACCGTGCTGCTCGCCCGCCTTCTCGACGAGCGCGGACGGCCGGGCCCCGCCGAGTTCGTCCTGCGCCGCCTGACCTACGGCCCTCGGACGTAGTCGATGTCGAGGACGCTCCGGCCGCTCCGACCTACCCGCGAACAGATCAATGGTTCCAAGGAGCGGACATGTCACGGAACATCGAGACCGTCACCACCTATCTGGACGGTTTCCGTAAGAACGATCACGAACAGATCCTGTCCTGCCTGACCGACGACATCGAGTGGACCGTCTTCGGCGCCTTCCACCTGACCGGCAAGGACGCCTACGACCAGGCCATCGACGGCCCGCCCGGGCTCATCGACCCTCCCCACCTGGAGGTGGTGCGCATGGTCGAGCAGGGCGACGTCGTGATGGCGGAGCTCACGGGGACGGTCCAGCGGGCCGAGGGCGGTGAGCTGCGCATGTCCATGGCGGAGGTGTTCGTCTTGCGCGACGGCAAGATCGCCGAGCGTCGGGCCTGGGTCATCGAACTGAAGGAGAACGACTATCGCTGACCCGATGTACGTTTCACCGGTCCTCACCGGAGTGCTCTCGCGTCGTCCCTGATCAGCGGCGAGCAAGGGGGGCGCGAGGGATCTGACGACGCCTGCGGGAAGGCAGAGACCTGGCCGCGACGGCGGCGGGCGGATACCGTCCGGTCGGGCGCGTCCAGGCACGGCACCGCGGGACGCGGGTGTCGCGATCCCGGACGCGCTCCGACGAAGCCCCGTCACTGGAGCCGACATGCCAGCAAAGCGCCGGGCAGCCCCCGCGTCGCTCGCCTTGTCCCTGCTACTCCTCGCCCCCCTGACCGCGATCGCCCCACCGGCCACGGCCGCGACGCCGTCGTCCGTCACGGACGGCGGCGTGCCGCTCGAATCGATCAACACGACCACGACCCAGGTCGCCTTCGGACTGCGGCGCCCCACCGCCATCGCCACGCCCGACGACGGGACGGACCGGCTGCTCATCACCGAGAAGCGCGGCACCGTACGCGTCTACCACCCGGACACCGGTCTTGAGCAGACCCCGATCATCGACATCACGGCGTCCGTGGACGAGTCCGGCAACGAGCGGGGGCTGCTCGGCATCGCCCTGCCGCCCGACTTCGCCGAGAGCCAGGACCTCTACCTGGCCTACACCGCGCTGCCCGACGGCGCCGTGACCCTGGGCCGATACAACCTGGACGAGGCGGAACTCGAACCGCTGCTGTCCCAGGAGCACGCCGAGCACAGCAACCACAACGGCGGCCAGATCACCTTCGGCACCGACGGCAACCTGTACATGAGCATCGGCGACGGCGGCGGTTCCGGCGACCCGTTCGACTCCGGGCAGCGCGTCGACACCCTGCTGGGCAAGATCCTCCGCGTCGACGTCAGCCGGAGCTGCGGCGACCTGGCGTACTGCGTCCCCGAGGACAACCCGTTCGCCGGCGTGGCGGGCGCCCGCGAGGAGATCTGGATGTACGGCGGGCGCAACCCCTGGCGCTTCTCCGTCGACCCCGCGGACGGCTCGATGTGGATCGCCGACGTCGGCCAGGGCAGGTGGGAGGAGATCAACCACGTCAAGCCCGGACGGCAGGCCGGCGCGAACCTCGGCTGGTCCTGCTACGAAGGACTGGAGGTGTTCGACGCGGACCAGTGCCGCTCCGGCGCCGCCTACACCAAGCCGGTCTTCACCTACTCCCCGTACACCGGCAGTTGCGCGGTCATCGGCGGGCAGGTGTACCACGGCGAGGAGTTCGCCGATCTGGTCGGCGGCACCTACATCGCCACCGACTACTGCTCCTCCATCGTGTGGGCGGTGCGCGAGGACGGCGCGGGCGGCTACTCCGTGGCGGAGATCGGCCAGATGCCCACGCAGGTCACGGCGTTCGGGGCCACCACGGAGGGCGAGCTGTACGTCGTCAACGACCTGCCCGGCGGCCTGCACCGCGTCTCGTTCGAGCGCGCTGAGCCGACCTGCCGGATCGGGTACACCACCCAGGTCTGGGGCGGCGGCATGACGGTCGACCTCACGATCACCAACACCGGCAGCACCCCGATCAACGGCTGGACGCTGCGGTTCTCCATGGCCCGGGGCCAGTCCGTCATCTCCGACTGGAACACCGACCTCACGCAGGGCGGCGACTTCGTGACCGCGGTCAACGCCGGGCACAACGGCTCCATCGCCCCCGGCCAGAGCGTCACCATGGGCTACCTGGCGAGCCACACGGGCGACGCGTCCCTGCCGACCCGGTTCTCGCTCAACAGGGACGCCTGCGCCGTCGTCCGCCGCTGACGCGAAGGGCTACGCCCGCGACCCCAGGAGGGCCGCCGTCTCGCTCCGGTCGGGCGCGCCGATGGCCGTGAACAGCGCGTGCGCCCGGGTCCAGAGACGCGCGGCCTGCCCCTCGTCGCCTTCCCGGCTGCGGGCGTGGCCGAGGATCGTCAGGGCGCGGGCGTACTGCAGGCGTTGCCCCGAGCGCCGGGCCAGGCCGATGGCCCGCTCGCACGCCCGTACACACTCCTCGCCGTCGCCCGCCGCCAGGTGGACGGCGGCGAGCAGGACGTGCGCGCGGGGCAGGTTGAGCGGGTTGGCGGTGAGCGCGCGTTCGAGCGCCTGGCCGGCCTCCTTCCGCGCGTCCTCGTACCGGCCCTGACGGAAGTGGGCGCCGGCGCGCTCCAGCAGCACCTCGTCCAGGTCGGTGCCGGTGCGCTCGGCGAGCCGCGCGGCGGCGTCGAGGTGCGCGAGCGCGTCGTCCGTCCGGCCCAGCTCCGTCTCCACGGCGGCCGTGCCGGTGAGCGAGGCGATCTGGCACCGCCTGTTCTCGACCTCCTCGGCGATGCCCAGCGCCCGGGTGAAGGCGTCGATCGCCCGCTCGTGGCGGCCGGCGTCGCGGTGGACCCAGCCGAAGGTCTCGTACGTCACCGCCTCGGCGTACCGCAGGCCCGCGGCCTGGGCCAGGGCCAGCGCCTCTTCGAGGTACGCGAGCGCGTCGGCGAGCCGGGCCTGCTTCTGGCGGACCAGGGCGAGGTTGACCAGTGTCAGCGTCCGCAGATGCGTGTCGCCGGACCGCTCGGTCAGGGCGAGGCAGGCGAGCAGGCACTCCTCGGCGCGGTCCAGCCGGGCCAGCATGAGGTTGGCCGAGGCCAGGTTGTTGAGCCCGCGCGCCTCGCCGCGGACGGACCCGAGCTCGCGATGGATCTCCACGGCCCGCTGGTAGAGAGGGATGGCCCGGCGCGGCTCCCCGAGCTGTTTGAGCACCACGCCGCGGCTCTGCAGCACCGAGGCCTCGCCCTGGGACCAGCCGGCCAGCCGGCACAGCTCCTGTGCCCGTTCGAGGAAGCCCATCGCGCCCTTGAGGTCGGCGGTGAGCAGGCGGGCCCGGCCGATGGAGTAGCACATCGCGGCCTGCCCTCTGGGGTCGCCGTCGCGCTCGGCGGCGGCCAGCGCGGTCTCCGCCAGGCGCAGCCACTCCGCCCGGGTCCGGCGGTGCTGCAGGACGTCGGTCATGGCCTCGGCCAGCAGCCAGGCGTACGGCCGCGCCCCGGACGCGATCACCCCCGTGAGGTTGTCCCACTCGGTGTCCAGCCAGCCGAGCGCCTGCGCGGCGGTGGCGAAGGCCGTCGCGTCCTGGCCGGGCGTCTCCGGGACCTCGAAGCCGGCCACCGCCAGAGCGTCGACGGTGGTGGACAGGTAGTGGTCGAACAGCCGCCGGACGGCGGCCTCCCGTTCGGCCTCGGAGTCCTCCGCGAGAGCGCGCTGGGCCGCGTACTCCCCCACCAGATCGTGCGCGGCGAAGCGGCGCGGGCCGATCTCCTCGATCAGGTGGATCCGCGCCGCCGTGCCGAGCAGGACCTCCGCCCGCTCGCGGTCCGTGCCCGCCAGGGCGGCGACGGCCGCGGCCGAGATGCCGGCGCCGCGCGCCAGGCCGAGCAGGCGGAACACGCGCTGCGCCGGCGCGGGCAGCGCCCTGTACGACAGGTCGAGCGCGGCGCGCACGGCCACGCTCTCGTCGCCGTCCACCCGCAGGCGCACCAGCCGCCCGCGCTCCGCGAGCTCGCGCACGTAGTCGGCGATCCTCCGGTGTTCGTGGTCGCCGATCCAGGACACGGCGATGGAGAGCGCCAGCGGGGAGTGGTCGCAGAGCGCCACGAGCTCCCGCGCGGCCTCCGGCTCCCGGCGCAGCCGCTCCTCGCCGACGCCCGCGGAGATCAGCCGCAGCGCCTCTCCGGGCTCCAGCACGCCGAGCGTGAGCCGTTCGACGCCGTCCAGGGCCACCAGGCCGCCCAGGCGGTGGCGGCTGGTGATGACGACCCGGCATCCGGGGTCGCCCGGCAGCAGCGGGCGGATCTGGTCCGGCTCGGCGACGTCGTCCAGGACCAGCAGCACGCGCCGGCCCGCGAGCAGCGAGCGGTACAGCGCGATCTGCGCGTCCAGTTCGACCGGGATGTCCTTCGCCGCCTGGCCGAGCCCCTGCAGCAGCAGCGGCAGCGCCTCCGACGGCGGCATCGGCGCGCGCCGGTCGAAGCCCCGCAGGTCGAGGAAGAGCTGCCCGTCCGGGAAGAGCCCGGCCCGCCGGTGCGCCCAGTGGAGCGCCAGCGCGGTCTTCCCGACGCCGGCGGGGCCGACCAGGAGCGTCACCCGGCCCGCGTCCATCCGCGGCAGCTCCGCCTCGCGGCCGACGAAACGGCCGGTGTCGGGAGGCAGCTGCCGGGGAACCGGCGCCGGCCGCGCGGCGGGGTCCTCTTCGAGGATGCTCTGGTGCAGCGACTGCAGGTCGCGGCCCGGTTCGACGCCGAGTTCGCGTACGAGCCGGTCCCGGAACTCCCGGTAGACCCGCAGCGCCTCGGGAAGGCGTCCGCCCCGGTGCAGCGCCAGCATGAGCAGGCCGTGCGGGCGCTCCCGCAGCGGCTGCTCGGCCACGACCCTCGTCAGCCCGGCGATGACCGCCTGATGCCGCCCCACCGCCAGCTGGGCGTCCGCCCGGCCCTCGATCGCCTCGGTCCTCAGCTCGTCGAGCCGGTGCCGCTCCGCCTCGGCGACGGGTCCGCCCAGATCGGGGTACGGGTCGCCGCGCCACAGTTCGAGGGCCCGGTCGTACGTGGTGATCGCCTCGGCGTGCAGGCCGTCGCCCGCCTCCCGGCGCGCCGTCGCGACCAGGGCGGCGAACTCGTCGGCGTCCACGTCGACGGCCCCGGCGGGGACCAGATAGCCGGGGCTCCTGGTCACGATGACCTCGGCCGCCCCGAGCGCCCGGCGCAGCTCCGCGATCAGGGCGCGTACCCGGGCCGCCGCCGACGGCGGCAGATCCTCGCCCCAGAGGCGTCCGGCCAGCCGCTCCACCGACACCACGCGACCGGCGTCGAGCAGGAGGCCCGCCAGCAGCGCGCGCTGTCTGCCGGTCAGGCGCACCGCCCGGCCGTCCACGACGACCTCCAGGGGACCGAGGAGGAGGACGCGGGCACCCTTCCGACGCACACCGGCAGACGCTAGTGCAGCGCCCACGCGAGAGCAATCTCGCCTGTGGCCGATCCGTGCGGGATCCATGCGCCGGCCATGCGGGCGGGTGTCATCGTCTGTCCAGAGTTCCCCGCGAAGATTGGCGCTGACGAACGGATGAGGCCGCGACTGAAGACCCTGGCGTGGGAGCGGGCCGGAGACGAGCTGCGGCTCGTGTACGACCCCCGCGACCGGCTGGTGCTCCCCGACCCCGACGGCACGGTGGAGAAGCTCCTCCACCTGCTGCGGGAGGGCGGCCGGACCGTCGCGGAGCTCGCCGGCGAGCTGTCGCTGCCGGTCGCCGACGTCTCGGCCGCCGTGGCCGCGCTGGACGCCGAGCGGCTGCTGGAGGACGGCGACCGCCTGGGCCGGATCGGACCGGGCGACGCCGAACGCCACTTCAGCAACCTGGCCTTCCTCGAGTCGTTCGGCACCCTCGGCAGCAGCCGCGAGGACCTGCTGGGGCGGCTCCGCGAGTCGCACGTGCTGGTGCTCGGCACCGGCGGGCTGAACTCCAACACGATCCCCCACCTCGCCGGGCTGGGCGTCGGCAGGATGACGCTCCTCGACCGGGACACCGTGGACCCGCGCAACTTCGCGCGGCAGTACCTCTACCGCTGGGACGACGTCGGCTCCCGCAAGGTGGCGCGCGCCGCGGACTGGGTCCGCGCCTTCGACCCGTCCATCGAGGTCGAGGCGATCGACCTGGGCGTCGAGAGCCCGGAGCAGCTGGACGAGCTCGTCGGGCGTACCCGGCCCGACGTCGTGGCCTCCGGCATCGACCGGCCGAACGAGATCGACCTCTGGGTCAACGCGGCCTGCGTGCGGCACGGGGTGCCGTTCGTCAGGGGCGGCATGTGGGTCACCTCGGGCACGGTCTGGTCGGTCGCGCCGGGGGTCAGCGCCTGCCGCGCCTGCGTGCCGCCGACCGCCGATCCCGACGCGCCGGACCTGGCCGCGATCCGCCTCTACCGCGACGGGGCCCGGCCGAACCGCGGCATCGGCCCGGTCGCCGGCCTCCTGGGCGCGTACGGCGCGTTCGAGGTCCTGCGCTACCTGACCGGATTCGAGCCACCGGCGTACGCCGGTCGGCCGCTCATCGTCGACTTCGCGGGCGGTTGCGCCACGAGTCGTACCGAGTGGCCCCGCAATCCCGACTGTGACGTGTGCGGAGGGAGGTGACCTGATGAAGATCGAGATCGTGCGGATCGAGAACACCCGCCTGACCGTGGACGCGGACCCGGGGTCGGACTCCTGATGATCCGGGGCCGCGCTCCACTCCGGGGAGCGCGGCCCCCCTCAGATGTGAAGGCGGAGAAGAATGACCGCGTCCTTGGACGCTGACCTGCGCGAACGGGCCGCACGGCTGACGGTCGCCTTCGACGGCTCGGCCTGGGTCCTGGGTCGGCCGGACCTGGGCGTCTTCGTCGCGGTGCCGGAGCCGGGCGCGGTGTTCGTCACCACCTTGCAGGAGACGGGCTCGGCGGACGAGGCGACGGCCCGGGCGAGCGAGGCGGCCGGCGAACCGGTCGACGGAGGCGACTTCATCGACGGCCTCACGGCCGCGGGCCTGCTCGACCCGGCCGCGGCGCCGGACGACACCGTCGCGCCCGCCGGCCGGCGGGTCAAGTGGATCGAGGGGATCAGCCCCCGGGCGGCGGCCCGCCTGTTCGGGCGTAGCGGCTGGTCGTTCTACACAGTGGCGCTCCTGTTCGCGCTCGCCGTCCTCGTGACGCGGCCCGATCTGCGCCCTTCCTGGCAGGACGCGTGGTTCCTGCCCAGTCCCGGGCTGTCCGTGTTCGGATGGCTGGTGCTGGGCATCGCGTTCGGCGCGCTGCACGAGGCCTGGCACTGGCTCGCCGGACGGGCGATCGGCGTCCCCGCGACCTTCCGGGTGAGCTACCGGGGCATGTACATCGTCTACGAGACCGACCTGACCCAGATCGTCGCGGTGCCGCGCGACCGGCGTCACGGGGTGTACCTGGCCGGGATGGCCGTCGAGACCGTGGTCGTGGCGGCCGCGCTGGGCCTGCGGATGCTCGTCCCGCCCGGCGCCCTGGACGACCTGCTCGCCGCCGTGGTCCTGTTCAGGATCGTCGCCATCGTGTGGCAGTGGGCCGCCCTGCCGCTGCGCAGCGACTCGTACGCCCTGCTCGCCAACGCCCTGCGCTGCCACAACCTCTACCGGGTCACCTGGCTGACGGTGAAGAACCGGATCTTCCGACTCACCGGGCCGGAGACGGCCGAACTGGCCGGGGCGGGCGCGCGGGACCGCGCGATGGCCCGCTGGTTCGCGCTCCTCTACGTCGCGGGCATCGCCGTCATGGCCTGGGTGTTCCTCACCGTCATGCTGCCGCTGATGGTCTCGCTGGCCCAGTGGGGCGTGGCTCAGTTCGCCGAGGGACAGGTCGGCTCGGCCGGCTTCTGGGAGGCCCTCGTCGTGACCGCGTACGTGGGGCTGCGGCTCGGTCTGCCCCCGCTGCTCGCGCTCCGTGAACGACGGCTGCGGCGCGCGGGGGCGCTCCTCTGAGCCCATCCCGCCGGATCCACGAAAAATCTCCCCATCTATGCAGAGGAACGTATAGGGTCCCTTTTCGGGATGGCGACGGGGGAATGTGTGGAATTACGGACGCCGTAACGTCGGTTATTTCGGCGTAAATCAGGGTCCGGCGCGTTTCTCCAGGTCACCAGCTTTTCGCGTGGCGACGTGGGATGGGAGATGCGGAGCTTCATGACGGCCCGTGGCGACACACCGCAGTCTCCGTTACCCCTCGCGGACGCGGAGCACCCCGCCCCCTCCCGATGGGCCCCGCACCTGTGGTGGATGGCCCTCCTCGCGGGGACGCTCGGCTTCGCGTTCGCCTGGCTGGCCACCCCGCACGGCCGGGAGATCGGCGCCGCCTGGGAGCTCGGCGTCAAACTGCTCGCCTTCGCCTTTCTGTGCTGCGCGATCGCGTTCTTCCCGTGGGTGTCGGAACGCCTGCACTGGCTGCTGTGCGTCCCGTTCGTGTTCTTCACCGCGTACGTGATCCCGCGCGTCAGTTACTTCTATTACGGGGACGTCGGGCGCGTCGAGGGCGACAGCTTCTACACCCATCTTTACCTGCTGCTCTATCCCGGGCTCGTGCTCACCGTCGCCGCCGCCTACCGCATCGGCGGCGGCAGCCCCGGGCGCTGCCTGAAGATCGCGATCAGCGGCATCGTCATCGTGTTCTCCGGGCTCCTCGACGTCATGTGGCAGGTCGTGAACCCGGTCGACATCCCCGAGGTCATCGACGCGCCGCACATCAACGTGATCACCGGCGGGCCGATCTCCTTCGCCGGGGCGGTGCTGTTCACGCTGGCGCACGTGCCGATCGTCGTCGGGATCAACCTGCTCCCGCTGGACCGCTGGATCTCCCGCCTGCTGGGAAGCACGCCAGGCCGTCACTGAGGAGGCGAAGCTGGACACCCACGACGTACCACCGACCGTCGGCATCTCGGTGGCGGCGCCCGCCTACAACGAGGCGGCGAACATCGCGGCGGCGGTGACCGAATGGCGCGACTACCTGGCCGGGCACCCGGCGATCGGCGCCTGGGAGATCGTCGTCTGCGACGACGGCAGCACCGACGCCACCGGTGAGATCCTCGCGGACCTGCGGGAGCACTGCCCCGAGCTGGTCGTCATCACCTTCGCCCGGAACCGGGGCGCCGGCGCGGCCATCGCCGCCGCCATCGCGCACACCCGGATGGACTGGGTGGTGCTGCTCGACTCGGACGGGCAGTTCCCGATCTCCGCCCTGGACGCCTTCCTGGACCGGGTACGGGCGGGCGAGGCGGACGCCTTCTCCGGCGCCCGGATCAGGAAGGCCGACGGTGTCGCGTACCGGTGGGGCTCGGCGGCCAGCGGCGCGGTCAGCAACCTCACGCACGGCACCCGGTACCGCGACTACAACTCGATCTTCAAGGTGGTACGCGGCCCGCTGCTGCGCGCCCTGCACCTGGAGTCGAGCGGGATGAACTGCTCGACCGAGATCACCGCCAGGGTCGCGGAGCTCGGCCACACCTGGGTGGAGATCCCGATCGAGCACCGGGAGCGCGGCGGCGGCGCCCGGGGGTGGCGGTTCTGGCGCGGCGCGCGGGACCGTGCATTGTTCGTGGGCTATCTCGGCTATCGCCGGTGGCTGTTACGCCGGGGCGTGCTCCGCCTCCCGGAGGCGTCGGAACCGGCGCGCGGGATGACGGAGCGGGCCCGATGAGCGGCCGCACCGCCGTCACCCTCTTCAGCGGCGGGCGCGGCGGGGCCGGCATCGCGCGCGGCCTCTTACGCACGCCCGGGGTGGACCTCACACTGGTGATCAACGGCTACGACAACGGGCGGTCCACCGGCGCCCTCCGGCGCTACCTCCCCGGCATGCTCGGCCCCTCCGACTTCCGCAAGAACCTCCTGGTCCACCTCGACGACCGCGACCCCCGTCAGGCCGCCCTCCGCTCAGTCCTGGAACACCGGCTCACCGCCGGCGCGGAGGAACTCACCGCCCTGGCCCACGCGATAAGCAGCCCGTCATCCCCTGCACGCACCGCGGACGCGCCCGACCCAGTCGCCCTCCGCTCGGTGCTGGAGCACCGGCTCACCGCCGGCAAGGAGGAGCTCGCCGACGCGATAGGCGGTCCGGCCTCGCCCTCGACGCGTACCACGAACGCGCCGGACCCAGCCGCCTTGCCGCCGTCGGCGCGTACCGCGAGCGCGCTGGACCCAGCGGCTCTCTCGCCGCAGGCGCGTGCCGCGATCGGGCGGGACCTGGCCGCGTTTCTGCGCTGGGTCGACAGCCATCCAGACGGGCTCGATCTGACCGAGTGCGCGCTCGGCAACCTCATGTTCGCCGGTGCGTACCTGCGGCTGGGCGAGGACTTCAACGCCGCAGTACGCGCGTGCGCCCGGACGTTCGAGTCACCGCTCGGCCTGGTGAACGTGACCGGCGGCGAGAACGCTTTCCTGGTCGCGCTCAAGCAGGACGGCCGGCTCCTGGCCGACGAGGCGGACATCGTCGCGCCGCAGGACGCCGCCGCGATCACCGACCTGTTCCTGCTCCGCGAGCCGCTGACCTTCGAGCGCCGGGCCGAACTGGCGGCCAGACCCGTCCAGGAGGTGCGGCGGATCCTGGCGGACCTGCGCGCCACGGTCTCGCTCAACCCGGAGGCCGGGGACGCGATCAGGAACGCCGACCTTCTCCTGTACGGACCCGGCACCCCGCACTCGTCCCTGCTGCCCAGCTACCTGACGCCGGGGGTCGCGGACGCGATCGCGGAGAGCCGGGCCGCGGCCAAGGTGTTCGTCGTCAACACCCGCGACGACCACGACGTCCAAGGGCTGAGCGCACCCGAGCTGGTCGGCCGTACCCTGTCCTACCTCGGCGACCCGGGCAACGAGCGCGGCACCGTCACGCACGTCCTCAGCCACCGCGCCCCGGACGCGCCGGGCGTCCCGTCCGACGTCGTCGCCGACGGCGTCTGGGCGGGCGCCCGATGGGTCACCGCCGACCTGGCCGACGCCGACCGCCCCGGCGTCCACTGCGGCCCCCGCACCGTACGCGCCCTCATGGAGATCGCCGACGAGGCCGCCCTGACGAGGACCCCATGAACCCGGCGGCAGACGGCCGGCTGGGCCACGAGGGTCTGGCGGCGATGGTCGCCGGGCGGCGGGTCTGGCTCTGTGATCTGGATGGCACGCTCGTCGACTCCGCGCCCGTGCACGCGGCGGCGTTCCGCGCCGCGATCGGGGAGCTCGCGCCGTCCGCGCTCGGTTCCTTCCGGTACGACGCGCACGCGGGGGCGACCACGCGCGAGGTGGTGGCCGGGCTGGGCGTCGGCGGTGACGTGGCCGAACGGCTGGTCCGGCGCAAGCAGCGGCTCTACCGGGAGTACGTGGAGGCGGGCAGGGTGGCGTCGTTCCCCGGCGCCGGGCGGCTGCTCGACCGCCTGACCAGCGGCGGCCGCACCGCCTACCTGGTCACCAGCGGCAGCAGGGGCTCGGTCGAACGGGTCCTGGCGGCCTGCTCGCTGGGCGGCTACTTCAGCGGCGTGCTCACCGGCGACGACGCCCCGTCAGGCAAGCCGGACCCGGCGTTCTACCGGCACGCCTGCGAGCGCTGGTCCGTCGACCCGGACGACGCCGTGGCCCTGGAGGACTCCGAGCACGGCGTCGCCTCCGCCGTCGGCGCCGGACTGGTGACGTTGCAGGTCAACGCGGCGGAACCGGCAGCGGGGGCGACCCAGGTGCGGGATCTGGACGAGATCGTGGACTTCCTCGGCAGGGGAGTGAATGGCAGTGAGTGACCAGCGCGTCTGCGCGGTGATCCCGGCGGCCGGGAGCGGGACCAGGCTCGGCCTCGGCATCCCGAAGATCATGCTGGAGATCGCGGACGGCGTCACCGTGTGGCACCTGCTGCACCGGCGGCTGAGCCCCTGGGCGGAGCACGTCCACGTGGTGGTCTCCCCGGCCGGCGAGATCCCGTTCCGCCGCCTGGCCGCTGAGGAGATCGAGCGCGGCGCCGTCTCGGTGAGCGTCCAGGCGCGGCCGACGGGCATGGGTGACGCGATCTTCGGAGCCGTCGCGCACTGGGAGGGGTACGACCGGATCCTGGTGGTCTGGGGTGACCAGGTGAACCTGTCCCCGGCGACCGTGCGGCAGGTGGTGCGGGCTTGCCATGACGGCCTCACCCTCCCGCTGGTGCCGATGCCCGCGCCGTACGTCGAGTACGAGCTGGACGGGCCGGCCCTGGTCAGGGTGCGGATGTCCCGCGAGGGGGACGACTGCCGGCCCAGCGGGCTCAGCGACGTCGGCGTCTTCTGCCTCGGCACGGACGGGCTGGCGGAGGCGTGGGCGGGTTACCTGCTCGACGCGGCCCCCGGTGCGGCCACCGGTGAGGTCAACTTCCTGCCGTTCCTGCCGTACCTGTCGCAGGTCCGCGGCAGGCCGGTGACGGTGGTGCCGGTCACCGACCCCTCCGAGGCCCGCGGCGTCAACACCCCGGACGACCTCGACTTCGCCCGCCAGGCGTTCCAGCGGTGCCCGGACTGACCCGGCCGCGCCGCTGCCACGTCGTCTGCACCGAGGTCCCGCCGAACGTCGTCGGCGGTCTGGGACGGTACGCCGAGCGGATGCTCCCCGCCCTGCGCGCCGCCGGCGTCCCCATCGAGGTGTACGGCGCGGTAGGCCGCCACGTGCGGGCTGGGACCGAACAGACCGGCGACGTCACCCTGCACCGCCTGCCCACCGCCGGCCAGCCCGCCCACCCACACCCACCCAAACCCACCGACCCGCACGAGAACGCCCGCCCGTCGGGGGACGCCCAGCCGCGTGCGGACGCCCGCCTGCCTGGGGACGCCCAAGTGCGCGAGAACGCTGGCCCCCGTGGGGGTGCCGGCCCGCGTGGGGGTGCCGGCCCCCGTGGGGGTGCCGGCCCCCGTGGGGGTGCCGAACCGCGTGGGGGTGCCGAACCGCGTGGGGGTGCCGAACCGCGTGGGGGTGCCGAACCGCGTGGGGGTGCCGAACCGCGCAAGAACGCCCGCCCGCCCGAGTACGCCCAGCCGCGTGCGGACGCCCGTTCGCGTGGGGGTGTCCGGTCGCTGGTCAGGGTTGCCGGGTTGGTCGTTTTCAACGTGCGGGTCGCGGCGCGGATCCTGCGGGGTGGTGGGCGGCGGTCCGGGGCGGTGGTGGCGGTGCACGACTGGATGGGGTGCATCGCCGGGATCCTGTGCCGGGTGGTCGGGCGGATGCCGGTGGTGTTCCACGTGCACACCTGTGAGCACAACACCGCACCGGGGGCGCGCCGCACCGCCGTGGTCACCGGCATCACCGCGCTGGAGAACGCGCAGGCCCGGCTGGCGAACCTGATCGTGGTGCCGAGCGCGGGCATGCGGGACGAACTGGTGGCGCGCGGCTGGCCGCCGGGGCGGCTGCGGGTCGTGCCGCACGGGTTCGAGGATCCCGAGCTGGTGCGGCTGGCCGGGCTCTCCCCCGCCGAGCGCGACCGGCTCCGCGCGGAGGTCAGGGCCCGCTACCTGCCCGGCGGCGCCGGAAGGCTGGTCGTCTTCGCCGGTCGCCTGTCGCCGCACAAGGGCGTGCGCACGCTGATCGAAGCGGTGCCCTTGCTCCGCGATCGCGGCGACCTGCGGGTGGTGCTCATCGGCAGCGGCGACGACGCGGAGGTGGCCCGGCTGATCGAGCGGGAGGGCGTCGGCGGGCGCGTGGTCGCCGGCTACCGGTTCCTGGACCCGCCCGAGGTGTTCGCGCACTTCCTGGCCGCCGACGTGTGCGCCTTCCCCTCGTCGTACGAGCCGTTCGGGCTGGTCGCCGTGGAGGCGATGGCGCTGGGACGGCCGGTCGTGGTCGGGCCGGGCTACTCGCCGGAGGTGGTCGGCGACGGGGCGGTCCGCTGCCGTACCGGAGAGCCGGAAGAGCTGGCCGCGGCCCTGTCGCGCTGCCTGGACGACCCGGAGCACGCTGCCGGGCTCGCCCGGCGCGGCGCCGAGCACGTCCGCGCGCGATACTCCTGGACGCGCACCGCCGAAACCACGCTGGCGGCGTACGCGGAGGTGACCCCGTGACGTCCGGCCCGGTCCGCGACCGGATGGCACGCCTGCTCGGCGGCCGGAACAGAGCCGGACGCGACCACGCGACCAGGCTCGCCGGTGGACGGGGCTGGGCCGTCCACGAGCACGTGGCCAGGTTGGTCGGGGGGCGGGGGTGGGCCGTGTGGCCGACGCTGGTGGGGATCGCCGCCAGCGGGACGGCGGCGGCGACGACGCTCGTCATCGCCTGGGGGATCGGCGCGGCGGCGTTCGGCCGGTTCACCCTGGTGCTGACGATCGCGTTGATCGTCACCGTCGGCATGCTGCTCAACCTGAACTACGTCATGTTCCAGGAGCTGCCGAGAGCCGAGCCGCAGGACCGGCCGGCCCTGGTGACGACGGCGCTGTTCACCACGCTGGCGCTGGGCGGCGGACTGGTCGCCGCCGGGCTGCTGGCCGCCCCGGCGCTGACCCACCTGCTCGGCGTCGACGTCCGTACGCTCTGCTTCGCGCTGGCGCTGGCCCTGTCGATGACGGTGAACCAGCTGACCGAGAGCTTCCTGCGCGGGCTGAAGAAGTTCGCGTTCGTGGCGGGGCTCAAGCTCGCCGTCGCCGCCGTCTACCTGGCCATGGCCGCCTACTGCCTGCTGGTCGCGGGCATCAGGGACGCCGAGGTCTACCTGGTCGCGCTGATCGTCACGAACGTCGTCTTCGCCCTCGTGGCCGTGATCGGCTTCGATATCGTCCCGCGCTCCTGGTCCGCGTCCCTGGCGCGCTCGCTGCTCCGGCACGGCGCCTACATGAGCGTCATCGCCGCCTTCACCGCCGTGCTGTTCGGGGTGGACGTGATCTTCCTCAACCACTGGGCCTCCGGGAGCGACGTCGGCGTCTACTCGATCTACAACGGCTTCCCGAAGAGGCTGCTCGGCGTGGTGTTCACCGAGGGGATCGGGCTCGTGCTGCTGCCGGTGCTGGCGACGGCCGACAAGGTCGCGGCGCTGCGGCGGATCGGCCGCCTCGCGCCGGCGATCGCGGTGGCCACCGCCGTCTTCTCCTTCGCCGCGAGCGCGCTGTTCTTCCTGGTGCTGCGGGCGGAGTATCCGTACTCGCCCGGACTGATGGCGTTGTCCGCGGTGGGGATCGGCGTCCACACGGTGTTCAACCTCTACCTCTTCGCCCTGTCGATGGACGGGGTGCGGGGCGCCAAGGTGCTCATCGCCTGCCTCGCCGTCGGGTCGCCCCTCGCGCTCGCCTGCCAGGCGGTGTTCATCTCCTGGCAGGGCCTGACCGGGGGCCTGGTGGGGTTCGCACTGACCAATCTCGTCCTGGTAACCGTCGTGGCCGTCGCCGCGGCCCGGGTGTACCGGGCCCGTCCTCCGGAGGTCGAACGATGAGGGTCGTCCACGTCATCAACCAGTTCCCGCCCAACATCACCGCGGGGCTCGGCCGCTACGTCGAGGAGATCACGCCGCACCTGGCGCGCGATCTGGAGATGGCCGTGTTCACGCTGAACGACGGGCGCCTGCCGGTGCACGAGCGGCGCGACGGCGTCACCGTCTACCGGCCGCTCGGCCGCCTGCTCGGCGCGATCAGCCGCCGCCGCAGGCTCAACCGGACGCGCCGGACCGAGTTCGTGCTGCTCGCGGTGAACGTCGTGGTGAGCAACTGGCGGTACTTCCTGCGGCTGCGCCGGCTGGCACCTGGTGAGCGGCCCGACCTGGTCGCCGTGCACGACTCGACGAACTTCCTGGCCGCCCTGCTGTGCCACTACGTGCTGCGGCTGCCGGTCGTCTTCCACGTGCACACCACCGAGTACGGCGTCGCGCCGCAGCGCAGCATCACCGACCCGGTCGGCGTGTTCGCCGCCCTGGAGCGGTGGCTGGGACGGATCGCCCGCCGGGTCGTGGTCGCCACCCCGGAGGTGCGCGAGCAGCTCGCCGCCGCCGGGTGGAACCGGGACACGATCGACGTGGTCTGTCTGGGCGGCACGTTCGAACGGCGGCTCGCCGGTGTCGACAGGGCCGCGCTCCGCTCCGGCGCCGCCGCGCTGCGCGCCCGTCTCGGCATCGCGGACGGCGACCCTGTCCTGCTCTTCGTCGGCCGCATCGAACGGCAGAAGGGGATCTACCAGCTGCTGGAGGCGATGGAGAAGATCGCTGTCGCGCTCCCCCGGCTCCGGCTGGTGATCGTCGGGGAGGGGGACGAGGCCGGGGTCGCGCGGATCGTCGCGGACGCCGGGCTGGAGGGGCGCGTCCTCACCTCGGGCGGGTTCGTCGACGTCGCGGCGCTGCTGGAGTACTACGAGCTGGCCGACCTCTGCGTCTTCCCCTCGCTCTTCGAGCCGTTCGGCCTGGTGGCGACCGAGGCCATGGCTCTGGCCAGGCCGACGATCCTCGGCGACGGGTTCTCCCGGATCTTCCTCGGCGACCCCGCCGATCCCGCCGTGCGGTACGCGCGAAGCGCCGACCCCGGCTCCATCGCCGACGCCGTGATCGACCTCATGGCGGATCCGGTGGCCCGCCGCGCTCTCGCGGACAGCGGGGAACGGTTCGTCAGGGACCGGCTGAGCTGGGCCGGGGCCGCGGAGGAGACGATCGCGGTCTACCGGACCGCACTCGCCCGTAAGTGAGCTGTACACGGCGAGTCACCGTGTACATCCGGCGGTGAGCCGTACGCGAAGTCACCTGTACGCCCGGCGGTGAGCCGTACGCGGCGAGTCGCGTCGTGGTCGCCCGGCGGGGGACCGTCTCTTACCGGCGTCTGTGCCCCTTGGATTTGGTGTGTCGGGCGGCGGGCTCGCGGCCGGGGGGCTGGCGGGGCTGTCCGTTCGACGGCGGGTGCGGTGGGTTGGGGCGGGCGACCGATTCCCGGTCGAGGCGGATCTGGTCGCCGTGGTGGGTCAGGGTGATCGGCGGGCCCTCCAGGAGCTCGTAGGTGGTCGTCTCTTCCGTGGCGGCGACGCTCACCAGGCTGCCGCGGTAGCGCAGGCGGAAGGCGAGCCGGGTGATCTCCGGCGGCAGCTTCGGGGCGAACCCCAGCCGCCCCTGGCCGGCGCGCATCCCGCCGAACCCCGTCACGAGGACGATCCACGCCCCGGCCAGCGAAGCCATGTGGACACCGTCGACGGTGTTCTTCTCCAGGTCCTCCAAATCCATCAGGGCCGCCTCGCCCAGATAGCGGTAGGCCAGGTCGAGGTGCCCCACCTCGGCGGCGATCACCGCCTGGGTACAGGCGGACAGGGACGAGTCGCGGACCGTCAGGGCCTCGTAGTAGGCGAAGTTCCGCGCCTTGTGGTCGGCGGTGAAGGCGTCGCCGCGCAGGTGCATGGCGAGGACCAGGTCGGCCTGTTTGACCACCTGCTTGCGGTAGAGGTCGAAGTAGGGGAAGTGCAGGAGCAGCGGATACTGGTCGGGCTTGGTGGCGGCGAAGTCCCAGGGCGCGTGCTGGGTGAACGCCTCGTGCTGCGGATGCACGCCCAGATCCTCGTCGTAGGGGACGGACATCGCGGCGGCGGCGTCGCGCCAGGCGGTGGTCTCCTCGGCGGTGACGCCGAGCCGCTCGGCCTCGTCGGGATGGCGGGCCGCGGTCTCGGCCGCCACGCGCAGGTTCTGCTGGGCCATCAGGTTGGTGTAGACGTTGTTGTCGACGACGGCGCTGTATTCGTCGGGCCCGGTGACCCCGTCGATCCGATACCGTCCGGCCGGGTCGTGATGGCCGAGGGCGCACCACAGCCGGGCCGTGCCGACCAGCAGCGGCAGGCCGGTCTCCCGCTCGAACGACGTGTCATCGGTGGCGTCGACGTACTGGGTGACCGCGTGCGCGATGTCGGCGTTGACGTGGAAGGCCGCGGTGCCGGCCGGCCAGTAGCCCGAACACTCCTCCCCGTGGATGGTCCGCCACGGGAAGGCGGTGCCGTGCAGCCCCAGCTGGGTGGCGCGGGCCCGCGCCAGCGGGACGATGGACCGGCGCCACGACAGCGCGTCGGCGACGGCTCGCGGATAGGTGTAGGTGAGCACCGGCAGGACGAAGATCTCGGTGTCCCAGAACGCGTGCCCGTCGTAGCCCGAGCCGGTCAGCCCCTTGGCGGGTATGGGGCGCTCCTCCAGGCGCGCGGCCGACTGCAGCAGGTGGAACAGCCCGAAACGGACGGCCTGCTGCACCTCGGGGTCGCCCTCCACCTCGACGTCCGCGCCGTTCCAGAAGTCGTCGAGGAAGCGCCGCTGGTCGGCGCACAGACCGTCCCACCCGGCCAGCCGGGCGGCGGCGAGCGCCGCGACGACCTGATCGTGCGTGGCGGCCCGCGAACGCCGCACCGACCACCCGTAGGAGAAGTACTTGACCAGTCTCAGCGGCCGTCCGGGGGCGAGGTTCGTGGCGACGGTGAGCCGGCTGACATCGCCGCTGCCGTCGGCGTCGACCAGGGTGCCGTCCGGCCCGTCGATCTCGTGGCTCATGCCGGCGGCCACCCGTATCCCGCTGCCCCGGGTGCGGTGCACCATGATCGCCGGGCCGTTCTTGTTCGGGACGTTCTCCTCCAGCACCAGCGGCGACCGCAGCGGCGCGGCCGCCCGCGGGTCGTCGTCCGTGGTCTCCTGGGTCTCGTTGGCCACCAGCTCCGACTGCACGACGACGCGCAACGGCTCGTCGACCGCCTCGACCTCGTACCGGATCGCGGCGACGGCGCGGTGGGTGAAGGACACCAGCCGGGTGGAGGCGACCCGCACCCGCGTGCCGGTCGGCGAGCTCCACAGGACGGTCCGCGTCAGGGTGCCGGCGCGCAGGTCGAGGACCCGTTCGTGCTCGTGCACCGTCCCGTAGCGCACGTCGAAGGGCTCGTCGTTGACCAGCAGCCGGATCACCTTGCCGTTGGTCACGTTCACCACCGTCTGCCCGGACTCGGGGTAGCCGTAGCCCGCCTCCGCGTACGGCAGCGGCCTCAGCTCGTACAGCCCGTTGAGGTAGGTGCCTGGCTCCCCGTGCGGCTCGCCCTCGTCCAGGTTGCCGCGCAGGCCGATGTGCCCGTTCGACAGCGCGAACACCGACTCGCTCTGCGCCAGCACGTCCAGGTCCAGCCGGCGCTCCCGCACCGACCACGGCTCGATGGCGAACGCGGGATGCCGGATCATCGCCGGCCCTCCGACTTCAGCAGGTCGGCCAGGTCGCCGACGACGACGTCGGCGCCGTGCTCGCGCAGCGCGTCCGCCTGCCCCTTCCGGTCGACGCCGACGACGAAGCCGAAACCTCCGGCCCGGCCGGCCGCCACTCCGGCCAGCGCGTCCTCGAACACCGCCGCCTGCGACGGCTTCAGCCCCAGCGCCTCGGCGCCCGCCACGTACATGTCCGGGGCGGGCTTGCCCGCCAGGTGCCGCTCGCGGGCGACCACCCCGTCGATCCGCGCCTCGAAGTGGCCGGCGATCCCGGCGGCGGCCAGGATGTGGGCGGCGTTGGCGCTCGACGACACCACCGCCCTGCGCAGCCCTGCCTCCTCGGCGGCCCGCACGTATCGGACGGAGCCGGGGAACACCTGCACGCCGTCCCTGTCGAGTATGGCCTGCACCAGGGCGTTCTTCCGGTTGCTCAACCCGTACAGGGTCTGCGCGTCCTGTGGGTCGTCGGGCTTCCCCTCCGGGAGGCTGATCCCGCGCGCCTCCAGGAAGCTCCGGGTCCCGTCGAGCCGTTTCTTGCCGTCGACGTAGCGGTCATAGTCGGCCACCGCGTCGAACGGCACGAAAGGGGTGCCGGTGCGCTCTGCCCGGTCACGCAGGAAGTCGTCGAACATCGACTTCCACGCGGCGGCGTGCACGGTGGCGGTGCGGGTGAGCACGCCGTCCATGTCGAACAGGCACCCGCGCACCCCGTCAGGCATCCCCAGCATGATCCCCCCGATCAGCGCCATGCGGCCCGACCTGCGACTTACCCCCTCTCCCGCTCTTGTCACCCGGGCCGGAGACGTCAGGCCGTGGACGGCGGCACCGGTTACCGGGGAGCCGGGGCGGACCACTCGACCAGCGGCGGGCGGACCGCGGCGCACAACGGGTGACCCCGGGCATCGGTCAGCCCCAGCCGCGCCACCAGCAGCCCGTGACCCGCCGCGGCGTCCAGCACGTCAGGGGGGACGCCGTCGAACAGCAGCTTCGCCCGCCGGAACATCGAGAACCCCCCGGCGTCGTCGGCCGACATCCAGGACAGGTAGACGAACCGGCCGCCCGGCCCGCCCTGGACGAACGGGCCCCGGAGATCCCAGCCGGACTCCCCGCGGGTCGCGGTCACTTCCAGCTCCCAGACGGCTGAAGGGGCGTCCGCGGGGAACGTGCCCGTCAGCTCGCCGGGACGCGCCCGCCGTTGCACGCCGACGTGGATGTCGCGCACCCCGGGAAGCCCGCATTCGAGCCCTGGCAGATCGGACGCCTCGATACGGAGCAGCATGCCGGCATCATGCCCCGGCCCTACGACAGAACCGGCCCCGCGTCAGCATCAGCCCGGCAGGCGGGGCAACCTCCGCTCGCGGGCGGCGCGGAGTAACCCTCGGGCAGGAGGAAGGCCAGGATGCGATGGCCTTCCCCGGCGCGTACCGGAGCGAGCGTGGTGATGGTCAGCTGGACGTGACGGTCGTCGGCGCCCGTGTGACCCGGCTCGCGGAAGAGCATCGGCCTGGACGGGCCCTGCACGAGCAGCTCGGTGCCCCCGGCCCAGAGGCGTTCGGCGTCGGGGCTCCGCTCGCGGAGGTCGTCCACCACGGCCATGAGCTCGTGGCCGCGCCGTGACCGCATCGCCCGGCCGCGGACCAGCGACATCAGCGCCGTCGCCTCGCGCTCCCACTCGACCATGACGTGCTTGGAGTGCTCGTGCAGGAAGAACCAGTGGAGGATCGTCCGCTCGCCTTCGGGCATGGCGGTGAAGTCGCAGATCCACCGGGCGAACGCGGAGTTCTGGCTCTGGACGTTCCACAACCCGTCGGTCACGTACGCGGGGTGCGGTTCGAGAGCGCTCACCAGGCGGTGCAGGGCCGGGTCGGGCTCGACGGCGCCGTCAGGCTCGGGAGGAGGGGTGCCGTCCGCGAGGTACCACAGGATGCTGCGCTCGTCCTGACCGAGCTGGAGCGCCGACGCGATGGCTTCGAGCAGCTCGGAGGTGGGGCGGTGTTCGGCGCCCTGCTCCAGCGCGCTGATGGTGCGGATGGAGTATCCCGTGAGGTAGGCCAGGTCCTCCTGGGTGAGGGAGTCACGGCGGCGGGAACGTCGCGGAGGAAGGCCCACCTGGCTCAGGGTGATCCTGGCGCGGCGCTCGCGCAGGAACTGGCCGAGGAGCTCGCGGCTCTCGTGCAAGCGCTCCCCCCTTGCCGCGTCAAGCAGGAAATGGCGTTGCCGGTAACGGTATCGCCGGTAACGGCGTCCCGGGAACTCAGTTTGCCCTGGTGCCTCGGCGACCCCCTGATCAACATGGTCGACATGACAATCATTGAGGCAATGACGCGGAGACGCCCGCCGCTGCTCACCGCCGGGATGCTCGCGGCGCCGATCTGGATCCTGCTCGCCGCGGCCCAGGCGGCCACCCGAACGGGCTTCGACCTGACCCGGCACCCGATCAGCATGCTCTCGCTGGGCGACCTCGGCTGGATCCAGGTCTCCAGCTTCCTGGTGACCGGTGTGTTGACCCTGTGCGGTGCGGCGGGGATGCGCCGCGCCGGCCTGGACGGCGTGTGGGGGCCTCGCCTGCTCGGCCTGCAAGGGCTCGGCCTGATCGTGGCGGGCGTCTTCCCGGCCGATCCGGGCTTCGCGTTTCCTCCTGGTACGCCCGACGTGCCGGGGACGATGAGCTCGGTCGGAGCCGTGCATCTGGCGGGGGCCTGCGTCTCGTTCCTCGCGATGATCACGTGCTGTTTCGTGCTGAGCCGGCGGTTCGGCGGCACGTCCTGGGCCGTGGCGGGCCGCGCCGGCGGCGTGCTGCTCGCGGTCGGCCTGTGCTGGGGGATGAGCGGCGCGCCGGGCGGGCCGCTCGCCATGTTCGCCGGCGTCGTCGCCGCGTGGTCCTGGATCGCGGTGACCATGTCCACACTGGAGAAGGCCGTACGGGCCTGACAAGTCGTCATACGAGAGGGAGAGTCATATGTCTTTCCAGGCTTATCTGGACAACATCGAGACCAAGACCGGGCTGACGCCCCGCGAGTTCATCGAGCTCGCGAAGGAGCGCGGGTTCGACGACCCGTCCGTGAAGGCGGGCACGATCGTCGAGTGGCTCAAGCAGGACCACGGGCTGGGCCGCGGGCACGCGATGGCGCTGGTACACGTGATCAAGAAGGGCCCGGCGATCGACGCCAAGCATGTCGGCAGCACCGGAACTCACCGGGACGAGTCCGACACCCTGTGGCTGGACGGAAAGGACAACCGGCCCTGATCCAGCCGGCGGCTCACCCATCGGTGGCCGCTAGGCGTGTCCCGTTCGGAAACCGGTGACCGGTGGTTACCGTAATGGTGCGTTTCGAGATCACGCGTGCGACCGGGTCAGCTCCCCTGCGAAGACTTCCGACGTCCAGGCCGATGCTCTTCCGCGAGCCCGGCCACACCGTCCCCCGCCGGCCGGACGACGAGGACCATCACGTCCGGTCGACCATCACCACGCTCGCTCCGGTGCCGGCTGTCTGACCCGGGGCCCGGGGTTCACGGGGCGACCAGCAGGGCCGACAGTCTGCGCAGGCCGCGGGAGGTGCGGGCCTTCACGGTGCCGAGCGGCACCCGCAGCCGTTCGGCGATCTCGCGCTGGCTCAGGTCGCCGAAGTAGGCCAGCTCGATCGCCTGCCGCTGGGCGTGCGACAGCTCGGCCAGCGCCCTGCTGAGCCGGTCGCGGTCCGCGAGGTCGTCGACCTCGGAGCGTCCTCGTCCTGGCGGGTCGCCGGCCTCCTCCAGCGGCACCGTGACGGGCCCGCGGCCGCGCAGGTGGTCGACGGCGCGGCGGTGGGCGATGGCGAAGATCCAGGCCGCCAGGCTCCTGGACGGGTCGTACCGCTCGCGCGAGCGCCAGACGTCGGCGAAGACGACCTGCACCAGGTCCTCCACGTCCTGGGCGGGCACGTACCGGCGCAGGTAGGAGCGCACGGCGGGGCCGTGCGCGCGGTAACACCCGCTGAGCGATTCCTCGTCACTGATCCGCATGTCCCTGCCCCTCACCCCAAAAATCTATTCAAAACTTATTCATAGCTGGGCATAGGGGGATGCCACAAGGTCCTCCGGTGAAAGGGCTGCTCAGGCGAGCGTGGCCGTGATGCGCGCGACGGCCTCGGGCAGCGTCGACACCCGGACGACGCCCGGGGGCGGCTCGCCCTGCCAGCCGAGCCCGCCGATGACGATCCGGCACGCCGGACGGAGCCTCGGCAGGGCCGCGAGCGGGGCGGTGTCACCGGTGATCGCCTGCTGCGACCAGACGAACACGACCACCGGGCCGAGCCTCCGCATCGCGTGGGCCAGCGCCGCGTAGGGGGTGCGCGCGCCGAGGACGCGGGTCTGCACGCCCACCTCGCCGAGCGCGGCGGCCAGAGCGTGCACCGGCAGGCTGTGCTGCTCGTCCTCGGCGCAGGCCAGCAGCACCGGACGGCCCTCGTGCGGCGGGACGTCGCGGGCACGGCGCTGCAGCGCCGCCTGGACCCGGTCGGACAGCAGGTGCTCGACGTCGATGCCGGCGCCGGTGTCGTCCTGGCGGCGGCAGATGGCGTCGAAGACGGGGAGCAGGAGCCGCTCCCACGTCCACACCACGCCGTGCCGGGCCAGCGTCTCCTCGACCAGGCCGGAGACCTGGTGGCTGTCGAGCACGAGCGCGGCCCGGGCCAGCGCGGCCGTGGGCGGCCGCCGCGGACCGGCCTCAGAAACGCCGGTCGGGGGGGTGCCGGTCGCGGGGGTGCCGGTCGCGGGGGTGCCGGTCGCGGGGGTGCCGGTCGGGGGGGTGCCGGTCGGGGGTGCGCCGGTTTCCGGGGCGTCGGCGGGGGTCTCCTCCGTGGGCTCCGGCGTCGCGGCGGGAGGCGGGGGCGGCAGCGCCAGGGCGAGCCTCGCGGCCTCCGCCGGCGCCAGGCCGGTGGCGATCAAACGCTTCATCTCGGTCAGCCGCCGCAGGTCGGCGGCGTCGTACCGGCGGTGGCCGCCGGGGGTGCGGCGGCTGGGCCCCAGGCCGTAGCGGAGGTTCCAGGTGCGCAGTGTGGGGGCGGGCACGCCCAGCCGCCGGGAGGCGGCTCCGATGCCGTAGCCCGCGTCCTCCACGTTGTCCGGTGTCTCCTCGACCATGGTCTTCCCGCTGACGTTCGACGTGTCCGACCATCTTTTCGCGGTTCCGGAGCCGCTCGGACGCATGACCAGGCGTGTCCCCCGCGGAAACCCGGTACGCGCTGGTTACCGTGATAGTGCGATTCGAGCGCGCGTGCAACCGGGTCGGCCCCTCCTGCGAAGACTTCCCATAGCGACAGAAGGGGCTGCGTACATGGACACGGTGATCGCGCGAACCACCCACGTGCGCGAGCAGGTCGACCGGCGGCTGGCGCGGCTGCTGGACCACCAGGTCCGCCGGCTCGGCTTCCTCGCCCCGGCGGAGGTCGGTCTGGTGCGCGAGTACCTGACGGCGTTCGTCCTCGGCGGCGGGAAGAGGCTGCGGCCCGCGTTCGTCTACTGGGGCTACCGGGCGGCCGGCGGCGAGCGGCTGGAGTCGGTGCTGCCCGCGGCCTGCGCCGTGGAGCTGGTGCACGCGGCGGCGCTGCTGCTGGACGACGTGATGGACGAGGCCGGCTCGCGGCGTGGCCGGCCGGCGGCGCACGTCGCGCTGGCCGAGCTGCACCGGCGGTCCGGCTGGCGGGGCGACGCCGACCGGTTCGGCGAGTCGGCGGCGACCCTGCTCGCGCTGCTCGCGCTGAGCTGGGCCGACGCCGCGCTGCTGGATACGGAGCCGCACCTGGGGCCCTCGCTCGACGTCCTCACCCGGCTGCGGGTGGAGGCGATCGGCGGCCAGTATCTCGACCTGGCCTGTACGGCCGGGGCCCGGACGGGTGACGAGCCGTCGCGGGTGATCTCGCTCTACAAGTCGGGCAAGTACACCGTCGAGCGGCCCCTGCACCTCGGTCACGCCGTCGCGGACGGCTGTCCCGAGACGCGCCGCACGCTGAGCGCGTACGCCCTCCCCCTGGGCGAGGCGTTCCAGCTCAGGGACGACGTCAACGGCGTGTTCGCCGACCCGGCGCGCACCGGCAAGCCCTCGGGAGCGGACCTGCTCCAGGGCAAGGCGACCTACCTGCTCGCCTACGCCCGGCGCGAGACGGGCAGCGCGCTCCTGGACGACATCACTGACCAGCGGGGGGTGGCGGCGGCGCGCGAGCTGATCGTGGAGTGCGGGGCGCTGGACGCGGCGGAGCGGCGCATCGCCGCGCTGGTCGACGAGGCGGTCACGGCGCTGGACCGGCCGCCCGGCATCCCGCACGAAGCCAGGAGGGCGCTGGTGGACCTGGCCGCCCAGTGCACGGAAAGGACCTTCTGATGAGCCCCGTGGTCGTCGTCGGCGCGGGCCTGGGCGGGCTGTCGGCCGCCATCCACCTGGCCGCGGCCGGTCGCGAGGTCACCGTGGTCGAGGCCCTCGGCGAGCCCGGCGGCTGCTGCGGAACGGCCCGCCTCGGGGCGTACCGCTTCGACACCGGTCCGTCCGTGCTCACCATGCCGGGCGTGCTCGCGGAGGTCTTCGGGGCGGCCGGGCAGGAGCTGCGGCACTGGCTGCCGCTGCGCCGGCTGGATCCCTCGTACCGGATGGTCTTCGACGACGGGTCGCGGCTGGACGTGCGGGCGGAGCGGGAGGCGATGGCGGAGCAGGTCCGCGCGGTGTGCGGGCCGGCGGAGGCGGCCCGCTACGAGCGCTACCGGAGCCTGCTCGACGAGTTGTTCCGCGTCGAGTGGCCCGCGTTCATCGACGCGGACATGACCCGGCTGCGCGCCCTGGCCCGGCCGGCCGCGCTGCTGCGGCTGGCCCGGCTGGGCGGGTTCCGCCGGCTGGACCGCCTGGCGGCCCGCCACCTGACGGACCCTCGGCTGATCAAGGCGCACACGTTCCAGTCCCTGTACGTGGGGCTGTCGCCGCAGCGCGCGCTGGGCATCTACGCCGTCATCGCGCACATGGACACGGTCGGCGGCGTGTACTTCCCTCGGCACGGCGGCATGCACGCCATCCCGGCGGCCATGGCGGCGTTGCTGGAGAAGCTGGGCGCGGACCTCCGCTACGGCGCGCCCGCCGACCGGGTCGAGACGGACGGCGACGGTGTCACCGGCGTGCTGCTGCGGGACGGCGAGCGGCTGGCGGCCCGGCACGTGGTCGTCGCCTGCGACCGGCTGGCGGCCCGGCGGCTGCTGCCCTCCCGCGCGGGCGACTGGCGGCTGCGCCGTCCGCGCCACTCCCCGTCGTGCCTGGTGATGCACGTCGGCCTGGACCGCCCGCCGACCGGCCAGGCGCACCACACGCTGCACTTCGGCCGGGACTGGAACGAGACGTTCACCGCTCTGGAGGCGGGCCGGCCGCAGCCCGACCCGAGCCTGCTGGTCACCTGCCCGGCGCCGGACGGCGAGGCCGCGCCGGACGGGCACGCCACCCTCAGCGTCCTGGAACCCGCGCCCAACCTGCGGCACACCGACTGGGACCGGCTGCGCCCCCGGCTGGAGTCCCGGCTGCTCGACCGCATGGCGCGACTCGGCTACGGCGACCTGTCGGGCGTGCCCCGGCTGGTGCTGGACCCGCCCGCCTGGGCGGCGCGCGGCCACACCGCGGGCACCCCGTTCGCGCTGGACCACCGCTTCACCCAGACGGCGTGGCTGCGCCCCTCCGCCGTGGCCCGGCGGGTGCCGGGGCTGCACTTCGCCGGCATGTACACCGCGCCCGGAGTCGGGGTGCCGCCCGTGCTGATCTCCGGCCGGCTCGCCGCCGAACGCATCCTCAAGGAGACCCGTTGACGCTCACCGCCAGCTACGAACGCTGCCGGCGGCTCCACGCCCGCTACGGCCGCTCCTACTACCTGGCCACCCGGCTGCTGCCGCGATGGAAGCGGAGGCACGTGCACGCGCTGTACGGCTTCGCCCGGTACGCCGACGAGATCGTCGACTCGTTCACGATGACCGCCGACCGGGCCCGCGCGCTGGACGCCCTGACCGTCAAGGTCGAGGCCGGGCTCGCCGGGGCGAAGCAGGACGATCCGGTGCTGCCCGCGTTCCTGCACACCGTCCACTCCTTCGGCATCGGCCACGACGACATCGCGGTCTTCCTCGCGTCCATGCGCGCGGACCTGTCGGTGACCCGGTACGCGACCTACGACGACCTGCTCGGCTACATGGCCGGATCGGCCGCCGCCATCGGCACCATGATGCTGCCGGTGCTGGAGGCGACGCCCGGCCGCGAGGAGGCGGCCCGCGAGCCCGCCCGCCAGCTCGGCCTGGCGTTCCAGCTCACCAACTTCCTGCGCGACGTGCGCGAGGACTACGCCAGGGGCCGCGTCTACCTGCCGATGGAGGATCTGGACAAGTTCGGGGTGGACCCGGACGAGCTGGGCGCCCGCCGTACGGGGCCCGCCCTGCGGGACCTGCTCGCCTTCGAGGCGGGGCGCGCCCGCGACCACTACCGCGCCGCCGCCGGGGGGATCGGCCTGCTCGCCGCCTCCTCCCGGCCGTGCGTCCGCGCCGCCTACGCCCTGTACGGCGGCATCCTCGACGAGATCGAGCGCCGGGGCTTCGAGGTCCTGGCGGGCCGGGTACGGGTGCCGCGCCGGCGCAAGGCGGCCGTGTTCGCCCGCCACCTGCTGGCCTCCGCCGAGGCGAGCAGGGCCGAGCGCCGCGTCAGCGTGGAACTCCCATGACCGCCGGCCTTTCCATGGCTCCGCCTGTTGTCCTGGACGCGATGGGTGGGGACCACGGGCCGGTGGCGACGGTCGCCGGGGCCGTGGCAGCGTGGCGGCGGCACGGGGTGCCCGTCGTCCTGGTCGGCGCGCGGGACCGGGTGGAGCGTGAGCTGCGCGGGCACGGCGCCGCCGGGGAGATCGCGGTGGTGCACGCCGAGGACACCGTGCCGATGGCCGAGCGCGGCGCCGCCGCGGCGACGCTGACGACGTCGAGCCTGGCCGTGGGCTGCGAGCTGATCAGCCGGGGCGAGGGCGGTGCGTTCGTGTCCGCCGGGTCGACCGGCGCGGTGGTCTCGTGCGCGGTGCGCGGCATCGGCCGGGCCGGCGGGGTGCTGCGGCCGGCCCTGGCCGTGGCCCTGCCCTCGCTGACGGGTGGAGCCAGCGTGCTGGTGGACGCGGGTGCGACCGCCGACCCCAGCCCGGCCATGATCGCCCAGTTCGCCCAGCTGGGGGCGGCCTACGCGCGGGCCGTGCTGGGCCGTGCCGACCCGGTGGTGGGGCTGCTGTCGATCGGGTCCGAGCCGGGCAAGGGCAACCGGCTGACGCGCCGGGCCGGGGACCTGCTCGCCGCCCTGCCGCTGCGTTTCCACGGCAACGTGGAGGGCCACGACGTGCTGGCGGGCACCGTCGACGTGATCGTCACCGACGGCTTCACCGGCAACATCGTGCTGAAGAACGTCGAGGGGTGCGTCCGCACGGCGCTGGCCATGGTCGCCCAGGCCGGCATCGCCTCCCCGGAACGGCTCGCCGAGGTAGCCCGCCGCTACGACCCGGAGACCCACGGCGGCGCCGCCCTCCTGGGTCTGCGCGGCACGGTCGTCGTCGCCCACGGCTCCTCTCCGGCGGCCACGATCGCCCGCGCCTGCGTGGTGGCGCACGCGCTGTCATCGCAGAACCCGGCGGCCGGCATCGATGCCGTGGCGGTGGAGACGGCGCCATGACCACCGTCGGCGTCCAAGCCGTAACGGTGGAGACATCGTCATGACGTCCTCAGCGCAGCGGATCGGCTCCGTCCCAGGTGCCCTCACTGGCGTACGGGGTGAAACGGGCGAACAGCTCCTCCGCGTACCAGTCGTCGGCCCGCACGCGCTCGATGACCCGCCGGTGCGCCTCGCCCCGGTAGGCGAAGGCGCGCACCGCCTCGCGGTCGCGCCAGAGCGAGAAGGTCGCCTGCCGGGCCAGCGGCCACTCGCCGATGCCGATCGAGGCCAGGCAGCCGTCCTGCCGCCGCAGCAACTCGTCGACCGGCGGCACCGACCGGTAGAACGCGACCAGGCGGCGAGACCGGATCGACGCCCTCGTGAGCACCGCCACCGGCCCGCCACCCCGGCACGCCGCGCCCGCCCCGAAGCCCTCCGAAGACTCGGAAGACCTCTCGGCCCCCGGGTTGTGGGAAAGCTCGCCAGATACCCCGGAAGCCCCGCCCGCACCCGAGACCCGTTCGCCCCTGGAGGTTCGGCTGGTCTTGGAGGCGAAGGGGTCGCGGCCCGACCAGGCGCCGCGCGAGGCCATCGGGGACAGCCGCGCCTGCCAGTATTCGGACGCCTCAGCCCGCCAGCGGGCCGCGATCGGCGAGGCGCGCAGGAACTCGTCCAGATCGTCCTCGCCGCGCCAGACCGCGAACAGCGCCCACCGGCGCAGGTCGGCGCCGAGGGACATGGCCCGGCCGCGGCCGGTGCCGAGCAGCCGCCAGAACAGCAGCCCGCCGGTGCGCCGCAACAACGGCCGGTCGAAGGCCATGTGCCGCATCGCGCGGGCGCTGTCGTACCGGATGAGGTGGAACGACGCGATGGTTGAGGTGGTGGTGTCGGTCATGGCCGGCTACCTGCTCGGCTCGGTGCCGGTGGCGGTCCTGGTGGCGCGGGCGCACGGCGTGGACCCGCGCGACGTCGGCGACCGCAACCCCGGGTACTGGAACGTCAAGGAGCAGCTCGGCCTGCGGGCCGCCGTGCCGGTGTTCGCCGGTGACACGCTCAAGGGCGCGCTGGCCGCCCTCGTGGCGCTCCTGGTCAGCGGCGTCCACACCACCGCGCTCGGCGTCGTCACCGGGGCGAGCGCGCTGCCGGTGTACCTGGCGGTGGCGGCGGCCATGGCGGGGCACGCTTGGCCGATCTTCGCCGGCTTCCGCGGCGGCCGTTCGATCCTGACCTTCGCGGGGGGCGTCGCGGTCATCTGTCCTCCGGCGTTCGTGCTGGCGGTGACGGCGCTGGTGGTCACCGCCGTGGCGCTGCGCTCGTTCGCGGTGGGGGCGCGCCTGGCGGTGTTCGGCGTGCCGGTGCTGCAACTGCTGTTCGCGCCCGTGGAGCTGGTGGCGGCCACCGGGGGGCTGATGTGCCTCATCGGGCTGCGCTTCGGCCAGGCCGCGCTCGCCGAGCGCCGCCGCTGACCTCCGGGTACGTACGACCGCGCCAGGTCCGTACGGGACGCAGCGTCGCCTGGGTGAGCCGGAACGCGGCGGCGGGGTCGAGCAGCGGCGACAGCAGCAGGCCCAGGCCGGGGGCGCGGTAGCTGCCGCGCAGCGCGCCTGTGAGCAGCAGCCGCGCCGCCAGCAGCGCCGTGTCCAGACGGGTGGGGCGGCCGGCCGCCAGTCGGAGCACCGGCAGCGCCCCGGTCAGCCAGATGACGGCCAGATCCGCCGCCTGCCAGCCGGGGCCCGTGACGTCGCGCAGCGGGAGCGAGCGGCCCCACTCCCGCCACAGCTCACCCACCGAGTCGTGCATGTCGACCTCCAGCAGGCCGCCCGCGTCCAGGAAGCCGACCGTCCAGCCCTGCCCCGCCAGGCGCCTGGCCAGCGCCACGTCGTCGGTCATCCGGTCGCGTACCAGCGCGAACCCGTCCGCTTCTGCCATCCGGGCGCGCCGGAAGGCCATGCACTGGCCGTTGGCGACGGCGCGGTGCGGCGGCGGCGGGCTCGCCGGGCCGACGGGCCCGAACCGGTAGACCAGCGTCGCCAGCATGGAGGCGTGCAGGGCCTGTTCGAGCACGCCGTCGCAGACGAACCGGGGGCCGGCGCTCACCAGGTCGTACCGCTCCAGCGTGGCCGCCAGCGCGCCGAACAGGCCGGGCCCCGGCCGGGCGTCGGCGTCCAGGGTGACCACGACCTCGCCGCCGGCCGCCGCCACCCCCTGGCGCAGCGCCCACTGCTTGCCCACCCACCCGCCGGGCAGCGGCTCGCCGGTGACGACCTTGGCCCCGGCCGCTGCCGCCACCTCGGCCGTACCGTCGCGGGAGCCGTCGTCGACCACGATCACCTCGGTGACGGCGGGGTCGGAGAGCGCGGCCCGCAGGCACGGCCCGATCCTGGCTTCCTCGTCGCGCGCCGGGATCACCACGGAGATCGTCACGCCCGCGTCCCGGCGCGGCCGGAGCGGCGGAAGCCGCCGCCGCCCCCGCGCGAGCCTGGCGAGCGCCACCCCGGCGGCGACCGCCTGCACGACGGTGAGCGGCCTCATCGGGGACCGCCTGCGGTCGTGGGCGGCGCGTCCCGGAAGTCCTGGGCCACCAGGTCGGCCACGATGCGGGCGCCCAGTGTCACCATGGGCAGCCCGCCGCCCGGGTGCGCGGAGCCGCCGACCAGGTACAGGCCGCGCCGGGGGCCGCGGTTGCCGGGGCGCAGGAAGGCCGACAGCCTGCCCCGGTAGGCGCTGCCGTAGATGGCGCCGCCCCAAGCCCCGTAGCGGTCGCGCAGGTCCGCCGGGGTGAAGACGTCGGCGAAGCGCAACCGGCCCGCCAGGTCGTGGCCGCGCTCGGCCAGCCGCTCCAGCACCAGATCCCGGTACGCCGCCACGCTGATCGGCCACCGGCCGGGATCGCGGGCGGGCACGTTGACCAGCATCGTCCAGTTCTCCGCGTCCGCCGGGGCCTGCGAGGGGTCGTCCACGGCCGAGCAGCCGACGTAGATCGTCGGGTCGAGCGGCGGGCTCCCCCGGTCGAAGACGTCGGCGAACTCCCGTTCGTAGTCGGCCGAGAACAGCACCGCATGGTGCGGCAGGCCGGGCGTGCGCCCCTCCACGCCGGCCAGCACCAGCAGCGCCGACGACGAGCGCCCCAGCCGGGCGATCCTGCGCAGCCGCCCACGGTCGGGCAGCAGGCGGCCGTACAGCGCGGCGGCGTCGGTGTTGGCCACCACGACGTCCGACCGGACCCTCTCCCCGCTCGCCAGCCGGACCCCCGTGACGGCGGAGCCACCGGCCTCGACCGCCGCGACCGGCTCGGACAGGAACACCTGCACCCCCGCCGCCTTCAGCAGCAGACCCAGGTCGTCGGCCAGCCGGGCCAGGCCGCCCGGCGCGTACCAGACGCCCTGCCCGTGCTCCAGCGCGGGGACGCACCCCAGCGCGGCGGGCGCGCGGTACGGGCTGGACCCGGCGTAGGTGGCGTAGCGGCCGACGTACTGCCGCAGCCTGGCGTCACGGAAGTAGCGGCGGGCCAGCCCGTCGAGGGTGCGCGCGGGCGCCACGGCCAGCAGGTCGGACAGCCGGGCCTCACCGGGGCGCCGGATCAGCGGCCCGGCGAACACGGTCCGGTCCGCCGCCTCCAGGGCACCCCTGGCCCAGCCGTGGAAGGCCCGCCAGGCCCGCCCTTCGCCGGGGGCCAGCCGCTCCACCTCCGCGGCCATGCGTTCGGGGTCGCGCCGGGCGTCCAGCACCGTGCCGTCGGCGAACCGGTACCGGCACAGCGGGTCAGGTTCGATCAGCTCGCGGTCCAGGCCCAGCTCGCGGAAGAGGCCGGGCATGGTCAGCAGCGACGGCCCCAGGGAGAAGGCGAACCCGTCACGGCGATACTCGGCCAGCTTGCCGCCCAGCCGGGGCAGCTGCTCGTACAGCCGGACCTCGTGCCCCCGCCGGGCCAGCAGCAGCGCGCACGCCATGCCGCCCACGCCGCCGCCGACCACCGTCACCTCTGCCATGACCGCCTCCAGGCCGGCGCGGCGAACGCGCCCATCGTGATCCCGCCGGCCGCCGCCACCAGCGGGTCGGTCGGGTCGAACACCGCGGCGAAGGCGATCGTCTCCATGACCGCCATGACCGTGTAGACCGCGAGCAGCCCCCGCCCCGGCGCGGCGTCGCCGGCGACGCGCCCGACGACCAGCATGACCAGGGCCGACACCAGCAGCCAGCCGGCGAAGTTGCTCAACGGGATGCCCCGGTAGAAGCCGTCGTCCGCCGCCCACGTCCACAGGCCGAGTCGGACCATCTGCGGGTCGAGGAACAGGTCCCACGCCGTCAGCGCGGCCGCGCCCGCGCAGACGCGCGCCCAGCCGCCGAAGAGGGTGGCGGCGACCGCGTACGCGGCGAGCCCCATGCCGCCCCACGCCACCGCCACCACGACGGGCACGCCGCCCACCTGGGGCCACAGCACGTCGCTGTAGGCGTACTCGCCGAACGGGAACCCGGTCAGCACCCCGACCACCTCGGCCGCGTACCCGGTCAGCACGGCCGCCCCGAACGCGGCCAGCGCCCGGCGCGTCCCCCACGCGCCGGCGGCGAAGGCGACGGCGGACGCGGCGAGCAGCGCCACGATCAGCCCGGTGAACCGTTCCGGCCGCGCGGCCAGCCCGGACGCCACCTGGAGGCCGACCATGGCCAGCAGGGACAGGACTCCCAGGGCGCGGGCCGGCCCGAGGGCCACGCGCCCCGCCTGTTCGCTTCTCGTCTGTTCCACACACTGTCTTTCGAAGCCGTCGCGATCACGGATGCACGTGCCCGATGGCGTCCCAAACGAGCGCCATGGCGGTCCGAGCATCGGGACAAGATTTCCCCGCGCCGCTGTGACCAGGTCCGACGCCGGCCTGCGGGTGGCGTGCGGCGACCCGTTGTGGGCAGCTGTGGGGCATGGTTGAGGACCAGTGCCTGGGCAGGCCGCGGGTGGCGGTGTCGAGCTGCCTGCTCGGCGCGCGCGTACGGCACAACGGCAACCACAGCCGTGCCCGCTACCTCACCGACGAGCTGGCGCCGTTCGTGGACTGGGTGCCGATCTGCCCGGAGATGGAGATCGGCCTCGGCACCCCCCGCGAGTCGCTGCGGCTCGAACGCTCCCCCAGCGGCCCCCGGCTCATGACCAGGAACACCGGCTGTGACCTCACGCCCGCCATGACCGGGCTGGCCGCCGAGCGGTCCGCCGGGCTGGACGTCGACGGGTACGTGTTCAAGGCGAAGAGCCCGAGCTGCGGCATCCACGGCATCCCGCTCTACGACGGGGAGACGATGGTGACCCGGCAGAACCGGGGCCTGTTCGCCGACGCGGTGATCGAGAGCCATCCCCTGCTGCCCGTGGAGGACGAGGGCCGGCTCCGCGACGCCGTCCTGCGGGAGGCGTTCACCGAGCGGATCTTCGCCCACGCGCGCCTGCGCGAGCTGCTGCGGAGCGACTGGCGGCCGCGCGACCTGGTGGCCTTCCAGTCCCGGCACAAGATGCAGCTGCTCGCGCACTCCACCGAGGGCTACCGCGAGACCGGCCGCCTGGTCGCGGAGGCGGGCACGCGCCCGCGCGAGGAGCTCGCCGGCACGTACGGCACCGCGTTCCGCACCGCGATGGCGGTCAAGGCGTCGGTCGGGCGCAACGTCAACGTCCTGCAGCACTGCCTCGGCATGCTCGGTGACGAGCTCGACCCGGTCCGCCGGGCCGACCTGGCCGAGGTCATCGCCTCCTACCAGGAGCGCCGGGTGGCGCTCAGCGTGCCGCTCGCCCTGCTGCGCCACCACGCCCGCGGCGAAGCCGCCACCTACGTCCAGAACCAGACATACTTCCTCCCGTATCCGGACGAGCTGGGCCTGCGCAACCATGTCGTGTGACGTGCGCGGGCCCGGGTATGCGCAGGTCATGGCCGATAAACGGAAGAAGGACCCGTCGGTGGGCGACGAGGTCACCTGGCGCAGCCACGGTTCCACCGCCCACGGCAAGGTCGAGAAGAAGATCACCAAACGGGAGAAGGAGGCCGGCCGTACCGTGGCCGCCTCGCCCGACGAGCCCCAGTACGTGGTGCGCAGCGAGAAGAGCGGCAAGAAGGCCGTGCACAAGCCGTCGGCCCTGCGCAAGGACAAGGGCTCCTGATGACCGGGGAGGAGGAGCGGGCGATCGCGGCCGAGTTCGGCAAGGCGGTGAACATGACCGCCGGAGAGTTGAAGCGCTGGCTCGACACGGACGAGTCCAAGGCGGTCGGGCAGAAGGACGGCGGCGGCGAGTCCACCGGCCACGAGTCCGGCCGCAGGATCGTCGAACTGCTCCACAAGAAGGAGTCGGCTCTCACCGAGCAGGACTACGCGCACATGCGCAAGGTGATCGGCTACGTGCACCGCCACCTGGCGCAGCGGCCGTCCGGCGACGTCCGGGAGACCAGATGGCGTTACTCGCTGATGAACTGGGGCCACGACCCCCTCAAGTGACCGCGGTCCCGCGTCCGGGATGACACCTGTCACGGCCCTTCGATGACCGCGGTCTCTACCTCGCCACCGCCCCGTCCGGCGAAGATCTGACCATGACGAACGACAAGAAGACCTCCCCCGACTGGACGCTCGGCATGGCCTGCGGGCTGGCCATCGGCATGGGCCTCGGCGTCACCCTGCACGACCTCCTTCTGGGGATCTCGCTGTCCCTCTGCTTGGGGGTCGCCCTCGCGTACGCGCTTGCGCCGCGCGAGGCGGACACCGCGGACGCCGAGTAGCCCTCCTCTGACGGCTTGACAGCTGATCCAGAGCACCGGCTACTCTCTCATATATGAACAGCTCTTCAAGTGACAGTGTGTTGACCATCGACGGGTGCAGCGTCAAGGTGGTCGACGGTGACCGGGTGGCCGCCGTGCGCGAGCGGATGCCCGCCCCCGAGGACGTGGTCGACACCGCCGACGTCTTCGGCCTGCTGTCGGACCCCAACCGGCTGCGGCTGCTGGTCGCGTTGCTGGACGGAGAGCTGTGCGTGTGCGACCTCGCGGCGGTGACCGGGCAGAGCGAGTCGGCCGTCTCCCACGCCCTGCGACTGCTGCGCGCGCACCGCATCGTGGCCGCCCGGCGGTCCGGCCGGATGGCGTACTACCGGCTTGAGGACCCGCACGTGCGGATGCTGCTGGACCTGGCGCTGGAGCACACCGGACACACCGAGGCGATCCACCCAGAGCGCGGCGGGGACCACTGATGGGCACCGGGCACGGGCACGGCCACGCGGCCGGCCGGCACCGCTGGCGGCTGGCGGTCTCCTTCGCCCTGATCGGCGCGTTCTTCGTGGTGGAGCTCGTCTACGGTCTCCTCTCCGGCTCGCTGGCGCTGCTGTCGGACGCCGGCCACATGGCCGCCGACGTGGTCACCCTCGGCGCGGCGCTGATCGCCACGCGGATCGCCACCCGGCCCGACACCACCGGCCGGCGCAGCTACGGCTCCTACCGCGCCGAGGTGTTCGCCTCGCTGCTGGCCGTGGTGCTGATGATCGTCGTCTCGGTCTACGTGGTGGCCGAGGCGATCGGCCGCATCGGCCACCACGTGGCGGTCTCCTCCGGCCCGATGCTGGTCGTCGGCGCGCTCGGCCTGGCCGTCAACCTGGTCGCCCTGATGCTGCTGCGTTCCGGCGCCGCCGAGAGCCTGAACGTCAAGGGCGCCTACCTGGAGGTCGTGGCCGACACCGCCGGCTCCGTCGGCGTCATCGTCGCCGGCTGGCTGGTCGCGACCACCGGCCGGCCCATCTGGGACACCGTCATCGCCCTGGCCATCGGCGTCTTCGTCGCCGCCCGGGCGATCTCGCTCGGCCGCCAGGTCTTCGCCGTGCTGGGCCAGCACGTCCCCGAAGGCATCGACGCCGGCGCCGTGGCCCAGGACCTGTCCGCCATCGACGGCGTCCGCGACGTGCACGACCTGCACCTGTGGACGCTGACGTCCGGCATGAACGTCGCCACCGCCCACCTGGTCACCGCCGACCAGAGCGACAACCACGCGGTGCTGGACCAGGCGCGCGACCTGCTGCTCCAGCGGCACGGCGTGGCGCACGCCACCTTGCAGGTCGAGCCCGCCGACCACAGCGGCTGCGACGAACTCGGCTGGTGACCCGAGCCCGGGGGCGGACGCGGCGCCGATCGAACTTCTTCGCCCGGGGTGCGTATCTCGGTATGGAAGAGCTCTGCCTACACCCCCGGGGACCGCACCATGAAGACTTTCGTCGGCAAGCCGCTCGGCGCCGCGTGCGCCGTGGTTCTCGGCACGCTCCTCACCGCGTGCTCGGCGCCGGCCGCGGGGGAACCCGCGGCGGCGCATCACGCCCACGCGGCTCCACCGGCCGCCGCCGCCAAGCCGGCGACCGCGGCGAGCATCGACCAGATCGGCGCCGCGCTCGGCTGCCCCAGCCCCGACGTGCAGATCGACGCCGACGAGCTACGGCAGGCCGTCTGCCGGACGTCCGCGGCCCACTCCGTCCTGGTCACCTTCACCACGGGCAAGGGCCAGCGCGACTGGCTGGACGCCGCCCAGCCGTACGGCGGCACCTACCTGGTGGGCGAGCGCTGGGTGGTCGTCTCCGACCCGGCGGTGCTGGAAGGCCTGCGCGCGAAGCTCGGCGGCGCCATCGAGTCGACGCAGCACCACTGACCAGGACCGCGACACCCGGCTGAGAGGATGGGCACATGGCCCCGGTCCTCCGTCTGATCCGCGCGGCCGCCTTCGCGGCGGTCTGCGTCGTGGTCTCGGCCTGCGGCCACCTGTTCGCCGGCGGCGGCGCGATATCGGGGTCCGCGCTGGTGATCAGCCTGATCGCGTCCTTCGCCCTCGCCCTCGCCTGCAACAGGCGCGAGCGTACGCGGGAAGCCGTGCTCACCGCGACCGTGCTCGCCCAGCTCGTCCTGCACCAGACGTTCGCGCAGGTCGCGCCCGGCGGCGTCACCTCCACGGACCACGGCCACACGAACGCCGGCATGGCGCTGGTCCACCTGACCCTCGCGCTGCTCAGCGGCTGGTGGCTGCACCAGGGCGAGAGCGTCGTGTGGACGATGCTGCGGCTGTGGGGGGTCGCGCCGCTGCGGCTGCTGCTCCTGGTGCTCGCCTCGCCCGTACGGGCTCCCCGGTGCGTGCGGCCGGTTCGGTCCGCCGGCCGGAGCGGTCCCCGGCGCTCCCTGGAGTTCACGGCGGCGGTGCACCGGCGCGGCCCGCCCGCGCTCGCCCGCGCCGGCTGACGTACGCGTCCCCCGGCGCCCCGTGGTCATCAGGTGCGCGCGTCGTCACAGCCGCGCGCCCGCTCGGCATACCCGGCTGAGGGCCGGGCCTGTACCTACGGAGTTGCACGATGGCGATCGCGCCGCGTTCCATCCTGGCCGCGCTGATATGCGGCCTGCTTGTGGTGTTCTGTTCTCCCGCCGCACTGGCTCACGACTCGTTGAAGGCGAGCTCACCGGCCAAGGACGCCACCGTCACCTCGCTCGACGAGATCGAGCTGGAGTTCACCTCCCGCGTCCGCATGCCCTTCGTGGCCCTGCGCGACGCCGGGGACCGGCAGGTGGACCTCGGCGAGCCGCAGGTCGAGGGGAAGTTCGTCCGGACCGGGGTGCCCGAGCCGCTGCCGGCCGGGAAGTACGTCATCGCCTGGCGGGTGGTGTCGTCCGACGGCCACCCGATCGAGGGCGAGATCCCCTTCACGGCCGAGGGCGAGCCCTCACCGGAGCCGTCCACGCCGACCCCGGCCGCCGAGCGGAGCACGCCGCCGAGCGTCCCCGCCGAGACCACCGCGCCCGCGGCGCCGGAGAGTTCCGCCGTCGCCGCGGCCGAGGCGGGCGACGGGATCCCCGGCTGGATCTGGGTGGCCGCCGCGGCGCTCGCGCTGGTGGGCGTCGGCCTCTGGCTGGCGGGTTCCAGGGCGAAGCGGCCGGAGTGAACGGGCGGACGCCGGGGTTCTCGCGGCCCCGGCGCCGGTCCGTCGGAACACCGACCTCCTTCAGGACGGTGACCATGTGACCGGGCTGACAGAGGTGGTCATGCCGTTGAGTACGAGCCTGAGCATGGGGGCGACGGTGCCGCCGAAACCGGCCCGCGCCTGCGCCGCTCCCGCGGATCGGGGGTCCATGCCCTGGTGGGAGCGGTAGTTGGCGAAGCTGACCACGCGGAGATCCGGCAGCACCAGCCAGGCGTAGGCCTGGTCGGGTGCGACGGAGGGGTTCTGGATCACGAGTCCGGAGCCGTTCAGCGGTTCGTACGGGCCGGTCAGGCTGGGCGCGGCGAAGCCGTACAGCCCCGTGGGCGCACAGTCGGCCGGGTGGAACGAATGGCGGTGGGTGGAGAAGAAGAGGTAGTACCAGGAGTCGTGCACGATGACGTGCGGTCGCTCCAGCTCGTGGTTGACGCCTTCGGCGACGAGCAGGGGCGGAAGCAGGGACCAGGCGCCGTCCCGTGACTCGGCCAGGGCGATCGCACCGGTGAAGCCGTCCTCCCAGGCGGTGGACGCGGCGACGAGCAGGTAGTCGCGCCCGTCGGCCGGGTCGCGGAACCAGCCGGGATCGCGGAAGGCTCTGATGCGGCCCGGCGCCCCGTCGGACTCGTCGGCCGGCAGATACGTCAGGCCGTCGGAGCGCAGGACCTCGCGGTGCTCGGCGTCTCGTCCCAGCAGGACCCCGCCGCGGTCCGCGACCAGGGCGGGGCGGGTCTCGATGACGCTCTGCCGGTAGGTCGGGCGTGCTTCGCCCCGCCGTCCGGCGGCCGTGTAGAACACGGACACGGTGCCGTCGGGCCGGCGGACCGCTGACCCCGACCATTCACGGCTGCCGGGCGAGGCGCCGTCAGCGAAGGCGTTCCCCAGGTCCTCCCACGCGTCGCCGCTCTTGCCGAGCAGGCGGATCCGGGCCTGGTCATGGCGCTCTTCGGGATGACCGAGGGCGGGAGCCGACAGGGCCATCCACAGTTCCCGGCCGCCGATCACGCTCGGTGAGCCGTCCTCCTCCTGAATCGGCCACAGGTCCCACAGATCGAGGTCCGGCAGGATCCTCGGCAGGGCCGGGGGATCGATGACGGGAGCCGTGGCCGTGCCGGTCTCGGTGAGCTGATCGAGGTGCCGGCGGGTCCATGGGGCGCCTGACCGTCCTCGGGAGTGCATGGATGATCTCTTCTTTCACTGGTCGGATGTGCTCTGCCGGTCACGCGAAGCAGCGCATGGCGAGTTCGACGGCGCCCGTGATTCCCGCGTGGTCGCCGAGCGAAGGGCTGACCACGTACTCGTCCATGGCGGCCCGATCGGTCAGCGCCGAGATCGCGGGGTAGCCGGCGGCGAGGTCGAACGCGCGTGCCCTCGTTCGTCCCATCAGCCCGGCGCGCCTGGTGACGCCACCCCCGACGATGATCCGCTCGGGTGACAGCGCGTAGGTCAGGTTCATGACGGCGTGGGCCACGTATTCGGCCTCGAGCTCCCACGCCGCCGGGTCGTCCAGGTCCTCGGCGCGCTGTCCCCACCGCCGGCGCATCGCCTCGCCGGAGGCGAGGCCTTCCAGGCAGTCCCCGTGAAAGGGGCAACTGCCCGCGAACGGGTCCCTGGTCCGATCGTGCGGGATGCGGACGTGGCCGAACTCCGGATGCAGCAGACCGTGCAGCGGCCGGCCGTTCACCACCGCTCCCACGCCGATGCCGGTGCCCACGGTCATGTAGGCGACCGTGCCCAGCCCTCGTCCCGCTCCGCGCCGCCACTCGCCCAGCGCGGCGGCGTTCACGTCGGTGTCGAGGCCGACGGGAACGCGCAGCGCGGCGCGCAGCGGGGAGACGACGTCGGTGCCGGACCACCCGGGCTTGGGCGTGGCGGTGATGTGGCCGTACGTCGGTGAGCCCGTCCGCAGATCGACAGGGCCGAAGCTGCCCACGCCGACCGCGGCGAGCGTCCGGTGGTCCCGGAAGAACCGCACGGCCGCGGTGATGGTCGTCTCCGGTGTGGTCGTCGGTATCACGCGGGTCGCGAGCACCTTCCCGTCGGCGTCGGCGATCGCGCACACCCACTTCGTCCCGCCCGCCTCGATCCCGCCGTAGAGCGGCGGCGCGCTCATCGCCGTCATCCTTTCAGTGAGCCCTGCAGCAGGGCCTTGACGAAGTGACGCTGGAAGATGAGGAAGATCACCAGCGTGGGGGTCAGGATCAGCAGTGATCCGGCGCAGAGCAGCGGGATGTCGGTGCCCCACTGGCCCTGGAAAGCGCCCAGCGCGCCGGACATCGTCCGTTTGGCAGGGTCGTCGACCAGGACGATGGCCAGCAGGAACTGGTTCCAGGTCCACAGGAACAGCAGGATGCCCAGGGACGAGATCGCCGGCATGGCCAGGGGGACGTGAATGCGGCGGAACAGCTGCCAGGTAGTGGCGCCGTCCATCCGGGCGCTCTCGGACAGCTCCCCGGGCATGTTGACGAAGTGGGCGCGCATCCAGAAGACGCTGAACGGCATGAACAGGCCGATGAGCGGCAGGATGATGGCCCACCGCGTGTTGAGGAGTCCCATGTCGCGGATCTGGTAGTACAACGGCGTGATGATGCCCTCGAACGGGAGGGTCAGACCGAGCACGAACAGCAGGAAGATCACTCGTCCGCCGATCACGCGCAGGTGGCCGATGGCGAAGCCGGCCATCGTGCCCAGCAGGATCGAGATCGGGACCACACCCAGCACGATGAGCCCGCTCGACTTCAGCAGTTCGCCCATGTTGGCCGCCTCGAAGGCCCGCACGAAGTTGCCCCACTGCGGGTCGTCCGGCCAGGCCAGTCCGGCCGGGTAGGTGCGCGAGGGGTGCAGGGCGGTGACGAACAGGCTGAGGAACGGCAGAAGCGTGACCGCCATCATGAGGATGAGCAGGAACCTGCCGGTCCACGCCTCCCGCCACGCGATGCTCATCGGTCGCCGTCCTTCGCGAACCACTGGATCGGAAGGGCGCAGGCGATCACGAGGACCATGAGCACCACGGCCAGGGCCGAGGCCATGCCAACCTCGCGTTCGGAGAAGGCGAGGTAGAAGATCTGCAGGCCGGGCACCATGGTCGTGTTGCCGGGCCCGCCCTGGGTGGAGATGTAGATGATGTCGAAGCTGGCCAGCGCCGCGATCACGGTCACGGTGACGCAGACCGCGATCTCCTGGCGCAGGCTCGGGACCGTGATGGAGACGAACTCCCGCCACGGCCCGGCGCCGTCGAGCCGGGCCGCCTCGTACAACGCGGGATCGATCTTGCTCATGCCGGCCAGGAGCAGCAGCGTGCACAGGCCCAGCAGGACCCACGCGCCGATCATGCCGACCGCGGGCAGGGCGGTGGCGAAGTCACCCAGCCAGGCCCGCGTCACCCCGCCGAGGCCGATGAGCGAGAGCAACTGGTTGATCACTCCGGTGGAGGCCAGCAGCCAGCTCCACGCGATGCCGGCGGCCACCAGCGGGATGACCTGCGGCAGGAAGAGCACGGTCCGGGCCACGACGGCAAGCCTGCTCTGGGCGATGCGCCTGATCGTCGCGGCGATCGCCAGGCCCAGCACGACGGGGATCGCGCTGAAGAACACGATCAGCTGAAAGGCGTTGACGAGCGAGTCGAACAGGTCGGGATCGGTGAAGACCTTGCCGTAGTTGGCCAGCCCCACCCAGGTGGAGGCGCCGATGCCGTTCCAGTCGTACAGCGAGTACTGGAACGTCAGGGTGATCGGGCGCAGCACGAACACCGCGTAGAAGGCGAGCGCCGGGGCGACGAACAGCCAGCCGACCAGGCCGCGCGTGCCGCCCAGCATGGTCACGACCGGCCGCCGGCGCGCGGCTCGGGCGCCGGCACGGCTGCTCATCACCGGTCTCAGTTCCCTTCGACCTGGGCGGCGTAGTCCGCCTGGACCGTCTTCAGCAGTTCCTGCGGCGTCTGCTCTCCGCCCACCAGCTTCTGCAGTTGCGGCGTCCAGCTCTTGGCGTAGATGGCGCCTGTGGCGTTGGCGATGAAGTCCATCGCGCCGTTGTCCTCGGCGATGTCCGCCCCGGCCGCCAGAGTGCTCGCGGTGACCTGGTCCGAGGCGACGTCCGGCATGTAAGCGTCGGCCGGTCCCATCGGACGCGATCCGCCGACCTCGACGCCGATCGTGCGTGCCTGCTTGTCGGTGGCCACCCAGTCGAGGAAGAAGGCGGCGCAGTCGGCGTTCTTGGCGTTCGCGGCGATGCCGAAGGTGAGGGGGGCCGACATCGCGGCCAGTTTGCCGCCCTGCTGGGCCGGCGGCATCAGGGAGAAGCCGACGTTGCCCGGCATCTGCTTGTCGAGGTTGCCCGACTCCCAGTCGCCGTTGAACATGAACAGGCCCTGACCGTCGATGAAGCGGCTCATCATGGTCGCGTAGTCGACCGCGTTGACGTCCTTCTGGAAGTATCCTGCCTTGATCCATCGCTCCAGGTGCTGGACGGCCTGGAGGTTCGACGGGGTGTCGATGCTGGCGCCGGGCTTCTGGAAGATCCAGTCGTTGATGGGCCCGGCCGGGCCGTAGGAGGCCATGAGGTTTTGCAGCGGGAACGCCAGGCCGCCGGTGGCGCCGCCGTTGAACTGGACGATGGGCGTGATATCCGCCTTCTTGGCCTTCTCCAGCACCTCGTCGAACTCCGCCAGCGTGGTGGGCGGGGCGGACATCCCGATCTTGGTGGCGAGCTCCTTGTTGTAGAAGACGCCGGTCATGCTGGAGTTGAGCCCCAGGGCGTACAGCGAGCCCTCGCCGCGCGGCCGCCCGCCCTGGCCCAGGCGCAGCTGCTCAAGCTGGGAGGCCGGCCACTCGTCCCAGCCGAACGCCGTCGCGTAGCCGTCCAGGTTCTTCAGCAGGTTGTCCTTGACCAGCTCGGAGACCTGGGGCAGGCGCATCAGGTCGGGCGGGTTGTCCGCCAGCACGCGCGGCGCGTTCTGGGTGATCACCGCGAACTGGTCCTCGCGGAGGTTCCACGTGACGTTCGGGTGCTGCTTGGTGAACTCGGTGGTCAGCGCCTTGGGCAGCGGGAAGCCGGTCTCGAAGTAGCCGCTCATGGTGATCGGCTCCGTGCCGCACGTGGGTGCGGAGGACACCGGCGACGAGGCGGTGGCCTGAGGCTGCGGGTTGTCGCTGCCGGGCGCCGCGCAGGCGGCGGCCAGCGTCCCCATGGCGATCACCAGCGCGGCCCCGGACCTGCCGCGGCGACCTCGACGAGCCATGTGCGTCTCCTCTGCTGCTTGGGACGATCGGCGCCGGGCGGCGTCCGCCTCCGTTGCTAAATCGGGTTAGCGCCGATAGTCGCATCCTGCGCGTCGCAGGATGTCAACCCCCTGTAACACACTCTTGACGACCGGAGGTTCTGGGTGAGTCCACGACGGGTCACGCTGGCCGATGTGGCCAAGGCCGCAGGTGTCTCCCGCCCGACCGCTTCGCTGGTGCTGTCCGGCCGCGGCCGCGAACTGCGCATCTCCCAGGACGTCGAGGAGCGAGTGCTCAGAGCGGCCGACGAGTTGCAGTATCGGCCCAACATCGTCTCCGTGGGCCTGCGCAAGGGCACCTCCCAGACGATCGGCTTCATCTCCGACACCGTCGCCACCTCGCGCCTGGCCGGCGACATGATCAAGGGAGCGCTGGAGGCCGCCCGGGACCGGGGCTTCATGCTGTTCATCGGTGAGACGGAAGGCGACCCCGAACTCGAACGCCTCCTGCTGCAGACCATGCAGGACCGCCAGGTCGAGGGGCTCATCCTGGCCTCGATGTTCACCAGGACCATCAAGGTCCCCAAGAGCATGACGGCCTCACCCGCCGTGCTGCTCAACGCGCTTCCCCAGGAGCCCACGCCCTTGCCCGCCGTCCTTCCCGACGAGGTCGAGGCCGGCCGCCTGGCCGCCCGCGTCCTGCTCGACGCCGGCCACCGCGACGGGATCCACCTGATCGGTGCCGGGCCGGGCCTGCGCGACGTGCCCTCGGACAGCGTCGCGGCGGTGGAACGGCTCATCGGCATCCGCGAGACCCTCAGCGAGGCGGGAGTCGAGGTGGCGGGCGCTCGCAGGTGCCCCGACTGGCAGCCGGAATACGGCCTCGCCGCCACGCGCGACCTTCTGGGTACCGTACGGCCGCGTGCGCTGATCTGCTTCAACGACCGGATCGCCATGGGGGCCTACCAGGCACTCGACGACTTCGGGCTCAAGGTCCCCGCGGACGTCTCCGTCGTCTCCTTCGACGACCACCCCATCGCCTCGTGGATGCGGCCCAAGCTGACCACCGTGGCGCTGCCCCACTACGAACTGGGCCGCAAGGCCGTCGACGTGCTGTTCACCGAGATCGACCGCGACCGCTCGGACACCGGCCGGGTGGGCGACGTGCACCGGGTTCCGATGCACGTCCGCAGCCGCGAATCCGTCACGCCGCGGCCTGAGTAGGCGCCGCGGGATCGTCCCGTTAGCCTGATCCGTATGGACGACGGTGTGGAGATCATCGCCTTCCCCGACGCGGAGGCCTTCGAGAACTGGCTGGCCGAGCACCACACGCGGGCGGAAGGCGTCTGGGTCAAGGTGGCCAAGAAGAAGTCCGGCATCCCGTCCGTCACCGAGGACGAACTGGTCGACGTCGGGCTCTGCTGGGGCTGGATCTCGGGGCAGCGACGCGGCCTGGACGACCTCCACTACCTGCAGAAGTACGTCCCGCGCCGCCCCAGGAGCCTGTGGTCGCGGGTCAACGTCGACAAGGTCGCCGAGCTGACGGCCGCGGGGCGGATGCGCGAGCCGGGGCTGGCCGAGGTGCGTCGCGCCCAGGAGGACGGGCGGTGGGATCGCGCGTACGAGTCGCAGAAGAACGCGACGGTGCCGCCCGACCTCGCCGCCCTGCTGGACGCCGACCCGGCTGCCCGGCAGGCGTTCGAGGCGCTCGACAAGACGGGCCGCTACCTCGTGATCCTGCCGCTGCTCCAGGCTTCCACCCCGGAGATCCGGCAGGCCAGGCTCGCCAAGGCGCTGGAGGCGCTGGGGACGGGCGGTCGTCTCACGCGTCCTCCGGGGGAAGGTCGGCCTGGAGGACGCGTTCGATGAGGGTCTGCCAGCTTTCGGCCAGGGGGTGGGCCGCTTCCATGGCCGGTGGCGCGGCGTCCTCGTCCATGGACAGATAGAGCAGCAGCGGGCCTTCCAGTGCGGCGGTGAGCTGGACGGCGAGGGTGTCCGGGTGGGGCAGGCGCGAGCCTGACAGACCGAGGAGCATGCGGATGTGGGGCCGGGTCATGGCGACCTCGCCCACGGGGATCGGCTGGGCGCGGTCCAGGGCGGCCCGGGCGATGGCATGGTGTTCCAGGAGGAAGGCGATGCGGGCGCGGCCGTAGGCGATCAGGCGCTGCGCGGGGTCGGCGCCCGGGCCCAGCGGGGGTGGGCCCGACAGCACCCGCTCCTGGAAGCGGCGCTCCTCCTCGTCGAGCAGGGCACGGAAGATGCCGGCCCGGGTGCGGAAGCGGCGGAAGACGGTGCCCTTGCCCAGACCGGCGCGCTCGGCGAGAGCGTCCATGGTCACCTTCCGCGTCCCGTGCTCAGCGATCATCGCGCGGGCCGCCGCCAGCAACTGCTCGCGGTTGCGTGCCGCGTCCGCGCGCTCACCACGTGGTTTTCCCAGCGGCACGACAGGGAAGTTCACCCGATCAATCTAACCGGGAATGTTAACCGGGGTAAAGTCCGTTTCTCTGTCGAGAGACGCGGGCCCTGGAGCTCTCCGGGCCGTCGCGTGCGACCACCCCCGCGTTCCGCGGGAAGCATCCACCCTGAAGAAGTGATCGATCCATGCACCTGTTCCGACTCGACGCCAGCATCCTCCCGGCCGCCTCCGTCAGCGCCGAGATCGCCGACCGAGCCGAAGCCGAGTGGACCGCCGCCCACCCCTGGGGCACGGTGACCCGCCGCCACCTGGGCACCGACCCGCTGGCCGCCGACGCCTGGGCACAGGCCGCCACCGCCCGCTCCACCCCCGAGGCCGACCGCACCCCGGCGCAGCGCGACGCCCTGGCCCTGGCCGCCGGACTGGCCGGGGAACTCCAGAACGCCGACGCCGTGATCATGGCCGTGCCGATCTACAACTACGGCGTCTCCCAGCACTTCAAGACCTGGTCCGACCTGGCCATGGCGGGCGCGGCCAAGGGCACCCCGCTGCTGAAGGGCACGCCCGCCGTACTGATCACCACACTCGGCGGCGGCTACGGCCCCGGCACCCCGCGCGACGGGTGGGACCACTCGACCCCCTACCTGAAGCGCGTCCTCGCCGACGTCTGGCAGGCGGACCTCACCCTGATCAAGTGTGAGCTCACCCTCGCCGCCACCACCCCGGGCATGGAGGCACTGAGGGACCTCTCCGCCCAGCAGCGCGCCGACGCCCTGGCCGCCGCCCTCGAAGCGGGCCGGTCACTGGCCAAGGCCTGATCCCCGACGGCGACGGCGGGCCCCACGTCCCTGGCGGCCCGCCGTCGCCTCTCCTCTTCACGACGAGGATCATCCGGATTCGGTGGGGAGGCCGGCGTCGGTCCAGTCCTCGATGCCCTCCCGGTACTTGCGGACGTCGGTGTAGCCGAGGGCGGTGAGCCGGTCGGCGACCTGGCCGCTGTTGGGGCACGCCGGGTTGGAGCAGTAGGTGACGATGGCGGCGTCGAGGTCGGGGAGCAGGGCGGGTGCGAGCCTGTCGACGTCTTCCCTGACCAGGGCGATGGCGCCCGGCAGATGCCGCTTCGCGTGGTACTCGCCGCCCAGCGCGTCGACGACGGTCACGGTGCCCGCGTCGATCGCGGCCTTCAGCTCGTCCCGGGTGATGAGTGCGGTCATGCCGCCACCTCCAGAAGAATAGGACTATAGTCCGCTTATGTCTCGTGACAATAGCGGACCGCAGTCCGTTTTCGCAATCCCGTTGGAACTGCTTCTCAAGCCACCCCCGAAGGAACGGGCGGACGCGGCACGCAACCGGGCCGCCGTGCTGGAGGCCGCGGCCCGGCTGTTCGCCGAACACGGCGTGGAGGCGGTGTCCATGGATCAGGTGGCCGCGGCCGCGGGGGTCGGCAAGGGCACCTTGTTCCGCCGGTTCGGTGACAAGTCCGGACTGGCCGCGGCCCTGCTGGACGCCCGCGAGCGTGTGCTGCAGGAGGCGATCCTGCATGGACCGCCGCCGCTCGGCCCCGGCGCGGCAGCCGGCGAGCGACTCGCCGCGTTCGTGGACGCGTACTTCGACTACCTGCTGGAGCACCTGGACCTGATCCGCATGTCGGAGACCGCGGCGCCGGGTGCCCGCTACCGGATCGGGGCCTACCGGTTCTGGCACCGCCATGTGGCGATCCTGCTCGACGGCACGCCCGACCCCGACTACACCGCCCATGCGGTGCTGGCCGCCTTGTCGGCCGAGCACGTGTCCGCTCTCCTGCCGGAGCTGGGCGAGAAGCGGATACGCGCCGGCCTTCATCGCCTCGCTCGTACGGCGGGATGAGCCCGCGCGACCGGCCACCCATTCCCCGCTAGAACCTCCCAGAACCCTTGACTCACACTCCGGTCAAATATACAAACGTTCATACACTGAACGAGGAGGCGGCCGTGACCACATACCGGACGGACGGGATGTCTCGGCGAGGATTTCTGGCGGGCACCGCGTCCATCACCGCGCTCGGCATGCTGGGCCTGGGGACGGCGGCGTGCGGAAGCTCGGCGGGAGCCGGCAGGACCACTGCCCGCATCGGGTGGGTGGAGCCGAAGACCGGCCGGCTCGCCGCCGCGTACAAGCCGATCTACGTCGGCGCGAGGCTGGCCCTGGAGGATCTCAAGGCGAACGGCGGGCTGCTCGGGCAGGCCGTTCAGGTCATGGAGGAGGACGACAAGGGAAGCCCGGCCTCACAGCCGGCCGTGGCGCAACGACTCATCCGGGAGGAGCCGACGTTCGTGGTCGGGCCGACCGGGAGCTCCCAGGTCCTGGCGTCGGTGACGGCCCTCGCCCGGGCGAAGCTGATCCAGTCAGCCTGGGGCGGCGCGGAACTGCTCGGGGACGGCGACCGCTTCCCCTACCACTACCAGCTCGTCTACAACACCACCCAGCAGGCCAGGGTGGCGGCGCGTTTCCTGCACGAGGTCCGCGGGCTCCGCAAGATCGGCATCATCGTCGAGAACTCCGAGTTCGGCACGTCGATCCGGGACGCCGTCATCGCGACCCTGCGCGACTCCTACTCCGCGAAGCCGGTCGCGGTCGAGGTGTTCGAGGTGGACGCCTCCGACATGACGCCGTTCGTCCGCAACCTCGAACGGGCCGGCGTGGACGGCCTCGGCCTGTTCACCGGCCAGCCGCAGGCGACCATCCTGATCCTGCGGGCGATGGCGGCCAGCGACTTCCACCCGGTGATCGTCTCGCACGACCTCAACTACATCGAAGCTCTCGGGGAGTTCCCCCGCGCGCTGCTCGACGGGTTCTTCGGCACGACGTACCGAGGGCTCACCTACACCGGCGAGGAGGAGCCGTCCGCCGAGGTGCGCGCGCTGGTCGAGCGGATCGACAAGCATCCGGACACCGCGGGTCTCGGCTACTCGGCGGTGACCAGCCCGTACTACGACTACATGATGCTGATGGCCAAGGTGATCGAGGAGACCAAGAGCCTCGAACCGGCGAAGCTCAAGGCCGCGCTCGACCAGGTCGACGGCTACCAGGGCGTTCGGGCGAAGGTGTCGTTCACCGCGAAACGGCACTCCGGCATCGCCGACGAGGACATCACGGTGGGCACCCTCATGTCGGCGAAGGAGCCGCAGAGCCTGGGTGGGGTCCTCCGGCGGCGCGCGGACGGGATGTGACCGGCCGATGATCGCCGACATCCTGGTCGCCGGCCTGGTCTTCGGCAGCCTCTACGGACTGGTCGCGGTGGGCTTCAACGTCCTGCACCGGCCTACGAACGTGGTGAACTTCGCCCAGGGCGAACTCATCATGATCGGCGCGATGCTGATGGCGGCCACGCCGATCGGCGGGCTCCCCTGGGGAGTCGCCGCCGCCTGCGTGATGGTGATCGTGGCGGTCGTGGCGCTGGCCGAGGAGCGGGTCGCCGTGACTCCGGTGCTGCGCAGGTCATCCCACGCGGTCGGCTGGGTGATCACCACGCTCGCGTTCTCGCTGCTGCTCGCGGAGGCCGCCGGGCGGTTGTGGACGGACCAGCCGAGCGCCGTCGCGCCCCCGTGGCCGCTGTCCATGCGGGTCCAGGAAGTGCTGGGCGTCCGGTTCTCGAGCTACCAGGTCGCGGTGGTGGTCGTCGCCGTCGCCGTGGTGGCCCTGCTCGGCGTCCTGGATCGGTCCCGGCTCGGCACCGCGTTGCGGGCGGTGGCCGCCGACCGTGACGGCGCCCGGCTGCGCGGCATCGACCCGACGGCGCTCACCCGCCGTTCCTTCCTGCTCGGCGGCGCGCTCGCGGGGCTCACCGGGGTCCTCGCGGCGCCGCTGCTGCTGGCCTCGGTGACGATGGGGCTGGGCCTGTTGATCAAAGGCTTCGCCGCCCTGGCGGTCGGCGGGATCGGCGACAACCGCGGCGTGCTGGTCGCGGGCTGGATGCTCGGCGTCATCGAGGCCACCGGCGCCGTCTTCGCCTCCCCCGGGTCGCAGTCCGTCGTCCTGTTCGCGGCCATGCTGCTCATCCTGCTGATCCGGCCCAACGGCCTGCGTGGTCTGGCGGTGCAACGTCATGTCTGAAGTTCGCGGGGCACGGTCCCGCGCCGTGCGGCGCGCGGCCCCCTGGCTCGTCCTCGTGGCGGCCGCGGCCGCGCTGCCGCTGGTGAGCGGCGACCCGACGATCACCTATCTGGCCACCACGGCCGGGATCTACGTGCTGGTCGGTACGGGACTGAACCTCATGTTCGGCTACACCGGCCAGGTCTCGCTGGGGCAGGGCGCGCTGGTCGCCGTCGGCGCCTACACCACGGGCATCCTCATGGCCGACCACGCCTGGACGTTCTGGGCGGCGGCCCCGGTGGCGGTGGCGGTCGCCGTGGGAGCGGGAACGCTGATGGCCCTGCCCGCGTTCCGGCTGTCGTCCTGGTACATCGCCCTGGTCACGCTCGGCGCGGCGATGGCGGCCCGCAGCCTCCTGGTCGAGTTCGAAGGGCTGACCGGCGGCTGGTCGGGGCTGATGGGCATACCGCGACCGGCTCTCGGGCCGTGGGAGCTCGGGGAACGGGACATCCTCTGGCTGGTTCTGGCCGTCAACGTCATGCTCTTCGTCATGGTCCGCACCATCGTCGGCTCCCGCCTGGGCCGCGGCATGATGGCCGTACGCGACGCGCCCGAGATGGCGCAGAGCGTCGGCGTCGCGCCCGCGCGGATGAAGCTGTTCGCCTTCGCCTGCGGCGGCGCCACCGCCGGGCTGGGCGGAGCGCTGCTGGCCGTCCACCACGGGCTGGTGACCCCGGACGACTTCACCCTCGACTTCTCCATCCTCTTCCTGCTGGTGGTCATCATCGGCGGCGCGGCGCGGCTGGCGGGCCCGGTCATCGGCACCCTGCTGTTCTTCGCCCTCCCCGAGCTGCTGACCGGCCTCGCGGAATGGCGCGGACTCATCTACGGCGCGGCGCTGCTCGTGCTGATGGTGTACGCGCCGCAGGGCGTCGCCGGCGCGTGGGAGAAGCTCCGGGCGCGCCGACGGTCCTCCGGCGTGCCCGCCGACACCGCCCACACCGACACCGCCGACACCGCCGACCCGGGCGTCCCGATCGAGGCGGGGCCGCCGCGGGGTGAGCCGCTCGGCGTCGAGCTGATCGGCGTCCGCAAGTCGTTCGGCGGGGTGCACGCCCTGCGGGGGATCGACCTGACCATCGAACCGGGCACGGTTCACGCGATCGTCGGGCCCAACGGATCGGGCAAGACGACGCTGCTCAACGTGATCAGCCGCCTGCTGCGGCAAGACGAGGGCCAGGTCATCCTCGACGCCGAGGACGTCAGCCGGGCCCACGCCGAGCGGCTCGCCCGGCGTGGCGTGGCGCGCGTCTTCCAGACGCCTCGGCTGCTGGGCACGTCGAGCCTGCGGGACAACGTCCTGCTCGGCGCCTACACGCGGGAGCGGTCAGGCGGGCCGGCGATCGTCCTGCGGCTGCCGTGGGCCCGCCGCGAGCAGGCCGAACTGGCGGCGGAGGCCGACCGGCTCCTGGCCGGTCATGGACTGGCCGGACGGGCGTCCGAGGAGGCGGCCTCATTGCCGCACGGTGAGCAGCGGCTGCTGGAGGTGGCTCGGGCACTGATGGCGCGTCCGCGCCTGCTGCTGATGGACGAGCCGGCGGCCGGGCTCACGCCGCGGGAGCTGGAGTCGCTGGGCCGCCTCATCCGGGCGATCCGTGACACCGGCACCACCGTGGTGCTGGTGGAGCATCACATCGAACTCGTCGCGAGCGTCGCCGACGTGGTGACCGTCCTGGACCGGGGCCGGCTGGTGACGTCGGGACCGCCGCAGGAGGCACTCGGCGACGCACGGGTCGTCGAGGTGTACTTGGGAGCACCCGCATGACAGCAGAGGAACTGATCACCGTGTCCGGGCTGAGCTCGGGCTACGGCGCGGTGCCGGTGGTCCGCTCCGTGGACTTCACGGTGCGTACGGGCGAGATCTTCGCGGTGGTCGGCGGCAATGGCGCCGGGAAGACCACTCTGCTCAGCACCATCTCGGGGCTGCTGCGCCCCACGTCGGGGTCGGTGCGGCTCTCGGGGACCGACATCACCGGGTGGAGCCCTGAGCGCGTCGTGGCGCACGGCCTGGTCCACATCCCCGAGGGCAGGCGCCTGTTCACCGGGCTCACGGTGGCCGAGCATCTGCGGCTCGGGCTCTGGAACGTCCCCAACCGGCGCGGGGTCGAGCGGGAGCGGACGGAACGGGTCGTCGACCTGTTCCCGGTGCTGGGCGAACGGATGGACGCCTACGCAGAGGTGCTCAGCGGCGGGGAGCAGCAGATGCTCGCCATCGGCCAGGCGCTGATGCGCGAACCCCGGGTGCTGCTGCTGGACGAGCCGTCCATCGGCCTGGCTCCCGTGATCATCCAGCGGGTGTTCGCGGTGGTGGACCGGCTACGGGCGCAGAACATGACGGTGATCCTGGTGGAGCAGCGCGTCGGCCAGGCGCTGGCGCTGGCGGACCGGGGATTGGTGATGCGGCACGGCCGGGTGGAGGCGGCGGGGTCCGCCGCCGAGCTGGCGGAGGACCCCGCGCTGCGGGTCGCCTACCTGGGCGCGGCCGTGTCCGGTGACCAGCGGAGCAAGGAGTGACATGAGCGGTGGATGGTGGGGCCCGGCGGTGCCCGCGGCCGAGGACTGCGTGGTCGGGGAGCTGCTCGTCCGCCGCGCCGCGGAGCATCCGGACCGGGTGTACGCGGTCTTCGAGGACGGGACGCGATGGACGTACGCCGAAACCCTGGCCGAGGCCGAGCAGGTCGCGGCCGGGCTGCACCGACTGGGTGTGCGGCCGGGTGACATGGTGGTCTCCTGGCTGCCCAACGGACCCGACGCCCTGCGCGTCTGGTTCGGTGTGAACCTGCTCGGCTGCACCCTCGTCCCGCTCAACACCGCCTATCGCGGTGGGCTGCTCGAACACGCGATCCGGCTGTCCGGAGCGCGGGTGGCGATCGTGCACGCCGAGCTGGCCGGGCGGCTGGACGAGATCGGCACCGGTGCGCTGGAACGGGTGGTGGTGCTCGGAGCGGACGACGCCCGGTCACCTCGCCGGGCCGCCGCGCCGGAAGTGCTGGGGCCGGAGACGCTGGCCACGCCGGCCCCGGGATTCCGCCCGGACTCGCCGTCCTTGCCGTGGGACCCGTACGCGGTGATCCTCACGTCGGGGACGACCGGGCCGTCGAAAGGCGTCCTGTGCTCGTACGTCCAGCTCGCGGCGTGCGCGCGGGCCGCGTTCGACGGCTTCGGGGCGGCCGACCGCTACATGGTCAACCTTCCGCTGTTCCACGCGGGCGGCACCATCGGCACGTACGCCGCGCTGCTGCTGGGCGGCGGGATCAGTCTGGTCAGCGCGTTCGACACCGAGGCGTTCTGGCCGGCCGTCCGCGCGACGGGCACCACGCATGTGACGCTGCTCGGCGTGATGGCGACGTTCCTGGCCAAGCGCCCGCCGTCCCCCCAGGACCGTGCTCACCCGCTGCGGCGCGTCTTCATCATTCCGCTGATCGAGGACAGCGCGGCGTTCGCCGAACGCTTCGGCGTCGACGTGGTGGCCATGTTCAACATGACAGAGGTCTCGATCCCGATCATCTCGGGCCCCGACCCGGGCGTTCCGGGGACGTCGGGGCGGCTGCGGCCCGGTGTCGAGGCGCGGGTCGTGGACGAGCACGACCGGGTGGTGCCCGACGGCGAGGTCGGGGAGCTGGTGCTGCGCACCGACCAGCCGTGGGCGATGAACTCCGGTTACCTCGGGATGCCCGAGGCGACGGCACGGGCCTGGCGCAACGGCTGGTTCCACACCGGGGACGCCTTCCGCACGGTGGACGGCGAGTTCTTCTTCGTGGACCGGATGGGCGACACGATCCGGCGCCGGGGCGAGAACATCTCCTCGGCCGAGGTGGAGATCGAGCTGCTGGCGCATCCGTCGGTCCGGGAGGCCGCGGTGGTCGCCGTGCCGAGCCCCTACGGCGAGGATGACGTGCTCGCCGTGGTCGCCCCCGTGGAGGGCGCGACGATCGACCCGGCCGAGCTGTTCCGTTTCCTGATCCCGCGCATGGCGCACTTCATGGTGCCCCGTTACGTCCGCGTGGTCGGCGCGCTCCCGCACACCCCGACGAACAAGGTCGAGAAGCATCGGCTGCGCGCGGAGGGTGTCACGGCGGACACGGCCGATCGCGAGCGGCTGGGCGTGGTCGTCCGGCGGGACCGCATCGGCGGGAGCTGAGCCCCGCCTGCCCGCCGGCCCCGAAGCCGGCGGGCAGGCGGGCCGTCAGGCGTCCGGAGGGCCGGCACCGACGAGTTGCAGGGCCAGGAAGGAGTACTGGTCGGCGAGGTCACGGGCCGACACCGCGCCCTCCGGGCGGAACCACTGCCCGGCGTTGATGCACATGTCGAGGATGGCCTTGGCGACCACGTCCACCTGGGCAGGGCGCGACGCTCGCGGGTCGCTGAGGCGGAACAGGCCGGCGGCCAAGCCTCGTTCGAGGGTGCGTTCGAAGATCCGGCGGATGCGCCGCTGGGCGTCGAGGATCTCCTTGGCCTGCTCCGCCGGGAGGTGACGCCATTCGGTCCGGGCGACCAGGCCCTCGACGCGCCGTTCGGTGTGGAAGAGCGTGAGCTCGCGCACCAGCTCGGCCAGCTGCCGGTCGGCCCTGTCGCCGCCGCGCAGCAGCCCTTCCTCCAGCATGCCCTCCGAGTCCTCGTACGCCCGCTTGAGGATCGCGTAGAGCACTTCCTCCTTGGACTCGTAGTGGTTGTAGAGCGAGCCCGCGGTGACACCGCACGCGGCGGTGATCTTGCGGACGCTGGTAGCGGGGAACCCGTCCTCGTAGAACAGGCGCGCCGCCTCGTCGAGGATCCGCCGGCTCATCGAGGCCGTGGTCTGTGGTGCGCCGGCGGTCGTCCGGGAGCGTGTCGTAGCCACGCTTCGACGCTACCACCACATAAACGTTCATTGACCTGTCAGCGCCGCATATGGTAAACAAACGTTTGTACAAAATGGAGGTCTGATGCGTGAACCGGTGATCGACGTCTGTGAGGTCGTCTACGACACCGAGTGCTGGACGGCCTATCTGCGTGCGCTGGCCACCGCCGCGCCCCGCTATCTCATCCTGTTCGCCGGTCGGCTCGCCACCCTCACCGGGCGTGACCCCGGCGCCGTCGCGGCGGAAGCGGCCCGCGACGCGACCGGCACGGCGGACCAGCTGGCCGCCGTACTCGGACGCGGGTTCGACATCGACCACCACGTCGCCACGCTGGCCGAAACCGGAGTCGCCCACCAGGTCCTGCACGGCGGACCGTGGCCCATCGGGGACGGCACCGTCAACGACCGGGTCGCCGCCTACGCCGCTCGGCACCCGGACCTCCTCAGCGCCTGGGCCGGTGTCAGCTTCGCCGACCCGCGGGCCGCGATCACCGAGGCCCGTCGTGCGCTCGACGACCTCGGCGCGACCGGCCTGTCGGTCATCCCGTTCCTCGACGGCCTCGACCCGTCCGGACCCGAGCACGCCGGGTTCTGGCGCCTCGCCGCCGACCGCGGTGTCCCGGTGTGGCTGCATTGCGGACAGCACTTCCGCTCGGACGTCCCGATCGACGTCTCCGCACCGCGTGTGCTGGACCGGATCGCCGGCGCGCACCCCGGCCTCGTCCTGGTCGCCGGTCACGGGGGATGGCCCTGGGTCACGGAGATGCTGGCGGTGGCACAGCGACACGCCAACGTCTACCTGGAGTTCTCCTCGCACCGTCCGGCCAGGATGGGAGTCCCCGGGTCGGGATGGGAGGCGCTGCTCGCCCTGGGCACCACGTCCGTCCGCACCCGCGTCCTCTTCGGATCGACCAGCTGGACACAGGCGCGCCCGCCCGCCGCACTCGCCGACGAGGTCACCCGGCTCGGACTGCCTGACGACGTCGTCCGGGCCTGGCTGCACGACAACGCCCGACGACTGCTGGGATCGGCGTCGTGAACGGCCGCCGGATCCTGGTCACCGGGGCCGCCGGAGGCATCGGCACGTCACTCGTCGCCGACCTGCTCGGCCAGGGCGCCCGGGTGCTGGCGACCGATGTGGACGAGTCCGGATGCCGCCGCCTGGAGCGACGGTTCGGCGACCGGCTGCACACGATGCCGCTCGACCTGACGGAGAGCGGCGCGCCCCGGCGCGTCGTCGACCGGGCGACCGACCGGCTCGGAGGGCTTGACGGGCTCGTCAACAACGCGGGCGTGGAGCACCGCGCGGCACTGGCCGAGCACGGCACCGCCGACTGGACGCGCGTGCTGGAGATCAACCTGTCGGCGCCGTTCCGGCTGGCCCGCGCGGCGGCGCCCGTCCTCGCGGGACGGCCGGGCGCCGCCATCGTCAACGTCTGCTCGATCGCGGTGACCGGGTTCGCCGGGCAGGCCGCCTACGACGCGAGCAAGGGCGGGCTGCTGAGCCTGACCCGCTCGCTCGCCGTCGAGCTGGGACCGCTCGGCGTCCGGGCGAACGCCGTGTGTCCCGGCTTCATCGACACGCCGATGCTCGACGTGAGCGGGCTCCGCGGGCTGGCGGAGAAGGTCGCGGCGAAGCTGCCTCTCGGCCGGTGCGGGCATCCGGAGGAGGTCGCCGCCGTGATCACGTGGCTGCTCGGAGCGGGGGCCGGTTACGTCACCGGCCAGGCATTGTTCGTCGACGGAGGGATGGTCAGAGCGTGACGCACGATACGGAGACCTTGCTGGTGTCCCGGCCGGCCCGGGGGGTGCTGTGGTTGACCATGAACCGTCCGGCCCAACGCAACGCGCTCGATCGCACACTGGGCGAGGAGCTGCTGCGCGCGCTGGAAAGCGCCGAGACCGACCCGCAGGCCAGGGTCGTGGTGCTGACCGGGGCGGGCAGCGCCTTCTGCGGCGGGGACGACCTCGGCGCGGTGGACGAGCACCTCGCCGGGGACCGCAGGAACTCTCCGGTGCTCGGCGACACCGCCGATCCGGTGTACCTGCGGATCGTCGAGGCGATCGTCACAGCGCCGCAGCCGGTCATCGCGGCGGTCAACGGCCCCGCGGCCGGTGCGGGCACCGAGCTGGCCTGTGCGGCCGACCTGCGGATCGCCTCGGACACGGCGCGGATCGGAAGCTGCCTGGTGAACGTGGCGCAGACCGGCACCGCCGTCATGCTGCCCCGCATCGTCGGAACCGCGAAGGCGACCGAGATCTACCTGTCCGGCGGGCTGCTCGACGCCGCCGACGCCGAGCGCCTGGGCATCTACACCCGCGTCGTCCCGTCCGGGGAGCTCAAGGACGCGGTCCTCGCCGAGGCGCGTCGGCTCGCGGCCGGCCCCACCCGGGCGATCGGGCTCTACAAGCAACTGCGCGAGCGGGTCTACGGACAGCCGCTGGAGCAGGCGCTGCGCATCCAGAACGGCTTCCACATCCGCAACAACAGGGAAGTCCATGACGCGGTCGAAGGGGCGCGCGCCTTCCTGGAGAAGCGCAGCCCCGAGTTCACCGGCCGTTGAGGAGGAAAGCATGACCGTGACAGACGACAAGGCGGACAGTGACATCTTCGGCCGCCTCGACGGCCGGGTCGTCCTGGTGACAGGCGCGGCGAGCGGCATCGGCGCCGCCTCGATGAGGCTGTTCCGAGCAGTGGGCGCCGAGGTCGTCGGCGTGGACCTGGCTCCGGGAGAGGGGATCGTCCAGGCGGACGTCTCCGACCCGGCACAGGTCGCCAGAGTCGTCGACGAGGTCGCCGCCCGGCACGGCCGGCTCGACGTCGTCCACGGCAACGCCGGCGTCAACGTCCCCGGCCGCCCGCACAGCATCACCGACGCCGACTACCGCAAGGTGATGGGCGTCTGCTGCGACGCCAACTTCTACCTGGTGCGCTCCGCGGTCAGGCACATGCGCGCGCACGGCGGGGTGTTCGTGTTCACCTCGTCGATGTGCGGGGTGGCGGCGACTCCCCGCTCCCCCGTCTACAACATGGCCAAGCACGCCCTCATAGGCCTCGCCCAGTCGGTCGCCGTCGACTACGGCGCGCAGGGGATCCGCGCGGTCGCCCTGGTCACCGGGCCGACGCACACCGCGATGGTGGACGAGCTGTGGCCGCCGGGCCCGCTCCGCGACTCCCTGACCGCCACCACCTCCGCCGGCCGGCTGGCCAGCCCCGAGGAACAGGCACGCGCCGTGGTGTTCGCCGCGCTGCCCGGCAGCTCCTTCCTCACCGGCTGCACCCTGACCGTGGACGGCGGGGCCACCGCCGGATGGAACGAGATGGCCCGTACGATGCTCACCCTCAAGGCGGTGTGATGACGGAACTGGGACGTATCGAAGGCGGCGTCGAGACCCCCATGAGGGACGGCGTGCTGCTGCGCGGCGACCTGTGGCGGCCCGCGTCCCCGGCTCCGGCGGTGGTGTTCAGGACGCCGTACGGACGGCGTCAGATCAGCTCCGACACGCTGCAGCCCCAGCACTGCCTCGCCGGCGGGTTCGCCGCGCTGCTGCAGGACACCAGGGGCCGCTTCGACTCCGACGGCGAGTGGCAGGCCGTCATGTGGGAGCAGGAGGCCGAGGACACCTACGACACCGTGGAGTGGGTGGCGGCGCAGCCCTGGTGCAACGGCGAGGTGTTCCTGGCGGGAACGTCCTACCTCGGGATCGTCGCCTGGCTCGGGGCGGCCTCGCGCCCGCCGCACCTGCGGGGGATCGCCCCGGCCATGACGACCGGCGCGACGGCCGACCTCCGCGACACCGGCGGCGCGCTGCGGCTGGACCACCTCGTCGGGTGGCTCGCCTACATGGCCGCCGACTGGCTGGGCCGGCAGGGCGCGGACGCGGACCCCGCGCTGGCCGCGCAGGTCGCGTCGCTGATCCACGATCCCGAACAGGCGATGCGGCGGCTGCCACTGGCGGACATGATCGATCTGCCCGGGTTCCCGATCAGCATCGGTGACCTGCTGGACGGGCGGATCCGGGCTCTGCCCGACTGGGACCTCGCGGCGGTGGAGGTGCCGAGCCTGTCGGTGACGGGCTGGTACGACGTCTACGCCGCCGCGACCGTTCGCGGCCACCTGGAGATGCGCCGGCTGCGGCCGGATCTGCGGCACGAGCTGATCGTCGGCCCCTGGGCGCACACCGGCGCCCTGGCCCATCTGCAGGGCGAGGTGAACTTCGGCGTCGCCGCCTCGGCGGCGGCCGCCCGGCTGCCCGCCCGGCACCTGGAGTTCTTCCGCCGCTGCGTGGACGGGCCCGGCGAGTCCGACCCCGTCCTGTACTTCCTGATGGGCGCCGACGTGTGGCGCACCGCGGAGCAGTGGCCGCCCGCGGACGCCGCCGGGCACACCCTGTACCTGACCGGCCCCGCCGTCCCGGGCGAGACGCCGGGCCGGCTGACCTCCGTGCCGAGCCCGGCCGCACCCGACGACTACGTGCACGACCCGGCCGACCCGGTGCCGAGCCGCGGCGGGCGTGTCCTGCACCTGGGCCGCCTCACCCCCGGGCCGCTGGACCTCAGCCGGACGGCCACGAGATCCGACGTCCTCCTCTATCTCGGGGACGTGCTCGCCGAGGACGTCGACGTCGTCGGTCAGGTGCGGCTCCGGCTCACCTTCGCCACCGACGCGGCGGACGCCGACGTGATGGCCCGGCTGGTGAACCACCTGCCGGACGGCCGCCTGCTGCCGGTCTGCGAGGGAGTGGTCCGCCTCAGCCACCGCGACGGGCCGGGCACCCCCGTACCGCGAGGAGAACCGATCCAGGTGGACGTCGACCTCGGACACACGGCCCAGCGGTTCGGAGCGGGCCACCGCATCGGCCTGATGCTGTCCAGCAGCAACTTTCCGCACTACGACCGCAACCAGGGCGACGGGAAGCCGTCCACCCAGAGCGTCCACTACGGCACATCGGTCCTCATCCTGGGTGACGAGGGGGAATCATGACGACATGGAGCCGTGAGGACCGTGACGGCGTCGCCGTCCTCACCTACCGCAACCCGCCGCGCAACTTCCTCACCTTCGCCGCGCTGGAAGAACTGGACGCGGAACTCGCGCGGGTGGAGACGACACCCGGCATCGGCGTCGTCGTGCTGACCAGCGGCGTCCCCGGATACTTCATCGCGCACGCCGACCTGGACGAACTCGCCGGGCTGTCCCGCGGGCCGGTGCCGCGGGCCAAGATCTGGTACACCGCGATGCGGCGCATCGAGCGGATGCCCCAGCCGGTGATCGCCGCGATCGACGGCCAGGCCTGGGGCGGCGGCCTCGAACTTTCCCTGGCGTGCACGCTGCGCTGGGCCTCGGCCTCCGCCCACTTCAGCCTGCTGGAGATCGCGCTCGGCATCATCCCGGGGGCGGGCGGCACCCAGCGCCTGGCCAGGCTGATCGGCCCCGGGCGGGCCGCCGACCTCGTCCTGTCCGGCGACGTCCTCACCGCCGACCAGGCCAGGACGTGCGGAATCGTCGAACGCGTGCTCCCCACCCCTGGCTTCCAGGCGGAGACACTGAAATTGGCCCGTCACCTGGCGTCGCGTCCCGCCGCCGCGCTCGCCGCCGCGAAACGCGCCCTGGTCGAGGGCTCCAGGCTGCCGATCACCGAAGGTCTCCGGCTGGAGGCCGCCCTCTTCGCGGAGAGGCTGGCCAGTCCGGAATCCGTGACGCTCCAGGAAGAGGCGCGGCGCCGCTACGCCGACGCGGCGGACGGTGACCCCATCACCTTCGGGGGCCGCTCGTGAGAACCGCCGTCATCACCGGAGCCGGCCGGGGCATCGGCCGGGCCACCGCGTTCGCGCTCGCCCGAGACGGTTACGCCGTCGCGGTCGGCTACCACCGGAACGCCGAGTCCGCCGCCGAAGTCGTCGACACGATCAGCCGCAACGGCGGACGGGCCGCCGCCTTCGCGCTGGATGTCGCGGACCGGGACCAGTGTGCGGAGTTCGTCCGCGCGGCGGGTGAACAGCTCGGCCCCGTCCGCGCGGTCGTCTCGAACGCGACAGGCTTCGGCTCCGGCTCGCCGTCCCTGGGAAAGGCGCTCGAAACACCCTGGCACACCTATGAGCGGCAGTTCGCGACCCGGGTCGGCTCCCTCCTCGCCCTGGTGGCGGCGGCACGCCCGCACCTCGACGGCGGCGGCCGCGTCGTGACGACCGTGAGCACCGGGACGGACAGGCACGTCCCCGGCTACGCGGCGATCGCCGCCGCCATGGCCGCGGCGGAGAGCGTCGTCCGCTACCTTGCCGTCGAACTCGGCCGCGACGGCATCACGGTCAACCTGGTGAGCGGCGGCGTGGTGGCGACGGACGCGCTCCGCGACATCAGCCCCGACCCGGAACGACTCCTGGCCACCGTCGCGCGCGCCACGCCGCTGGGTCGCGCCGGCACCCCCGAAGACCTGGCCGAGGTCGTCGCGTTCCTGTGCGGCGAGGGAGCGGGCTGGATCACCGGACGCTCCATCGTCACCGACGGAGGAAACTCCCTCCGCTGACTTTCGGCAGGTGAAACCGGCGTGAGGGGGCCGTGAAACCAGGGGCGCCGAGAGTGGCGCCATGAGCATCACAGAACTCGGCCGTACCGCCCCCTCCAGCGGAACAGAACCGGCCGTACTCGCGGAAGGGCTGGTCAAGGCGTTCGGCGATCACCGCGCCGTCGACGGGATCGACCTGGAGATACGGCCCGGTGAGATCTTCGGCGTCCTCGGGCCGAACGGCGCCGGCAAGACCACCATGCTGAGGATGCTGGCCACCCTGCTGGCGATCGACGCCGGCCGGGCGGAGATCTTCGGCGTGGACGTGGCCGGCCGTCCGCACGTGATCCGGCAGCTGATCGGCGTGACCGGGCAGTACGCGTCGGTCGACGAGCAGCTGACCGCCCGCGAGAACCTCCGGCTCTTCGCCCGGCTGCAGCGGATCCCCGCGCCGACTGCCAGGCGGATCGCCGCCGACCTGCTCGGCCGGTTCGGTCTGGAAGAGGCCGCGGACAAGCCGATCGCGCACTTCTCCGGCGGCATGCGGCGCCGCCTCGACCTGGCCGCCAGCCTGATCACGAAACCACCGCTGATCTTCCTGGACGAGCCGACCACCGGCCTCGACCCGCGCACCCGTGGCCAGATGTGGGACACCATCCGCGGCCTGATCACCGACGGGTGCACGGTGCTGCTGACCACGCAGTACCTGGACGAGGCCGACCAGCTGGCGGACCGGATCGCCGTCATCGACCACGGCCGCAAGGTGGCCGAGGGCACGCCCGACGAGCTGAAGACCATGGTCGGCGCCTCCACCCTCCAGCTGATGCTCGCCGAACCCGGCGAGGTGCCGGCCGCCGTCGAGGCCGTCCGGCGCGGCCTCGGCTCCGAACCGGTGCTCAGCCCCGAGAAGGGCCGGCTCAACGTCGCGCTCGACCAGGCCGACATGGCCGCCGACGTGCTGATCGCGCTCCGTACCGCAGGGATCTCGATCTCCTCGGTGAGCGTCGCCAAGCCCAGCCTGGACGAGGTGTTCCTGGCGCTGACCGGTCACGAGACCGAGACGGAGGAGACCCGATGAGCACGACCACCGCACCCGTCAGGCAGGCGGTACGAGCGGCCGAACGGGTGGCGGCCACCCGGCGGCACGTCTCCGTGGGCGAGACGCTCGGCCAGACCCTCGCGATGGCGTGGCGGGCCGCCAAGAAGATGCGCCGCAACCCCGAGCAGTTCTTCGACGTGGCGTTGCAGCCCGTCCTGTTCACCGCGATGTTCGCGTACATCTTCGGCGGCGCGATCGCCGGGGACGTGCAGAGCTACCTGCCGCTGATGATCCCCGGCATCCTCGCCCAGACCGTGCTGACGACCTGCATGGTGACCGGCGTCCAACTGCGCGAGGACATGGAGAAGGGCGTCTTCGACCGGTTCAAGTCGCTGCCGATCGCCCGGATCGCGCCGCTCGCCGGCCCGATGGTGGCCGATCTGCTCCGGTACGCGATCGCGGCGACCCTGACCTTCGCCATGGGCCTTCTGATGGGATACCGCCCCGGCGGCGGCGTGGCCGGGGTGCTCGGCGCGATCCTGCTGGCGATCCTCACGGGGTGGTCGCTGGCGTGGGTGTTCACGTGGGTCGGCACGATCGCCCGCAGCGCCGGAGGCGTGCACGGCATCTCGATGATGATCCTCTTTCCGCTGACGTTCCTGTCGAACGCGTTCGTCCCCGTCGAGACCCTGCCCGGCTGGCTCGCCTCGTTCGTCCGGATCAACCCGGTCTCACACCTGGTCACGGCCGCTCGCGACCTCGCCAACCACGCTCAGGTGAGCGGGGCGGTGGCGTGGACGCTGCTGGCCTGCCTGGTCGTGGTCGCGGTCTTCGCGCCGCTGTCCGTACGGAGCTACAAGCGGCACATCTGACCCGCGGCGAGCCGTCCGACGAGCGCCCGCGCCTCGTCGAGCAGGTCCGCGCCGCGCCGGTCGCCGTAACCGGCGCGGACGCGGGCGAGCGCGCCGGGCGCGACCTGCTCCGCGTACGGCTCGATCCGGTCGAAGGCCATGCCGGCCATCATGCCGTTGTAGGCGAACCGCTCGGCCAGCACCAGCAGGGCGACCGCGTCACCGGGGGCCAGGGCCGCCCGCAGCAGCCCCCAGGCGCCGAGCGCGAAGAGCAGCGAGCCGCTGACCGGGTAGTCGAGAAGCCGGCCGTCGGCGCTCAGCACGTCGCGGGCGCGCCCAGCCACGCAGAAGCGGAACAGCTCCTCGCCGTACGGGAGATCCGCGGGCTCCCCGTGGTAGGCGTGCGCCGCGAGGGCGAGCGCCTCCGCCGTGACCACCCATGGTTCGAAGCCCGAGCGCGGCATCCCGGGCAGCCGCAGATCGCGCGCCCGCTCGACCGCCAGCCGGTAGTCCGAGAGGGCGGCGGCCGTCTCGCCGCGGGCGAGGGCGAGCTCGGCGGCGCACAGCGCGGCCACTGCCAGCCCGCCGAGTACGGCCCCGCCGTCGTTGAGCCGGTTGATCTCCGCGAGCTCGGCCTCCGCGGTCCGGTGATCGCCCTCGCCGAGCGCGATGATCAGCAGCAGCGAGCGCAGCTGCGTCTCGTCGTCCGTGGCGCCGATCCGGCTGAGCACCGGCAGGGCCGCTCGCGCGTGGCCCACGGCGCGCCGCCGGTCGCCGCACCGCAAGGTCAGGTGAGCCAGCGTGGTGTGCAGGATCGCCCGGAGCCACGGCCCCTCGTCCTGCGGGAGCAGCGCCAGCCCCCGCTCGGTCGCCGTGACCGCCTCCGCGATGTCCCCTGCGTTCTCCAGGACGTGGGCGCTCATCTGCGTCGCCACCAGCGCCTCGTCACGGTCGGCGCTGCGGCACAGCTCCCGCAGCCGATCGCGCAGGCCGGCGCTGTTCGAGGGGGCGCCGATGAGCGTCACCTTCGTCATCGCCGCGAGGCGCGGGTCCGTGGCGTCGCCGACGGGAAGCCTGCTGAGCAGATCGTGCAGCGGCTCGCTCCGTTCGTCCAGGAGGATCATCGAGTTGGCGATCGCGACCACCAGGGCGGCCCGGGTCAGCTCGACGAGCTCCGGCGGCGGGAACCAGCCCGTGACGGCCTGGATGATCGCGGTCCTGAGCGCGATGATCCTGGCGTGGTCACCGCGGATCGACCACAGCGCGCCGACCCCGGCCAGCAGCGGGACCGCCGTGGCCGGGTCGGGCTCGGCGAGCGCCCGGCGGAGCAGATCGGCCAGGTTGGTCTCCTCGGCCCGCAGCGCGTCAACCGCCGCGAACTGGTCCGGGCCGAACAGCACGGCGGCGTGCTCGTGCGCGTAGCCCGTAGCCCAGGCCAGCAGCGCCGCTCGCGCGGACACCTCCTCACCGGCTTCCTCCAGCCGCACCCGTCCGAACTCCCTGACGGTCTCCAGCATCCGGTAGCGGACGCCGTGGGCCGCCTCGTCGACGCTCAGCAGCGACTGCTCGGCCAACGCCTGCACCGCGTCCAAGGCGCCCATGGCCTCGGCCGCGGCCGCGGTGAAACCGTCGCTGAACAGGGACAGCCGCCGCAGAGCCCGCCGTTCGGGCTCGTCCAGCAGATTCCACGACCAGTCGATGACCGCGAGCAGAGTCTGGTGCCGGCCCGGCGCGCTGCGATCGCCCCCGCGCAGCAGCGCGAACCGGTCCGCCAGGCGCCGCGCGATCTCCTCCACCGCCATCACGCGCACCTTCGCGGCGGCCAGCTCGATCGCCAGCGGCAGCCCGTCGAGCCGGGTCACGACCTCGCGCACCAGACCCTCGTCGAGCCGCACGCCCGGCCGGGCCGCCGTCGCCCGCTGGCGGAAGAGCTCCACCGCGTCGCCGGGCTCCAGCGCGCCGAGCGGGTAGACGTGCTCCGCCGGGATCGACAGCGGGGCCCTCGACGTGGTGAGCACCCGCAGATCCCGCGTGGCCGCCGCCAGGAAGGCCGTCAGCTCGGCCACGGCGTCGATCACGTGCTCGCAGTTGTCCAGGATCAGCAGCGCCGGCGCCCGGCCGAGATGCTGCGCGATGCGGGCCCGTACATCCGACGGCCGCTCGAACGCCGGCATCCCGCGCCCGCTCACCGAGTCGCGCACCCCCAGCGCCGAACCCACCTCGCCCACCACTCCCTCGGGCGACGAGACGCCGACGAGCCCGACGAAGTGGACGACGGGCTGGGTGGCGTTCCTGCCGACGACGTGGGCCAGCCGCGTCTTGCCCAACCCGCCCGGCCCGACGACGGAGACGACCCGGTGGGTCTGCAGCAGGGCGTGCACCGCGCTGATGTCGCCGTCGCGGCCGAGCAGCGACGACCCGTCGAACAGCACACCCTCCCGTACGGGCCGGTCCGCGGCGAGCAGTTCGGCGTGCACGCGCGCGAGGGCCGGCCCCGGATCCGCGCCGAGCCGTTCGGCCAGGTCGGCCCGGTGGCGTTCGTAGCGCTCCAGCGCCGCCGCCGTGCCCCTGACCGCGGCCTCGCCGCGCAGCAGGCAGGCGAGCAGTTCCTCATCGCGCGGCCGGTCGGCCGAGGCCTCCTCCAGCAGGGGCAGCGCGCCCTCGTGGTCGCCGGCGCGGGAGCGCGCGACGGCCGACACGCGACGCGCCTCCGCCAGCCGCCCCGCCGCCACCGCCCGCACCTCACCGAGCGGTCCCGCCGCGGTCCCCAGCCCGCTTGTCGCCCCCAGCCCGCCCGCCGTCCCCAGCCCGCTTGTCGCCCCCAGCCCGCCCGCCGTCCCCAGCCCGCTTGTCGCCCCCAGCCCGCTCGCTACGCTCATCGCCTCCTCGGCGCCGCGCCGAGCCTCGGCCACGTCCCCCTCGGTCAGCGCCTTCCGCGCCCGCTCCACCAGCGTGCCGAGCAGCAACGCGTCCACCTGCTCGTCCGGCACCCCGAGCCGGTAGCCGCGCGCGGTCCGCACCACCGCGTCGGCCGAGGTCGCGGCCCGCGTCCTCGACACGACCACCTGCAGAGCCTTCGTGGGGTTCGCGGGCGGCCCGTCCGGCCATAACTCCTCGACCAGCCGCTCGTCCCCAGCCCCCGCCCGCCCGTGCAGCGCGAGCACCGCCAGCAGGGTCTGGGCGCGCTCACCGGCCACCCGCGTCCCCTGCCAGCGGACGCCGTCGAGCAAGGTCAACACCGGAGGCACCCTTCCAGCTTACGAGCGGACCACCGCCTCCGGCCTCAGCGCGCTTGCGATCTCGACCAGAGGTCCACGCCGCCCCTCCGCACGGCCCCGCCTATCGGGGAGGCCGCGGCCTCAATACGATCTGGACATGCCGGGTGAGACATGACGATCAGACTGGTCGTCGCGGACGACCACGCCATGATCAGGGCAGGGCTGCGGCTCGTGGCGGAGAACGCCCCAGGGATGGAAGTGGTCGGGGAGGCGGCCGACGGCGTGGAGGCCGTCGCCGTGACGAGGGAGCGACGGCCGGACGTGCTGCTGCTCGACATCGCCATGCCGGGCATGGACGGCCTGGCCGCCGCCACGACGCTGCTCGGGGACCCCGCCCCGCCGAGGATCCTGATGCTGACGACCTTCGGCAGCGACGAGAACCTGCACGCGGCGCTGCGCATCGGGGTCAGCGGCTTCCTGCTGAAGAGCTCGCCTCCCGAGCATCTCCTGGAGGCGATCCGGGTCGTGGCGGCGGGCGACGGACTGATCGATCCCGCGGTCACCCTTCGGGTCATCGCGTCCTTCGCCGCTCAGCCCCCGCTCTCGCCTCCTCCTGAGCTGGCCGCGCTCACCGCGCGCGAGGTGGACGTGCTGCGGCTGCTGACGCGGGGTCTGTCCAACCGGGAGATCGCCCTGGAGTCCGGGGTCGGCGAGGCCACGGTGAGGAGCCATGTCGCCCAGATCCTGCGCAAGCTGGACGTGCGGGACCGTCTCCAGGCGGTAGTGCTGGCCTACGAGTCCGGCTTCGTCCGCCCTGGTCAGGAATGATGCGCGGCAACTGGCGGCCGAGCCGGATGGACATGCTGCTCGCGCTGGCCGTGGTGGTCGCCGGGCAGGTCGAGTCGTTCGGACGGCAGGGGTTCGAGCCGGGTCAGATCAGCCGTCCGGTGCCGCTGGCGGTCGGCGCGGCCGCCGCCGGGGCGCTGCTGCTGTTCCGGCAGAGGTTCCCGATGAGCATGCTGCTCGCGCTGGTGGGGGTCGGCATCGGGGTGCGGGAGGTCACGGAGGCGGGCTACTACGCCGCGTGGCACTTCTACTCCACGCTCATCCTGGTGCACACCGTTGCCAGCGCGGCGGAGCTGCGTACCCGGCGAGGGCTGGCCGGGCTGGCCTGCGTCCTGCTCGCGTACGGCTATTTACAGACATTTCAGCATAACGACGTGGCCGAAGTGCTGATCAGCGCCATTTTCGTCGGCGTCGCGTACGCCAGCGGCATCCTGTTGCGCCGCCAGATCGATCAGACGTTACGCCTAACCAGGCAGACCACCCGGTTGGAGGTCGAGCGCGAGGAGCGTGCCCGGCAGGCGGTCGCGGGTGAACGGGTGAGGATCGCCAGGGAGCTGCACGACATCGTCTCGCACAACGTCAGCCTGATGACCCTGCACACGGGCGGTGTACGGATGATGCTCCGCGACGACCCGGACCGCGAGCGGGAACGCACACTGCTGACCGGCGTCGAGCGGGCGGGCCGCGAGGCGATCGAGGAGCTCAGGCTGATGCTCGGCATGCTGCGCAGCCCCGGCGGCACGGCCGCCGAACCGCACGCCCCCGGGCTGGACCGGCTGGACGCCCTCGTCGCCCAGATCGAGGAGGCCGGTCCGGCCGTGGAGGTGCGGGTCGAGGGCGAGGCCAGGCCGGTGCCCCCGGGGCTGGAGCTGTCGGCGTACCGGGTGATCCAGGAGGCGCTGACCAACGCGTTGAAGCACGCGCGGGCGACCCGGATCGTCGTCACCGTCGCCTACTCCGCCGACGCCGTGACCGTGGAGGTCACCGACGACGGCACGGGCGACGGGCCAGGAGGCGGGAGCGGACAGGGCCTGATCGGGATGCGCGAACGGGTCGCCATGCACGGTGGCGACCTGTCCGCCGGTCCTGTGCGGGATGGCGGTTACCGGGTACGCGCCAGGTTCCCCTCGGGCTGAGCCGCCCACTCCGCGTCGCCCATCCGTACGATGCGCAGGCCGATGACCCCGGCCCCGGCCAGGTACAGCAGTCCGCCCACGACCGTGCCGACCGGGAAGACCGGCGCCCCGAAGATGCCCAGCACCATCGCGAACGGCGCCCACCAGGGCGCCTGCCGGCAGTACGCCAGGACGAGCCCCAGCGCGAACAGCCCGAGGATCCCGGCGAACCCCGGGATCTGGAACCCGAACACGAGTCCCGGGTCGGCGAACGCCTGGTCGGCGAGCGCGGCCCCTTCGGCGGGCGGCAGCGAGCGCTCCAGGCGGGCGTAGAAGTAGTCGCCCAGCATCAGCGCGGAGAAGTTCACCACGCCGAGCAGGGCGATCCCGCCCGTGACGTGACCGAGGAGCACCGCGCGGTGGCGTACCAGGTGGATCATGCCGATGATGCCCGGGATCAGCAGCACCCAGCTCCAGTGCAGGACCGCCGCGCTGATCGACACCTCCTCCAGCTGACGCCCGTAGACGCCGGCCGTGTCGCCGCCGCCCAGGCGCAGAGCGGGATCGAGGACCACCCCCGCGACATATAGGACGGGCGCGGCGATGAGGCACGCGCCGGCGGCGAGCTTCCGGAATCGGATCGGATCTGACAACGACATGGTGTCCCCTAAGTGGCCGGTGATGCCACGAAGGCTAGGAACGCCCGGCCCTCCCCGTCGTCCACCGCCCGGCCGACACCCACTCCGCCATTTTGCTGGGGAGACCTTGGCGCACTATCTAGGGAGACCGCCGCGCAGCATACTGGCGGCAGTCGACGCGCGTCGTGGGGGCACTCATGAATCGATCGTTCGTCAGCTCGATCCTTCACCTGGTCAGGTTCGCGGGAGCCGCCCTGGTGATCTGGGGGATCGCCTACGTGATCAACGGCGCAACCCAGGCGGGCGGGTACGTCACCGTACGCGTGGCAACCGCTCCGGACGCCGGGCCCTCGCCGCTGAGCGGTGTGAGACTCCCCGACGGGGTCGTACTCCGGGGAGAGCTTCCGCTGGGCGTCTGGGGAGCCACCGTCGCCGAGCAGGTGCTCTCGCGCGCGGACGTCCTCCTGGGCGGTCTGTGCGCGGGCCTGGCCGCTCTGCTGCTGAGCTCCACCATGAAAGGGCGGCCTTTCACCCGGCGTGATACTGCCGGGCTCGTCGCCCTGGCGATCGTCACGAGCCTCGGCTCCCTGCTGCCGATCGTCGCCGCGGCGACCGTACTCGATCGGGCGGGGCTCACCCAGGACTTCGTCCCGTCGACCACGCTGTCGTGGGTGCCTCTCGCGGGCGCCGGGCTTCTGCTCGCGCTGGCCCTGGCGTTCCACGCGGGAGCCCGGACCGATCCACGAAGCAGTGCACTCACCCCCTAGCCGCGGTACGGTCGCGGCGCATCAGCAGGTGGCCCCGGCGGAATCGTTCATCCTCCAGAGGCTCGCGCAGCATCCGCGCCACCTCGACGAACTCCTCCTTGCTGGCCAGGTCGGCCAGCTCGTCGATCGGCCACCGGTAAGCCGGCGTGACCTTGTGGTCGAACCGGCTTACCGGACCGCCCTCGGACTCGAAGAAACCGAGCAGGAGGTAACCCCCCGGGGCCAGCACCCGGCGGAACTCGGCGAAGTAAGGCGGCAGCTCGGATGGTGGGGTGTGGATGAGCGAGTACCAGGAGAGCAGCCCGCCCAGCTCGCCGTCGGCCACGTCGAGGGCCCCCATCGAACCGACCTCGAACCGCAGGTCAGGATAGTCCCTACGGGCGATGTCGATCAGCCGGGGAGACAGGTCGACACCGAAGGCGTCCAGCCCGAGGTCACGCAGGTGTGCCGTCATGTACCCGGGACCGCAGCCGGCCTCCACGACGGGCCGGGCCCCTTCGGCCCGCACGAGCTCGGCGAACGCGGCGACCATCGAGCGGTCCAGCGGCAGGCGGTCGAGCGAGTCCCGCACGAAGTCGGCGTAGACGTCCGCGAGGGCGTCGTAGGCGTCCGCGGTCGCGGTCAGATAGGGGGAGGATTCGGCCACGGCGGACGACTGTAGCCCATCGGCCGAGCTACTCGCCCCGCAGAAGCACGTGGTGCAGGAGGCCGCTCTGCTCGCTCGGCATGAGAGGGCGGCGATCGACGAGGAACTGGGCGCAGGGAGGTTCGCCCGACGGGATCGCAGAACTTGGGCAGGACGCTGAGGGCGTTGATCCCGGAGTCGTTCCAGCTACTGGTGAATCGCTCCCGCGCCGCATCAAGGTCGTCGGCGTAGGGGTCGGTGAACCAGGCGAGCAGCGCCGTCCAGACCCGCTCAGTCTCCGCTTTCACGCGAATCCCTTGTCCAGACATTCAGCGGCAAGATGATGACACACTGCGACCATGCGGCAACCCCGAGCGAAATACTTCAACACCACGGGACCGTGCAGTCCACTGCACCACTACATCTCGCCTCCCACGCAACGGCTCCCCGAGGCGCGCGAGCTCATCGAGATGGACCGCTACTTCGTGCTGCACGCGCCCCGGCAGACCGGTAAGACCACCATGCTGCGCACCCTGGCGTCCGAACTGACCGCCGAGGGCGACACCGCCGCCCTGATGTTCTCCTGCGAGCGCGCCAAGTCGGCCGGTGACGACTACGCCGCCGTGGAGTCGCTTCTGCTTCATTCCCTCCGCGAGGCCGCCGCGCGATCGGGCTGGCCGGACGAGTTACTGCCGCCGGATCCATGGCCGCAGGCTCCGGCGGGCACCCGGTTCGGTTCGGCGCTGAGCGAGTGGTGCCGCCGCTGCCCGCGCCGCGTGGTGCTGCTCCTCGACGAGATCGATGCCCTGCAGGGCAACAGCATGGTCAGCATCCTCAGCCAGCTCCGCCACGGCCACAACGCCCGGCATGAGGGCCAACCGTTCCCCGCTTCCGTGGTGCTGTGCGGGCTGCGCGACCTGCGTGCGTCGCCTCGGGCGGCGAAGCCAGCAGGTCGAATCCGGCCAGCCCGTTCAACATCGTCGCCAAGTCGCTGCGCCTGGGCGACTTCACCGCCGACGACATCGCCGAACTCTACGGCCAGCACACTCAGCAGACCGGTCAGGAGTTCACCAAGGACGCGGTGGAGCGGGTGTTCGAGCTGACTCAGGGACAGCCGTGGCTGGTCAACGCCCTCGCCCATGAGGTCGTCTTCGAGATGGGCGTGACCGGCGCCGTCACCGCCGGGCAGGTGGAAGACGCCAAGGAACGGCTGATCCGGACGCGTGCCACACATCTGGACTCTGTGATGGCCCGGCTACATGAGCCGCGGGTCAAGCGGGTGATGGAGCCGGTCGTGGCCGGGACCTTCCCCCACATCGACCCCGCCTTCTCCGACGACCTGTCCTACGTACGCGACCTGGGCCTGATCAAGCAGAAACCCCCGCTCGAAGTGGCGAACCCGATCTACCGGGAGGTCATTCTGCGCGTGCTCGGACACCCGTCGGAACAGTACGTGATGGCCGATCCACGCAGTTTCGTGCTGCCGGACGGCCGGTTCGACCTGCCGCGCCTGCTGGAGGAGTTCGTGGTCTTCTGGCGCGAGCACGGCGAGGTGCTGGTCCGCCAGGAGGGCTACCACGAGGCCGCCTGTCAGATCATCCTCATGGCTTTCCTGCACCGGCTGGTCAACGGCGGAGGCTACCTCAACCGGGAGTACGCCGCCGGCACCAAACGTCTGGACGTGCTCGTCCGCTGGCCCTACACCAGCCCAGACGGCGAACGTCTGATGCAGCGCGAGGCCATGGAACTGAAGGTGTGGCGAGCAGGCGAGAACGACCCGGCACCCGACGGCCTCGCCCAGCTCGACCGCTACCTGGACCGTCTCACCCTCTCCACCGGCGCACTGGTGATCTTCGACCGCCGCCCCGAGGCTCCGTCCTGGCAGGAACGAGGCGGCTTCGAACAGACGACCACACCCTCCGGCCGCCAGGTCACCGTCCTGCGCGTATGACGGGCGCCCGAGTTTCAACGGGCTTCGCCCCTGAGCATCGCCGCCCAGACCCGCTCAGCCTCGGCTGTTGTGGTCCACACCGTCTCCTGGATCACGCCTTTGACAGATCGCCGGACGAAGGCGAGCCCGCCCGCGACGCAGAACTCGTAGCAGGGCAGGCACCGGCTGCACGTGTGCTTGCGCACGCGAACCCGGACGCACCGGGCGGCGGGAGGAGCCCAGGCGATCCGTTCATGTCCCTCCTGGGCAGGAGCCGCGTGAAGGCCGTGATACTCCTCCAACAGGTCGCGTGCTCTGCTCATCGCCGACCCACCGTACGAGGCAGCGCGAACCAGGTCGCCTTACCCGCCAGCCCAGGGCACGTGGCGAACCCCTGCGGAACGCAGCCGTACAACCCGGCCGACAACTCCGCCACGATCAGCAGCCCCCGCCCGTGCTCGGCTTGACCGTCCACACCCGGGCGGCGCACCGGATGAACGGCTCCCGCGTCGACCACCAAGCACACCACTTCGACCGGATCGACCCGTACCACCAGCTCGTACGGCGCGTCACCGTACAGAACAGCGTTGGTCACCAGCTCGCTGACCATCAGCACGGCGTCGTCAACCAGATCCCGCCCCAGACCGACCAGCAGGAGCGCGCACCGGACGAGGTCGCGGGCATCACCCACCGCCCGCGCGTCATCCCGAAGCCGCCAGACCATGCTCTGCCCAACAGAGCCGGAACGCTCCGCCACCGCAGCGGCCTTCGCCGAGTGCTGGACTTCCGGCACGATCTCGCCGAACAAGAGCTTGTCCATTACGCCACCTCCCGGATCCATGTATTCGCTCCCGTGTCACAGGCATCAGCCAGTACGAAATGCAGTAAAGGATGAACCGTCCTATTCGCGGGGCCCAAATACTGCATGTCCAGAATCTTCAGCCCCGCCCGATCAAACTGGAAGCAGCCAGAGCTTGTGTGACCCACATCGCTTCACCTGTCATTACTTGCGCTTCCCACTACACAGAGTGCCTGCGGTGAGCTACATTACGGAATCGAATGAATGACACACCGTTCGGACAGTTCTGTAGGACCGGCCGTCTGATTGGCGTAGGACTCTCGGGTCACGTCCACGGACGTGGTGTATGAATCGATCTTCGAGTGATCCTGTTTCTGCAGGTTAAGCGGTAAGTGTGTGCGGGAGGGGGTTCGGGGTGGGTGTGTCGCCGGCGATCAGCCGGACGCGGGCCTTGGCGAGAATGTCCAGGCCCATGTAGCGGCGCGCCTCGGTCCATTCGTCGGTCTGCTCGGCCAGCACCGCGCCGACCAGCCGGATGATCGCGGCTCGGTCGGGGAAGATGCCCACCACGTCGGTGCGCCGGCGGATCTCTTTGTTCAGCCGCTCCTGCGGATTGTTCGACCAGATCTGCCGCCAGGTCTCACGCGGGAAGGCAGCGAAGGCCAGCAGGTCCTCGCGGGCGGCGTCCAGATGCTCACAGGCGGCCGGATACTTGGCCTCCAGAGCGTCGATGACCCAGGCGTGCTGGGCACGCACCTGCTCGGCGGCAGGCTGGTCGAAGATGGTGCGCACCAGCGTGGCCACCCACGGCTGCGCCGACTTGGGCACGGTGGTGAGCAGATTACGCAGGTAGTGGGTTCGGCAGCGCTGCCAGCACGCGCCCGGCAGGGCGGCGCCGATCGCTTCCACCAGGCCGCGGTGCGCGTCGGAAACGACCAGCTGCACCCCGGACAGGCCGCGCGCGACCAGGCCGCGCAGGAACGCCAGCCAGCCCGCGCCGTCCTCAGCCGAGGTGACGTCCAGACCGAGGACTTCGCGCTGGCCGTTAGCGTTGACGCCGGTGGCGACCAGGGCGTGCACGTTGATCGTGCGGCCGCCCTCGCGCACCTTCTGCGTCAGCGCATCCAGCCAGACGAACGTGTAGGGGCCGGTATCCAGCGCCCGGGTGCGGAACGCCTCCACCTGCTCGTCCAGCACCTTGGCCATCTGGCTGACCTGGCTCTTGGAGATGTGTTTGATGCCGAGCTGCTCGACCAGCTTGTCCACCCGCCGGGTCGAGACGCCGAGCAGGTAGCTGGTGGCGACGACGCTGATCAGCGCCTGCTCGGCCCGCCGCCTGCGTTCCAGCAACCAGTCCGGGTAGTAGGAGCCCTGCCGGAGCTTGGGAATGGCGAGGTCGATCGTCCCGGCGCGGGTGTCCCACTCGCGGCTGCGATAGCCGTTGCGGGAGTTGGTCCGCTCGTCGCTGCGCTGGCCGTATGCCGCGCCGCACAGGCTGTCGGCCTCGGCCGACATCAACGCTTCGGCCATGGTCTTCACCATGGATCGCAACATGTCGGGGTCATCGGTCTCGATCTGCTTCGCCAGCCACTGCGCGGGCGTCACACTGTTGTCTGCGGCCATCGTCTGGTTCCCTTCGATTTTGATCTAGCTACTCGAAGGATCACTCGATGGCCGTCTTCATTTCACGACGCCACGCCTGTGACCAGGCCAAACTCGTACACCACTCCCGTGGACGCAACCGACTCTCGTGCTACTTACCGGAACAGGAGTCACGGATGCCCGCCCCCCTTGAGCTTGACCCCACGGCCAGCCCATTGGCTTTCTTCGGCGCCGAGCTACGCAAATTTCGAAAAAACGCCGGATTGTCCCAGGAACAATTGGCGGAAATAATCAGGTTCAGCCCCGGCCTGGTCGGCTTCATCGAGAGAGCTCAACGGACGCCGAGCAAGGATCTCGTCCAACGCTGCGACGAAGCCGTGGGAGCCAAGGGGGAGTTGCTCCGCCTCTGGCCTCTCATAAGCCGTGAGGCGAGCCCTCGATGGTTTCGCGAGTGGCTGGACATTGAGCAGGAAGCTCAGAGCCTCCGAACATGGCAGCCTCTCCTCATCCCGGGATTACTGCAGACGGAGGACTACGCTCGCGCCATGCTGCGTGGCGAGCCCGGCGTAACGGAGGAGCAGGTTGAGAAATCCGTACAAGCACGCCTGGAGCGCCAGATCATTTGGTCTCGCCTCAACCCCCCAATGTTCTGGGTACTGCTCGATGAAGGCGTACTCCAACGTCCCATTGGAGGTCGGTTGACCATCCGCTGCCAGCTCGAACACCTGGTCCAGATGGCAGAACGGCCACACATCGCTATCCAAGTGGTCCCCATGGCTTTTTGTGCGACCACAGGACTCCTCGGGGGCTTTGTGATCGCCCAACTAGCCGGAAGTCCAGATATCGTGTACTACGAGTCCACGGGGCACGGGCAGATGACTGACCGACCGGAGGACGTCGCTGCGATCCATATGAAGTACGACGCCATCCGAGCTGAGGCACACCCCCAGCATGTGTCTATCGAGCTACTCAGAGAGGCAGCCAAGACATGGACGTGAACGACGAACTGAGCGCCGCCGCCTGGCGGAAGGCCACCAAGAGCGGATCGAATGGCGGAGACTGCATCGAGGTCGCCCCCTTGTCCGGCGGACGAGTGGCCATCCGTGACACCGAGAGCCCAGGGCAGGCGCCATTCGTGGTGACCGCCAGCGTTTGGGACGCTTTCGTGGACGGGGCCAAGCGAGGCGAATTCGACTTCTGAACGGCTGCCAAGATCGGGCTCAACGGGCGCCGTCCCTAGCCCGCCTTCCGAAGCGGCTGAAGACGAACACTGAGACGCAGGTCGAGGGCCTCGGCGAGACGTTCCAGCATGGGGATGGTGGGCATCGTGCCGCCGGCCTCGAACCGCGCCACAGCCGGCTGCTTGAGCCCGGCCCGCTCGGCCAGTTCGGCCTGGGTCAGACCGAGTTCTTCGCGGCGGTTCCGTACGGCCGCACCTAGTTCGAAGCGCAGACGTGCCGCCTCATAAGCGGCTCCGGCACCAGGGCGACCCATGATCTCTGCGCGCTTGTCTGACCATGCCTTGCGCTCGCCCATGTCGATCACTCCTCGTCCGCTGTGTGTGCCTCGGCGACACATCGCCGCATGGCCCGCACAGCTCGTTCGATCTCGGCGGTCTCCCGCATCCGCTGCTTACGGAAGACCGTGAGCAGGATGATGCGTCTGCCCGGAGCGATCCAGTACGTGATACGTACCGCCTCCCCGGAGAGGTGAAATCGGAGTTCCCGAAGCTTCCCGCACAGTTGCCTGGTGTACGGCTCGTCGAGCAGCACACCGCGCGCGGCCAGCAGGTCAACGTAGAAGACCGCTGTCTCCTGGTCGTCCTGATCGAGCGAGTCGAACCAGTCGTCGACCTCGGGCTCCAACTCCACATCTCCCCAATTCATAACATGAATGTTATAGAGAGGGCAAGAGCCGTGTCCTCTGAACAGGAGATCGGACGAGTCTCATGCGAGACGACGTGATGTAGGCGGCCTGTCCTGCCCTCCAGTTAGAAAACGCGAGGTCACGCTTGCGGGGTCCGGCGGCCCGTACGCTCTCAGCTTGCCTTCCGAAGCGCCCTTTTCCCGGCGGTGTACGGCAGCGACCCCTAGCCTGGGGAAGCCAGGTCGGAATCTGACGTACCGGGAACGCCGATGACGGTTGAGATCGTGTACGAGACGCACTCGATAAGCGTCCACAACGAGGCCGGCATCGCCAGCGGCTGGTTGCCCGGTGAGCTGTCCGAGCGGGGCCTGGCCCTGGCCGCCGAACTGGGCGAGCGCCGCCGCGACGACGGGCTGGACGCGGTGTTCAGCTCCGATCTGCGCCGGGCCGTGCAGACCGCGCGGGTCGCCTTCGAGGGCTCGGGCATCCCTCTGTTCCAGGACCGGCGGTTGCGCGAGTGCCACTACGGCGAGTTCGACGGCATGCCGGTGAGCCTGCTGGAGACACGGCGTGCCCGGCACATCGACGAGCCGTGGCCCGGTGGCCAGAGCTACCGGGCCGTGGTCGGGCAGATGAACGACTTCCTGGCCGAGCTGGCGGTGGAGTGGGCGGGCAAGAAGGTGCTGCTGATCTCGCACTCCGCCAACCGCTGGGCCTTGCAGCACCTTCTGCACGGCGTTCCGCTCGCCGATCTGGTCGATCAGCCGTTCGCGTGGCGGCCCGGCTGGACCTTCCATTTGCCCGGCGGATGGGCGAGCGCCGGCGCGTAGGGCGGCGGATTCAGCGGCCGTAGCGGCTCTTCAGGTGGCGCCACCAGTCGCGGAACATCCACGCGTCGAAGTCCGTGATCGACGACGCGCTGCCCGCCTTCATCAGGAAGCAGCACACCCCGGACGGCGTCCAGTCGTAGAAGTCGTCCAGCCCGAACGAGTGGCCGATCTCGTGCAGCAGGATGTGCATGTTGTCGGCGTCCAGGTTGGCCATGTAGTACTCGCTGCCGAGCCGCTGGCCCCAGTCGCCGCCCGCGCCGCCGCCCATGCCGGCGGTGAGCCACAGGGACATGTCGTAGTGGCGCGCCGCGCCGCCCGGGCAGTTCGGGTAGGTGCCGTTCTGGTTGAAGAAGCGCCCGCAGGCGGCGACGCACTGGGGGGCGTTCTCGCGGATGTCGCCGACGTAGATGTCGACGGAGTTGTCCGTCCACTGGAGCTGGTTGCGGTCGCGTACGGCCCAGCCGACGACCTTGAGCGGGACGTTCCCGTACGGCCAGCCCTCCTGGCCCGCCATCACGTCCATCCACTTCTTGAACTGGCGGGCCAGCGTGGCGTGGATGCGGTCGCGCTGGGCGGCCGTCACCGTGGCGCTGGAGTCCCAGCGGACGCAGTAGTTGATGGATCCGCCGTTGGCCATGATCTGGTCCCAGCCGTAGTTGCGGAATCCGTACAGGTTCGGGTACGTGCTCTCGACGTGCTGCCAGACCTCGTTGAGCGGGGTGACGAGGTTGGCCGGCGGGTTCCAGGGAGTCGAGGGGTTGCCGTCGTCGCCGATCGCCTTGACCTCCAGGAGGCCGACGGACGCGGCGCCGCTCTGCAGGACGACGCGCAGCCGCACGGTGCTGATCTGGGAGAAGGTCACGCGGTTGTAGGCGTTGACGGCGGTGGGGTAGGTGCCGGGGATGTCGATGTACGAGCCGCCGCTCCAGCGCTGGAGCTTCCACGAGGCGGGGACTCGTACGCCGCCGTTGTCGTCGAAGAAGTAGACCTCGGCGGAGGTGATCGTCTGGGCCGTGGGCCAGGTCAGTTCGGCCCACTGGGTGCCGGTCTGGGGCCAGGTGCCCCAGCGGGCGTTGGCGGTGTCGTTGGAGCGCGGCGGGTCGACGCCGTCGTTGATCGCGTTGACGCTCTCCCAGGGCGAGGTGTACGAGGCCGAGGGGGTCGCCGCGGTGGCCAGGTTCACGGGGGCGGCGTTGGCGGGGAGCGCGGGGAGAAGTAAGAGGGTGAGGATGATGGCGAGGAGTCTCATGGGTCTCCTTGTGTTATCGCTAACATCACGTGCCGGGGAGGGTTGCCCCTCCCCGGCACTTGCGGGCTACCGGTAGGTGATGTCGGACGAGGAGTACAGGCAGTTGACGCCGTCGGCGCCTTCGCCGATCTTGGTGGGCTCGCTGCCCTTGGGCACGCCGCGGTACTTCTCGCAGATCGTGGCGCTGCCGTACACGGTGATCCGGCTGAACCTGGCCGTGTCGCCCCAGTTGGTGTTGATGCCGGCCAGCACCTTGGTGGAACGGGCGGTGATGCCGTCCATGACCACGTGCCGCTGGTAGGAGGTGGAGCAGTTGCCGCAGGCCCGGTAGAGCTTGCCGGCGCTGTGCACCTGGAAGTTGCGGATGGTCAGGGTGCCGGCGCCGTTGTGCTGGAAGACCTTGTCGGAGGCGGACTTGGCGCCGCCGCCGTCCACCAGGTAGGTGGCCGAGCTGCTGGAGCCGCGGAAGGTGGCGGCGTCCTCGCCGACGTCGTTCCACCACACGTTCCTGATCGTGCAGGAGCCTTCGCAGTGGATGCCGTCACCGGCCGGCGCGTCGATGATGACGTTCTGGATGGTGCCGCCGTTGGCCACCACGAACATGGGGTCCTGGCTCTCGCTCTGGCCGCCGTCGCCGATGCCGTAGTAGCGCTTCATGCCGCCGTCGAAGAACGTGCCGGCGTTGCGGGTCGTGGTCTGGTGCACGCTGCCGGTGTCGGACGGCCAGGCGCCGCTGCCGTCGCCGCCGCCGTTACCGCCGCCGCTGCCCATCTTGACGAGCTGCCACTGCTGGTTGGCGCCGTTCAGGTCGTCCCACTGGGAGATGCGGGCGCCGTCGGCGGTCGACCACTCCCAGGTCTCCAGGGCTTTGCCGCTGTGGCGGTTGATCAGGCGGACGTGGCCGCCGTCGGAGTCGGCCAGCCGGAACTGCTGGTTCCAGCCGTTGGTGTCGGCCCACTGGACGATCTGGGCGCCGCCATTGGCGTTCCATTCGTAGACGTCCAGGACCTTGCCGCTGTGGCGGGACTTGAGCCGGTAGTAGCCGTCGCCTGAGCTGACGAACTGCCACTGCTGCTGGTTGCCGTCGTTGCGGGCCCACTGCACCATCGGCGCGCCGTCATGGGTGGCGAACTCGTACACGTCGAGCGCCTTGCCGCTGTGCCGGTTGACCAGCACGTACCAGGCGTTCGTGTCGACGCTGGCCGCCCGCGCGGGCAGCTGGACGGCGACCGCGCCGGCCATGGCGGTCGCCAGGGCGACCAGGCTCAGCAGCAGCCGCCGCCAGCCGCCCGCCCTTCGAGGTTGAGGTAACACGACCATCTCCCTTCAGGTAAGCGCTTTCCGGGCGATTGATCCCACGCCGGCGGCCCGCCGTCAACCAGGCGGGCGCCCTCCCCCTGGTGACCTGCGACGCCCCCTGAAACTTTCAGCCAGGAAGAGGAGCGTAAGAAGGTCGTAAGAACGCTCCGCCACCATCGGAAGCGGCGAACCAGAAAGGACTCATCCATGCGCAAGCTCAAGCTCCAGGTCCAGACGACCGTCGACGGCTTCATGGCCGGCCCGCAGGGGGAGATGGACTGGCTGACGTTCCCCTGGACCGACGACCTCAGCGACCACATCAATGCGCTCACCAAGTCCGTCGACCGCATCGTGCTCGGCCGCAAGCTCGCCGAAGGGTTCATCCCGGCCTGGGCGTCCAGGCCCGAGGGCGAGGACGAGGAGTCGATCGACTGGATGAACGACACGCCCAAGACCGTCATCTCCAACAGCCTCACCGAGTCGCCGTGGGAGAACGCCACCGTGGCAGGCGGCGACCTGACCGAGATCATCGAAGGGCTCAAGGCCGAGCCGGGCGGCGACCTCATCGTGTACGGGGGCGGCACGCTCGTGTCAAGCCTGATCGCCGCCGGGCTCGTCGACGAGCTCCACCTGTTCGTCAACCCGACCTCGATCGGGGCCGGCATGCCGGTGTTCCCGGCGGACGCCTACCACCGCTTCCGCGTGGCCGGCACGCGGACGTTCGACTGCGGGATCCTCGCGCTCCACTACGAGCCGGTGCGCGCCTGAGCGGTCAGATCGCGTCGGCCTCGATCGCGGCCGCGGTCAGGGTGAGCGCGCTGATCCAGCCCGGCAGCCGCTCCCTGGTGAAACGCGCGGTGGGCAGCGCGATCGAGATCGCCGCGTACGGACGGCCCGATCCGTCGCGCAGCGCCACCCCCACCGCCGTCAGGCCCGTCTCCGTCCGCTGGTCGTTGATGGCGACGCCGCGCCGGCGCACCGCCGCCAGGTCGCGCCGGACGCGGGCCAGCTCGGCCTCGTCCGCGTAAAGCTGCGCCAGCTCGGCGGGCGGGAGCAGGGCCAGGATCGCCTTGCCGCCCGAGGTCAGGTGGGCCGGCAACGAGCGCCCCGTACGGTCGCCGACCCGCAGCACGTTGTCGCACTCGACGGTGTCGACGAAGCGGACCTCGGCGCCCGCGCGCACCACCAGGTTCGCCGACTCGCGCACGTGCGCGACCATCCGCTCCAGGTGCGGGCGGGCCACCGTGCGCAGCAGCGTGACCGGGGCTTCCGAGACGGGCGCGGGCCGCAGGACGGGCCCCGCCCGGTAGCGCCGGTCGGAGTCCTGCTCGGCGAAGTCGCGGTAGACGAGCATCGCCAGCAGGCGGTGCGCGGTGGAGCGCGAGACGCCCAGCCGCTCGGCGACGTCGCTCAGCCGCAGCGGCCCCTCCTGCTGCAGCAGCGTGGCCAGGTGCAGCGCGTGATCGACCGACTCGATCGCGTACGACGGGCGATTCTTCACAGCAGAACAACCTATTCCATCAGGAGGAACCTAGACCAGGATGGTAACCGGTCACTGCAGCGCATCTGTCAAGGAGCCGTACACCGATGACCGTCACCAGTCCCGTCAGCATCGTCGCGAGCGACGCGCCCGACCAACCCGACCGCACTCCCGAGCTGGACGGGCTCTACCGCGAGTTCGAGTCCGAGCTGCTGGTCCCGCTCTGGACCGAGATCGGCGACCTGATGCCGCACGCGCCGGTGTCCGCCGCCGTGCCGCATCTGTGGCGCTGGAACCGGCTGCTCCCGATGGCCACCAAGGCGGGCGCGCTCGTCCCGGTCGGCCGGGGCGGCGAGCGGCGCGCCATCGCGCTGGCCAACCCCGGGCTGGGCGGTCGCCCGTTCGCGACGCCGACCCTGTGGGCGGCGATCCAGTACCTGAACCCCCGCGAGGACGCCCCCGTGCACCGGCACACCCAGCACGCCTTCCGCTTCGTCGTCGAGGGCGAGGGCGTGTGGACCGTGGTGAACGGCGACCCGGTCGCGATGCGGCGCGGCGACTTCCTGCCGCAGGCGGGCTGGAACTGGCACGGCCACCACAACACCAGCAGCGAGCCGATGGCCTGGATCGACGGCCTCGACATCCCGTTCCAGCACTACACCGACTCGACGTTCTTCGAGTTCGGCCCGGACGAGGTGGAGAGCCGGGAGGCGCCCGACCGGTCGCGCTCGGAGCGGCTGTGGGCGCACCCCGGCCTGCGCCCGCTTACCCAGCTCGACCCGTCCCCGGCGACCCCGCTGCTCGCCTACCGCTGGGAGCACACCGACCGGGCGCTGTCGGAGCAGCTCAGGCTGGAAGCCGAGGGCTACACCGCCACCACCGAGCCGGGACACGCGGCGGTCCGCTACACCAACCCGACCACCGGCGGCGACGTCATGCCGACCATCCGCGCCGAGTTCCACCGCCTCGCCCCCGGCACCGGGACCGCCACCCGCCGGGAGGTCGGCTCGTCGGTCTTCCAGGTGTTCGACGGTCTCGGCCGGGTCACCGTGGGTTCGGCGAGCTGGGACGTCGAGCGCGGCGACCTCTTCGTCGTCCCGTCCTGGCAGCCGCTGACCGTCGAGACCGAGCGCGGCCTCGACCTCTTCCGGTTCAGCGACACCCCCGTCATCGAGAAGCTCCACCAGCACCGCGTCCAGATCGACCCGAGGAAGCACGCATGAGACTCGCCACCATCCGCACCGCCGAAGGCACCCGCGCCGTCCGCGTCGACGGCGACCGGTACGTCGAGACCGGGTTCGGCGACGTCGGCGAGCTGCTCGCGCGGGAAGACTGGCGCTCGCTCGCCGAGTCCGCCGACGGGCCCGCGCACGCCGCCGCCACGGCCGGGCTCGCGCCGGTGGTGCCCGGCCCCGGGAAGATCGTCTGCGTCGGCCTGAACTACCGCAACCACATCCTGGAAATGGGCCGCGAGCTGCCCGAGCACCCGACGCTGTTCGCCAAGTACGCCGACGCGCTCATCGGCCCGTACGACGACATCGCGTTGCCCGCCGAGTCCGACGCCGTCGACTGGGAGGCCGAGCTGGCCCTGGTCGTCGGCGCGACCGTGCGGCGGGCCGACGAGAGCCGGGCCGCCGCCGCGATCGCCGGTTTCGCGGTGCTGAACGACGTCACCATGCGCGACTGGCAGTACCGCACCGCCCAGTGGCTCCAGGGCAAGACGTTCGAGGGCACCACCCCGCTCGGCCCGGTGCTGGTCACCCCCGACGAGCTGCCCGGCGGCGTCCGCCCCGAGCTGGCGATCAGCGGCGCGGTCGACGGCGAGGAGGTGCAGAAGTCCAACACCGGCGACCTGGTCTTCGACCCGGTCGCGCTGGTGCGCTACGTCTCCACGATCATGACGTTGCGGCCCGGCGACGTGATCGCCACCGGCACCCCGGGCGGCGTCGGCCACGCCCGCAAGCCCCCGCGTTACCTCGCCGACGGCGGCACGCTCGTCACCGAGATCGAGGGCATCGGCCGGCTCGAGAACAGGGCGCGCAGGTCATGACCGAGATCCGGGAGTGGATGGACCACTGCACCGGCCTCTTCCTCGACGCCGTCGACGGACTCGCCGACGACGACCTCGGCGCGGCGACCGGCCTGCCCGGCTGGTCCCGCCGCCACGTCGTCGCGCACGTCCACCACAACGCCGAGGCGCTGCGCCGCCTGCTGCACTGGGCGCGCACCGGCGAGAGGACGCCGATGTACGCGAGCCCCGAGCAGCGGAACGCGGAGATCGAGGAAGGCTCGGCGCTGCCCGCCGGGGAGCTGCGCGCGCTGGTGCGCGGCTCCGCGGCGGCCCTCGCCGCCGACCTGGACGCGCTGCCGGAGCGGGCGTGGACGAACGAGGTCGTCACGGCGCAGGGCCGGACCGTCCCCGCCGCCGAGATCCCGTGGATGCGCGCCCGCGAGGTGGCCGTGCACGCCGTCGACCTCGGCACCGGTCTCGGCTTCGACGACCTGCCTGCCGGGTTCAACGCCGCGCTGGCCGTCGACGTCGTACGCAAGCGGGCCGCCGGCGGTGAGGGCGCCGCCCTCGCCGCCTGGCTGACCGGCCGCGCCGGTGAGGCGCCCGTACTCGGCCGCTGGCTCTAGTGAGAAGGGAATGACCGTGTCCGAGAGGGATGTGGACGTCATCGTCGTGGGCGGGGGCATCGGCGGGCTGTCGAGCGCCCTCGCGCTGGCCCGGTCCGGGCGGCGGGTGCGCGTCCTGGAGCGCGCGCCGGAGTTCGCCGAGGTCGGCGCCGGTCTGCAGATCGCCCCGAACGCCACCAGGATCCTGCGCGAGTGGGGCGTGCTCGACGAGGTGATCGGGCTCGGGGTGCTGCCGCGACGCCTGATGTTCAGGGACGCGGTCGACGGCCGCGAGCTCACCCATCTGCCGCTCGGCGAGGAGTTCGTCGCCAGGTACGGCGGGCCGTACGTGGTGATCCACCGCAGCGACCTGCTCGGCGTGCTCCAGCGCGCGTGCGATCGGGCGGGCGTGGACCTGGTCCCGAACTGCGAGGTCACGGACGTCGAGACCGCGCAGGACTCGGCGGTCGTGCGCAGCGCGGCGGGCGTCCAGCGGGCGGACGTGGCGATCGGCGCCGACGGGCTGCGGTCGCGGCTGCGCGCCCGGTTGAGCGACGACGAGCCGGTCAACTCCGGCTACGTCGCCTACCGCGGCGCGTTCCCGGTCGAGGAGCTGGAGACCGAGCCCGACGAGCACGCGCTCACCGACGTGGTCGCCTACATCGGCCCCGGCTGCCACCTGGTGCAGTACTCGCTGCGCGGCGGGGAGATGTTCAACACGGTCGCGGTGTTCCGGTCGCCGGGATTCCTGCGGGGCGAGGCCGAGTACGGCGGCCCCGAGGAGCTCGACGAGGTCTTCGCCGGGGCCTGCCCGCAGGTGCGGCACGGGCTGAGGTCGCTGTGGCGGGTCCGCCACTGGAAGATGTTCGACCGCGTGCCCGTCCCGAACTGGGTCGACGGCCGGATGGCGCTCACCGGCGACGCGGCCCACCCGATGCTGCAGTATCTCGCGCAGGGCGCCTGCCAGGCGATCGAGGACGCGCACTGCCTGGCGGCGCAGGCCGCCGCCAGTTCCGGCGACTGGCCGGTCGCTCTCAAGGAGTACGAGCGCGTACGGACCGAGCGGACGGCCCGGGTGCAGACGTCGGCGCGGGTCTGGGGCGACATCTGGCATGTCGACGGCGTGGCGCGGCTGCTGCGCAACGAGCTCTTCCTGAGCCGCGAGCCCGACGACCACAAGCACGTCGACTGGCTCTACGGCGCCTGATCGCGGGGCACTCGGTGCTCGGCCGTCCCAGGGACGGCCTCCCCGGCGCGGGCGCGGGCCCGCCGCCAGGCGAGGGCGGCCGGCACTCCGGCGGCCAGCCCTGCCGCCCCCGCGACACCCAGCGCGCCCGTCACCCCCAGGTGCGTGGCCAGCAGTCCGCCCGCGATCATGCCCAACCCCTGGGCAGCGACGAGGGCGGCGGAGGCGATCCCCAGCACCTGCCCCCTCCGCTCGGTGGGGACGATCCGGACGAACTCCGCGTTCGCCGTCACCTGGTAGGCGCCCAGCATCCCCACGAGCGCCCACAGGACCAGCGCCGCGACCGGGCCCGGGACCAGCGCCGAGGCCACCAGCGGCGCGCTCGCGGCGCACGCCAGCGGTCCGAGCAGCCGCAGCCGCGCCTCCGTGGAGCAGAACCGGGTGAAGAGGAACACGCCCAGCACGTTGCCCACCGGTATCGCGGCCATGAGCAGGCCCACCATCGCGGTGCCCTGGCCGGTCCCGGCGGCGTAGGGGGCGGCCAGCGCCTCCGGCACCACCTGGAACCCGGCGAGCATGGCCAGCGCCAGCAGGCTGCGCAGCCGGTGGTCGGAGACGAGCAGGCGCAGTCCTTCCAACGGGCCGCCGCGCCCGTCGTCTCCCGCGGTTCGCGCGGCGGGGTGCGGCCGGACACCGCGCAGCACGATCAGCGCGGCCAGCGCGAAGGCCGCCGCGTTGAGCGTCAGCGACCCGCTCGTGCCCACCGCCGCCACCAGCACGCCCCCCGCCGCGAAACCGGCCAGGCTGACGATCTGGGAGGTGAGGTGCTGGATCGCGATGCCCGCCTGGTAGACGTCCTCGGGCAGGATGTCGGGCGTGAGCGCCATCTGGGCGGCCACGGCCGGCGATTCGAGCAGTTGCGAGGCGAAGACCAGGGCGCACAGCACTGGCAGCGGGATCCCCGGCACGGCCACCAGCGCGATCAGCCCGGCTCTCGCCAGGCCGCAGACGACGATCAGCCTCCGGCGGGGGTACCGGTCCGCCAGCCCGCCCAGCAGCGGCCCGCCGACCAGCGCCGGCACCAGGGTGAGTGCGTACACGAGCGCGGTCACCGCCGCGGACCCGGTGCGCTCGTAGGCGAGCACCGCCAGCGCCACCCGGCCCAGCTGCGTCCCCGCGCGCACGACGGCCATCGCGCCCCAGAGCGCCCGGAACTCCGTGACGGCGAACGCGTGGCGGAAGGCCCCGCTCTCCATCGCCGCCTCCTGTCAGCCGCCCGTCACGCGGAGGCGGCCGGCGGCGCGTGGAAAGCGCCGCCGGCCGCCATCAGGTCGTCACCACGGTCCGGCCCCACCGGGCCGGCCTGTTCTGGTCAGGTCCAGATGAGATCGCGCATAGGAGACACCCCCTGTCCATGTCCAGTCGTGGTCGTCCGGCCGATCAGTTCCAGATGATGTCGCGCATGGCGCTCCTCCCCTTCGTAGACCCCCGCCGGCAGAGAGGCGGACCTCGTCTCCCTTTCTGCCAGGCCGGGTTGATGCGGGAGCTATACGCGAGCTACGCGCCGGCCTTCCGGCCCTCGCGGACCCGTGCGAGCAGGGCCATGGCCTCGGCCCGCATCGGCGGGGAGGCCAGGCCGTCGATCCCCGGCAGCACGCGCTCGATCGTCTCCCCCGCCCGCGCGAGCTCGCCCAGCCGCGCCAGGGCCTCGCCGACCGCCAGGCCGATCTTGCAGAGCACGAGTGCCAGCTCGGAGCGTTCGGCATGGTCGAGCGCCGCCGCGAGCAGGGTGCGGGCCTGCCGACGCTCGCCCGCCTCGATGGCCACGTGGGCCAGGCCGAGCCGCGCGAAGGCGCCTCCCGTGAAGTCGCCCACCCGGTCGGCCGCCTCCGCGACCTTGAGGAACGCGTCCCTGGCCTCCCCCGCGCGTCCCACCCTCAGGTAGACCTCGCCCAGCCAGTACAGGGTGTTGAGCCGCTTCCAGCCGCCGCGGCTCCTGCCCGCGACGCGGAGGGCCTCCTCCAGATACCGCAGCGCCTCGGGCACGCGGCCCTCGACGAGGTGGATCTGCCCGACGCAGCGCAGGGTGTGGGCCTCTCCCGAGTGGTCCTCCATGACGCGGAAGGTCTCGCGGATCCGCTCGCAGCGGCGCAGCGCGACGGTGTGCTCGCCACGCGTGCGCTCCAGGGTGACGAGCATCCGCCAGACCTCCGCCAGCCCGTGCTCGTCCCCGATCTCGGCGAAGATCCGTTCGGACGACGCGAGCGTCCGCGCGGCCTCGTCCAGGGCGCCGGCGAGCACCCCCAGTTCCGCGGCGAGCGCCGGCACGATGGCCTGGGCCCGGCGGTCTCCGGACTTCTCCGCCATCCGGTACGCGATCGACAGGATCTTCCGGTACTCGCCGGCCCAGCACCGGATGTCGTACAGCCAGCCTCCCATCAGGGCGATCCGCCAGCCCTCGTCGAAAAGCCCATGGGCCTCCGTCTGCCGCAGGACGCCGTGGACGGTGGCGGCCTCGGCCTCCAGCCAGTTCACCGCATGCTCCGCCGCGTGCCGTACGGTCTTCCCGTCCACGGCGACGGCCAGTTCCCCGGCGAGCCGGGCGTAGTAGTCGTGGCCCCGGTCGGCGCTCCGGGCCTCGGCGGCGAGCCGGAGCAGGTGCCTGGCGGCCGACGAGACCACGGACACCGCCATGTCCGCGGTCTCCTCCTCCGCCATCCGTTCCCGGCAGTAGGTGCGGACCAGGTCGTGCATCCCGTATCTGATCTGCCCCGTGCCGTCGACGCCGGCCACCCGCAGCAGGTGGATGTCCGTCAGGCGCTCCAGCGTCTCCTCCGTGTCGGCCGGCCGCTCGCCGCCGACCGCGACGGCCAGCCACGGCCCGGCCTCGGGGACGTCGAGGAAGGCCAGCCGTCGCAGCAGGCGGCGCTCCGCCTCGCCGAGCGCCTGGTAGGCCAGATCGAGACCGGCCCGTACGCCGAGCCCCGAGTAGGACAGCTCGTCCAGACGGCGCTGCTCGTCGGCGAGCCGCCTGGCCAGCTCCGCGATGCCGCGGTGGGGCCGCGCGGCGAGCCGCGACCCGGCGATGCGCAGCGCGAGCGGCAGCCCGCCGCAGAGCCGCGCCACCTCGCGGGCCTCCGCGTCCTCGGCCGCGACCCGTGCGCTCCCGGCGATCCGGCCCAGCAGCTCCACCGACTCCTCCCCGTCGAACGGGAGGAGTTCCACCGTGGTCGGCGCGCCGAGTCCGGCCAGCCGCCTGCGGCTGGTCACGAGTACGGAGCAGGTGCCCGCGCCGGGGAGGAGCGGCTTCACCTGGCTCTCGTCGGTCACGTTGTCGAGCACCACGAGCACCCGCCGGCCGGCGAGCATGGTCCGGTAGAGCGCGGACCGCTCCTCGCGGGCCTCCGGGATCCTCCTCCCGTCGACGCCCAGCGCGCGCAGGAAGGCGGCGAGCACCTCGTCCGGCTCGGCCGGCCTGCTGTCAGCCCCCCGGAGGTCCACGAAGAGCTGGCCGTCGGGGTGGCTCTCGCGGACCCGGTGGGCCGCGTGCACCGCGAAGACGGTCTTGCCCACCCCCGGCGGGCCGGTGATCGCGCAGATCGGCGGCGCGCTCCCCCGTGGGCCGGCCAGGGCGGACAGCGCCTGGGCCAGCTCACGATCCCGCCCGGTGAAGTCGGTGGTGTCGGCAGGGAGTTGCGCGGGCGCGCCGCCGGGCGTGGCCGTCACGGACCCGTTCGGCGGCGGGGCGAGGCCGGGATCGGCGCGCAGGATGGCCAGCTCCAGCTCGGTCACCGCCTGGCCCGGGTCGAGCCCGTGTTCCTCCACCAGCCTGCGGCGCAGGTCGCGGGAGAGGTCGAGGGCCTCGATCCGGCGGCCACCGCGGTAGAGCGCGAGCATGAGCTGCGCGTGCAGCCGTTCCCGCAGCGGGTGCTCCGCCACCAGCCGCCGCAGCTCGCCGATCGCGTGGTCGTGCCGTCCGAGCGCGAGCTCGGCGTCGATCAGCGTCTCCACGCAGCCGAGCCGTGTCTCCTCCAGATGGACCCGGACCGCCTCGACATAGGCTCCGGACGCGTCGCTCAGCGCCGGGCCGTTCCAGAGCGCCAGCCCTCGGCGCAGCGACCGGACCACCTGCTCGGGCGGCTGCCCCGCCCCGGCCTGCCGGACGTACCCCTCGAACAGGGCGAGATCCAGGTTGGCGGCGTCGGCCCGCAACGTGTAGCCGCCCCGGGAGGAGGCCACCTCGTCGAGGCCGAGGGCGCGTAACTCGCGGCGGATGGCGTGGATCCCCGAGTAGATCTGGGCACGGGCCGAAGGCGGTGGCGCGCCGCCCCACAGCGCGTCGATCACTGTCTCCATGGTGACGACCTTGTTCGCGTTGAGCAGCAGGAAGCCGAGCAGGCCGCGGCGCTGTGACCGGCCGAGGGCGCTCACCGCGCCGCCGCCACGCACCCGTACGGGCCCGAGAACGCTGAACGTCATGCCGCCCCCGTGAGGCACCTCAAGCGTCATTTGACGATCTTTACCGATAAGTGCCGTTTTGGCAGCAAATTAGTCGGTTGGGGGGTCCCTGCCGCCCGCTGGACCGGGCGCGCGACCGTGCGGCAAAGCGGCGGGCAAATCCTGTTGGGACGAAGCGGGCTTACGTCGGAGAAAGTCCGATTTCCCCTCGGATGAATCATCAAGAACCGCTAGGTGAGGACGGCACCTAGGGGAGCGATCCACCTACTTGTCCTGAGACGGCGTGGCAATACCAGAAGAGTCACGTATGACCAGGGACAGGAAGGGGCCACCCTCCGTGGACGCGAACGGCATCGACGCCGCGCCCGGTTTCCGGGCGGCGCTGGCGGTCGCGGACTCCGTCCTGTACGAGGGCTACCTGCTGTACCCCTATCGCCGTTCCTCTCCGAAGAACCGGGTCCGGTGGCAGTTCGGCGTGCTGCTGCCGGAGCCGTGGGCCAGGGCGCACGGGCTGGACGGGGGCGGGGTGGCGGGCTCCGCCGAGTCGTGGTGGCAGCGGACCGAGTGCCTGCTCACCGGGCCCGCCGACGCCCTGGTGCACTGCCGGCTCCGCTTCCTGCACCTGCGCCGCCGTACCCCTGAAGAGCTGCTGCCGGACGGCGGCCACCGCGCCGCCGACCAGGTCGGGGACGCGCTGACCTTCGACGAGGCCGTGCCCCGCGAGTTCGACCTCACGGCGTCCGTCGCGGACCTGCTGTCCGGGCCGAAGCGGCTCGACCTGCGGGTGCCCGGCTTCGAGACGATCACCCCGCTGCCCGGCTCGGCCGGTCGGACGCGCTGGCGCGAGTGGCCCCTGCTCGCCCGCGCCACCATGTCCCTGACCACCTGCGCGCTCCCCACCAGCACGCCCGTACGCGACGAGCACGCCGGTCACGACCGGGTGCCGCAGAACAAGCCGGGGGTACGCGACGAGCACGGCGGTCAGGAGCCGGTGCCGCTGCTCAAGTTGTGTGTACGGGTTGAGAACGTCGGCCGGGAGCCGTCGCCGGAGGCGTCCAGGGACGAGGCGCTCCGGCACGCGCTGATCGCCTGCCACACGCTCCTCGCCGTGCCCGGCGGCCGGTTCGTCTCGCTGCTGGAACCCCCGGCCTGGGCGGAGGCCGCGGCCCGCGACTGCGCGAACGCGCACACGTACCCCGTGCTGAGCGGCGACCAGGTGATGCTGTCGTCCCCGATCCTGCTCTACGACAACCCACGGGTCGCGCCGGAGAGCCCTGGGGACCTGCACGACGCGGCGGAGATCGACGAGATCCTGTCGCTGCGCACGCTGACGCTCACCGACGCCGAGAAGCAGGAGGCGCGCGCCACCGACCCACGCGCCGCCGCCATCCTGGACCGCGTCGAGTCGATGACCCCGGACGACCTGGCCCGCCTGCACGGCACCACCCGCGACCCGCGGCCCGCCGCTCCCAGGACGGACGCTGAGGTGGAGTCGCAGGTGCCCTGGTGGGATCCGAAGGCGGATGCCTCGGTGCGGCCGGAGACGGACTGCGTCGAGGTGGGCGGGGTCCCGGTGCGCAAGGGCAGCAGGGTGCGGCTGCGACCCCGGTTGCGCGGCACCGACCCGCAGGACATGTTCCTCGACGGCAGGACGGCCCTGGTGGAGGCGGTGCTGCTCGACGTGGACGGCAGCCGCCACTTCGCCGTGACCCTGGAGGACGACCCGGCGGCCGAGCTGAACCAGTGGTACGGGCGGTACCGCTACTTCGCCCCCGACGAGACCGAGCCGCTGGACCAGGGGGTGCCGGGATGAAGCGGGTGCTGGTGGCCGGGATCGGCAACGTGTTCCTCGGCGACGACGGCTTCGGCGTCGAGGTGGTCAGGCGGATGGACCCGGCGGCCCTGCCCGGCTCCGTGGTGGTGGCCGACTACGGCATCCGCGGCGTCCACCTGGCCTACGAACTGCTGGGCGGCACGTACGACACGCTGATCATGGTGGACGCGGTCAAGGTCGAGGGCCCGCCGGGCACCGTGGCCGTCCTGGAGATCGACGACGAGCCGGCCCCGGACGCCCCGCCGCCTGTGGACGGGCACGGCATGCACCCGCAGGCCGTCCTCGACCTGCTCCGCAAGCTGGGCGGCGGCGTCGGCCGGGTGCTCCTGGTGGGCTGCCGGCCGCAGGTGATCGACGAGGTGATGGGCCTGTCCGAGCCCGTCGCCGCAGCCGTGGACGGCGCGGTCGCCGCGGTGACGGCGCTGGCCCGCGACGAGGCCGCCCGACCAGAGGCGACCCGACAAGACAAGGAACGCGCTGATGCATGAGACAGGGATGTGCGACGAGATCGTCCGGGCGGTTCTGCTCCGCGCCGAGGGACGGCGGGTGGCCGCGGTACGCGTCCGTGCCGCCGTCACCGGGCACGCGGTGGACCCGGCGGTCGTCGACCAGGGCTTCCGGGTGGCCGCTGCCGGGACCGCCGCCGAGGACGCGCAGCTCGAACTGGTCGCCGCGCCGCCGACGATGAGCTGCCACGACTGCGGCGCCAAGACGCCCGCGGCCAGCGCGCTCGTGCTCGTCGCCTGCCCGCGCTGCGGCGGCGTCGACGTCGAGGTCGTCGGCGACACCGGGGTCGTCGTCGAGTCGATCACCTACCAGTCGGACGTGCTCACCAGCGAGGTGCCGTGATGACGCAGACGCACGAGCGGAGCGGCCAGGCCGCCGGCTACGACGAGATGCACATCCTGTGGATATCCGAGGGCATGAGCTGCGACGGCGACACCGTCTCGATCACCGCCGCGACCCAGCCCGCGATCGAGGACGTGGTCGGCGGCGTCATCCCCGGCCTGCCCAAGGTCCACCTGCACAACAAGGTGCTCTCGCCCAGCCTCGGCGGCGAGGACTACCTGGCCCCGTTCCGGGCCGCCGCCCGCGGCGAGCTGGAGCCGTTCATGCTCGTCATCGAGGGCTCGGTCCCCAACGAGAACATCAACGGCGACGGCTACTGGACGTCGCTGGGCAACGACCCGGCGACCGGCGACCCGATGACCGTGAACACCTGGATCGACCGGCTCGCCCCCAGGGCCTGGGCGGTCGTCGCCATCGGGACCTGCGCGACCTACGGCGGCATCCACGCGATGGCCGGCAACCCGACCGGCTGCATGGGCCTGGCCGACTACCTCGGCTGGGACTTCCGGTCGACCGGCGGGCTGCCGATCGTCAACGTGCCGGGCTGCCCCGTCCAGCCGGACAACTTCATGGAGACCCTGACCTGGGTGCTCTACCACGCGGCCGGCAGCGCGCCGCCGCCTCCGCTGGACGAGATGCTGCGCCCGCAGTGGTTGTTCGGCAAGACGGTCCACGAGGGCTGCGACCGGGGCGCGTACTACGAGCAGGGCGACTTCGCCGGTGACTACAACTCCCCGAAGTGCCAGGTGAAGGTGGGCTGCTGGGGCCCGGTGGTGAACTGCAACGTACCCAAGCGCGGGTGGATGGCCGGGATCGGCGGCTGCCCGAACGTGGGCGGCATCTGCATCGCCTGCACCATGCCCGGCTTCCCGGACAAGTTCATGCCCTTCATGGACATGCCGCCCGGCGGCAACCTGTCCTCGACGCTGATCAAGCCGTACGGCGCGTTCATCCGCCGGATGCGCGGCATCACCAACCACACCGCCAACAGGGAACCCCGGTGGCGGCACAACCGCGAGGCGCTGACCAGCGGCTACGACCCGCGCTGGCGTCCGTAGAGACCGCCGACACGCGAAGAGAGAGGGAGTACGGCGGATGGCCATCGAACAGCAGGAAAGAGTCACGCCCAAGCCGGGCCAGCTCGTCGAGATGTCGTGGGACCCGATCACCCGCATCATCGGCAACCTCGGCATCTACACCAAGATCGACTTTGAGAACCAGCGCGTGGTGGAGTGCCACAGCACGTCCTCGCTGTTCCGCGGCTACTCCGTGTTCATGAAGGGCAAGGATCCGCGCGACGCCGGCTTCATCACCAGCCGCATCTGCGGCATCTGCGGCGACAACCACACGACCTGCTCGGTCTACGCGCAGAACATGGCGTACGGGATCAAGACCCCGAAACTCGCCGAGTGGATCATGAATCTCGGCGAGGCCGCCGAGTACATGTTCGACCACACGCTCTTCCAGGACAACCTGGTGTTCGTCGACTTCTGCGAGGCGATGGTCAAGGGCACCAACCCGAGCGTGCTGAGCCGGGCCGAGACCACCGACGCGCCGAACGCCGCCATCCACGGCAAGCGCACGATCGCCGACATCATGCGGGCGTTCAACCCGTTCGAGGGCGACATCTACAAGGAGGCGCTGGTCGTCAGCCGCGTCACCCGGGAGATGTTCTGCCTGATGGAGGGCAGGCACGTGCACCCGTCGACGGTGTATCCGGGCGGCGTCGGCACGATGCCGTCGCCGACGGTCTTCACCGACTACCTGTCGCGGCTGATGAGCGTCATCGACTTCGTCAAGAAGGCCGTCGCGCTCAACGACGACGTTTTCGACTTCTTCTACGAGGCGCTGCCCGGCTACGAGGAGGTCGGCCGCCGCCGGGTGCTGCTGGGCTGCTGGGGCGCGTTCCAGGACCCCGAGGTCGTCGACTACCGCTACGAGACGATGAACGAGTGGGGCAAGGCGATGTACGTCACCCCCGGCATCGTCGTCGACGGCGAGCTGATCACCACCAACCTGGTCGACATCAACCTCGGCATCCGCATCCTGCTCGGCAGCTCCTACTACGACGACTGGGTGAACGAGAAGCCGTTCGTCACCCACGACCCGCTCGGCAACCCGGTGGACATGCGCCACCCGTGGAACCAGACCACGCTGCCCGCCCCGCAGAAGCGGGACTTCGAGGGCAACTACAGCTGGGTGATGAGCCCGCGCTGGCTGGACCCGCGCACCGGCGACCACCTGCCGCTGGACACCGGCGGCGGCGCGTTCGCGCGGCTCTACACCACCGCGCTGGCCGGCCTCGTGGACACCCCGTACGTGAAGTCGACCGGCTCCAGCGTGCAGATCCACCTGCCGAAGGGCGACTCGCTGCCGGAGACGACGCTGGAGTGGCGGATCCCGCAGTGGTCCAACGCCATCGAGCGCAACCGGGCCCGGGTGTACTTCGTGGCCTACGCGGCCGCCATGGCGGTGTACTTCATCGAGCGGGCGCTGGAGCGCGTGCGCGGCGGCGACACCAAGGTGTTCCAGGACTTCGACGTGCCGGAGCAGGCGATCGGCGTCGGCTTCCACGAGGCCGTGCGCGGCGTGCTGTCGCACCATCTCGTCATCGAGAAGGGCAAGATCGCCAACTATCACCCGTACCCGCCCACCCCGTGGAACGGCAGCCCGCGCGACCGTTTCGGCACGCCGGGACCGTACGAGGACGCCGTGCAGGACATGCCCATCTTCGAGGAGAACGGGCCGGAGAACTTCAAGGGCGTCGACATCATGCGCGCGGTCCGCAGCTTCGACCCGTGCCTGCCCTGCGGCGTGCACATGTATCTCGGCAAGGGCCGCACGCTGCGAAAAGTGCACTCGCCCATGTTCGGGGGCGGCCATGACTGACCGGTCGCGGCTGGACGAGCGCGCCGTCGCCGGGCGCCTGGAGCTGCTGGAAGAGATGCTGAACGAGCTGGAGACGACTTCGGGGCCGACGGCGGAGCTGGCGCTCGACGCGGTCGCCACGCTCGCGGAGGTGTACGGGGAGGCGCTGGCCCGCGTCATGGACCGCGCCGCCGCGTACCCCGGGTTCGGCTCCGCGGCGGCCGGGGACGTCCTGCTGGCGCACCTGTTCGCGCTGCACGGGGTGCCCACGGGCAAGCCGCCCGCGAGCGATCCCGGCACGGCGTTCATCCCGCTCGACACGCTGGCGCGGCGGCCCGCCACGTCGAGGGCGGCCCCGTGACGCACAGCGTGACCGGCGGCGCGCTCGGCCGGGTGGTCAACCGGCCGGTCGCCCGGCGGCGGCGGGCCGCCGAGCCGTGCGAGCTGTGCGGCGAGCCGCTGCAGGGCGAGCACGCCCACCTGCTGGAGGAGCGGAAGGAGCAGGTGCTGTGCGCCTGCCGCGCCTGCGCGCTGCTGTTCGAGCGGGGCGAGGGCGGCGAGGGCGGCCTGGGGCGCTTCCGGCTGGTGCCGAACCGGCGGATCCGCCTCACCGGCCCGCCGCCGTCCGAGCTGGGCGTGCCGGTGGGCCTGGCGTTCTTCGTACGCCGGGCCGACGGCACGGTCCTGGCCAACTATCCGAGCCCGGTGGGCGCCACCCGCTGGGAGGTGGACACCGCCGCGTGGGAACGGCTCGTCGGCCGGTACGGGGAGCTGGAGTCGATGCGGACGTCGGTGGAGGCCTTCCTGGTCGCGATCGTGCGCGGCATGGACGAGCGCTGGCTCGTACCCATCGACGACTGTCACCGGCTCGTCGCCCTGGTCCGCCAGGAATGGACGGGCATGTCCGGCGGGCAGCGGCTCTGGGATCGGATCGCAGCTTTCTTCGCCGAACTCGGCAGATGAGGAGGAGGACATGTCACAGATCCGCGTGGGCAAGCCCGACGTGGCGCCCGACACGCCGTCGCACGTCAAGGGCGTACGGCAGGGCAACCAGAAGCGCGCGCACCACCGGCAGGTGGGTCACAACGAGGACGACACGGCGGACGCGCGCCGCTCCACGGGCGTGCGGCCCGGCAAGGAGAACCCGATCCTGCCGATCATGCCGAACCTGTCGCCGAGCTAGATCGAGAGGAGGTGTAAGCCGACATGCGGCTTTCAGGCAAACTGCTGGCCCTGTTCACCGGGGCCGCGCTCGTCGCCATGTTCTGGCGGGAACTGCCCGCCGTGAAGCGATACATCAAGATGACACGAATGTGAACGGGAAGGAGCGGGGCGGCCGATGTGCCTGGGCATCCCCGGCGAGATCGTCGAACTCATCCCCGGACAGCCCGAACTCGCCAAGGTCGAGGTCGCGGGCGTCCGGCGGGCCATCAACGTCGGACTGGTCAGCCAGGACGGGATCCGTCCGGGCGACTGGGTGCTCGTGCACGTCGGCTTCGCCATGTCCAAGATCGACGAGCAGGAGGCGGCGGCCACGCTCGCGCTCCTGCGCGGTCTGGGACAGGCGTACACCGACGAGCTCGAAGCGCTCGCCGAATCGGACATCACCTGAAAGGCAGGGCATTGCGGTTCGTCGATGAGTACCGCGACGCGGGTCAGGCCCGGCAGCTCGCGGCGCGGATCCGGGACCTGTGCGAGCCCGGCCGGCACTACACGTTCATGGAGGTGTGCGGCGGCCACACGCACACGATCTACAAGCACGGGCTGGAGGACCACCTGCCGGAGACGGTCTCGCTGGTGCACGGCCCCGGCTGCCCGGTCTGCGTCATCCCGATGGGCCGCATCGACGACGCCATCGCCATCGCCCACGAGCCGGGCGTCATCATGACGTCCTTCGGCGACATGATGCGGGTGCCCGGGGGCCGCGGGTCGTTCCTCGACGCCAAGGCCGCGGGGGCGGACATCCGCATGGTGTACTCGCCGCTGGACGCGCTCAAGATCGCCCGGCAGAACCCCGACCGCACGGTCGTCTTCATGGCCATCGGGTTCGAGACCACCGCGCCGTCGACGGCGATGACCGTGCTGCGGGCCGAGGCCGAGGGCATCGGGAACTTCGCGGTCTTCTGCAACCACGTGACGATCCTCCCGGCGATCAAGGCGATCCTGGACTCGCCCGACATGCGGCTCGACGGCTTCATCGGGCCCGGTCACGTCTCCACCGTCATCGGCTGCCGGCCCTACTCCTTCATCGCCGGCGACTACGGCAAGCCGCTGGTGTGCGCCGGGTTCGAGCCGCTGGACGTCCTGCAGTCGGTCCACATGCTGCTGCGGCAGCTCGCCGAGGGCCGGGCGGAGGTGGAGAACCAGTACACCCGGGTGGTGCCGTGGGACGGCAACCCCAGGGCGCTGTCGGCGATCTCGCGGGTGATGGAGCTGCGTCCGCACTTCGAGTGGCGCGGGCTGGGGTTCATCGCCAACTCGGCGCTGCGGATGCGCGAGTCGTACGCGGCCTACGACGCCGAGCGGCGCTTCCCGGTGCCGGGGGTCCGGGTGGCCGACCCGAAGGCGTGCCAGTGCGGCGAGGTGCTGAAAGGCGTGCTGAAGCCGTGGGAGTGCAAGGTCTTCGGCACCGCCTGCACGCCCGAGACGCCCATCGGCACCTGCATGGTCTCCTCGGAAGGCGCCTGCGCGGCCTACTACAACTTCGGCCGCTTCACCCGGCGCCGCGAGGTCGCGCCGTCGCCTGGACTGAGGAGCGGCGGGAGCGCAGCGACCAGAGCGACGAGGGAAGGCGACGGGTTTGAGCGACCGAGCAGCCTCACGAAGTGAGGCCATGAACACTGCGGAATGGGCGGAACGGGCCTTGGCGGAGGCCGCGGTCGGGCAGGAGCCGCTGTCCCGCGAGGAACAGGTGCTGGAACGCATCGAACGCGCCCGCCGCCGCAAGCCGAAGGTCACCGAGGAGCGGGTGACCATGGCGCACGGCGCGGGCGGCAAGGCGTCGCGGACGCTGATCCAGGCCGTCTTCGTCGACGCCTTCGCCAACCCCGCGCTCCAGCGGCTCGACGACGGCGCCACGCTCGACCTCGGCACCGGCCGGCTGGTCTTCACGACCGACGCGTACGTGGTCTCGCCGCTGTTCTTCCCGGGCGGTGACATCGGCGACCTGGCCGTGAACGGGACGGTCAACGACCTGGCGGTCTGCGGGGCGCGGCCGATGTACCTGTCGGCGGGGTTCGTCCTGGAAGAGGGGTTCCCCGTCGCCGAGCTGCGCCGGATCACCGCCTCGATGGCGGCCGCCGCCGAGCGGGCCGGCGTGCGGGTGGTGACCGGCGACACCAAGGTGGTCCAGCGCGGCAAGGCCGACGGCTGCTACGTGACCACGTCCGGGATCGGCGCGCTGGAACGGCCGGTCACGCTGGGCGAGTCCCAGGTGCGGCCCGGGGACGCGGTGATCGTGTCCGGCCCGGTCGGCGAGCACGGCGTCACCGTCATGATCGCCCGTGGCGAGCTGGACATCGAGGCGGACCTGACCTCCGACACCGCGCCCGTGCACGAGGCCGTCGCCGCCCTCCTCGACGCGGTCCCGGTGCGGATGATGCGCGACGCCACCAGGGGCGGGGTCGCGACGATCCTGAACGAGATCGCCGTCGGCGCGGGGCTGGCGGTGACCGCCGACGAGCGGGCGATCCCGGTGCGGCCGGTCGTGAGCGGGGCCTGCGAGCTGCTCGGCCTGGACCCGCTGTACGTGGCCTGCGAGGGCAGGTTCGTGGCCGTGGTCGACGGGGACCACGCGTCGGCCGCGGTCCGGGCGCTGCGGCGGCATCCGGTGAGCGAGGGCGCCGTCGTGGTGGGCACGGTCGAGGCGGGGCCGCCGGGGATGGTGCTGCTCAAGACCGCCTCCGGCGGCACCAGGATCGTGGACCTGCTGGTCGGCGACCCGCTCCCGCGCATCTGCTGACCTTCACGACGCCGCGCGTCCCGTACGTGACAGCTGTCACGTACGGGCGGCTCACCGCGGCGCCGTCAGAGGCGCTGGGCGAGGTGGGCGATCTCGGTGCGCTCGGCCTCGTAGATGGTGCTCAGCCGGGAGCTGAGGCCGGCGAACAGAGGGCCGGTGTCGGCTAGAGCGGACAGGGAGTCGTTGGCCGCGGCGCGGGCCGCCCACAGCTCCTCGGCCGCCTGGGCCGCCTGCGGACCGCCCGCGGTGCCGTCCGCCATGACGCTCTCCTTGATCGCCGCCGTCAGCTCGCGGATCGTGGCGAACTCCGGCACCTCCGCCGGCAGCGCCGCCTCCGCCAGCTCGTGCCACAGGGCCCGGATCTCCCTGAACCGCCCGGCCGACTCCGCCAGCGAGGGCCGGTCGAGCAGGCCGGCGGCCTCGTCGAGGGCGTCGGCGAACAGGTCGCGGAGGTTTCCGCCGTCGATGCCCACCGGCTCGGCCCCCTCCCAGATCGACAACAGGGCGTCGGCCAGGGCGCGCCGGTCGGCGAACACCTTCGGCCACGCCTTGGCGTTGCGGGTGTCGACCAGTAGCCTGGCCCATTTGCGCCAGGCGGGCAGCGAGAAGGAGTCCGACGTGGCCGACAGGTGCGTGACACAGTCGCGCAGCCCTTCCTGGGCGGCCTCGGCCAGCGCCGCCTCGGTCAGCTTCGCCTCGCCCAGCACGTGCATGACGTTCTTGTACGACCCCACCCGCGCCCGCGCCGCGTCGAACCGCTCACGCGGGACGCGGATCGGCGCCTGCCCGCGATCGTCCAGGTAGACCCCGTCCGCGTCGTACCGGTAGGCGACCACCGGATGCCCGCCGTGCCCCTCCAGGAAGGCGGGCACCTGCCAGTAGCCCGTGTGGTAACGGTCGGGCAGGACCACGCACGGCCGTCCCGCGTCCAGCTCGGCGGTCAGCCGGTCGCTCGCGGCGCGGAGGCCGGACGTGCGGTGCTCCTCGTACGGGACGCCGAGCCGGGTGAGCGTCTTGGCCATCCAGCGGTCGTGGTACTGCCACTGGTTGCGGAAGGCGAGGACCACGTGGCGGGACTGGTCGTGCTTGAACTCCCACAGGATGTAGCCGGCGCCGATCCCGCCACCCGCCAGGAACACGAGCGGCTCGCTGACGGCCACGCCCTGGTTGACCAGGACGGAGGTGATCGCCGCGCTGGACGGGTGCCGCCCGCCGGCGAAGCGCCAGCCGCCGTCGGAGGCGGTCTCGGCGCTGCCCGCGACATGGGCGCGGGCGGTGGTGTAGCTCTCCCCCGTCTTGGCCATGCGGGCCCGGATGCGGGCCTTGAGCTGCTTCTTGCTGGTCATGTCCGGCTCTTCCCACGGCCGTCGCCAGGACCCGGCCCACGCCCGCGGCCCGTGGCGGCCGTGATGGAGCGTCGACCGTTCGGAGCGCGGCTCCCGAGGCTCGTGGCGTCCCCTTTGCCTCCGCGATCGGCGGGCCGCGTGGGGACCCGCTCTGGAGGTTCGGCGGGAGAGCACCGCCGTACCTCCGGATATTAGGACAGAATCGGCCAGTACTCCAACGACCCCAGGATCGGGCCCCTACCGGCTCAGGCGGTCGTGCGCGGCGGCGACGACCGCCTGGCCCAGCGCGATCCCGCCGTCGCCCGGCGGCACGCGTGAGTGCACCAGCACCTCGAACCTCTCCCGCTCCAGCCCGGACACCACCGCCTCCAGCAGGACGGTGTTCTGGAAGACCCCGCCGGACAGCGCCACCGTCCGCAGCCCGGCCCGTTCACCCACCGCGCACACCGCCCGGACGACCACCGCGGCCAGCCCTCGATGGAACCGCGCCGCCACCCGCCCCACGTCCACCCCGCCCATGACGTCCTCGACCACCCCCCTGACCAGGTCCCCCCCAGCGATCACCACCCGCTCCCCCTCGACCAGCCCCGCCGGGTACGCGCCTCGCTCGGCAGGGTCCACCCGGGCTTCCAGTTCGGCCGCCGCCTGGCCCTCGTAGCTGATCGTGTCCCGGACGCCCGCGAGGGCCGCCACCGCGTCGAAGAGCCGTCCCGCGCTGGACGTGAGCGGCGAGTTCGTCCCGGCCCGCGCCATCGCGACGATCACCGGCCACTGCTCGCGATGCCCGGCGACCACCGGCAGACACGGCGACGCGTCACCGTGGACCCTGTCGAGCCAGGCCGCCGCCATCCGCCACGGCTGCCGGACCGCCGCCGCGCCGCCCGGCATCGGCACCGGCTCCAGATGCCCCGCCCGCCGGTAGGAGACCAGGTCGGCGACGAGCAGCTCACCACCCCACAGCGTGCCGTCGTCGCCCAGCCCGAGCCCGTCGAACGCCACCCCGATGACGGGACCGGCGTGGCCGTGCTCGGCGAGGCAGGAGGCGATGTGCGCGTGATGGTGCTGCACCCCCACCAGGTCCACGCCCTCCCGGTCCAGCGCGTACGACGTCGACAGGTACTCCGGGTGCAGGTCGTGCGCCACCACCGCCGGGCGCACCCCGAAGAGCCGGCAGAAGTGCTCGACGCCTTCGGTGAAGGAGCGCAGGGTCTCGTAGTTCTCCAGGTCGCCGATGTGCTGCGACAGGAAGGCCCGGGTGCCCCTGGCCACGCAGAAGGTGCTCTTCAGCTGGGCGCCGCACGCCAGCACCGGCCGGGGGAAGGGCCAGGGCACGCCGACGGGCGCCGGCGCGTACCCCCTGGACCGCCGTACGACCAGCTCCCGCCCTCGGAAGACCCGTACCAGCGAGTCGTCGGCGGGCACCTGGATCCGCCGGTCGTGCACGAGGAACCCGTCGGCCACCCCGCGCAGCCGCCGCAGCGCGTCCTCGTCGCGGTGCGCGATGGGCTCGTCCGACAGGTTGCCGCTGGTCAGCACGTACGGCGCGGCCAGCCGGTCGGCGAGCAGGTGGTGCAGCGGCGTGTACGGCAGCATCACCCCGAGGTCGCGGCCACCGGGCGCCACGCCGTCGGCCACCGGCGCGCCGGGCCGTCGCGGGGCCAGCACGATCGGTCTGCGCACGCCGGTGAGCAGCCGCTCAGCGGCGGGCTCCAGAAGCACCAGCTCCCCGGCCGCCGCCGCGTCCCGCGCCATCACGGCGAACGGCCTGCTCTCACGCCGCTTGCGGGCCCGGAGCACGGCCACGGCCGGCCCGTGCGCGGCCAGGACGGCGAGGTGGTAGCCGCCGAGCCCTTTGACCGCCAGGACCCGCCCCTCTTCCAGCCACCGCGCCGCCACCTCGACCGGATCCCCAGGAACCGGCCCCCCGTCCGCGTCGAGCGCCCGCAGCGCCGGCCCGCACGCCGGGCAGCAGACCGGCTGCGCGTGGAAGCGCCGGTCGAGCGGATCCCGATACTCCCGTGCGCACGCGGCGCACATCGCGAAGTCGGCCATCGTCGTGGCACACCGGTCGTACGGCACGCCGCTGACGATGGTGAACCGCGGCCCGCAGTCCGTGCAGTTCGCGAACGCGTAACCATGACGGCGGTCGGCCGGATCGCGCACCTCCCCCAGACAGGCGTCACACGTCCCCACATCCGCCGAGACCAGCGCGAACTCACCACCCGCCAGATCACGAAGCCCGATCGTCACGCCGGCCCGGCGGCTGGGGACGATGTGGAAGCCGGTCTCCCCCCGGGGCTCGGCGGGTTCGACGGAGACGCGTTCGACCAGGGCGAGGGGCGGCGCCTGGCCGGTGAGCCCGGCCGTGAAGGCGTCCAGCATCGGCGGTTCGCCCTCGGCCTCGATGAACACCCCTCCGGGGTCGTTCCCCACGAACCCCGACAACCCGTGCGCCCCGGCCAGCCCGCACACGAACGGCCGGAACCCCACCCCCTGCACCAGCCCCTCGACCCGCACCCGGATCCGGCGCGCCCCCGTACCCGGCACGGACGTCACAGCTCGCCGGTCAGCGCCCGCTGGGCCAGCTCCCACAGCACGTGGCAGAGCGTGATCTGGGCCTCCTGGATGCGGTGCACCGACACCGACGGGACCACGAACAGGTGCGCGACGCGGCCGTCCTGCGCCATCGGACCGCCGTCGTAGCCGACCAGCCCGACGGTCAGCAGGCCGCGCCGGGACGCCTCCCCCATGGCGTTGAGCACGTTGGCCGAGCCGCCGCTGGTCGACAGCCCCATGGCCACGTCACCGGGCCGTCCGAGCGCGGCCAGCTGGCGGGCGAACACGAGCTCGTACCCGACGTCGTTCGACAGCGCCGTGAGCAGCGCGACGTCCTGGGCGAGCGGCACCGCCGCGACCGCCCGCGCCGGGCTCGGCGGGTGGGCGAACAGCTGCACGACGGCCTGGGCGTCCGTGCTGCTGCCCCCGTTGCCGAAGGCGAACAGCCGCGCCCCCGCGTCGAACGCCGCCGCCATCTCCCGCGCGCACGCCACGAGACGCTCCGCGTGCAGGGCCACCAGCGACCGCCGCAGCTCGACGATCTCCGCGGCCTTCCTCCGGGTGGACTCGCGCAGATCGGCGAGGACCGCTTCCCGGTCGACCGGTCCCGGGGCGAGGAACGGGTAGAGGGCCTCGATGCCGCCGGGCTCACTGACCGTGCTCATGGGTCTCTCCTCCGTACGGGCGGACCGCGATGGCTTCCTTGGCGTGCACCAGCACGATGTCGCCGGCCCGGGCGTCCACCAGCGCCACGCTGACCTCCTCCGGCCCGGACTCCGTCTCCACCACGGCCAGCCCGTCTTCCAGCAGCCGCAGGACGCGCACCGGCACGGCGACGTCGGAGCAGGTCACGCAGACCCCGTCGGGGCACGGCTCCGTCATCGGGCCGCCTCCAGCTCGTAGAAGACGTGCACCAGCTCCCAGAGCACGTGGTACATCGTCACGTGCACCTCCTTGACGATCAGCGGGTCGGCGGAGCGGACGGCCAGCACGTGGTCCGCCTCGGCGCCCGCCTCGCCCCCGGTGAGCGCCACGGTCAGCAGCCCCAGCTCGCGCGCCGCCGCCAAACCGCCGCGCACGTTCGCGGACCCCGCGTCGGTGGAGAGGCCGAGCGCGATGTCGCATGGGGACGCCAGCAGCCGGAGCTGCGTCGCGAAGATCCCGTCCAGGCCCTCGGTCAGCGCGATCCCCGTGGCCACGGCCATGTCGGTGGTCAGCGAGATCGCCGGCAGCGCGGGCTTGCCCACGATGACCGGGTGCGCGAACTCGACGGCGACGTGCTGGGCGTCGGCCACCGAACCGCCGTTGCCGAAGACCAGCAGCTTGCCGCCCATCCGGAACCGCTCCGCCATCTCCTGGCAGGCGCGGACGATCCGGTCCGCGTCCTCCCCCATGGCGGCCGCCGGTCCCGTCCGCCGCTCGAACGCGGCGGCCACGGCGGTCGTCGCCGGGTCCTCACCCATGGCACTCCTCCTTCTCCGGCCCCGCCACCTGCTCGCGCGGGACCGCGTAGCCGCCGGGTTCCGGCGCGATCAGCGTCCACCTGCTCAGGCAGGTCTCCAGCAACCGGCGGACCTCGGCCAACCGGCCCATCCACGCCTCCAGCTCGGCCATGCCGCCTGTGGTCAGCTCGTACCGCCTGCGCGCCGGCCCCGCCTCGGAGGCGACCCAGGCGGAGGCCAGATGACCCGCGCGTTCGAGCGAGCGCAGCACGCGGTAGACCTGGCCGGGCTCCGCGTCGGCCGCCCCCAGCCGCGCCAGCCGCTCGATCAGGTCATATCCGTGACCCGGCCGCTCGCAGATGAGCAGGAGCAGGAAGGGCTGCAGGAGTCCGCGGACGTCGCTGCCCGACATGGCGTCTCCTGCCTCCCGACTGACCGGTCAGCAGGACAGTAGGAAGCCGGAGAGCGGAACCGTCGGCGGCGCGTCCCACACTTGTGGAAGTAATCGCCAGAAGTTGGCCCTACGCCTTCCCCATGGTGAAGGCGATCTCCAGCTCGACGGGGTCGTCCGGTGACGTCAGGGCTTGCGGGCGACTCCGCAGACGGCGCTCACCACGGTGGGCGGCTCGTCCCAGCGGTCCGGCGCGGGGCGCCATTCCGGTGTCGGCACCACGCCGGGCTCCACCAGTTCGAGGCCGGTGAAGAAGCGCGCGATCTCGTCGGGGGAACGCAGCTGGTAGGAGTTGCGGGCGTTCTTGTTGTAGCCGGTGACCGCTTCCACGAGGGCGGGGTTGGTGTTGGTGCCATCGCTCAGCGCCAGGTAGCTGCCGGGGGCGAGCGGCTCCAGCAGGCGGTCGACGATGCCGCGCGGGTCTTCGTCGTCGGTCACCTGCCCGGCGATGCTCAGCATCATGACCGCGACGGGCCGGCTGAAGTCGAGCGTCGCGGCGGCCCCGGCCAGGATCGCCTCGGGGTCGCGGACGTCCGCGTCGAGATAGTCGGTGGCGCCCTCGGGCGCGCTGGTGAGCAGCGCGCGGGCGTGCGCCAGCACGATCGGGTCGTTGTCCACGTACACGACCCGCGACTCTCGGGCGATGCCCTGCGCGATCTCGTGCGTGTTGCCGGCGGTGGGCAGGCCGGTGCCGATGTCGAGGAACTGCCGGATCCCGGCCTCGCCCGCCAGGTAGCGGATCGCGCGGACCAGGAACTCCCGCTGCAGCCTGGCGACCATGGCGAAGTCGGGGAACAGCCTCAGCAGGGTCTCCCCGGCCTCGCGGTCGACGGGGAAGTGGTCCTTCCCGCCCAGCAGGAAGTCCCACACCCGCGCGGAGTGCGGGACAGTGGTGTCGACCCTGGACCAGGCCGACTCGGCGGCATCGCTGTCGCTCATCGTGACTTTCCGTTGGAAGGATCATGCCGGACCTTCCAGACGGTACAGCACCAAGCGCTCTTTCTTCATGGAGCTGGACTATCTACCGAGACCGTTTCGAAAGGGACTGGCGGGGCAGTCGGCGGCGTATGCGACTCATCGACCGCGCCGCCGTACGCAAGCTCGTCGACACGCAAGACCAGGACGCCGCTCTCGTTCTCGTACGAGGAGAATGCGTCGTCATGCCGGAGGAGCAGGCCGACCGGCAGGGCGGCCTGGTGCTCGCCCGCCGCCGCGAGGTGCGGCACGTGACCGATGACCACGACCTGGACTCGCTCGCCGCCCGTCTGGACACCCTGGCCAGGGACCTGGGCGCGTGAGAGGGGACGGCGTGCGGAACGGCGACTTCTACGACTACGCCGACCTGCTGGACAAGGAGGAGAAGCAGATCGTCCAGCGGGTGCGCGACTTCATGACCGAGAAGATCGCGCCCATCGCGGACGAGGCCTGGACCAAGGCGAGCTTCCCGCACCACGTGGTGCCGGAGATGGCCAAGCTGGACGTCGCGGGGCTCCAGCACCGGGGCGCCAGCAGCCTGCTGACCGGATTCATCGTGCTGGAGATGAACCGGGTGGATCCGTCCATCGCGACGTTCTTCGGCGTGCACAGCGGGCTGGCCATGGGCAGCATCGCCGGGCTCGGCTCGGAGGAGCAGCGCGAGCGGTGGCTGCCGCGGATGGCCGCGATGGAGCAGATCGGCGCGTTCGCGCTGACCGAGCCGGAGGGCGGCTCCGACGTGGCCGCCGGGCTGCGCACCACGGCCAGGCGCGAGGGCGACACGTGGGTGCTCGACGGCGCCAAGCGCTGGATCGGCAACGCCACCTTCGCCGACCTGATCGTGGTCTGGGCGAAGGACGAGGCCGACGGCCAGGTGAAGGGCTTCGTGGTGGAGAAGGGCACGCCCGGCTTCGAAGCCACCAGGATCGAGAACAAGATCGCCCTCCGTACGGTCCAGAACGCGGACATCACGCTGACCGGTTGCCGCGTCCCCGAGGCCAACCGGCTGGCCGGGGCCCGCGGCTTCCGCGACACGTCCACGATCCTGCGGCAGACCAGGGGCGGGGTGGCCTGGCAGGCGGTGGGCTGCATGATGGGCGCCTACGAGCGGGCTCTGGAGTACGCCGGGGAGCGCGAGCAGTTCGGCCGCCCGATCGCGGCGTTCCAGCTCGTCCAGGACCTGCTGGTGCGGATGCTGGGCAACGTCACCAGCTCGCTCGGCATGGTGGTGCGGCTGGCGCAGTTGCAGGACGCGGGCGTCTACCGCGACGAGCACTCGGCCATGGCCAAGGCGTACTGCACGGCCCGGATGCGGGAGGCGGTCGGCTGGGGCCGGGAGATCATGGCGGGCAACGGGATCGTGCTCGACTACGGGATGGGCCGGTTCGTGGCCGACTCCGAGGCCATCTACTCGTACGAGGGGACGCGTGAGATCAACAGCCTGATCGTCGGCCGGGCGATCACCGGCCATGGCGCCTTCGTCTGACGGCCCAAGGACCGGGATCAGTTGAGCTGCCAGATGGCCAGGTTCAGCGCGCCGGCGTAGGTCACCCAGACCAGATAGGGCGCCATCAGCAGCGCCGCCGGCCGCTTGACCGGCCACATCAGCACGATGGTCGCCGCGATGGCGATCCACAGCAGGCACAGCTCGGCGAAGGCCACGCCGTACCAGCCCGCGGCGAAGAACAACGGGGTCCACGCGGCGTTGAGCACGAGCTGCACCGCGTACGCGGTCAGCGCCCGCGACCAGCCGCGCGCCGTCCAGGCGAGCCAGCCCGCCACGGCGATCATGATGTACAGCACCGTCCAGACGGGCCCGAACAGCCACTGCGGCGGCGCCCAGGCGGGACGCTCCAGTGCCAGATACTCGGCCCCGGCGCCGGACGCGGCCAGCGACCCGATGACGGCGACCAGGGCCACGGCCACCAGGAAGACCGGCAGCGCGACCCAGCGGCGGGATTCGGTGGTGACGACCATGCGCTTCCCGTGCCCTGTGAACCGGCCGGTAACCCGTTCACGGGCGGAGGTGGAACGGGAGGAGGCAGACGACCACGTCCGACCGCTCCCGCAGGGCGGCGGCCAGCAGGAGGCCGCGCTGGTTGTGCAGGAACCGGTAGCGGAAGTGCCGGGGTTCCAGGATGGGGATGAGGACGACGGTCCAGCTCCCCGACTCGTCCACCTGGCGGATGTAGTCCAGCAGCGGGTGGATCACCGTGCGGGCGGGGTTGACGATGACCTCCAGCGGGACTCCGGGATCCCACCGGTCCCAGGCTTCGTGCAGCGCGCGCCGCGACTCCTCGGTGAAGCAGACCGACACGAGCACGATCTCCCCGCCGAGGGCCATGGCGGCGCTCACGCTCCGCTGGGTCGCGGCGTCGATCCCGCCGACGGGAATGATGATCTTCTTGCCGGGATGGTCGGCGGCGGGCGGCCGCGCGGGCCTGGCCGGCACGGCGCCGATCTCCAGCTCGGCCGCCACCTCTCCGTAGTAGCGCTCGATCCGGGCGAACAGGAGGATGAGCAGGGGGATGACGATGGCGACCGCCCAGGCGCCCTCGGTGAACTTCGACACCAGCAGCACGAGGGCCGCCACGCAGGTGAGCAAAGCCCCGGTGCCGTTGAGCAGCATGTCGCGGCGCCAGCGGGGCGGGCGCAGCCGGTGCCAGTGCTTGACCATGCCGCCCTGGCTCATGGTGAAACCGATGAAGACGCCGATGGCGAACATGGGGATGAGCCGCTGGGGGTCGCCGTCCACCGCGATCAGCAGGATGGCGGCCAGCAGGCCCGCCACCGCGACGCCGTACCGGTAGACGGGCCGTTCGGTGCGCAGCGCGAACAGCGAGGGCAGCCGCCTGTCCTTGGCCAGCAGACTCAGCAGCACCGGCAGGCCGCCGAAGCTGGTGTTGGCGGCCAGGCCCAGGCCGAGGGCGACCACGATGTTGGTGCCGTAGAACGCCCAGCCGGTCCCGTACGAGCCGGCCACGAGCTGGGCCAGGATGGTCACGCCCTCGCGGGGCACCACGTGGTCCCTGCGGATGAGCACGGCCAGGCCGATGAGCATGGTGGCGAGCAGCGCGCCGAGCATCAGTTCGGTGTGCTGGGCGCGCTTGACGCGGGGCTTGCGGAACATGGGCACGCCGTTGGCGATGGCCTCGATCCCGGTCAGCGAGGAGCATCCGGAGGAGAAGGCCCGCAGGATGAGCATCACGGTCAGCGCCTCGGTGGCGACGATCTGCTCCGTCGTCCCCACGGTGGCGGCGGGCCCGGACCGCGCCAGGCCGACCGCCACGACGCCGAGGACGGACACCACGAACAGGCTCATGGGCAGCATGAGGAACCGCGCGCTGTCGGACACCCCGAACAGGTTGATGACCGTCAGCAGCAGCACCCCGGCCAGGCAGGTCTCCACCAGGTACGGTCGCAGGACGGGGAACGCCGAGGCCAGGTTGGCGGCCGCGGCGGCGAGGCTGACCGCGATGGTCAGCACGTAGTCCACCACCAGGGCCGCGGCGGCCAGCAGGCCCGCCCGGCGGCCCAGCTCCGCCTTCGCGACCCCGTACGACCCGCCGCCGTCGGGGTGGGCGGCGATGACCTGCCTGTAGGAGAACACGAGGATCAGCAGCAGGACCGCGATGGCGATCGTGATCGGCAGGGTCAGCGCCACGGCGGCGGCCCCGGCCCCGGCCAGGACGAGCGCCGCGGCCTCCGGCCCGTAGGCGACCGAGCTGAGGGCGTCCAGCGACAGCGCCGACAGTCCTTGCAGGCTGGTCAGGTGCCGCTTGTCGCCCTCACCGTGGCGGAGTTGCAGCCGCCGCCCGCTGAGCGGCGACCGCCTGGTCTTGGCCGGGTCCTGCTGGTAGGGGACCGTCGTCATGTCGCACGCGCTTCCACCCCCTGGATCTCCCCCGGGGTCGTCGCCGGGCAGGCCAACGGCCGGTCAAAACGCGGTCCTGACCGGGGCCGCGGACGACGGCGATCCGGTCAGGGAAGACCTGACCGGATCGCCGGAGGAATGACGGGTGCGGAGAACGTGCTCAGGCGGCCTTGTACTCGGGGTAGCCGTAGCCGGCCACGTGGGACACGGGCCGGATGCGCTCCTCGACCTTGCCGTTGCCGGTGTTGCCCTCGATCGTGGTGATCGTGCCGTCGCCGTTGTCCTTCTTCACCAGGCCGACGTGGTCGACGGCGCTGATGTTCTTGCTGCCGCCCCAGTCGAAGAAGACGACGCTGCCGGGCTTGGCCTGGCTGCCCCAGCGGTTGTTGTCCTTGAACCACTGGGCGTGGGTGACGGTGTAGGCGTCCCAGCCGATCGTGGAGCGGGCGCCGGCCTGCTCGCCGACCCAGGACACGAACATCGCGCACCAGGGGGCGTTGGCGTACAGCGCGGGCGTGCCGCCGCCGTCACGGGCCAGGGTCTCGGCCGCGCGCGGGGAGGACATGTACCACTGGTGGAACTTGGTGCCGCCGCCGGCGGCGTCCTCGGTGACGCCGATCTGCGACTCGGCGACCTGAAGGACGGTGCTCGCGCTGACGGCGGTGGACTGGTTCGCGCTGCTCTGCTGGTGGGCGACCGGGTGCGGCTGGGAGGGGGAGGCGGCGGCCGCGGTGGCGGCGGCGGAGGTGCCGGCGAAGGCGGCGCCGAGTGCCAGGGTGGCGCCCAGGGCCAGGCGGGAGGTGGACGGGATGCGATCGAAGATGTGCTTGACCATGCTCGGGGATTGCTCCTTGCTTCCATGCCGCCTACCGGGTTAGCTGTCGGGTTCGGGCGTGGAAGTGCCCTACGGCGCGCCCTTGGTGAAGAGCGACCGATTCACCCCAGAGAAAGGTGGGTCCCCGGTTCCGCCAGAGGGCGGATTCGGCGGCCGCGCCGTGTTCCCGCAATGTGCGCGGGTGGGCGCGGTCTCGGCAATTCATCGGCAACGCGCGGGGGCTTACCTAAAAGCGCTGCTCAAGCGCGTGCCATCGATGGGTTCGAAGGTAATCGTCGCGCAAGGGAAAGGGCAAGCGCGGGACGGACCCCGACGACGGGATCCCCTATGGCATAGGGGTTTTCGGGGCGAATATTTTACCTTTGCGGGGGTTTCTACAGGTATCGGAACCACAGATACGGCGCCACCAGGGTCACCGTGACGACCGTGACGATCACCCCGTACTTGGTGAAGTGCCAGAAGCTGATCGGCGTGCCGTTGCGGGCCGCGATGCCCAGCACGACCACGTTGGCCGCCGCGCCCACCGCCGTGGCGTTGCCGCCCAGGTCGGCCCCGAACGCCAGCGCCCACCAGAGCACCTGCGCCGACTCGCCGCCCTGCGCCGCCACGAGCTCCGCCACGATCGGGCTCATCGTGGCCACGTACGGGATGTTGTCCACGACCGCCGACACCACGGCGGAACCGCCCAGCAGCCCCATAGTCGCCACGTCCAACCGGCCCGCCGTGGCCTCCACGGCGGCCCTGGAGACCTGGTCGATGACCCCGGTGTGGACGAGCGCGCCGACCATGACGAACAGCCCGGCGAAGAACACCAGCGTCGGCCACTCCACCTCGGCCAGCGACTTCTCCGTGGTCACCTTGGTGAAGGCCACCAGCACGCCGGCGCCCAGCAGCGCCACCACCGACGGCTCGTAGTGCAGCACCGGATGGAGCACGAACGCCGCCAGCACCAGCACCAGCACGACGAGCGACTGCCACAGCAGCCGCGGGTCGGCGATCGCCTCCTTCTCGTCCAGCGCCATCACCTCCTGCGCCCGGTCCGGGTCGTACCGGAACGTCCGGCCCCACATGAGCCAGCAGAGCCCCACGAACACCGCGACCAGCACGATCACCATGGGCGCCATGTGGATGAGGAAGTCGTTGAAGCTCAGCCCGCCCCGGCTGGCGATGATGATGTTCGGCGGGTCGCCGACCAGCGTCGACGCGCCGCCGATGTTGGAGGCCAGCGCCTCGGCGATCAGGAAGGGGACCGGCGACACGGCCAGCCGCTCGCACACCAGGAACGTCACCGGCGCGATCAGCAGCACCGTGGTCACGTTGTCGAGCAGCGCCGACGCGCCTGCCGTGATCAGGACCAGCAGGACCATCAGCCGGAAGGGCCGCCCCTGGGCGCGTTTGGCCGCCCAGATCGCCAGATACTCGAAGACGCCGGTCTCTTTCAGCACCCCGACGATGACCATCATGCCGAGCAGCAGGAAGATGACGTTCCAGTCGATCCCGGCATGCTCGGAGAAGAACGCCGACCCGGCGTTGGTCGCGTGGATCAACAGCATGACCCACGCCCCGCCCAGCGCCGCCGCCACCCGGTTCACCTTCTCGGTGGCGATCAGCGCGTAAGCGGACACGAACACTGCGACGCTCGCCCAGGCGAGCGGGCTCATGTGCCTAGCATCCTGTCCAGCAGCGCCTGCAGCGTGACCGCACCCAGCAACCGGCCCTTGTCCACGATGGCCACCAACGGGCTGCGGGTGCGCGCCATCAGCGCGGCCAGCTCCAGCACGGTCGCGTCAGGATCCGTGACGGGCAGCTCCCGCCGCTCCCGGGGCAGCACCTCGCGCACCGTACGACTGCCCAGCGCGCGCAGGAACTCGTCGGCGTGCGCCTCGTCGACCACCCGGGCCAGCGCCGGATCGTCCATGATGTAGCGCGGCACGGCCAGTCGCAGTGCTTCCGTGCCCGGCAAAATGGTGAGCTGGTCGTCGTTCTTGACGATCAGACCGGGCAGATCCTGCTCGGCGAGCAACCGGGCTGCCTGGAGCACAGGCGTCTCAAGGGTCACGACGGGATAGTCGGCAAGCAGGTCTCTGGCGCGCATGGGCACATCCTTGACTCGTTGGATCTAGGACCTGCCGACCAGACTTACCAGCTCATGCTGGCCAAATCCTGCAAGACCATCTCATGAGACGTCTATCACGGCCGGGGTCCGATCTGAAAAACTACTCGGGCCGCACGCGTCGTGGCTCTCCGGGTGTGAGAAATTTCCGCCGGTCAGAGACCGCGAGATCTCACCCGCCTCCGCCCGGCCGGACGGTGACCGACACGGAGTCCGGCAGCGGGCCGAACGTCAGCGTGAGCCGCCGTCCCGTCCGCGCCCCTGTCAGGGCCGCCGGGCGTCCCGTCACCGCCGCCACCGGGCGGTTCCAGGTGACGGTCAGCTCCGTCAGGTCGCGGCGCGGGTCGGACACGGTGACGGTGGCCGAGCCGTCGCCGCGCTCGGTGACGAGCACCGCGCACGGCCCGGACGCCGACAGCGGGCCCGCGGTGCCCGGCTGCCAGAAGTTGACCGCCGTCACCCCCGCCGACGGCACGTGCACGCCCTGCTGGGAGGTCGTGTTGGCGAGCACCCGCGCCCATCCGGGGTCGGCGGCGCGGGCCCTGGTCGCCGCCACGGTGGCGTTCGGCAGCAGCAGGTAGTCGTAGCGGGCGTCGCCGGGGTCCAGCCCGTGACCGAGCCAGAGCGTGACGTACGGGCGCGTCATCCCGCCGCCCGGCCGGTGCTCGCGCAGGCGGCGCAGCACGCCGCCGTCGCGGACGACGTAGCCGCCGTGTCTCGCCAGATGGGCCCAGCCGTTCGCGTCGTCCACGGTGAGGAGCGCGGCGGTGCGGCGGTTGTCGACCACGGTCTCCACCGGCGCGCCGTCCCTGCCGGTGATGCCCGCGCCCAGGCAGACCACCGCGTCGTCGAGGAAGAACCAGGACTTGAACGCCTCCACCGTGGACTCCAGCCCGCGCAGGTGCTGGCCGGCGGTCGCGTAATGGCCGTCGGTGGCTCCGCCGGCCCAGCGGAACGGCGGGCACGCGCCGCCCCACGCCTCGCCCGCGCCGTCGGGCAGCCGCCGGGTCGAGACGGTGGTGCCCGGCAGCCGGTAGGGGTCGACGGTGGCCCAGAACCCGTCGGCGTAGTGGGCCCCGTGGCCCTCGCCCCACCAATAGAGCATCCCCGAGCCGGTGTGCCAGCCGCGCAGGTTCTCGCCGTTGCCGTGCTCGTAGTGGGCGATCCGGTCGGAGGACATGCTGAGCGCCGCGCACCAGCCGGGCGCGCGGTGCACGGCGCGGGCGCTCATCGGGAACAGCCGGTGTCCGGTGGGCTGCTCGCCGGCCCCGTCCCCCAGGGTTCGCCAGCGGCGGCGCTCGGCGGGCGTCGCGGTGAGGGCCAGCCGCCTCACCGCGCCGGCCAGGCGGCGGAACCTGAGCTCGCCGCCGGACGGGTCCCTGGCGATGCCCCGGCCGCTCACCAGGTCCATGACGTGACCGGCGTGCGTGAACGGGACGAACGACCGCTCCACGCTGTCGTACACGATCCGTCTGTTCGGGTCGGTGACCTCCCACGGGCTCCCGCGCAGCACCGCGAACAGCGTCGCCAGCCCTTCCAGCAGTACGAGCCCGTAACCGCCCTGGTAGGGGACGGTGTCGTGCTGGAGGAACGAGCCGTCCCGGTAGAAGCCATCGCCTTCCGTCACGTACCGGAAGACCGGCGCGAGCGCCCGCACCGCGAGGTCCGCCCGCTCCGCGTCCGCGCCCAGCACCGCGCGCAGCAGCGTCACCAGGCACAGGTCCACCCGGTTCGCGCCCGTGCTGGTGCCGTCGTAGTCGCGCAGCCGGTCGGGTGGGACGAAGTGGTCGACGGCCTCCAGCAACGCGCCGCCCTGCCGACCCGACAGGCCGACGAGGACGGCGGCGTCGAGCAGCCGCTTCGGCGCGCCGATCTCCCAGTCCCACCAGTTGCCCACCGGGTCCGCGCCGGCCGCGTACACGTGCTCACAGAAGTGGCCGATGCCGGTCTCGACGCCGGCGCGCAACCGCGCGTCGCCGCTCACCGCGTACGCCCGCGCCATCGCGAGCAGCCGCCCCGGGGTCGCGCTCAGGGACGGGTACGGCAGATCCGGCCACAGATGGCGGCCGGTGGGCGCCATCTCCGCCAGCCGCCGCCTCGCCGGCCCCATCGGGTACGCGGGATCGACGGTCACCTCCCGCCACCGCCTCCGCACCCCCGCGAACGCCCCAGGCGACATACTCCCCCCGCCCCGAGCCGGAACCAGCGCCCCGACCCCCGCCCATAACAGCGCCCGCCTGGAACACCCCACCACGCACGGATTATCACACCCCCGCCCCCATCACCCGGACCCCATCCACCGCCACCGCGAAACAACCCACCCTCCAGGTGCGCAGCGCAACCCCGCAGAAAGTGCGCTCCTGGCCCAGCACCCCTTCAAGGCAGCGCACGCATCCTCCGGGAGACCACCCCACCCTCCAAGCGGCACCCCTTACGAGCGGCCACTCCATCCAGGGCAAGACGCCGCGTCCGCTGGTCGGGCTCGGGTACGGGACATCCTCCCCGGCGCATGCGTGGGGCTTCTCGGGCCGACGATCCGCCGGAGGCGACGGGCAGGGCCGGGGTCAGGCGTTCAGGTAGTGGAGGACGGCGGCGACGCGGCGGTCGACGCGGTCGGCGGGTGACAGGTCGAGCTTGGCGAAGATGCTGCGGATGTGCTTGTGCACGGCGCCTTCCGTGACCACCAGCCGCTCGGCGATGGCCGTGTTGCCCAGGCCCTCGGCCATCAGCGCGAGCACCTCCAGCTCCCTGGCGGTGAGCCGGTCCAGCGGCCCGTCGCGGCGGGTGAAGAGCTGGGCCACCACCTCCGGGTCGATGGCGGTGCCGCCGGCCGCCACCCGCTCCAGCGCGGTCATGAACTCGCCGACCCGGCCCACCCGTTCCTTCAGCAGGTAGCCGATCCCGTTGGCGCCGCCGGCCAGCAGCTCGGTGGCGAACGCCTGCTCCACGTACGCCGACAGCACGAGCACCGCCAGCTCCGGGTGCAGCCGCCTGGCCTCGACCGCCGCCTTGATGCCCTCGTCGGTGTGGGTGGGCGGCATCCGCACGTCCACCACCGCCACGTCCGGATGGTGCTCGGCCACCGCCTTCATGAACGCGTCCGGGTCGGGCACGGCCGCGGCCACCTCGAACCCCTCACCGCCCAGCAGCAGCGCCAGCCCTTCGCGCAACAGAGCGTCATCCTCGGCGATCACGACACGCACGGCAACTCCACCTCGATTCTCGTCGGCCCGCCTGCCGGGCTGTCCAGGGTGAGGACGCCGTCGTGCGCCGCCACCCGGCGGCGGATGCCCGCCAGGCCGGAGCCGTCCCGCTCCGCCGCGCCGCCGTGCCCGTCGTCCTCGATCTCGACGCGCAGCGTGTCGCCGCGCCGGTCCAGCGCCACCCGGGCGTGCGTGGCGCCGCTGTGCTTGGCCACGTTGGTGAGCGCCTCCGCCACCGTGAAGTACGCGGTGGTCTCCACCGACAGCGGCAGCGCGCCCAGTTCGCCCACCGACACCTTGCACGGCACCGGGCAGTCGGAGGCCAGCGCGGCGAGCGAGCCCGCCAGGCCCCTGTCCTGCAGAATCGGCGGCAGGATGCCGCGCACCACGCCGCGCAGCTCGGTCAGCGCCGTCTCGGCGGCTTCCTGGGCGCGGTCCAGCACCGGGCCGGCCGTCGCGGGATCGCGCTCCAGCGCCCGCTTGGCGGCCGCGACCAGCACGACCACGGCCACCAGCCGGTTCTGCGCGCCGTCGTGCAGCGAGCGCTCGATGCGGCGCAGCTCGGCGGCGTGCGCCTGCAGAGCGCCCGCCCGGGTGGCGGTGAGCTGGGCGATCCGGTGCGACAGGTCGACCGACGGGTGCGGCGGCAGCAGCCGCCGCCCGGGCAGCGCCTGCAGCCTGGCCATGCCGGGGCCGATCGTCAGGCTGAGCAGCGCCCAGACCAGGCCGATCAGCGCCGTGCCCGCGATGCCCGTCCATGAGTCGACCGGCAGGTACATGGTGCTGGTCGTCTCGGTCTCGGGAAGCAGCCCGTACCACAGGGGGAACGAGAGGTCCCGCACGGCCATGACCGGGAAGGCGATGCCGAGCAGCCCCAGCACGAGGCCGGACGTCGCGTGCAGGCACAGCCAGCGCAGGTCGCGCCAGGTGGCCGGGTCGCGCCGGGCGGCGCGCACCGCGTCCTGCCAGGGCAGATCCTCGATGGAGGTCTCGTACGGGCTCAGCGCCTGTTCGCCCCAGCGGCCCAGCCTGACCCGCTCCTTGTCCGCCACCACCCTGGTCATCGCCATCACCGAGGGCAGCAGCGGCAGGCCGATCCAGAACAGCGACGCCGTGCCGACGATCACCCAGCAGGCCACGGTGGCCAGGGCGAGCACGGCGGTGCCGAGGCCGCCCGCGAGGCGGTCGAGCGCCTCGACGGCGTTTCTCATCATCACCGGCCAATCTACGGACAACCGGACAGGCCGTCACTCCAGCCTGCTGTACCGCGGAGAGGGCAGCGGGCGGGATTCTCCGGGGGCTGCGCCGTTCCTAACGTTGCCGCCATGACTGATTCATACAATTCCTCCGCCGCCCAGAAGTCCGTCATGCCGCGCATGGCCCTGTGGACCGGCCTGCTCGTCAGCGCCGCGGCCAACGTCGTCGCCAACGCCGTCGGCGGGTGGGGCATGCTCGTCGGCGCCGCCACCGGCGTGCTCGCCCTGGCGTGCATCGCCGGCCTCGTCGTCGACCACCGCAACAGGCGCGGCGCGTGACCGGAGCCGTGACTCTGGAGCACGTCAGCAAGTTCCACGGCGGGACGGTCGCGCTCGACGACGTGTCGCTCACCGTCACCGCCGGGCGGTTCCTCGCCGTGGTGGGGCCGCCGGGGTCGGGCAAGAGCGCGCTGCTGCACTGCGCGTCCGCCCTCGACCTGCCCACCTCCGGCACGGTCACCGTCGACGGCGTGGACGTCACCGCGCTCGGCGAGACCGAGCGTGACGAGTGGCGGCGCGCGAACGCCGGTCACGTCTTCCCTTCCTGCAACCTGCTGCCGTCGCTCACCGTCGAGCAGAACCTCGCCCTGCCGCTCCGCCTGGCGCGGCTCCGCCCGGACCGGGCGTGGCTGCGGGAGCTGGTCGGCCGGGCGGGGCTGGCCGACCGGCTCCATCTCCGGCCCGCCGAGCTGTCCGGGGAGCAGCGGCAGCGGGCCGCCGTCGTCCGGGCGCTCGCGGCCCGGCCCGCGGTCCTGTTCGCGGACGAGCCCGTTGGAGGGCTCGGGCCCGGCCCCGCCGCCGGGGTCCTCGATCTGCTCGCGGAGCTGGCCGAGGACCTGGGACAGACGGTGGTGATGGCGACGCGCGACGCCGCCGCGCGCGCCCACGACACGCTCACGATGGCAGGCGGAAAGGTCGTCGGCGGCCGGGCGGCGCATGAGGCGCGCGGCTGGGGGTAGCCGCGAGCCTCATGCGGCGGTGGATGGCGACGCGACTCAGGGGTGAGCACGGGCTGCCCATCAGGTTGACGATCGCGTCGGTCACGGTGGTGACCCTCACGATCCCCTTCATGCTGCTGCTCGTGCTGGCCAAGCTGCCGCTCAACCCGCTGGACGCGCGGGTGGCGCACGACCTGCACGTGTACGCGCGGGCCAACCCTCTGGTGACGGACCTGCTCATCGTGTGGACGGACGTGTTCGGGCCGTGGTCGTGGCGGGCCGTCGTGCTCGTGCTGGCGGTCTGGCTGTGGCGGCGGCGGCGCGAGGGCGCGGCGCTGTGGGCGGTGACCACGATCGTGGTGGGCGGCCTGGTCGGCTGGCTCCTGAAGATCATCGTGGATCGGGCGAGGCCCAGCCTGCCCGATCCGGTGGCGCTCGCCCCGGGCATGGCGTTCCCGTCGGGCCACGCGCTGCACGCGACGCTCGGGGCCGGGATCCTGCTGCTGCTCGCCCTGCCCCATCTGCCCGCGTGGGGACGGGTCGCCGCGTGGGCGGGGGCCGTCTTCATGATCGTGACCGTCTCGTACACGAGGGTGGCGCTGGGCGTGCACTGGGTGAGCGACGTGCTGGGCGGGGTCGTGCTCGGCGTGGCCGTGCTGGCGGCGACGGTGGCCGCGTTCGAGACCTGGCGGCGACAGCAGGGGCGCAAGCGGGCGTCGCCGCATCTGGAGGGAGTGGAACCCGAGGCGGTGAGGACGGGACATGACCGTTACTGATCTTCGATACTACGCTTTATCCCTGGTCCTGCCGCTGGCGCTGATGGCCGGGGTGACCTTCGCGGCGGGGGAGCTGATCCTCTCCGTGCCCACCGGTGAGGCCGCCGTCAGCGACATGCTGGCCGCCGGGCGGACCGGCCCGTGGAACGCGGCCACCGACTTCGGCAGCAGCCTGTCCGACACCCCGTACATCGTGGCGCTCACCGCGATCTCGGCCCTCGCCTTCCGGTGGGCCTTCGGGCGCTGGCGCGAGTCCGCCTTCCTCGTCGCGGCCGTGTGGAGCCAGTCGCTGATCTTCCTGGCGACGACCGCGGTCATCGACCGGACCAGGCCGGACGTGCCCCACCTCGACCCGGCCCCGCCCACGTCCAGCTTCCCGTCGGGGCACACCAGCGCCGCGGTGGCGTTCTACTGCGGGCTGGCGCTGGTGCTGTCCACGCGGACGCGCCATCCCGTGCTGCGGGCGGCCGTGTGGGTGGTCGCCGTGGGGGCGGCGCTCGCGGTCGCGTTCTCGCGCCTGTACCGGGGGATGCACTTCGTCAGCGACACCGTGTGGGGACTCCTGCTGGGGACCGTGTGCGTCCTGGTGGCGGCCCGGGCGATCCTGTACCGGCCCGCCCCCGCCACGGCGACCCGCCGCCGCGCCATGGACGATCTCCTTACGCCCTAAGGTATTCTCTCGTCGAGAATCCTTTACGGCGTATGGAGATGTCATGCCCGAAGCCAGGCTGCACGACGGCAGCACGATCGAGATCGTGGTGCACGGCGCCGGTCCCACGCTGCTGCTGCCCGTCAACCCCAGGCCCGCCGAAGGAGCGCAGGCCGAGGCGATGCGCGCCTGGGGCGCCGACCCCGCGCTGGGGCGCTCGCTCATGGAAGGGCTCGGCGACCAGGTCCGGGTGGCCGCGTTCGACTACGAGGGCCATGTGCTCGCCCACCCGAAGGCCGAGACGCTCACCCCGGACAACGTGGCCGCCGACCTGCTGGCCGTGGCCGACGCCGTGGGAGCCGGCCGGTTCGCCTACTACGGCTACTCCTGGCTCGCCCTCAGCGGGCTGCAGCTCGCGATCCGCACCGACCGGCTCGACGGGCTCGTCATGGGCGGCTACCCGCCCGTCGAGGGCCCGTACGCGGAGATGCTCGACGTGACCAGGGCGACCCTCGCGATGGTGGGGTCGGCGACCGGCAAGGAAGCCACCCCCGGCGACTGGTCGACCGTGGAGGTCGACATGTCGGACGGCCAGGCGAGGCAGTTCGTCACCCTGTACGAGGCGCTCGAGGACTTCGACGACCTGGCCGCGCAGCGGGCGGTCACCTGCCCGAGGCTGTGCTTCGCCGGATCCGCCGACGTGATCGAGTACGACGAGCGGTGGGGCGGCACGCGCGTCGACATCGCCGGGCCGGTCGTCCGCCGCCGGGCCGAGCTGGAGGCGCTCGGCTGGGACGTGGTGGTGCTCGACGGGCTCGACCACGCGCGGGCCATGCAGCCGGCCGCGGTGCTGCCGGTGCTCCGCCCGTGGCTCGCCGCGCACGTGTGAACACCCTGGCCAGGGCAGGGAGACCGCTATGCAGACCTTCCTGCCCTACCCGGACTTCGCCCGCACCGCGGACGTCCTGGACCCGCTCAGGCTGGGCAAGCAACGGGTGGAGTGCCTGCAGGTGCTGCGGGCGCTGACGGTGCCCGGCTACGGCTGGCGGCACCACCCGGTGGTGAAGATGTGGGCCGGGTTCGAGGAGGCGCTGGTGCGCTACGGGCTGGAGGTGTGCCGCCACTGGTGCTCGCTGGGCCGGGCCGACACCTGCGCGGGCACCCTGACGCGGGAGCTGGCCGAGCACTGCGGCACCCCGGCCGCGCGCAGCCAGGCGGAGCTGGCCGGGTCGGGCGAGCTGCCGCCGTGGCTGGGCGACCCCGCCCTGCACCTCAGCCACCGCTCGGCGCTGCTGCGCAAGGACCCGGCGTTCTACCGGCCGATCTTCGGCGACGAGCCGGACGACCTGGAGTACGTGTGGCCGACCTCGGGCCGTCCGCCCGCCTGCATGCCCGACGGCTGAGCGGTGACGCTCCGTATACCGGCAGTCGACCGATACGGACACCACACCCGGTCCGTTTCAGTACTATCGTTCGGCCGGACCCACCACGCGCCTAGGGCTGCCACCCGCGGCCCCGTCTCCCTGGGGAGTCTCGTGACCAGCGGGCTCATCGACGCACCCCCGACCTCCAGCTCGCCGCCGCGCCGCCGCTGGCTGCGGCGGCTGGCGGTCGGCGCCGGTGCGACCGTGCTGCTGGTGACGGCCGCCGGAGTGGGCGTCGTGCTCAAGCTCACCGGCAACGTCCGCCACATCGACGTGACCGGCGAGCTGGGCGCCACCCGCCCGCCCAAGGTCGCCATGACCTCCGTGAACGTGCTGATCGTCGGCTCCGACCAGCGCGACGGCAAGAACGCCCGCTACGGCCACCGCATCGAAGGCGAGCGCACCGACACGATCATGCTGGCCCACCTGTCGTCCCGGCGCGACGACGCGGTCGTGGTCAGCTTCCCGCGTGACTCGGTGGTCCGCCTGCCCGCCTGCCGCCCCCGTGAGGGCCACTCCGGCCAGCAGCCGCACGTCGGCATGATCAACGAATCGTTCAACAATGGCGGCATCGCCTGCATCTGGAAGACCGTCGAGTCGCTCACCGGCATCCACATCGACCACTTCGTCAAGGTCGACTTCTCCGGGTTCAAGAGCATGGTCGACGCCATCGGCGGCGTCGAGGTGTGCCTGTCGCGCCGGGTCGACGACGACAAGGCCATGCTCCACCTGCCCGCCGGCCGCCACACGCTCAACGGCGAGCGGGCGCTCGGCTACGTCCGCGCCCGCTACTCCTTCGGCGACGGCTCTGACATCGGGCGGATCCAGCGGCAGCAGCGGTTCATCGCCTCGATGGTGAAGAAGGTGATGAGCGGCGACACGCTCACCGACCCGGCCCGGCTGATCGGCTTCCTCGACGCCGGCACCCGGGCCGTCACCACCGACCCCGACTTCACCCTCGGCGTCATGAAGGACCTGGCCGAGAGCCTCCAGGGCCTGAACGCCGGCCGGATCCGCTTCATCACCACGCCCTGGCACTACTCGACGACCCAGCCGGGCCGCGTCGAGTGGGAGCGCCCGCAGGCCGACCGGCTCTTCCGCATCGTGGCCAGGGACGGCAGCCTCGACGGCGTGCGCGGCGGCCAGACCCGGGTGCCCCGGTCGGAGGTGGCGGTGGAGCTGCGCAACGGCACCTACCGCCGCGGCATCGCCACCGAGGTCGCGGCGGCGCTGGAGCAGCGCGGCTACCACGTCACCCAGGTCGGCGACACCGCGCGCAAGCCGTACCGCAAGTCCGTGATCCTGTACGGGACGAACGGCGAGGCGCGCGTGCCGACACTCGCCCGCGACGTGCGCACGGCCACGCCGCGGGCGGTGCCGGGAGCCCGCACGGCCCGGCTGGTGCTGGTGGTGGGCGACGACTGGCGCGGCCTCAAGCCCCTGGACCCGGCCGACAGCGAGGCGCTCAAGGGCTTCGACGCCACCCACGACACCTGCGCCGCCACCTGATCAGGTCACCCGGGTGCGGGTCCCCAGGTCGGCGCCGAGGCGGGTGAGGGTGTCGGTGAAGGAGCGGCGGGTCTCCTCGGCGAAGCCGGCGAAGAACCGGTTGGCGAGACCCACGCCCCAGCGCGCCCGCCGGGCGACGTTGTAGACGCGGTGCACCAGCAGCGTCCCCGACGGGTGCGGCGCGAGCGACCACTCGCCGCGGTACCACCAGCCGCCCTGGAACGCGATCACCGAACCGGTGACCTCGACCGTGGACGTGTGGCCCGGCGCGTCCTGGACGGTGAACCGCCCGTGGACGTCCCTGCCGCCGGGCAGGAGAGCCCGTGCCAGGGCGGCGCGCACCTGGGCGGCGGGCGCCTCGACGACGCCCGACACCTCCGTGACGAGCTTCTTCACGGCCGGCTCACCCGGGTGTTCTGGAAGGAGGCGAACCGCCAGCCCTCCGGCGTCCGGACCGCCGTGTAGGTGAGGACGGAGTCGCGCTCGGGCTCGGGCTCGCCGTCGACGGTGGAGCCGCCGGTGGCGATGACCAGCGCGACCCCGTCGCCGAGCTCCCTGATCGCGGGCTCGCCCCGGCTCTCCAGCTTGATCGGCATCGTGAACAGCTGCCGGTGGGCGTCCTCGATGGCCTGCCGGCCCTTCAGGTTGGCGCCGAAGTAGGTGATGTAGTCGGCGTCCTCGGTGAACAGCGCCGCGTAGGCGGCGGCGTCACCGGCGTTCCAGATCTCGTAGACGCGGTCGAGCAACCGGCGGATCTCAGCGGACATGGCACACTCCCGTGGTCGGCGGCGCCTATCCTGAGACTGCGAGTCTGGACAGGGCAGGCGCCGTGTTCGGATGGCCGCCGGGGTGTTGGCGCACTCCGGCGGCCGCTTCATTCGTCGAGCAGCTCCTCCATCAGCGACTGTTTGACCGTGCCCGACCAGTCGAGCTCGCCGCGCTCGATGCGGCCGATGACCGTGCGCACCCAGTCGAGCTCGGCGCCGTAGAGGGCGCGGTCACACTCCAGCTCCAGCATGAGCATCTCCGGCAGCCCGTTCTCGGCCAGGGTGGCCAGGTGCGCGTCGATGCCCCCGATCGAGCCCTGGAGTGCGGCCGTGCGGGTGCGCAGCGCCTTGAGCGCGGCCTCCGGAGCCAGCACCCCGATCATCGAGACGGCGGCGACGAACGTGCGCCGGTCGGGCTCCGGCTGCTCCAGCAGCCTGCGCATCCGGACGGTCAGCTCCTGCCTGCCCTCGTCGGTGATCTCGTAGACCGTGCGCTCCGGCCTGCGGCCCTCGCGACCGGTCTCCGCCGGGGTGATCAGCTCGTCCTTGGCCAGCCGGTCCACCGCGTGGTAGAGGCTCCTCGGCAGGCCGGTCACGTAGTCCTTGTGCGTGTCGACGATGAAACGGTGCAGCTCGTAAGGGTGGCTGGCGCGTACCGAGAGCATGGCGAGGACGGTGAGCCCCACCAGGTCGTGGCGTCGCGCCATCATGCCTCCCTTGATAGTGCAATATGCACTATAGCGAAATGCCCGTCTTCAGGGAAGCTCTCCGTCGAGCTGCGCGAAGGCCCTGCCGATCGCGGTACGGGTGACGTCCTCGTCATAGGGGAACTTCCCGATGAGGTCGCGCAGCCCTTCCACGTGGGCGCGGCGGGCCAGCTCGGCCACCACCGACAGCTCCTCGTGCTGCCCGATCACGAAGTCGCGGCCGACGACCGCGCCGTGGCCCGGCACGTACACCTGCTCGCGCATGTCGCGCAGCATCCTGGCCGTGGTGCCGGGCCAGTCGAGCGGGTACGCGTCGCCGAACGCCGGCGGCGCGCCCTCCTCGACCAGGTCGCCCGCGAAGACCACGCCCGCGTCGGGCACGTGCGCCGCGATGTCGCCGGAGGTGTGGCCGAGCCCGAAATGGCGCAGGTGGACGATCCGGCCGCCGATGTCGAGCGTGGCGGCCGTGGTGAAGACGTGGTCGGGAGGCACGATCCGCACCTCCTCCAGCTCCGCCCGCCGTTCCTCGCCGAGCGCGGCCACCACGCCGGCCCGGTGGTGGGCCCCGCGCAGCTCGATCTCCTCGGCGCAGCGGACGTGTCCCCAGATCTCCGCCGGGCCGAACATCGCGTTGCCGAAGTAGTGGTCGAAGTGCGCGTGCGTGTTGACGACCGTCCACGGGCTGCCGGTGACCCGGCGGACTGCGGCGACCAGGTCGGCCGCCTCCCGGTGGGACATCCCCGTGTCGAGGACCAGGCACTGGCCGTCGCCGACCACCAGGCCCACGTTCATGTCATAGGACTCGTGGCGGCGGACGTAAACCTGATCGCCGATTTCCTGCCATGGTTCGTTCATGGTGCGATCCCGGAGCGGCGTACCGAAGTCATGATGAAAAGACCTTATTAGGATCGGCACATGGCGCACGACATCCAGGTGGTCATCGACTCACAGGACCCGCACAATCTGGCCGACTGGTGGGCCGACGCCCTGGGCTGGCAGGTCGAGCGGCAGGACGAGGCGTTCATCCGCCGGCAGATCGTGCAGGGCCACGCCACCGAGGCCGACACCGGGTTCCACAAGGGCGCGCTGGTGTGGAAGGAGGGCACCGCGATCCGCCACCCGGGCGGGCTGGAGCGCGCCCCGCGCGTGCTGTTCCAGCTCGTGCCGGAGCGGAAGACGGTCAAGAACCGGATCCACCTCGACGTCCGCGCCGGGGCCGGCAGCATCGACGCCGAGGTGGAGCGGCTGGTCGGCAAGGGTGCGAAGGTGCTCCACAAGGGGCGGCAGGGCCCCACCCGGTGGGTGACGATCATCGATCCGGAGGGCAACGAGCTCTGCATCGCCTGATGCGTGAGTTCTCCGGCGAGGGGTAACAGAAGGATCTCTGTCCGGAATCTGGAGGGCCTACGTGGATGTGCCGGCGCTCATATGGTGGCTGACGGTCCTCGGGATCGCCGGCCTCCTGCTGTTCGACTACGTCTTCCACGTACGCAAGGCGCACATCCCCACGCTCAGGGAGGCCGCGGCCTGGTCGGCCGCCTACGTGGGCATCGCCGTCGTGTTCGGGCTCGGCGTGTGGGTCTTCGGCGGCGGCGACATGGGGGCCGAATACTTCGCCGGTTACATCACGGAGAAGGCGCTCTCGGTCGACAACCTGTTCGTGTTCCTGATCATCATCGCGAGTTTCCGGGTGCCCAGGGCCGACCAGCAGAAGGTGCTGCTGTTCGGCATCACGTTCGCGCTGGTGGCGCGGACCGGGTTCATCTTCCTGGGCGCGACGCTGATCAACACGTTCGCCTGGGTGTTCTACATCTTCGGCCTGATCCTGCTCTTCACCGCCGGACACCTGGTCAGGCCGGAGAGCGAGGAGAGCCACAAGGGCGACAACTTCGTGGTCCGCCTGGCCAGGCGCTTCCTGCCGACCTCCGAGCACTACGACGGCGACAAGCTGACCACCGTCGAGAACGGCAGGCGCGTCCTCACGCCGATGCTCCTCGTCATGGTGGCCATCGCCGGCACCGACCTGCTGTTCGCGCTCGACTCCATCCCGGCCATCTTCGGCCTCACCCAGAACGTCTACCTGGTCTTCACCGCCACCGCGTTCTCCCTGCTGGGCCTGCGTCAGCTCTACTTTCTCATCGACGGCCTGCTCGACCGGCTCATCTACCTCTCGTACGGGCTCGCCGCGATCCTCGGGTTCATCGGCGTCAAGCTCTTCCTGCACGCCCTGCACGAGAACAACGTGCCGTTCATCAACGACGGCGAGCCCGTCCCGGTGGTCGAGATCCCCACCGGCCTGTCCCTGATCGTGATCGTCACCCTCCTGACGATCACCGTCTTCGCCTCTCTGGCCAGCACCAAGGGCCGGGCGCAGAACATGTCCTCGGCCACCCGCCGCTACGCCACGAGGCTCCTGGACGAGGAGTGCTCCCCGGAGGAGTGCGCGCACTTCTACCGCAGGCTCCAGGACGAGGAGGAGGAGCTGCGCAGGCTGCCGGAGAAGTACCGGGCCAAGATCCGCGAGGACGAACAGCTGATGGACATGCTGCGGCGGGTCCACGAGAAGTACGGGCCCGAGGAGGCCCGCCGGCCGAGGTGAGCGGTCAGCGCGTCCGGGCCATGAGCAGGCGCCAGATCGCCAGCTGGACCAGGGCCAGCGTGAGCGAGAACGGCATGAGCGTCCACACGCCGACGCCTTCGGCGACCGCCCCGGCCAGCCACGGGAACACCGCGCCGCCGACGACCGACACGCCGTTCATGACGCCGATGGCGGTGGGCACCAGCCTGGCCTCCGTGAGGTTCGGCACCACCGCCATCGCGGTCGGGAACACCGGCCCGAGGAAGAACCCGAGCAGCGCCAGCCCCGCGCCCGCCACCAGACCGGCCGGGGCCGCCCAGATCAGCGCCACCGACGCCGCGATCCCGGCCAGGCACGCGTACGCCATGGCCGCCGTGGTCCAGCCGAGCCGGGCGGCGACCGGGCTGATCAGGAACCGCCCGGCGGTCAGCCCCAGCCAGTAGCCGCTCACCATCGGCCCGGCCACCTCGGCGGCCTGGGTGTGCTCGTCCACCAGGAACGTGAACCCCCAGTTGCCCACGGCCGTCTCCAGCCCCACGTACACGGCGAGGAAGGCGCAGGCCAGCACCACCGCGGGCGAGCGCAGCGCCGTGCCGAGCAGCCCGCTGCGCGCCCCCTCTTCCTGCGACGCGGCCGCCTCCTTCGGGTACGTGAGCCCGAAGGCCACCGTCAGCGGCGCGAACAGCCCGGCCAGGACCAGCCACACGGCGTTCCACGGCGCGAACGTCAGCATCCACGTCGCCAGCAGCGGCCCCACCAGCGCGCCGACGCCGAAGAACGCGTGCAGCCGGTTGAGCAGCGTGGTCGCCGACGGCAGCCCCGCCAGGTACGCGTTGAGCACCGCCTCCAGCAGCCCCGTCCCGTAACCGGCCACCACCTGCACCGCCACGAACACCAGGAACGACGGCCGCACCCCCAGCACCAACGCCGACAGCACGAACGAGCCCGCGCCCGCCAGCAGCGCCAGCCGCGTCCCGTACCGCTGCACGAGCGCCCCGGACGTCGACCCGGCCATCAGGTAACCGGCGGAGAAGGTGAAGAACGTGATGCCGATCGTCGCCATGTCGACGCCGTAGTCGGCGATCTGCGTGGGCAGCAGCACCCCCGCGACCCCGGCGCTCACCCCGACCAGGACGAAGGCGACGTACGAGAGGAGGACGGGACCGCGCACGACCGACACGTCCGCCGATGCTACTGGAAGAGATCATCCACCGGCAGGGGTCAGAGCACCTGGAGCAGCGACTGTTCCCTGGCCGCGGACGGCTCGGTCAGCCGCTCGGTGACGCGGCCCCGCCGGTCGAGCACGGCCCAGGTGTTGGCGGCCTGCCCGCGCACCCGCACCACCAGCCGGCCGTCCGCCAGGTAGAAGGCGCCGATCGCCCTCTTCACCGGGATCGGCACCCGGCGCCCGGTGACCGTGTCGACCACCGTCGGCGTGAACCACACCGGCCAGCCGCCGTCACCGCCCGGGTCGTCAGGGCCGAGCGTCCGCACCACCACGTAGCGGCCGCCCGGCGACAGGCTCTGCACGTGGTTGGCCAGCTTCACGCCCTTGACCCTGACCGACTTCCCCGTCTTCACGTCGAGGCGGTAGACGCCGTCGGTGGTGCCCGCGTATCCGGCGAGGTAGCGGCCGTCGGGCGACCACGTCAGGTGGCACACGCCCCGCGTCTTCCCCAGCACCTTGGAGGTCCGCCCGTCGGTCACCCGCACCTTCGAGCCCGTCACGTACGCGACCCGCCGGGAGTCGGGCGACCAGGCGGGGGTCAGGCACGGCGTGCCGTCCTGCACCCGGCGTGCCACGGTCGTCACCTTGCCGCCGTCGCGCACCCGCAACGCGCCGCCCGCGACGTAGGCGACCTTCCGCCCGTCGGGCGAGGCCGCGAACTGCACGCTGTTCTTCAGCTCCGCCAGCGTCTTCAGGCCGGAGCCCGGGCGGTGGTGGGCGATCCGGTAGCCGTCGTCGTAGCGGGCGTAGACGGCGGCCCCGCTCACCGGCCCCGTCCGCTCCGCCGCCTGCGCCGGGGGTACGGCGGTGACCACGAGCGCCACGGCGCCCAGCACGCTCACGAACTTCACGACAGCCTCCCGTTGTCCGTCCACGTGTGTAGGACGCCCCGGATCCGCCCGGGGTTCGCGCGTGATCCTCCCACGGGCTATCCGGCGGGCGTGAGCCGGATGATCCGCACCTCGCCCGCGGGGAGTTCGCCGGTGAACGGGTCGCCGGTGGCCAGGTCGGTGCCGGTGGCGTCGACCGTCGTGTCCGCGCCGGTGTGGTTGATGGCGAACAGGTAGGCCGGGCCGTCCGGGTGGGCCCGCCGCACCAGCTCGACGCCGGGAGCCGCCGGGGCGGTGACGCCCGCCTCGTCGCAGACCGTGCGGAGCACGGCCGCCAGGTCGTCGCCCGCGAGCAGGGTGGTCAGGTAGTGGGCCGTCCCGTCGCCCCAGGCGTTGCGGGTCCAGGCGGGCTCGCCGGTGGCGTACGTGTCGAGCACCTTGGCGGTGGTGGTGTGCGCGGTCTCGGTCCACACGGTCCCGGTGCCGCCGCCCGACAGCGTGACGCTCTCCCCCGGCTCCAGCGGGAAGAACTCCTCCACGGTCACCCCGAACAGGTCGCGCCAGGCGCCCGGGTAGCCGCCGAGCCTGACGCGGTCGTGCTCGTCGACGATGCCGCTGTACGGGCCGGCCAGGGCGGTCCCGCCGGCGGCCACGAAGCGTTCGAGACCGGCGGCGCCGTGGTCGCTGACCAGGTAGAGCGAGGGCGCCAGGACCAGGCGGTAGCCGGACAGATCGGCTTCCGGGTGGACGACGTCGCAGGTGACGCCCTGCTTCCAGAGCTCGGCGTACCAGCTCTTGATCACCTCGACCGGCTTCAGCTCGGTGGTGGGCTGGGCCGGGTGGTCCTGCGCCCAGACGCTCGCGTGGTCGAGCAGGATCGCGACGTCGGCCTCGACCGTACTGCCTGCCACCTCGGCGGCGGCGCCGAGGAGCGTGCCGAGGGCGGTCACCTCGCGCCAGATCTTCGTGCCGGTGCCGGCGTGCGGGAGCATCGCCGAGTGCCACTTCTCGGCCCCCGCCCTGGACGCCCGCCACTGGAAGAACATGATCGCGTCCGCGCCCCTGGCCAGGTGCTGGACCGAGTTGCGGCGCAGCTCGCCGGGGCGCTTGGCGCGGTTGACCGGCTGCCAGTTGACCGCGCTGGTGGAGTGCTCCATCAGCAGCCACGGCCGGCCGCCGCCGAGCGAGCGGGCGTAGTCGGCGGCGAACGCCAGGTCGATGTGCGGGTCGGGGCCGATCAGGTAGTGGTCGGTGGAGACGATGTCCACCTCCTTGGCGAAGGACCAGTAGTCCATGTCCCAGTGCGCGCCCGCCATCATGTTCGTGGTGGCCGGCACGTCCGGCGACAGCCCGGCGAGCAGGTCGCGCTCGGCGCGGTAGAGGTCGAGCAGCGCGTCCGAGCTGAACCTGCGGAAGTCGAGCTGCTGCCCCGGGTTGGTGAACGACGGGGTGGCGCGCGGCGGCAGGATCTGCTCCCAGGCGCTGTAGCGCTGCGACCAGAAGGCGGTGCCCCAGGCGTCGTTGAGCGCGTCCAGCGTCCCGTGCCGGCCGCGCAGCCAGGCGCGGAAGGCGTCGGCGGAGGCGTCGCAGTAGCAGCGGGCGTTGTGGCAGCCGTACTCGTTGTGCACGTGCCACAACCTGAGCGCCGGGTGCCCGCGGTAGCGCTCGCCGAGCCGCTCCACCACGCGCAGGGCCTTATCGCGGTAGATCGGCGAGCTGGGGCAGAAGCCCTGGCGGCTGCCGTGGTGGAGCCGCCGGCCGTCGGCGTCCACCGGGAGCGCCTCGGGGTAGGCGTGGCCAAACCAGGGCGGCGGCGAGGCGGTCGGCGTGGCGAGAAGGGCGCCGATGCCGTTGTCCGCCAGCAGGCCCAGGACCCGGTCCAGCCAGCCGAACTCGAACCTGCCCTCGACCGGCTCCAGCAGCGCCCAGGAGAAGATGCCGACGCTGACCTGGTTGACGCCGGCCTCGCGCATCAGGGCGACGTCCTGGGCCCAGATCTCCTCGGGCCACTGCTCCGGATTCCAGTCGCCGCCATAGCCGATCAAGGCTCCTCCTCCTGTCGGTGCTTCAGAGGAGGATTAAAACGTTCTTCCTTCTACCGCACAAGCCCAGAGGGAAGCCCTCGCTTACGCTCACGGTTGATGCTTGATTCGATTCAAGCCCCGGCGCCCACCGGGAACGAGTGGTGCTCGTGCGCCACCACCCACCGCCCACCCTCCTTGCGCAGCCCGAACGTGAGCCGGAGCAGGACCTTCGGGTCGTCGTCCGGCATCCCGCAGCGCAGCAGCGCGTACGCGTACGCGACGTCCTCCCCCGCCGTCACCTCCAGCGAGACGATGTCGTACGTGGCCCCCGCCGCCTGCCAGGTGAAGAACTCCGGCCAGGTGCGCCGGTAGGCCTCGATGCCGCGGACCCCTTCGTAGGGCGGCGGCACGTCGAACATGACGATGTCGTCGGCGTGGTCGGCGACCACCCCGTCCAGGTCGCCGGCATGCGCGGCGCGCGCCCACCGCTCCACGAGTTCCCTGATCCGCTTGTCATCGGTACGCATGAGCTCCGGCCTTTCCTTGGATGGTCTCCCTCACCCGTACAACCCGGCCGGATCGGGAAACTCATCGCAGCTCGGCCGGCAACCCGAACGCGGTCAGGTCGGCCTCCAGGAACGACACCACCTCGGCCACCCGCCCGTCCCGCACGGCCAGCACGTCCAGCCCGCCGGGGACGTACGCGGTCCCGTCCCAGCGGTACGTGCCGAACGCGAGCTGACCGTTGGCCCGCGCCGGCACGAACCGCCAGCGCTCCCGCCGCGCCGCCTCCATGAGGAAGCCGCGGACGGCGTCGTGGCCCGCGTACCACTCGATCCGCGGCGGCATCGAGTATCTGGCGTCCTCGGTCAGCATCGCCACGATCGCCTCGACGTCGCCCGCCTCCCACGCCGCCGCGTACCGCCTGGCCAGCTCCCGCTGCCCGCCGGCGCCCAGCTCCCGCCGCTGCGTCGTACCGGGCAGCAGGCCGGTCACGGCCTTGCGGGCGCGTTGCAGCGCGCTGTTGGCGGCCGGGACCGTCGTGTCCAGCAGGCCCGCCGTCTCGGCGGCGGTGTAGCCGAGCACGTCGCGCAGCAGCAGGGCGGCCCGCTGCACCGGGGGCAGGTGCTGCAGCGCGGCCACGAACGCCAGCTCCACGCTCTCCAGCTCCACGGCCCGCGCCTCCGGGCCCATCAGCCGGTCCGGGTACGGCTCCAGCCACGCCACCTCGGTCACCCCGGGCCGCAGGTCCGCGGGCAGCTCCCGGCGGCCTCTCCGCTCGGCCAGGGTCAACGCCCGGTTCGTCGCGATCCGGTAGAGCCACGGGCGGAGCGAGCCGTCCCGGTCCTCGAACCGGCCGATGCTCCGCCATGCCCGGTCGAGCGTCTCCTGCACGGCATCCTCCGCGTCGTGCACCGAGCCGAGCATCCGGTAGCAGTGGGCGCGCAGCTCGTCCTGAAACGGGCCGACGAGGCTGCCGAACGCCCTCTCGTCGCCGCCGCGCGCCGCCTCCAGCAGCTCGCCGTACTCCATGCGACCGGCCTGCCCTTCCGTCCGTACGGTGACACGTCCACGACCGCTGGTCAGAACAGCGTCGGCGGCTCGGCCGGGACAGGCTCGGGCAGCGGCTCCACCTGCGGCAGCCGGGCGCGCACGGCGTCGTGGAAGCGGCGGGCGAGCTCCAGGGCCTCGGCGTTGTCGGGGGTGTGCACGAACACCGTCGGCGAGCGGCCCTCACGCAGCCACTCCGTCACCACGCCGACCCAGTGGCCCCACCCCTCCACCGTACGGTCGACGTCGTCGCGGCCCAGGTAGCGCACGATCGGCCGGTCCGTGAGCGCGGCCGACCGGCGCGGCACCCGCGGCTTCTTGACCCAGGCGTCGCGCTCGGCGTCGGTGGCCGGCGGGGTCCCGAAGAGCGTCACCGTGTCGAACGGCACCCACTCGGCGCCGGCCCGGCCCAGCACGCCTTCCAGCGACCGGACGGCCCGCGCGTCCTCGAAGAACGCCTTGTGCCGCACCTCGACCGCGTAGCGGTAGGACTGCGGCAGCCGGTGCAGGAACGCCGCCAGCGTCCCGAGGTCACCGGGACCGAAGGATCCGGGCAGCTGGATCCACAGGGCGTGCGTCCTTGAGCCCAGCGGCTCGATCGCGTCCAGGAACTCGCGCAACGGCTCGTCGGCCCCCGAGAGCCGCCGCTCGTGCGTGATCGTCTTGGGCAGCTTCACCACGAACCGGAAGCCGGGCGCCGTCTGGGCCGCCCATGTCTCCACCGTGCTCCTGGCCGGTGTCGCGTAGAACGTCGTGTTGCCCTCGACGGCGTTGCACCAGGTGGCGTAGGCCCGCAGCCGTTCCGCCGGCGGGAGCGGATGCGGCAGGAACCGGCCCTGCCACGGCCCGTGCGTCCACATCGCACAACCCACATGAAGCCGCATTCGCCCCACGTTACCGGGCTAGGGGACGACGACGATCCGGCCCCGGGCCGTGCCCCCGGTCAGGTAGCGGAGGGCGGCGGGGGCCTCCTCCAGGGGGAACGCGCGGTCGACGACCGGGGTGAGCCCGCCCGTCTCCAGCAGCTCCGTGAGCACGGCCATCGACTCCTTCCTGGGCGGCGGGGACCCGGTCGGTTTCGGCAGCTGCCGGTGGAACATGGACTGGGCCATCAGCTTGATCATGCGCGGCAGGCTGCCGAGCACCTGATGGCCCCCCGCGCCGTAGTGGTCGTGACCGATGAGAACGTACGTGCCTTCCGGCTTGAGCACGCGGCGGCATTCCGCGAACGGGCGGTTGCCCGGGATGTCGAAGACGAGGTCGTAGCGCTCACCGCGCCGGGTGAAGTCCTCCTTGGTGTAGTCGATCACGTGGTCGGCGCCGAGCGAGGTCGCCAGGTCGAGCTTGGAGGTGTGCTCGACGCCCGTCACCGTCGCGCCGCGGGCCTTGGCGATCTGCACCGCGAGCCCGCCCACGCCGCCGGCGGCGCCGTTGACCAGCACCTCGCCCAGCGGGCCCGGCGGGAAGTTCATCAGGGTGATGAGCCCGGCGGTGGGCACGGTCGCGGCCTGCTCGAAGCTCACGTCGCCGGGCTTGGGCGCCAGGTTGTCCTCCCGTACGGCGACGTACTCGGCGAAGGTGCCGCCGTTCTTCCACTGCATGCCGTGCAGGGTCTCGCCGAACACCTCGTCGCCCGGCCGGAACCGCGTCACGCCCGCGCCCACCGCCTCGACCACCCCGGCCATGTCCGTGCCGGGAACGCGGACCTTCGGCCGGCGCAGCCCGGACCCCATGACGCGGAGGACATACGGCCGGCCGGTCACGACATGCCACACGTCGGGGTGCACGGAGGCGGCGCGCACCCGGACGAGCACCTCGTCGTCCTTCACCGCCGGCATGTCGATGTCACGTAATTTCAGGACATCGAATGAGCCATACGCTTCCTGCACGATCGCTCTCATGCCGCCATTCTGCGTCGGCGGCGAACCCGGCGCTGGATCATGTCCGAACTGACGACATTCCCAAGTATTCGGACATGTAGGGCCGTGGGCCCGGAGGAGCGGCGGGCCTGGCGGTGATAGTCGGCGATATGCACGTCGCAAGCGAGACACCCGTATCCCCCGCCGCCCGATTGCTCAGGTCGCTGCCGCACCGGTGGCCGACGCTGGCCGGGCTCGCCTTCGCCGCATTCTCCGCGCTGAACATGGGAGACGCGCGGGACGAGGGGATGGTGGTGTTCCTCGCCGCGCTCGTCTACCTGGCCACCGCCGTCATCGGGAAGCCGGGCGTGGTGTGGACGTTGTTCTGCATGTCCGTGGTGGGAGTGACGGCGCTGCGGCTGTTCGACCTGGACGTGTGGCCGACGCTGGTCGCGAGCGCCGTCACCCTGGCCGCGCTCGGCCTGGTCAACGGCATGCTGGGCGAGCCAGGGCTCAGGGCCGGCCAGCTCCCCGCGATGCTGGTGTTCGGCGGCGCCGCCCTGGTCGGGCTCTCCCTGCCGCCCGTCCTGGGCGGCTGCCTCGTCGCCGCGGCCCTGATCGGGCACGTCGTGCTGGACGTGATCGTCTGGCGGGCGGACAAGGTCGTGACCCGTTCGCTCGCCGAGTTCTGCGCCGTCCTCGACCTCACCCTCGGCGTGACCATTCTGCTCGTCGTCCTGACCTGACCTGACGCTCAGGGGGAGGCCCGCGCCGGTGAGGTGGGGCGCAGGGCGGCCTCGACGATGCGGAGCGCCTCGTGCGGGTCGATGCCGACGCTGGCGACCACGGCCGCGTAGTCGGCGGCGGCGCGGCGGGCGCGTTCGCGGCCCTCCTCGCCGGCGGCCGACACGAACGACCCGGCCCGGCCCCGGGTCTCGATCAGCCCCGCCTCCTCCAGCTCCCGGTACGCCCTGCCCACCGTGTTGACGGCCAGCCCGAGGTTGGCCGCGAGCTGGCGGATCGTCGGCAGCCGGGAGCCGACGGGCAGCGTGCCGTCGTGGATCTGGCCGGCGAGCTGGGCGCGCAGTTGCTCGTACGGAGGGACGGGTGAGGCCGCGTCGATGACGATCATGAAAGGCTCATCACGCGCCGCGCCGTCGTCACGCTCGACGGCGTCCGCATGGTGATCACGACGAGCGCGATCATCCCGATGATCACGAGGGCGATCGACGCGACCTTCCACCAGAGGGGCGCGGCGCCGAAGATCAGCACCACCGGCAGCGACCACGGCACGGTCGGCATGCCGGCCTCGCGCGCGTCCTCGATCCGCATGATGACGTCGGCGGTCAGCGAGGCCTCGTCCTCGGCGACGATCGGACGCGCCAGCAGGTCGCGCAGTTGCAGGACGATCCCGGCGCCGGCCCCGGCGACGCCGACCAGCACGACCAGGGCCGCGTACCGCGCGTCGGCGTCCTGGACGGTCAGCGCGCTCACCACGAGCGCCGTCGCGCCGGCGAAGGTGGCGACGATGAACACGGCGCGCGGCCGGCCGAGCAGGGCCTGCCAGCCGGGCTGGGCAAGATGAGCCGTCCGGCGCGGCAAGGCCTCGCCGGCCCGCCGGTCGACCCTGCGCACCCACCGGTCGAGCAGCGCCTGCGCCAGCAGCATCCCGATTACCAGCACGATCAGGATCAGCACCGGCACCATGGCGTGCAGCCCGGATTCGCCGGAGACGTAGGCGAGAGCGGCCCCGATGAACAGGCCGGCCGGCAGGATCGCGTTGGCGAGCCGCGCCCGCCGGCGCACCGCGAGCCGCACGGCCAGCAGCGGCGTCGGCCGGACGTCGGGCAGGCCGTGGCCGGTCAGCCAGATCTCCGCCATCTTCAGGTCCTCCGGCCGCACCGCCGGACCGTGACCGGATAACGCGTCGCTCGACATGACCCCTCCATTTTGTCGCAAGCATTGTCTTAATATGATGCGTCAAAGCTTGCGACAAATCAAGCGCGTGGTAGAACCCTCGGTGTGGAGGATCGACTACGGACACCCGGTGAGCTGCCCCGGCGCGAGGCGGCCGAGGCGGCGCGGGTGCGCTCCGCGCGGTGGATGGCGGTGTTCTCCCCCGCGATGATCCCGCCACTGCTGCAGACGGCGGACTACGCGCGACTGGCCATCGGCCCGGACCCGGCCGACACGGCCGACACGGACGACGCGGCCGAGGCGGTGGCCGCCCGGGTCGAGGCGCAGGCGGTGCTCTTGGAAGAGGGCCGGCGGTTCGCGTTCGTGCTCACGGAGGGCGCGGTGCGCACCCGGCCGGGGTCACCGTCCCTGATGCCGGCGCAGCTCGACCGGCTGGCCCAGGTCTCGGCGCTGCCGCACGTCCGGCTCGGCGTCGTCCCCTGGAAGGCGGAGGCGGCGGCCTTCCCGCTCCACGGGTTCACCATCTACGACGGCACGGTCAGCGTGGTCGAGACCCTGACCGGTGATCTCACCCTGACCGGAGCGTCCGAGATCGCCGCCCACGAGGAGGCCTTCGAGGCGTTCGCCGCCGCCGCGGTGTACGGCGACGAGCTGCGCGACCTGCTGGCCGACATCGCGACGGACTACCGCACGCTGATCGACCGACTCAAGGCCCGTTGAACCACCGCGCGCCCGGACCCGTCTCAGAGGCATGAGAGGTGCCCTGCTCGTCGCCGCGCTGGTGACCGTCGTTTCCTGCGGGACGGCCCCGGCCGCGACCGTCACGCGATACCAGGCCGAAGGCACCGTGCTGTCCGACGACGAGCACGGACCCCAGCTCTGCGACCTGGTCATGGAGTCCCTTCCGCCCCAGTGCGGCGGGATCGACCTGGCCGGGTGGGACTGGGAGGCGGTCGAGCACTCGGCCCAAGGGGGCGTGCGGTGGGGCGAGTACCACGTGGTCGGCACCTGGGACGGCGCGAAACTGACGCTCACCGAGCCGCCGCGCCCCGCCGGGCGGCGCGACGCTCCGGGCGGCGGGCCGGACTTCACCTCACCGTGCCCGCGACCCGCGGGCGGCTGGCGCCCGGCCGACCCGGCGAAGGCCACTCAGGAGGCGATGGATGCCGCGCTCGCCAGAGCCCAGGAGCTTCCCGGCTACGCGGGCAGCTGGCTGGACCAGAGCTACCTGGAGGAGATGGAAGGCGACCCTGGGTCGGTCGAGCGCCACGGCAACGACCCGAAGCGGCTCGTCCTGAACGTCCGTTTCACCGGCGACCCCGCCGCTCACGAGGCCGCGATCCGCGAGCTCTGGGGCGGCGCGCTGTGCCTGAGCCCGGCCGAGCACACCGAGGCCGAGCTCCAGGCCGTGCGGGAGCGGGTGGAGGAGGAGGTGGAGGGCCTGCGATCGGCCTCTGTCGACATCCTGACGGGACGGGTCGAGGCCGGGGTCTGGGTGGTCACTCCGGAGCTGGAGCGAGAGGTCGCCGAGCGGTACGGGGAAGGGCTGGTCCACCTGTCGGGCATGCTCCGACCGGTGTGATCGGCCCCGGGCGGTCCCGGGGCCGATCAGCGGATGGTCAGTCCTTGGCCACCGGTCTGAGGATCTTCCAGAGGAACCAGGCGACCGCCTTGCCCTTGCCGACGCCCGGCTTGTCCGACTCGAAGGGCTTGCTCGCGGGGCCGTGCCCGGTGCCCTGCCAGGGCATGAGCTCCGACTCGCTGCGCGCGTTGCGGGTGTGGGAACCCAGCTCTTCCGGACTGTAGCGGCGTGCTCCCATCTGCTCGTCGATGGAGCGTTTCTGCTCCTCGGAGAGCCCTCTTCGGGGCTGGGACTGGTTGCTGGACGGATTTCGCTGTGCCTTGGGCGGGTTCGCGCGTTGTTGCGCCCGGCGGGTGGTGGGCCGGTGGTTGGGTCTGGCCCTGGCCGGTTTCGGACGCTGGGCGACGGCGCGTTTGACCTTCGCCGCGGTCCTGGCGCGTGCCCTGGACGCGGCCGCCCGTGCGCGTGACGCCGCGGCGCGGGCGCGGGCCCGTGCGGCCGCCGCGCGGGCTCTCGCCGCGGCCGCTCTGCGCTTGACCGCCTCGGCGGCGGCCTTGCGCATCTTGGCGATGGCCTTCTTCCTGGCCTCGGCGGCGGCCTTCTTCTTGGCCTGGGCGATGGCCTTCTTCCTGGCCGCCTCGATCGCCTTGCGCCGGGCCTCGGCGGCGGCGCGGCGGCGGGCGGCGGCGAGCGCGGCGCGCCGGGCGGCGGCAGCGGCTGCCCTGCGGGCCGCGGCGATCGCCGCCCGCCGGGCCGCGGCCTGGAGGGCGATCCGCAGCGCGATGCCGGCGGCGAACCAGAACAGCTGCCCGTCGGGGTCGGTCGCGGAGACGGGGCTGTTGCCGGCGTAGGCGTAGCCGTGCAGCTGCTGCGGATCCTGCTCGTCGATGACCGGGTCCACGGACAGGAACCGGCCGATCACCGGGTCGTACTCGCGGGCGCCCAGGTGCACGAGCTTGGTCGTCGGGTCCACGGTCCCGCCGACGAACCCCCGTTCGCCCGGCCACCAGGTGGGCGGGGTGCCCCGGTCGGCGCCGAAGGGGGTCTGACGGCGGATCGCCACCGCGCCGCTGTCGGCGTCGACGGCGGCGTTGGCGGTGCCGTGGTGGTCGCTGGCGAAGAAGTGGACCTTCCCCGCCGAGTTGCGTACCGCCACCGCCTCGCCGTTGACCGTGTAGTAGCGGGTGCCCTCCACGGTCTGCTTGGCCTGGTCGAGCCGCAACTCCAGGTCGTCCACGTACAGGACGGTGTCGGTGGGGGTGCGGCGGATCAGCCGGTCGCCGTCGGCGTCGTAGACGAACGAGGTGGTCTTGCCGGCCTCGGTGACCGATTCGAGGTTGCCCTCGGCGTCCCAGGTGAGTTGCTGGGAGGAGCTGCCGGTCCGGCGCACGATCGTGTTGCCCGCCGCGTCGTACTCGTAGGAGGACGACTGCTCACCGGCCGGGCCGGTGGGCGTGACGGACGCGAGCGCGTGCGGCCGGGGCTGCCCGGCGGCCGGGTAGGCGTAGTCGCGGACGACCTGGGACCGGCCGCCGAAGGCGTGGTGGGTCTCCTTCGTCCGGTTGCCGGTGGAGTCGTAGGCGTAGCTGGTGGCGTACGGTGCGACGCCGCCGATCAGGGTGGAGCGCGGCTCGGGGGCGGCGCAGGCGTCGGTGGCCGTCCACGCGGCGCTGAGCCGGCGCCGGTGGTCGTAGGTGAAGCACTGGGTGTCGGCGGACGCCCGGTCGGCGATGCGGGTGACGTTGCCCGTCGCGTCGTAGGTGTAGTTCAGGTCCAGGTCGGAGGCGGTGCCGATGTCCCTGTCGAGCTGGGAGCGGATGAGCCTGCGGGTGCCCTCCTCGTGGGTGTAGGTCAGCCACGTCTTGCGCGTGCCGGTGCTGAGCTCGTACTGGAGCGTCTCGCCGAGCTTGCCGTAGCGGGCGTCGGTGACGTACGTGGACAGGCCCTCGACCTTGGTGGGCTGGCGCAGCGCGTCGTACCCGTAGGTGACGGTCTCCGCCGGGAGGCCGCCGGCCTCCGGGAACGTGATGGACTGCACCTGGTCGTCGGCGGTGTAGCGGGTGTTGAAGAGGTACGTGCCGGCCAGCGGGCCTTCACGTGCCGGGATGGTGACGCTCTGGCGGAGGGTGCGGTACTCCCGGTCGATGGCCTCGATCTTGGCGGAGTAGGCCTGCCCGCCCGCGTACCTGACCGTCTCGGCCAGGTGGCCCTTGGCCAGCACGTCGTAGCGCCACTCGGCCAGCAGCGGCCCGGTGGCCGAGCCCTCCCGGGTCGAGGTCCTGCGCCCGAGCAGGTCGTAGGCGTGCACGAGGGTGCGGCCGCGGGCGTCGGTGCTGGACACCTCCTCGTCGAGGTCGTTGAAGACGCGGGTGGTGACGCCCTTGTCCGGGTCCTCGGTCTTGATCTCGCGGTCCCGCAGGTCGTAGTGGTGCCGCCACACGTTGCCCGCGGAGTCGGTCACGGTGGCGAGCCGGCCCGCCTTGTCGTAGGTGTACTTGGTGGCCTCGTACTCGCCCGTCGGGGTCGAGCCCTTGTACTGGCGCAGCTCCACGCCCCGGCCCTCGGCGTCGGCGATGAGGGTGGCGGCGCTCTCGCCGGGCGGCGGGGTGACGTGCGCCCGGTCGGCGGCGCGCCGGACGGTGGACTTCCACTTCTCCTGGCCCTTGACGCGGAAGCTCTGCGAGACCATCTCGCCGGCCCCGTCGAAGGCGGTGACGACCTGGCCGGCGACGTCGTCGTCCGACACCGCGAACACGTTCGTCTCCGGGTCGCCGGTGGCGTAGTAGCCCTCGTTGGTCTTGGCCACCTCGCCGATGGAGTTGTGGAAGGTGTCGGTGATGACCCGCCCGCCGCCGGGCGCGGGCTCCTGGGTCTGGCGCGGGCGCATCAGCCCGTCGTAGAGCTCGTGGCTGGCGATGTACGTGCCGTCGGTCGCGAGCGTCCTGGTGGTGACGACGTTCGGGCCGTCGGTGCGGATCAGGTAGGAGTACTCGGTGTTGGGCGACTGGCCCGCCGCCTTGTTCCTGTCGTTCTGCCACACCTTGACCAGGCGGCCGAGCGGGTCGTGCTGCAGGTCGGCGCGGCGGCCGTTCTCGTCCTCCTCCGCGACCGGCTCGCCCCAGGCGGGCTCGACGTAGGTGACGTCCGAGTGGCCGAGCGGGTTGGCGGAGCGCACCTCGGTCGCCTGCGCGCCGGTCGCGGGCACGTACGTGGTCGTGGTGGAGCCGCCGGCCGCGTCGGTCTCCGACGTCTCGCGGCCGTAGGCGTCGTACGTGCGCGCCACGTCCAGCACGTACCGCGGCGTGCTCCCCTCGTACGAGGCCAGCTCCTCCTCGCGGGTCACGTCGCCGCGCAGCGGCGGCTGCCCGAACGCGCGCCCGTCGAAGTGGAACCGCTCGTCCGACAGCACGTCGGCGGGCCGCTGCGGCGTCGCCGAGCACGGCTTGGCGACGGTCTCGACGCGGCTGGTGAAGTCGAGCATCCACGCGGCCGGGTCGCGGGCGTGGGTGTAGCGGGTGCAGACGTCGTCAGCGGGGTCGGTGACGTCGCCGAGGTCGCTCACCTGGGTGAGGATGCCGTGCTCGTCGTACGTCCGCTCCTCGGCGGTGCGCTGCCAGGTGCCGTCCTCCTTCAGGTCGCGGGCGGTCATCTTCGCGGACTGCACGATGTGGGCCGTCTTGGTCACGCCCTCGAACGTGAACTCGGCCGTCTTGCGCCACCAGTGCTCCTCGGCGGTGGCCGACAGGACCTTCCCGCCGTCGCCGTCGTGCACGATGGTCTCCAGGTCGGCCCCGGAGAGCTGGTCGTGGTCCTCGCGCGCCTTGCCCTCGCTGTCGGTGACCCTGACGTCCTTGCGGCTCCCGTCGGCCAGCCGGTCGTCGTCCATGCCGCGGTAGTAGCGGTGCTCGGTCATCGTGCGCGGCCCGTCCTGGCCGTCGCCCTGACGCACCCGTACGCGGGAGAAACCGCGCCAGTCGGACCAGGTGCGCTCCTTGGGTTTGATCAGGATGTGCTCGGCGTACCGCCAGGCCGCCCCGTCGAGGTACTCGTAGTCGGTGACCAGCCAGGGGGAGCGGGCGGTACGGTCGATCTCCACGGTCTGCGCGACCACGTGCTTGTGGAACCAGTCGAGCACCTCCATCTCGTCCTGCGGCGTCCACCGTTGCGGGTAGCAGCGCTTGGTGTTGCGGTCGGCGGCGGGCAGGTTGCCCGGCGCGCACTCCTCGGGCGCGTAGTTCACCCGGGTCTCGGCGCCGGCCTCGGAGTTGATCGACTGGATGCGCCACTTGTACAGCGGGGCGCGTCCCTCGTCGGCGTCGACCCGGTTGCGGAGCTGCACCCCGGCGAAGGTCACCTTGGGCAGCGTGACGGTGCCGCCGACGTGGCCGGCGTGCTGGATCGAGGCCAGCCACAGCGCCGGGCTCAGGCCGTCGCCGGTGGCGGGGAAGGAGTGGGTGAGCGTCCAGGAGTCCACGTCCCGGTACGCGCTGCCGGAGCGGACCTGCGTCGTCACCTTCGCCAGCCGCTTGCGGGTCCAGAACGTGGGCGAGGTGCGGTCCTTGCAGCTCTCGCCGGCGTTGCAGTTGCGGTCGAACGGCACGTCGGGCCAGTGGCTCGCGGTGTCCTTGGTGAGCTGGGCCGGCTCGCAGGTGATCGAGCCGCTCGGCAGGCACCGCTCGGCCACGGTGAACACCGCCCGCGCCGCCGGGGCCCCGGAGAACAGCTCGGCCGAGCGGTAGCCGTAGTCGATGCGGGTCAGGTAGCCGCCGCGGACGTACGGGGTGCCCAGGTCGGGCTTCTCGTTGCGGCCGTAGTGGTTGCGCTCGGTCTCGTACCAGTACGTGAGCGCGTTGCCGTGCCGGTCGGCCGAGTAGTCCAGGTTCCACCGCCAGGCCTGCTGGCACCAGGCGTTCGCGGGGGTGGAGTTGTGGCAGGGCTCGCCGGACTCGTTGCCGAACACCGGCACCGTCCAGGCCGACTTCGTCTCGGGCTTGCCGGTGGTCCAGCCGGGCAGCCGGTTGAGTCCGAAGTGGTACTGGGTGCCGTCGGTGGTGGTGAGCCGCCAGTACTCGCCGTCGTTGTCGCCGTTCGTCGCCCCGGTGAGCAGTTCGATCCGGGTGCCGTCGTCGCGCTTGGGCCGCCACTGCTTGGTGGTGGCGTCCTTGACCAGCTCCACGGCCGAGCCGTTGAGCATCAGCGTGGCGTTCTCGTGGTCCCAGCACAGGTCGCCGGTCTTCTTGCCGTCGGCGGTGCAGGACTTGTAGCGGCGCTCGATGTAGCCGCCGGAGGTCAGGTCGAAGCCCTCGCCCGCCCAGGACACCTGGTTGTTGGTGGAGGAGGTGCGGCCGTCGACGCTCTGCGAGGAGTAGCCGAGGCTGATCACGGGCTCCTCGCCGCCGATGGACGGCGGCACCCGCATCGGGTGGTTCCAGCTGAAGTCGCCCGACTGGGGGCCGACGCTCCACTTCGCCGACGGCGCCAGCGACGTGGCCGAGTAGTCGCCCGAGGCGCCCGAGGCGGTGGCGGTCAGCGCGTACAGCTGGGCGCCTTCGACGTTCACCTCGGCCGTCAGCACGCCCGCCTTGACGTCGTTCTCGGCGGGCACCGGCTCCGGCTCGGGGCAGGCGGCGCCCGCGCAGTCCGGCAGCTTGACCAGCTTCAGCCGGTCGGCGTAGTCGCCGCCGAACGCGTGCCGGAAGCCCGAATAGTCCAGCTCGACCCGGGCCGGGCCGCCGCGCGTGGCACCCTGTCCCCGGGACAGGCGCAGCGGCACGCCCTGGACGCCGGGGGTCTTGGCCCGGTCGAGCACCTCGACCCTGACCCGCTCGGGCGGCGCCTGGGCGCGCCCGCTCGCCGGGGCCTCTACCCGCACCGGCAGCGAACCGGCCTTCACCCAGGCCTTCTCACCCGCGCCCGGCTCAGCTGCGGCCTTGCCCGGCTCGGCCTTGCCCCGCTCCGGCCGGCTCGCGGCGGGTGCGAACTCGGCGGTGCCCGGCTTCGGCCAGGCCACGGACGGGGCCGCCTTGAGCGCCTTCTCGGCCGTGACGTCCTCGGCCTTGGGCAGCACGGCGACCGGCCGGCCGGGCACCGGCTCCTCCTTCTGAACCTCCGGCCGTTCCCTGCGTTCGGCCTCGGCCGGCATGGCGTACACCAGCGGCACGACGACCACGATCGCCATGGCCGCGCAGGACCGGGCGAACCAGCGGAACTTACGCGGGAACCATTCGAAGATCAGGAAGGTCGAGCGCTCGTAGTCGGGGATCTCCTCGTGGTCGTACATCCTCACCGTCCAGGGGTCGGGCATGGGGGGTGCCGGCGGAGGGTCATTCGGCGGCGAGCCGGGCGACGTCGAGATCGCCCAGTGCGCCCTGGTAGGTGCGGACATCGTCGACGATGCCGGGCCAGTGCCCGGTGAACGCGCCGTCGTGCAGGGTCCGGCCGAGCTGGAGCGGCCCGGTGGCGTTCCAGGTGCTCGCGTGGCCGGTCTCGGTGGTGGCGACGAGCTGCCCGCCCACGTAGACGCGCAGCTTCTTGGCGAGCGCGTCGTACACGCCCGCCACGTGGGTCCATTCCATGACGTACGGGACGGCGTCCGATCGGGTGCGCGTCACCGGCGCCCCGTCCGCGTCGGCGCCGGCCATGCCGAAGGACCAGCGCGGCCCGTCGGCGGCGTAGCCGAGCGCGAAGCCGCGGGCCCGGGTCCCGCGCTGCGCCACCGCCGCGGCGTCGGCCGGCGGCAGCGTGTCGAGCTGGACCCACGCCGTGACGGTGAAGCTGTCGTCGGTGCGCACCGCCGCCCGCGACGCCTCGGCGTGCCCGGCGGCTCCGTCGAGCGCGAGCGCCCCGTCGAGCCAGCCGCTGGTCCAGGAGGCCCCCGGACCGAGGGTGAGCGGGCCGGTCACGCCCGCCGTGTCGGCCGCGGCCGTGCCGGTCTCCTCGTCCAGCGTCCAGTGGCCGGTGAGCGTGGCCGCGTGGTTCACCAGCTTCACGATCTCGTCGGCGGCCAGGGCCCGGTCGTGCACCCGGACCTCGTCCACCTCGCCGGGCCACGGGTCGGTCTGCCTGCCCTGGTAGCGGGCCTGCCCGAACTGCACCGCCGTCGCCGGTCCGGCCCCGCCGTGGTACGTCACGGGCCCGGCGGCGAGCGTGCCGTTCACGTACAGGGTCATCTTGCGCGTGGCGGAGTCGTAGACGCCGGTGAGGTGGGTCCACTCGTTCGCGGCGGGCACCACCGCGGGGTTGCGCGCCCAGATGGTGTGCGAGGTGCCGCCCGGGTGGTTCATCATGAACGCCCACGACTTGACGCCGCCGCTGTAGCCGAGCCAGAAGCCGCTGTTGTCCTGCCCGCTCTGGCTGACGGCGGCCACGTTGCCCGCGGGCAGCGACGACAGCCGCACCCACGCCGAGACCGCGAGGTTCTGATCGGTCGGCACGACGCCGGCGGCCGTGGCGGCGTACTGGCCGGCGCCGGCGAACTTGAGCGCCTTGCCGGCCCGGCCGTCGGCCCAGGCGGCGCCGGTGACCGCCACCGGATGGGCGCCCGCCTCGTCCCCGGCGGTGACGCCGGAGCCCTCGTCGAGCCGCCAGTAGCCCGCGGGGCCGGTGCCGGCCCGCACGTTGAACACGTAGCTGCGGATCGGGCCCTGCTTGCCCGCGCCGTCCTTGCTGCGCACGGACAGCACGTTCGGGCCCTCCTCCAGCGGGGTGAGACTGATCGTCGCCGCGCCGCCGGTCGCGCTCACCTCGGTGACGGGGCTGGTGTTGAGCCCGTACAGGAACGCGGTCACGTCGGCCTCGCCGTTCGCGCCGAAGGTGAACTCCCCGGCCCGGCCGAGCCCTTCGCCCCAGGCGTTCTCCGGATACCGCGCCGAGGAGACCGTCGGCTCGCGGCCCGGCGCGGTGGTGTCCACGCCGATCTCGCAGTACGGGCTCCAGCCGCTGTTCGCCTGGCCGTCCTCGCCGCGCGCCCGCCACCGGATCACCGAGCCGTCCGTGTAGACGCCTGCGGGGACGGTCGCGGTGAACGCGTTGCCGGAGGAGGCCGCGGCGGTGAGGAACTCGCCGCGCTTCGTCCCGGCCGCGTCGTACCACTCGAAGCGGGCCTTCACCGAGTTGTCGCCGTCGCGCAGCTTCGCCCACAGCTTCGGCGTCGCCGTCCCGATCCTCGGCCGTGCCGTGCCGGAGACGCACGCGCCGCCCGGGTCGGACCAGACGTCGGCCGCGACGGGAGTGGTCGGGATGGTGTTGTACTCGACGACGAGCGTGGGGTTGTTGCGGAACTTCTTCCACGCGTACGTGTCGGTCTCACTGCTGGCGCGCAGGCCCAGCGTGATGTTCGGCCAGCTCTTGGCCGCCGCCTGCACCGCCGCCGCCGTGGCGTCGAACTCCACGCCGCCGGCCGGGCAGGCGGTGCCCCAGCCCTTGGCCACCGTCTGGGTGTTGAGCTTCTCGTACCAGGTCGGCTGGTTGTTCCAGGTGGTGGACTTGCTGATGGTGCCGGTCCGCCAGAGCTCGACGGGCTTCTTGGTGCACGACCACGACCACGTCTCGTACGTGCGCAGGGTGGCCTTGATGATCTGCTTGCCGTGGATGGCGCTGCCGGTGTTCATCTGGAAGAACGACCGGTTCGTGCCTCCGGTGTCGTTCTCGTGCCCGACGCGCGCCACGTCGCTGGAGTTGAGGTAGTTGGTGGTCGGATACCGCTTCCACACCGCGGTCCACGAGCCGCGCGGCGCGGACACCGACGGGTCCAGGTAGACGGGGTAGCGGGTGTCCGGGTCGGCGAGCATGGCCTTGTCGGGGGTGAGCGTCAGCGCGCGGTCGTCGACCCGCAGGCCCATCGCCTCGTGCCGGGTGCCCGGGTCCGGCCCCTCGCCGGGCCGCTTGGCCAGGGCCCTGACGGTGTCGGGCGAGTCCCACATCAGCGGCGTCGGCGCGGCGAACACCTCCGCGCCCGTCCGGTCCACCGCCTCCATCCCGCCGCCCCGGCCCCGCCGTACGGTGAGGCCCTCCGGCTGGAGGGCGAAGTCGAGCCGGTCGAGCCGGCCGCTCAGCGCGGCCTCCCTGGTCTTGACCACGAGGACGTGCGAGAAGCCGTCCACGTCGGCCGTCACCTGAAGGTCGACGCCGGGCAGCACCTCGGCGTAGGTCGCGGTGGCGCCGTCGAGCACGGGCTCGGGCAGCTTGCCCGGCCAGGTCATCGCGAGGGACTTGGCGCCCCTGGCGACCTTGGCCATCGGGGCGTCGCCGCCGCCGGAGAACCGCAGGTCCACCGCCGTCGCGACGGGGGCGACCGAGCCGTCCGGCAGGCGGCGCAGGGTGGTGTCGACCGGGGTCCACCGGCCGTCCTGGCGTACCCGGACGGGGCGGGCGTTCTGCTCCAGGACGAGGCTGCCCTCGGGGGTGGCGTAGACGGTGCGGGTCTCGGTGCGCAGCGAGCCGACCTCGACGCGTTCGTTCTTCTGGCGGGCCACGTCGAGGGCGCCCAGCTCGGTGGCGGTGTCAGGCGGGGGCTCCCGGTGCGTGACCGGGGTGCCCGCCTGGACGGGGGTCGGTGCTGTCAGCCCTGCCAACAGAAAAGCAGCCGCTGCGGCGACTGCTGTGACGGGTCTGAGGCTCGGACGTAAACGGTGGCCTGGCGATGTTGCGGTGCTCCTGACCCGAGCCATCATGCCTCCGACGACGCTCTGTAAAGCCGGGGATTCAGCGCAAGTGTGTACGCGGCGGAGGGGGTGATCAAGAGGCTGATCGCGGTCTGTAAAGGTTTTCCATGAAACCCAGGTTTTTTGACAACTTTCGCCAAACGGGCCCCGACGCAGGAGATAAGGCGGTCGGCAGGCCGCCTTACGCGTCACGGTCAACTTTCATGTCATCAGGGATTGATGAAGACAACTTTCAGGGATATCTTTCCGATCACGTTCCGTGGCCACAGCGAACCCCCCTCACCCCCCTTTTTCCGAGAGGTACGCATGCCCGCAACCGGCAAGCCGACCCGGCCGATGATCATCGCGTTCGTCGTCACCCTCGCCGCCACGCTGTTCCCCCAGGCCGCCTCGGCGTCCACCGCCCTGGCGTCCCACAAGAGCCCGTTCAACTGCGGAAAGACCTTCTACGCCAACAACTGGACCCCCAACCACAACCCGTCGGGCTCCATCGACTGGCAGAGCTACGGCGGCGACGCCACCAACGGCGAGACCGTCCGCGCCACCGCGGCCGGCACCGCGTACTTCTACAACGCCGGCAGCACCAGCTACGGCCAGTGGGTGGAGATCCGGCACAGCGACGGCACCAGGACCCGCTACGCCCACCTCGCCACCATGGTCCGCTCGGCGGGCGGCTCCATGAGCGTCGGCCAGGGCACCGCCATCGGCACCGTCGGCGCCACAGGCGGCACCGACGCCCCCCACCTGCACTACGAGCAGCGCACCTCCACCGGCGCCATGGACACCAGCCCGACCGTCGACGGCGTCACCGTCTCCCTGGGCCAGAAGAAGGCCATCACCAGCACCAACGCCTGCGGCGGCGGCAGCAACCCCTACACCCCGCAGGAAGCCTGCGGCAGCGGCTACGGCGTCATCGACTCCGCCGCGCTCACCGGGGGCCGCGTCTACCTGCTCTACAACTCCGGCAACGGCTACAACTGCGTCGTCACCCTGAAGACCACGAACGTCGGCACGGCCTCGCCGGTGTCGGCCTTCCTGGAACCGCAGGGCTCGACCCGTACGACCGACTCCGGCAACTACGGCTACTACGCGGGCCCGGTCAAGCGGTCGGCCCCCGGTCAGTGCGTCAAGTGGGGCGGCTCGGTCGGCAGCAGCTCGTACACCAGCCCCTTCGAACACTGCGGCGCCTGACGCCGCTCCGCACTCGTCCGCCTGCGGACCACGGCCTCCGTCCGCAGGCGGCGATTCCCCGACATCCGGGCGGGAACCCGCGACGTCCCGTACGGTCGGCGGCATGAGCGCGCAAGATCGGAACGCCGGCGGCGGGATGTCGTGGACCCGCGGGCGGGTCCTGGCGGCGGTCGCCGTGGTGGTGGCCGTGCTGACGGCGTTCCCCGGCGTGCTGCCCAACACAGTGGGCCGGCTCGGGAGCCTGCTGGAGACCTTCCGGCCCTGGGCCGGCCTGGCCGTGCCGGTGCTGCTCGTCCTGGCGCTGCTGCGCCGCTCGGCCCTCGCGCTGGTGGCGCTGGTGCTTCCCTCGGCGGTGTGGGGCGGCCTCTTCGGCGCCCGGCTGTTACCCGCCGGCCAAGGAGCGGCGCACGACCTGACGGTGCTCCAGCACAACGTGAACGACGAGAACCCTGACCCGGAAGGCACCGCCCGCGCGCTGGCCGGGGCCGACCTGATCGCCCTGGAGGAGCTGACGCCCCGGACCCGGCCGGTGTACGAGGCCGTCCTCGCGCCCGATCACCCGCACCACGTGGTCGTCGGCAGCGTCGGGCTCTGGTCCAGGCATCCCCTCGCGGACTCCGGCCCGGTGGACATCAGGCCGGCGGAGGTCGGAGGCGACTGGAGCCGGGGGCTGCGGGCGACCGTGCGGACACCGTACGGCGACCTGGCCGCGTACGTCGCCCACCTGCCGTCGGTCCGCATCCGGCTGCCCGACGGCTTCGGCTCGGCCTGGCGCGACGAGAGCGCCGGCAAACTGGGCGCCGCCCTCGCGGCGGAGAAGCTGGACCGGATCGTCCTGATGGGCGACCTCAACAGCACCCTCGACGACCGCGGCCTGGCCCCGGTCACCTCGCGGCTGACCCCGGCGGACGAGGGGTTCGGCTTCACCTGGCCCGCCGCCTTCCCTCTGGCCAGGATCGACCACGTCATGACCCGGGCGGCGACGCCGGTGACCACCTGGACCCTGCCCGCCACCGGCAGCGACCACCTGCCGGTCATGGCCCGTATCAAGCTCTGATCAGTCGAGGACGTGGGCGTGCAGGGCGCGCAGCACCGCGTTCGTGCGGTCCCGCGCGCCGAGCTTGAGCAGCACGGTCGAGACATGGTTCTTGACCGTACCCTCGGCCAGGAACAGCGCCCGCGCGATCTCTCGGTTGCTGTACCCCTCCGCGACCAGCCGCAGCACCTCCAGCTCGCGCTCGGTGAGCTGCTGGATCGCGGGCAGTCCCGCCTCGTCCGGCGGCGGCCGGCGGTGCACCGCCCGCATCAGCCGCTCGGTGATGGACGGCGAGATCAGCGTCCCCCCGCCGGCCAGGACGCGGATCGCCCGGGTCAGCCGCTCCAGCGTCACGTCCTTCAGCAGGTAGCCGCCCGCCCCCGCGCGCATCGCGTCCAGGACGAGGGTGTCGCTGTCGAACGTGGTCAGCACGAGCACCGGCGGCGCGTCGCCCGCCCGTTCGCGCAGCGCGTTCAGCGTCCAGATGCCGTCGTGGCGGGGCATGCGCAGATCGAGCAGGACGACGTCGGGGGCGTGCTCCTCGATCGCCGCCAGCGCGGACATGCCGTCGTCGGCCTCCCCCGCCACCTCGATGTCGTCGGTCAGGTCGAGCAGGCTGCGGATGCCCTGCCGCACCAGGGTCTGGTCGTCGACCACGATCACCCGGATCATCGCGCGGGCACCGTCGCCGTCACGCGGAACCCGTCGCTGCCGTCGAGCCTGACGTCGCCGCCGATGGCGTCGATGCGCTCGCGCAGCCCGCGCAGGCCGTTGCCGAGCCGCAGCTCGGGGCTGCCGCGCCCGTCGTCGACGGAGGTGAGCTTGACGGCCTGGCCGGGCGTGTTCTCGATGCTGATGCGCAGCGAGGTCGCGCCGGAGTGCCGGATGGTGTTGGTGACGATCTCCTGTACGGCGCGGATGAGCGTCAGCGTCACCTCCTCGGACAGGCTCACGTCGTCGATGCTGATGCCCACGTCGAGCCCCGGGATGTCGCGTACCAGGGCGTCGAGGGACTCGCGCAGGTCGGGCGCGTCGGCGCGGAGCTGCCCGACGGTCGTGCGCACGTCCCGCAGCAGGTTGCGCGCCACCCCGTCGGCGCGCTCGATGTGGGTGCGGGCGGCGGCGCCCTCGTGGTGCCTGGCGACCTCCAGTTCCAGGGTGAGCGCCGTGAGCTGGTGTCCCATGAGGTCGTGCAGCTCGCGGGCGATGCGCAGGCGCTCGTGCGCTCGCGCGGTGTCGGCCAGGATGACGCTCGCCGCCCGCAGCTCCACGTGCGCCTCGGCCAGCTCGCGGCGCAGCCGCTGCTCCCGGATGATCGCCACCGAGCTGAGCACCGCCGCCGTCTGGATCAGCAGGTACAGCAGCGCGCCAAGACCGATCCCGGTGGGGTCGGCGCCGGCGAGACCCGCGGTCACGGCGATGACGGCGGTGTTGAGCGCGATCACCACGGGGCCCGCCCACCGTGGCGCGACGTAGGCGCTCAAGGTCGCGGTGAAGACCAGCAGGATCGGCAGCCATCCGGCCCGGGGCGCCGTCAGGACCGTCAGCCAGCCCAGCACGACCGCCGCGGCGTAACAGACCCACGCCGCCTTCTTCTTGTCTTCCTCCCAGACCACGGCGCCCAGGCACGCGAGCATCAGGCCCGCGAACAACGCGCTCCAGACAGGCAGGGGCGCCCACGTCTCGGTCACGCCGAGCAGCGTCGGAGCGCCCACTCCGACGCACACCAGCAGCATCGCCAGACCGGCCCACACGTCCGGCTCGATTCGCCGCATAACGCCACTGTACGAGCGATCTGCCCGATGCTGGGGTGCCGAAAGTCATGGGTGCGCCTGCTGACCATCGGCACAGGCGCCCGGCACCCGCCCCTTCCTAGCGTCGGAGGCATGCCATCAACGCCCGCCGTGGAGGCGGAACGACTGCACAAGCGCTACCGAACCAAGGTCGCCGTCGAGGAGATCAGCCTGTCGGTCGGCGCCGGCGAGATCTTCGGCGTCCTGGGGCGCAACGGGGCCGGCAAGACCACCACCGTCGAGATGATCGCCGGTCTCCGGCGGCCCGACCGCGGCACCGTCCGCGTGCTCGGCCTGGACGTCCGGCGCGACCGCGCCCGGCTGCGCCAGGTCCTCGGCGTCCAGCTGCAGGACGCCACCCTGCACCATGCGCTGACCGTCACCGAGCTGGTCCGGCTGTACGCGACCTTCTACCCCGACCCGGTGCCGGCCGGCGAGCTGATCGAGTCGGTCAGCCTGACCGACTCCGCCCGCACCCGGTTCGACAACCTCTCAGGCGGCCAGCAGCAACGGCTGTCGATCGCGCTGGCCCTCATCGGACGCCCCCGGGTGGTGATCCTCGACGAGCTCACCACCGGGCTCGACCCCGAGGCGCGCCGTCACATGTGGGCGACCGTCGAAGGGCTGCGCGAGTCCGGCGTGACCGTCCTGCTCGTCAGCCACGCCATGGAGGAGGTCGAGCGGCTGTGCGACCGGGTCGCGCTGCTCGACGCGGGCCGGGTCGTCGCCCTGGACTCGCCCGCCGGGCTGGTCAGGCGGGCCGGGTTCGCCCAGCGGGTCACCTTCCGCGCGGCCTCCCCCGTACCGGAGGGGCTCCTGGAGGGGCTCGCCGAGGTCGAGCGCGTCCGGGCGGACGGCGACCGCGTCACGGTCGAGGGCAAGGGAGACCTGCTCCAGGCCGTCAGCGTCGCGCTCGTCAGGGCCGGCGTCGTGGCCACCGAGACCCGCAGCGTGCAGGCCAACCTGGACGACGCGTTCGTCGCGCTGACCGGGCACCGGCTGGACCCCGAGGAGGAGAGCACCCGATGACGGACATCCCCGTGTACCGGCCCGGCCCGCGGGCCTTCGGCCAGATGCTGATCTGCGAGCTCAAGATGGTGGCCCGCGACACCGCCGGGCTGATCGTGCCGATCGGCATGCCCGTGCTCATCCTGGTGATGAACGCCTCGTCCGCCGGCGAGCACGTCGTCGCGCACGGCCGCACGGCGCTCGACGTGTTCGTGCTGCCCCTGGTGTTCGCCATCGTCATGGCCACGACCGGCATCGTCAACATGCCGAGCTTCCTGGCCGCCTACCGGCACAGCGGCATCCTGCGCCGTCTCGGCGTGACCCCCGCCTCGCCCATGATGGTCCTGGTCGCCCAGGCGGTGGTCGGGATCGTGCAGATCGCCGTGGGCATCGCGGTCGCCTACGCCGTGGCCATGCTGGCGTTCGGGGCCAACACGCCGGTGAACATCGGCGCGGCGCTCGGCGTGCTGGCGCTGACGGTGGCCGCCATGTACGCCGTGGGCCTGATCGTCGCCGCCCTGTCGCCCACCCCGAACTCCGCCGTGGCGATCGGCCTGACCCTCTTCTTCCTCCTGGGGGCCACCGGCGGCATGTTCGGCGGGATGCAGAACCTGCCGGAGGCGGTCGCGACGATCGGGCAGTGGCTGCCGTTCGGCGCCGGCGTCCAGGCTTTGTCGTCCGCCTGGGTCGGCGCGCCCGTCGAGGCCGCCCACCTGGTCGCCCTGGCGGCGAACGTGGTGTTCGGCACGGTGATCGCGGCGGTGTTCTTCCGCTGGGACTAGCCACGACGGGTCGGCCCGACACCCCTATGACGCTATGAAGACGCCGCCATGGGATTGCAATGGCGTCAGAATAGCGTCATAGTGGCGTCATGGACCTCGCACCATATGTCGATCACCTCCGCCGCGAGCTGGCGATCGCCGCAGGGGCGGGCGGCGAGGAAGCCCGCGTGCTGGGCGAACGCCTCGCCGCCACGCTGGAGTCGGCCACCCGGCTCGCGCTGCTCGAGGCTCTCTCCGCCGCCGCCGACGAGATCACCCGCGACCTCGCGCCCGGCTCCGTCGAGGTGCGCCTGCGCGGCCGCGACCCCGGCTTCGTCGTGACGCCACCGCCGGGCGGCAGCTCGTACGAGGACGAGGGTGAGAGCGACCGGCCCGCCGCGCCACCGCCCGCCCCGCCGCCTCCGGACGCCGACGAGGGCGGCACGGCCCGGATCTCGCTCCGGGTTCCCGAGCACCTCAAGCCGCGCATCGAGGAGGCGGCGGCCCGCGACGGCCTGTCGGTCAACGCCTGGCTGGTCCGCGCCGTGTCCGCCGCCCTCGACCCCGGCGAGACCGGACGCCGCGCCACCCGGCAGAGCGGCAACCGCTACAGCGGATGGGTGCGCTGATGACCACGCCGACCCATGACGAGGGGACCATGATGCCCGCTTTCCACACCCCCGAGCCGATCCTGGCCATCATCGACATGGCGACCGCCACCGTCCGGGTCAACGCCGGCGACCGCGACGACACGGTGGTGGAGATCCGCCCGGCCGACGAGTTCGACGACGCCGACGTGCGGGCCGCCGAGCGCGCCGAGGTCGAGTACGTCGGCGGCAGGCTCCTGGTCCGCGCCGACAAGGACGCCTCCGACCGGGACCTGTCTCTCGGCAAGCTCGTGGAGTCGCCCGCCGACTGGGCGCGCTCGCTGCTGCTCGGCCAGGGCGGCTCGGTCCAGGTCACCATCGACCTGCCCGCGGGCTCCCGCCTCGACGTCAAGCGGGCGGCGGGCCTGCGCTGCCGCGGACCGCTCGGCGAGGTGGCGTTCACCACCTCCTACGGCGACATCCAGGTGGAAGCGGCCGGCCGGCTCCGCCTGAAGACCACGTACGGCGACATCTCGGTCACCCGCGCGGCCGGGCACGCCGAGATCACCACGGACCACGGCGACATCCGCGTCGGCGAGATCGACGGCACGGCGGTGATCAGGAACTCGCACGGCGAGATCCGCCTCCGGGAGGTCACCGGCGAGCTGCGGCTGAACACGGCCCACGGCGACGCCACCGTCGACCGCGTCCTGGCCGGCGTCGTCGCCAAGACGGCGTACGGCAGCGTCCGGATCGGCGAGGCGGTCCGCGGCTCGGTCGTCATGGAGACCACCGGCGGCGGGCTGGAGCTGGGCATCCGCGACGGCAGCGCCGCCTGGCTGGACGTGAGCTCGAAGTACGGATCCGTGGACGTCGGCCTGGACTCCGCCGACGGCCCCGGCCCGGCCGGCGACGTCGTCAAGGTGCGGGCCCACACCTCCTACGGCGACATCGTCATCCACCGTTCCTGACAAGTGAGGAGAAGCTCATGCCTGACGCGATCGTGGCCGAAGGTCTGGTCAAGAAGTACGGCGACGTCGTCGCCCTCGACGGGATGGACCTGACCGTCCCGGAAGGGACCGTGCTCGGGCTGCTCGGCCCGAACGGCGCCGGCAAGACCACCACGGTGCGGATCCTGACCACCTTGCTGACACCGGACGCCGGACACGCCACGGTGGCCGGGTTCGACGTCGTCCGCGACGCGCGCCGGTTACGCGCCCGGATCGGCGCCTCCGGCCAGTACGCCGCCGTCGACGACCATCTCACCGGCGCCGAGAACCTGGAGATGGTCGGCCGCCTCTACCACCTGGGCACCAGGCGCAGCCGGGAGCGCGCCCGCGAGCTGCTGGAGCGCTTCGACCTGACGGGCGCCGCCGACCGCCCGGTGCAGGGCTACTCGGGAGGCATGCGGCGCCGGCTCGACCTGGCCGGCGCGCTGGTGGCCGACCCACCGGTGCTGTTCCTCGACGAGCCCACCACCGGCCTGGACCCGCGGGCCAGGGCGAGCCTGTGGGACGTCATCTCCGAGCTCGTCGCGGCGGGCACGACGGTGCTGCTCACCACCCAGTACATGGAGGAGGCCGACCGGCTCGCCGACCGCGTCGCGGTGGTCGACCACGGACGCGTCATCGCGCTCGGCACCGCCGACGAGCTCAAGAGCCACGTCGGCGGCGACCGGATCGAGCTGTCGGTGACGAGCGCCGCGGACCTGGCGTCCGCGACGCGCGTGCTGGCCCCGCTGTCCGCGGGCGCCCCGCAGAGCGACGCGACCGCCCTGCGGGTGACGATCCCGGTCGCGGGCGGCGCGTCCGCGCTCACCGAGGCGCTGGTCCGCCTGGCCGCCGAACGCATCACCGTACGCGACGCCGGGCTGCGCCGGCCGACCCTGGACGACGTGTTCCTGACCCTCACGGGACGCGAGGCCGACGAGAAGACCAAGGAGACCGCACGATGAACACCCTGCATCTCGCCGTCGCCGACGGCGTGACGATCGCCAGGCGCAACGCCCTGAAGATCCGGCGGGCGCCCGACCTGCTGGGCGGCGTCGTCATGCTCCCGATCGTGCTCGTGCTGCTGTTCACGTACGTCTTCGGCAGCATGATCAGCCTGCCGGGCGTGTCGTACGTGGAGTACCTGCTGCCCGGGATCTTCGTCATGACGATCGTCTCCAGCGGGCAGATCACCGGCTACACGCTGACCCAGGACCTGCAGAGAGGCATCTTCGACCGGTTCCGCACGCTGCCGATGTCGCCCTCGGCGGTGCTGACCGGTCAGACCGTCGCCGACGTCATCATGAACGTCACCAGCATCGTGACGATGGCGCTCGTCGGGCTGCTCGTCGGGTGGCGCGTGCACACCTCGCCGTGGGAGGCGGCCCTGGGGTTCCTCATGCTGCTGCTGTTCGCGTACGCCTTCTCCTGGGTGACGGCGACGGTCGCGCTGGCCCTGCGCACGCCCGAGGTCTTCAACAACGTGGCCACGATCATGTCGTTCCCGCTGGTCTTCCTGTCGAACGCGTTCGTCGACAGCGCGCGCCTGCCCGGCCCGCTGAAGCCGATCGCCGAATGGAACCCGGTCTCCACCCTGATCCAGGCCTCACGCGAGCTGTTCGGCAACACCAGCCCCGCCATGCCCGTCCCCGACGCCTGGCCGCTGCGGCACGCGGTGCCGGTGTCGTTCCTCTGGTCGGTGCTGCTCCTGGCCGTGTTCGCGCCGCTCGCCACGCGGCTGTACAAGAAGGCCGTCAGCCGATGACCCCCGACGACCGCGAGATGGCGGTGGAGCTGGTCCAGCAGGCGTACGCGGACGGCCGGCTCCAGCCCGCCGAGCTGGAACAGCGCCTCGAACTCGCCCTGACCGCCACCTCCTTGAAGGACCTGGAGCCGATCCTCGCCGACCTGCCGGACGACGTGGTCGTGCTCGAGACCACCGGCGGAAGCATCAGGCGAGCGGGCGACTGGCAGGTCCCGCGCCGCCTGCGCGTCAGCTCCGAGTACGGCAGGGTACGGCTCGACCTGTCGCAGGCCGTCATCCGGCATCCGCACATCGACATCGAGCTCCGGCTCCCGTTCGGCAGCGCCACGATCATCCTGCCCGCCGGGGCGAGCGCGAACGCCGACGGGGTGCGCACCGGATGGGGCTCCGTGGTGTGGAAGGCCCCCGCCTCCCGGCTCGCCGGCGGGCCGCACGTCCGGATCACCGGCGAGCTGACCTACGGCCGCCTCACCGTCCGCACCGCCCACTCCGGCTCCTTCGTCAGGAGACGGTGATGGTGGAGCCGTTGGCGGCCAGGCCGAAGATCTGGATGCAGTTGGCGCCATGGTCGGCGATCAGCCAGGCGTGGTTGCCGAACGAGTCGATCCGGTAGTTGTGACCGGGCTCCAGCGTCGTGTACTGCTGCCGGTTTCCCGCGCTGTCCAGCCAATGGATCTGTATGGAGTACGGGCTCTCGTTGATCACCATCAGCTGTGAGGGCCATCCGTTCACCGAGTGGAGCCGGCCTTCCACGGAACAGGCGTAGGCGCTGGCACCGGCATGGGTGAACGAATATCGGTACGAATCAGGATCGGGTGTTTCCGTTTCCTCCACGACGGGCTCTTCGGTCTCCTCCTCGACCGGCTCTTCGGTCGGCTCCTCGGATGGCTCCTCGCTGGGCTGTTCGGAGGAGTCGGCCGGTGAGGGTGAGCTGGTCGGACTGGGTGTTGGATCGGTCCACGATGTCTCCTGCCATAACGGCACTACCGCCACGACAAGGGATAGGATGCCGACAATTCCTGCTATTACCGTCCAAAAAGCTACAGATCGCGGCCCCAGCCATCCGCGGGAATTCGAAGAGGAATTCGCCATGTCACCCTCCTGAACACTGACCGCGCCGATATCAGATATCTACAACAGACACATCCCGCAAAGAAGACGCGGAGCACCGGCTTCTGGCTGGCAGGACCGACCCACTTTTACGCGTGCGCCGAGGCCCGACTCAATCAGCCTTGACTTATATAAGCGCCAGATGAGACTGTGGCCCCGTCGTACGCAACCGGACAGGAGGCCGAGGTGGCCGAGACGACGGCGGCCGAGGTGATGGCCGAGCTGGCCGAGCTGGAGGACCCGAAGACCCGCGCGGTCAACGAGAAGCACGGTGACGATCACGGGGTGAACCTCGGCAAGCTGCGCGCGCTCGCGAAGCGGCTGAAGACGCAGCAGGAGCTCTCGGTCCGGCTCTGGGAGACGGGTGACACCGCGGCGAGGCTGGTGGCGATCCTGATCTGCCGCCCGAAGGCGTTCGGGCGGGACGAGCTGGACGCCATGCTGCGCGAGGCGCGCACGCCCAAGGTCCACGACTGGCTCGTGAACTACGTGGTCAAGAAGAACCCGCACGCCGAGGAGCTGCGCCTGATCTGGTCCGCCGACCCGGACCCCGTGGTCGCGAGCGCCGGCTGGGCGCTGACCACCGAACGCGTGACGAAGAAGCCCGAGATCCTCGACCTCGCGGGGCTGCTCGACGTCATCGAGGCGGAGATGAAGGACGCCCCGGACCGCCTGCAGTGGGCGATGAACAACTGTCTGGCCCAGATCGGCATCGACCACGCCGAGCACCGCGCCCGGGCCATCGACATCGGCGAGCGGCTGCAGGTGCTCAAGGACTACCCGACTCCCCCGGGCTGCACGTCCCCCTTCGCGCCCATCTGGATCGACGAGATCGTGCGCCGCCAGAGGGGATGAGCGGCGTTGCAGATGCTCCGTTGAACGGAATAATGTCGGCCTCATGCCAAGAGGAACCTCCGAAGTCAGCGAGCCGATGTTCTTCGTGCTCGCCGCTCTGCGCGCGGGGCCGCTGCACGGGCACGCGATCAGCAAGTCCATCAAGGAGCTGTCCGGAGGCCGGGTCCAGCCGTCGGTCGGCACGCTGTACGGCATCCTCGAACGCCTGAACGATCGTGGCGTGATCACGGTGGACCGCGAAGAGCTGATCAACGGCCGCAACCGCCGCTATTTCCGCATCACCGACGAAGGCCGGGCTCTGGTGGAGGCCGAAGCGAGGCGGATGCAGGCGGCCGCCTCGCTCGTCCTGCGCCCGGCCGGTCCATGACGATCGTCAAGCCTGCCTCCGCCGTCGAACCACCCGCCCCGTCCGTCCTGGAACGGCGCTACCGCAAGCTGCTGCTCGCCTACCCGAGGCACTACCGCACCGCTTACGGCGACGAACTGCTCGACGTCCTGCTCGCCGACGCGGCGGGACGGACCGTCCCGCCGCCGAAGGAGGTGTGGGGCCTGCTTCTGGGCGGCGTGCGCAGCCGCATCCTGCATCAGGCGACGGGCAACGCCTGGGCGGACGGCCTCCACCTGGCCGTCACCGCCGTGACGGCGGCGAACCTGGCCGCGCTTCTGCCCTACGCCGGCACGCTGCCGTTGTGGACGCTGCTGTCGGCGCTCGCGCTGCTGGCCGTCCAGCGCGGACGGCTGCGTACGGCGTTCGCGCTCACGCTGGTCACCGGGGTGAAGGCGGCGGCGATCGCGGCCGGGCGGCCGGCGTTCGACCTGACCGTGCTCCCGGTCTATCCGAACCCGCTCGGCGACCGGCCGCTGTTCGGTGACAGCAGCCCGCTCGTCGCGGCGGCCGGTTACGCGGTCGCGCTGATCGGACTGCTCGTGCTCATCTCCCGGAGCCGGCCGCCGCGGGTCAGGTCATGGTGGTGGTGGGCGGCGATCGTGCCCGCCGCCTGGGCCGGTCCGGCCTGGATGGCGGAGGAGGCGGGTCACCCCCTGAGTCTGAGCAGGATGGCCGCGGAGGTGACGGCGTTCGGCCTGGCGGCGGTGTGCGGATATCTGGCACGCGACCACCGGTGGGCGGTCGCCGCGAGCGTCTACCTGCTCGCGACCTCGGGCGGGATGATCCTGCACGCGCCGGAGCTGACGAAACAGCACCTGGCCTACGAGGGCGTGCTGGTCCTGCTGGCCCTGGCCGCGGCGTTCGCGCCCTTCAGGCATCGGCGCCACTGCCTCGATTGACCATACTTCGTTGAACGTAGTATGGTCCCGCGCATGCCAAACAGATTCCTCCTGGGTCTGGCCGCGCTCTGTCTCGCCGGGACGGCGGCGTGCGCCTCCGCGGCCGAGACCCGATCCGCGCCCCAGCCGGCCGAGGACAGCAAGGCCGACCAGGCTCAGCTCACGCAGTCGGCCATCGCCGACTGCATGAAGCGGGAAGGCTTCAAGTACGTCGCCTGGACCCCCGATCCGAAGACCGGCGACGAACAGGACAAGGCCGCCTCGGGCGACTACGAGGCGATGCGGGCGATCGCCAGGAAGCGCGGGTTCGGCATCTTCACCACCATCGCCGACCCGAGCCTCAAGGAAGTCGTCTGGAGCGAGTCGGACAGCCCCAACTTCACCATCAAGAACGAGCTCTCCCCCGCCCAGCTTGCGGCCTACGACAAGGCGCTCGAATCCTGCCGGGCCCAGGCGGTCAAGAAGGTCACCGGCCGGGTCGTCCGTTCCGCGGAGGACCTGGCCGAGCAGCGCAACCAGATGATCGACCAGACGCTCGACCGCGAGCTCAACGGCGACCCCGAGCTGATCGAGCTGGCCGCGGCCATGGGCGACTGCCTCAAGGGCAAGGGCTACCGCATCGACTCCGTCAGGCCGGCGGACATCGGCAGGCAGGTCCCGAACACGTTCGAGGAGCAGCTGAAGCGGATCGCCCTGAACGACGACATCCCCGAGGAAGGCATCGGCGAAGGGCGCTACATCGTTCCGCGCCTCGCCCCCGCCACGGCCCGGCAGTGGGCCGACAAGGAGATCAAGGCGGCCCTGGACGACGTGGAGTGCGGCAAGGACTTCTACGCCGCGTACGAGCCGCGGAACCGGGAGATCAGCGACAGGGTGACGCGGATGTTCGGGGGCGTGACACCGTGACGACGTCCATCGGCGGGCCGCGGGTCCGATGAAGTCCCCGCGCAAGCTTCTCGTCGCCGTTCTCGCCGGCGTCGTGGTCATCGCCGGCGTCGGCTGGGCCCTGGGTGCCAGGCTGCGCTCACCCGCGGACGAGGCCGCCCGCCGCGCCGCGCCGCGGCCGTCGCTCGTCACCGTCGCCGTCGAACGCCGCCGGCTGGTCAGCGCGGTGGTGGTCAGCGGCACGGTGGAGTACGGCTCGCCGCTGCCCGTGAGCCTCGCCGGAGCCGTCGGCGGCGGGGAAGAACTGCAGCGAGCCACCCGGGCACCGCGCAAGGGCAGGCTCGTGGAGGGCGCGGTGCTCATGGAGGTCAACGGCCGCCCGGTGTTCGCCCTGCGCGGCGCCGTGCCGATGCACCGCACGATCACGCCCGGCGCCGAGGGCGCCGACGTCGGGCAACTGCAGCGCGCACTGCGCAGGCTCGGGTACGGCGGCCCGCGCACCGGCGTCTTCGACCAGGCCACGATCGCCGCCGTCGCCAGGATGTACGCGGCCAAGGGGTACGAGGCCCAGAAGCCGGCACTCGCCGACCGGCAGACCTACGACACCTTGCGCCAGGCCGTGCGGACGGCGCGGGAGACGCTCGCGACCGAGCGCCAGGCGCTCGACCGGGGCCGTGACGTGTCCCCGCTGAAGCTCAGGGCGGCCAACGCCGAGGCCGACCTCGCGGCGGCGAAGAAGGCGCTGGAGCAGGCCGGGTCGCGGCGGCTCACGTCCGAGGACGAGACCAGGCTGGCGGCGGCCGACGAGGCGGCGCGGACGGCGCGGGAGAAGCTGGCGGAGGCGCGGCGGGCCCTCGCCGCGGCCGGTGACCAGCCCACCGCCGCCCCGTCGGACGGCCCCCGGGCCACGGCCCCGGCCGTCGACAGGGAGCTGCTGGAGATGCGGGTGGCGAACGCCGAGGCGGAGCTCGCCGCCGCGGGAGAGGCCAGGAGCAGGATCCTGGCGGAGGCCGCGCAGGGCCGCGAGACCCGGCTGACCGAGCTGCGCAAGGCCGTGCGCGACGCGCGGGAGGCGCTGGCCACGGCCGAGCAGGCGCTGCGCCAGGCCAGGCAGCTCGCGCCGGCGCGGCTCAAGGTCGCCAACGCCAGGAAGAACGTGGCGGCGGCCGAGGCGATGCTCGCCGAGTTCGCGCGCACGTACGGAACGTCCGTACCGCCAGGGGAGGTGGTGTTCCTGCCGAAGCTGCCGGCCCGCGTGCACAAGAGCGAGGTGAAGCCCGGTCAGCGCGTCGAAGCCGAGGTGGCGACCGTGACCAGCTCCGTCTTCATGGTGACGGGCACGGTCGAGGCGGCGGAGTCGGGCCTGCTGCGGGCGGGCATGCGGGCCGAGATCGAGCCCGGCACGGGCAGGAAGCTCCCGGCGACGCTCACCGCCGTCGGCGAGCGGGCCGCGGTGGGAAGCGAGAGCGCCGGACCGGCCGCCGACGGGGGCCGGCCTGTCCTGCTCACCCCCGCCTCGATGAAGGGACTGAAGGCCGGGACCGCGGTGACGACGCGGATCACGGTCGGGGCGACCGAGGAGCCGGTGCTGGTGGTGCCGATCGCCGCGGTCATCACCGGCGCGGACGGCAGGACACGCGTCCGCGTCGAGTACGCCCCCGACAGGACCAGGGACGTCGAGGTGCGGACGGGCCTGGCCGCCGACGGGAACGTCGAGGTGACGGGCGAGCTCAAGGAAGGCGACCGGGTGGTGGTGAGCGATGTCTGAGCCGGTCATCGAGCTGCGCGCGATCACGAAGGAGTTTCCTTCCCGGCCTCCGGTACGCGCCCTCGACGACGTGTCGTTCCGGGTGGACCGGGGCGACTACGTGGCGATCGTCGGCCCGTCGGGCTCCGGCAAGTCGACGCTGCTCAACGTGCTGGGCCTGCTCGACCGCCCGACCACGGGCAGCTACCGCCTCGACGGAACCGAGACCACGACGCTGAAGGACGGCGCCCGCACCAGGCTGCGCGGCGACCGCATCGGCTTCGTCTTCCAGTCCTTCCACCTGCTCCCCCATCGCAGCCTGGCCGAGAACGTCATGCTCGCCGAGGTCTACGGCGGGCGGCCGCGGAGTGGACGGCGGGAGCGGGCGCTGGCGGCGCTCGAACGCGTCGGCCTCGGCCACCGTACGGGCTTCCCACCGGGCCGGTTGTCGGGCGGCGAGCGCCAGCGCGCGGCCATCGCCCGGGCCCTCATGGGAGAGCCGGCCCTGCTGCTGTGCGACGAGCCCACCGGCAACCTCGACAGCCGCAACACCGAGGCCGTGCTCAGCCTGTTCGCCGGGCTGCGGACGCAAGGGCTGACGATCGTGGTCATCACGCACGAGCGAGAAGTCAGCGAGCGCGCCGAGCGCCGGGTCCGGATCACCGACGGCATGCTGACGGAGGCCTGATGGATTTCCGGGACCTGGCCGGCGAGGCGGCCGCCGGGCTGCTCTCCAGACCCGTCCGGGCGGCGCTCACCACGCTCGGCACCGTGCTCGGCATCACCACGCTCGTGGTCACGCTGGGCGTGGCCGCCACCGCGGGCAACCAGATCGTCGGCCGCTTCGACGAGCTCGTGGCCACCGCCATCACCGTCGAGGTGCCGGAGTCGCCGCACGCTCCGCTGGTGGGATGGACCGCGGTCGACCGGCTGACCCGGCTGCGCGGGGTCGAGTCGGCGGCCGCCGTGGCCGAGTCGAAGGAGGGCGCCAACCTGTCGGTGCGGTCCACCGACATCGTGGACCCGACCCGGGTCACCACGCAGTCCCTCACCGTGCTCGCCGCGACGACCGGGCTGCCGGAGGCGGCGCGCGGCCGGATGGTGCGGGGCCGGTTCTACGACAGCGGGCACGTCAGGCGGGGCGACCGGGTGGCGGTGCTCGGCGACCAGGCGGCCAGGATGCTCGGCGTCACCGCGCTCGACCGGGCGCCGGCCGTCTTCATCGGAAAGCACGCGTACACCGTCATCGGGGTGCTCGGCGACCTGCGCCGCGAACGGAACCTGAGCACCGCCGTGATCGTCCCGCACACCGCGGGCCGGCGGTTCGGTCTCCGGGACGTGAACAGGGTGCTGGTCAACACCACGCTGGGCGCCACCGGGCTGATCTCCCGACAGGCGCCGGCCGCGCTCAGCCCGGGGAACGAGGACATGCTGCAGGTCGTCGCCCCGCCCAGCCCGACCAGGGCCCGCGACCAGGCCCAGGACGACGTCAACGCGCTGTTCATGATCCTCGGCCTGGTCTCGCTCGTCGTCGGCGCGGTCGGCATCGCCAACGTCTCCCTCGTCACCGTCATGGAGCGGGTCACCGAGATCGGCCTGCGCCGCGCACTCGGCGCGGCCAGGCGGCACATCGCCGCCCAGTTCCTGCTCGAGTCGACGCTGATCGGGCTGACCGGCGGTGTGATCGGCGCGAGCCTGGGCGTGGTGACGATCGTCGCGGTGTCCGCGGCCAAACAGTGGACACCGCTGCTCGACGTACGGCTGGCCGTCGCCGCGCCCGTCGTGGGAGCCGTGGTGGGGTTGCTGGCCGGGCTCCATCCGGCGCTGCGTGCCGCCAGGATGGAGCCGGTGGACGCGCTCCGCTGACCGAGCGCGGGGCCGCCCCTGTCAATCACGCGTCGCCGAGACCTTCTCCCGCACCCGCTCGGCCTCGGCACGGCGATGCTGCGACTCGTACAGGGCCAGCGCGTCCCGCCAGGCGTCCCTCGCCGCCGTGTCGTCTCCGAGCGCGTGGTGGGCGTCGCCCAGGCCGACCAGCGTGTCGGCGCTCTGGAAGGCGTTCCCAGTGATCTTGCGCAGGTCGAGACACTGCCCGTAGTACTCCAGCGCGCGCTCGTACTCGCCCTGGCGGAAGGCGAGCATGCCGAGGCTGTCGAGCGTGGCGGCCTCGCCACCGCGGTCGTGGTGGCGGCGGAAGAGCGTGAGTGCCCGCTCGCAGGCGTCGCGCGCCGCCTCGTGCTCGCCGAGCTGCAGGCGGATCCAGCCCACGGCGCTGAGGGCGTTGGCCTCCCAGATGGGGTCGCCCGCCTCGCGCTGGAGCCGCAGCGCGGCCCGCGCGTGGCGGAGCCCGCGCCGCGGCTGCCCGCGCACGCTCCACATCCAGCCCACCGTGTGGTGCACCTGGGCCAGCCTGGACCAGTCACTGGCCCGCTCGAACAGCTCCAGCGCCCGGTCGAGGTGGTCGATCGCCTCGTCGATCCGGTCGGCCGCCGCGTGGGCGTATCCCGTGTGCCAGTGGACGACGGCGGTGGTGTGCGGGTCGTCCAGCCGGTCCGCGGCCGCCAGCGCGATCTGCCAGGAGGCGAGCCGCTCCCTGTTGAAGGAGCGGCGCAGCAGGAAGGTGTTCATGCCCCAGGCGAGCTGCCAGCCCGCCGCGTCCATGCCCAGCCCGGGGGTCAGGTGGTGCGCGACCAGCAGGCACGGCAGTTCGGTCTCGAACCAGGCCAGCGCGGCCGTGGCGTCCTCGAAGGCCGGGTCGTCCCCCTGCCAGGGAGGGGCCGCGATGGCGGGGCGGTGCGGGTAGAGCACCCGGTCCGCGGCGCAGGCCATCGCCGTGTAGGCCTCGATCAGGCGTACCAGAGCCTGTCGCCGCGTGTCGGCGGGCAGGTCTGCCTCGGCCTGTTCGGCGGCGTAGAGCCGGACGAGGTCGTGCATCCAGTAGCGGCCGGGGGAGACCTGCCGGACCAGGTTCGCGGTCTCGAGCGTGGAGATCAGGGCGCGGGTCTCGGCGGCCGGAAGCCCGGCGAGCGCGGCCGTCGCGGGCAGGCCGATCTCGGGGCCCGGCGCCGTCCCCAGCAGCAGGAAGAGCCGCGCGGCCCGTGCGTCCAGCGCCGCGTACGAGGAGGCGAACACGGCACGCAGACCGGCGCCCAGATCGCCGGTCTGCAGCGCGTCGAGCCTGGTGGCCGGATCGCGCAGCTCCCGGGCGAGAACGGCCAGGGGGAAGCCCGGATGCGCGCTCACGCGGGCGGCCAGCACGCCCAGCGCCAGGGGCAGGCCGCCGCTGTGCTCCAGCAGCACGCCGACGGAGGCGGGGTCCGCGGCCATGGTCTCCGGGCCGAGGTGGTGGGAGAGCATGTGGTGGGCCTCCTCGTCGGAGAAGGCGCCGACCTCCAGCAGCCGGGCGGAGTGCGTGGCGTGCAGGCTCACGAGCCGGTTGCGGCTGGTGACCAGCACGGTGCAGCCCGGCCTTCCCGGGATGAGCGGCGTCACCTGGGCGCTGTCCCTGGCGTTGTCCAGCACGACGAGCAGCCGGCGCTCCGCCAGGACGGAACGGTAGAGCGCGGCCTGCGCCTCCTGTTCCACGGGGATGACCGCGGGTGGCACGCCCAGCGCTCCCAGGAAGTGCCTCAGCACGGTGCCCGGCGGCACCGGTTCCTCGGCGTCGTCGAAACCGCGGAGGTTCGCGTACAGCTGTCCGTCGGGATAGCGGTCGCGGTGGGTGTGCGCCCAGTGGAGCGCCAGCCAGGTCTTGCCGATGCCGCCGGGCCCGCTGATCACGGCGACGCCGACGCTGTCCGCGCCGAAGGCCGGCTGCCGGTCGAGCTCCCGCAGTTCGCGGCTCCTGTTGGTGAAGGACGCGGGGGCGGCGGGAAGCTGGCTGGGCACGGGCAGCACGGGCGGCTCGTCCCGCCGCGGCGCGCGGTTCGTGCCCGGTCGCTCGCGCGGGCCCGCGTCGGACCGCAGGATCAGCCGCTGCAGCCGCTGGAGCTCGTTCGTGGGCTCCAGGCCCAGCTCGCCGACCGACCGGTCCCGGAACTGCCGGTACACCTCCAGTGCCTCGCCGCGCCGTCCGCTCTCGTACAGCGCCCGCATGAGCTGCCCGTGGAGGCGTTCCCTGAGCGGGGCCTCGGCCGCCAGCGCGCGGGCCTCCGTGACGACGTCGGTGTTCCTGCCCAGGGCCAGCAGCACGGACTGCCGCTCCTCCAGCGCGTCGAACCTCAGCCCGTCCAGCCACTCGGCCTGCGCCTCGGCGAACGAGCCGGTGACCCCGGCGAGCGGGGCGCCCCGCCACCAGCCCAGCGCCCGGTCGAAGTGGCCGAGCGCCTCCTCGGACCGGCCCTCGGCCACCGCTTCGCGGGCGAGCGCCACCCGGGAGTTGAAGCGGGCGAGGTCGAGCCCTCCAGGGGACGGCCGCAGGACGTAGCCCGGCCGCTGGGTGGCGATGACGTCGGCTCCCACGGCGGCGCAGGCACGGCGCACCTCGGAGACGAGCATCCTGACCCGGGAGGCCGAGCCGCTGGGCAACGGCTCACCCCAGACCGCCTCCGCCAGCCGCTGCGTCGAGACCACGCGATCGGCGTGCAGCAGCAGGGCCGTGAGGAGGGCTCCCTGCTTGCCGGAGAAGGTGACCCGCTCGGCCCCCGCCTCCAGTTGGACGGGCCCGAGGAGGCGGAACAGCGTCGCCGGCGCGGAAGCGTCCCCACCTGCCATCAGCGGCTCCCTGCCCCCTCCCCACCTCCTGACTCCGCACGAGTGTAGGGCCGGTAGGCAGAAAGATCACGACATCGCCCCAGATCAGGGCATCCCTCCGGCTGCGCGGGGACCGGTCCCTGCCTCTGACTCGTGCGGAAAACAGGCGGAAAACAGGCACGTCATCCATAGGCTCGGACCGAAATTCCGTGGATAGGGCCGCCGGAATCGGCGTTCACCGTCGTCTTTCCGCAAGGCTCCATACCTCGAAAGGATTCGCGCATGAAGGTTGCCATGAGGCGTATCTCTCTGGGCCTGTCGACCGCCATCGCCGCCGCCGCGATGACCGTCGTCCTCGCTCCGGCACCGGCCTCCGCCGAGGTCGTCGTCAGGTGGTACCCGTACACCACCGCGGGTGCGAAGAAGTGCAACTCCGACGCCAATGCCGCGGGTCCCGAGTACTACTGCACCACGATCAAGGTCGGCTCCACGAAGATGTACGCCCTCGCCCGGCCGTAGGGATGTCCTGAAGATTCCGGTGGTCTTCTCGGCACCGGGACTCCGGTCATAGATGTCCGGCCGGGAGCGTTTCCACGTTCCCGGCCGGATGTCAGCTTGCCGCGAGGGCCGCCGTGGGAGCCAGCCGGGAGGCCCTGATCGCCGGGTAGATCCCGGCCACCGCACCGACGGCCAGCGTGGCGGCGAAGGCGCCCCCCAGCACCCAGGGCGGCACCGTGGGCGGCCAGCCCCGCGACAGCGCGTACCCCGTGGTCACCAGGCCGCCGAGCGCGAGCCCTGCCACCCCGCCGAGCACCGACAGCAGCAGTGACTCCGTCAGGAACTGGATCCTGATCTGCCCCCGCGTGGCGCCGAGCGCCCGGCGCAGCCCGATCTCCTTGCGGCGCTCCAGCACCGAGATCACCATCGTGTTGGCCACGCCCACCCCGCCGACGAGCAGCGCGACCGCGCCGAGCCCCAGCAGCAGGTTGGTGAAGGTGCCCGCGGCGGCAGCGCGGGCCGCCAGCGCGTCCGACGGGCGTGAGACCGCGACCTCGTGCGGCCGCTCGGGGCTGACCGTACGGGCGAGCATGCCCCTGACCCGCGCCACCGATTCCTCGGTCGACCGCTCGTAAACGGTCGTCGGATGGCCGTCGAAGCCGAGCCGCTCCCGCGCGACCGGGAATCCGATCAGCGCGGCCCGGTCGATCTCCGGCGCCAGCGGCAGCGAGGTGAGCACGCCCGTCACGGTGAACCACCGCTCGCCCACCCACACCTGGACTCCGGTACGGGTGACGCCGAGCCTCCGGGCGGCGACCGCGCCGAGGACGACCGCGGGCTGGCGGGCGATCGCCTCGTCGAGCCACCGTCCGGTGCCCACGCGCCCGTCGAGCGTGTCCAGCAGGTCCAGGGAGGTGGCCTGGACGGTCAGTCCGCCCGTGTCCTCCTTGGGAACGCGGTCGGTCCTGCGGATGGTCGCGGCCACGGTGCCGGTGACGCTGGCGTCGGTGACTCCCGCGATCCTGCGGACCATGAGCGCGGCGTCCGAGCCCGCGTACGACCTGGAAGCGATCTTCGAGCCGTTCCGCCGTCTGCGGACCGACCGGGTGCGCTCCGACCGCGGCACCGGGCTGGGGCTGTCCATCGTGCGCGCCACGGCCCAGGCCCACCAGGGCACCGTCGTGGCCGAACCGCGCGAGGAAGGCGGGCTGACGATGACCGTGCGCCTGCCCTCGTCGTGACCTTGCGTCGTGGCGTGATCCTGCATATCGTCCCGATATATCAAGTCGATACATCGGGGTGACCCGGTGAGGCGGGAGCTGCGATGAGGCGGATCGACTACGACACCGAGCAGCACCAGGACTACGCGCGCGGCCGGGCGCTCGACGAGCAGCAACTGCGGACATGGATCAGCGCCTTCGAGGCGGCGCTGCCCGAGAGGCGCCCGCTCGCCGGGCTGGACGTCGGCTCCGGGACCGGCAGGTTCACCCCCGCACTGGCGCGCGCGTTCGGCCCTGTCACCGGCGTCGAGCCGTCGGTCCGCATGCGCGAGACAGCGCAGGCCCAGTCCCGCCATCCCGAGGTGCGCTATCTGGCAGGCTCCGCCGAGGACATGCCGGTGCCGTCCGCCTGCGCCGACTACGCGCTCATGTTCCTGTCCTGGCACCACGTCCAGGACAAACCACGCGCGGCCCGCGAGCTGGCCAGGGTGCTCCGGCCCGGCGGGCGCCTCCTGCTGCGCGCCAACTTCAGCGACCACCACCCCAGGCCGTGGTGGCTGGAACACTTCCCCCGCGGCTACGAGGTGGACGCCGCCCTGTTCCAGCCGCTGCACGAGGTCATCGCGATGTTCACGTCGGACGGCTGGCGCGTCACCGACTTCCGCACGGTCACCGAACCGTCCTACGGCACCCTCGGCGACATGCTCGAACGACTGCGCCTGCGTACCCTTTCGTTCTTCGCCCAGCTCAGCCCCGACGACCTGGAGACCGGCTTCCGCCGCCTCGAACAGGCGGTCGCCGCGGACCCCGACGCCCCGGCGCCCGCCTTCTCCGAGCCACTCCTCACCCTCGAACGCAACTGAGCGAACAGCCGAAACTCACAGTAAACAGACAGTAGCTTTAAGTAATATTCAGGCATGCTGACGCAGGAGCACGAGTTCCTCATCGAACTCGTCCGCCATCGACCCTCCCTGGTCGCGACCCTGCTGGCCGAAGTCGGCCTCAAGGTGCCCGCGTTCAAGGAGGCCCGGCTGGAAAGCGCCGACCTGAACGACTGCCGGCCTACCGAATACCGCGCGGACTCGGTCGTCGCCATGGTCGACGACAAGCGAGTCTTCGCCGTCGTACTGGAGGTGCAACGCAGATACGACAGACGAAAACACTGGTCGTGGCCGGTATATCTGGCCACGCTGCGGGCGCGCCTCAAGTGTCCCTGCGTCCTTCTCGTCTTCTGCCCCGACGCGGCGGAAGCCAGAAGGTGCGCCACTCATATCGACATGGGGCACCCCGGCTGGGTCCTCTGCCCGGTGGTGGTGGGCCCGGAACAGGTGCCCATGATCACCGATATCGCCCGCGCCATCGCCGAGCCCGAGCTGACCGCCCTGTCCGCCGTCGTGCATGGCGATGGCGACGAAGGCCTCAAAGTCCTGCAAGTACTGCATGACTCACAGCAGCACCTGTCCCAGGAGCAGCGGAGTTATTCTGATCTGGTACTCGCGCTGCTGCCCGAGTCCGTTGTCACCAAGTTCAGGGAGATCGCAGTGGCCGTCCTGGATGAGATCAAGCACCCGTGGGTACGCGGCTGGATCGCCCACGGCGAGAGCTTGGGAGAAGCCAAGGGAGAGGCCAAAGCGATCCTGATGGTTCTCGAGACACGCGGCCTCGAAGTGTCCGACGAGACGCGGGAACGCATCCTCGCCTGCACCGACCAGGAAACGCTCGAAGCGTGGATCCACAAGGCGGTCACCGTACGAAGCGTCGAAGAACTCTTCGACTGACAACTACCTAGTCAGGCGTGACGGAGAATCGACGCGCCTGCGTACCCTTGCGTTCTCTTCCGTAGTCAGCGGGGCGTGAGGGTCAGGGTCAAGGCGCCGGGGACGGCGGTGAAGGTGTCGCGTATGCGGGCCGTCAGGGAGGCGCGGGTGGGCTCCGCCGGGTCGGCGGCCCACCCTTCCAGGGCGTGGTGAAAGGCCGCGACCGCCATGTCCAGGGCCAGGCGAAGACGGGGATCGTCGCGTTCCGGCGGCACGTCGAAGCGGCGGGACAGGATGTCGAGGGCGGTGCGGGTGATGAGGTCGCACAGGTAACGGCAGTGCGCGTCCAGCGACGGGGTCTTGTCGGCCAGCCGCAGGTTGAGCAGGACGCGGCGGGTCCACCCCTCGGCGGGCATCCGGTCGATGACGGAGAGCAGCGCGTCGCACAGGAACGGCAGGATCGCGGCGCCGGAAGGATCGCGGGACTCGATGTCGTCGAGGAAGGCGATCCACAGATCGTGCGTGGGCGCGCCGGCCACGTCCTCCTTGCTGGTGAAGGTGCGGAAGAACGTGCGCTTGGAGATCTCCACCGCGTCACACAGCTCGTCGAGCGTCACGCCGTCGAAGCCCCGCTCGGTGAACAGCTCCAGCGCCGTGTCGATCAGGGCCTGCCGGGTCCGCGCCTTCTTCCGCTCGCGCAGCGGCAGGTCACGGAGTTCGTCCTCGGGCATCACCCGGCGGGCGAGTACGGCCGGGCGGGTCGGTGCGATGCTGTCCACCCCTCCAAGTGTAACGGATGCGCTAACGCCTACAGGAGGTTTATGCCACTGAGTGGCGTTATAGTGAGCCATGTCGGCGCACTTCGACGAAAGGCACCACCATGCGCGCTTTGATCACCGACCCCGCGGCCCCCGGCGGGCTCCGCCTAGGCGAGACGCCCGACCCCGTCCCCGCACCGGACGAGGCTCTCGTACGCGTGACCGCCACGTCACTGAACCACGGCGAAGCGTCCCTGGCGCGGCAGGGGGCGCCGGCGGGCGCGGTCCTGGGCTGGGACGCCGCCGGAGTGGTGGTCCGGCCCGCCGGCGACGGATCGAGCCCACCGGCGGGCACCCCCGTGATCACCCTCGGCATGGCCGGCGCCTGGGCCGAACAGCGCGCCGTGCACACCGGCATGATCGGCACCGTGCCCGAGGGCGCCGACCCCGGCGCGATCAGCACGATCCCCGTCGCGGGGCTCTCGGCCCTGCGCGCCCTGCGCCGCCTCGGCCCGGTCCTCGGCAGGCGGGTGCTGATCACCGGCGCGACAGGAGGCGTCGGCAGGTACGCCGTCCAGCTCGCCCGGCTGGCCGGCGCCCACGTCGTCGCCTCCACGGGCGACCCCGCCGCGCACGGCGACACCCTGCGCGCCCTCGGAGCCGACGACGTGGTCGCCGGCCCGGAGAACGTGGACGAACCGGTGCACGGCGTCCTCGACATGGTGGGCGGTCACCACCTCGTCGCGGCCTACGACCGCCTCGCCCCCGGCGGCGCCCTCGTCGCGGTGGGCCGGGTGACAGGCGAGGGCGAGAGCTTCCCGTACCCGATGCTGTCCGGCGACCGCGGCCACGACCGCTCCATCGTGTCCTTCTACCTGCCCGGCGAGTCCGGCCTCGGCCCCGACCTCGCCTGGCTGGCCGCCAAGGTCGCCGCGGGCGTCCTCACCCCGCAGATCTCCTGGCGCGGCCCCTGGGACAAGGCCGCCGAGGCGATCGACGCCCTCCTGGGCCGCCGCCTGCACGGCAAGGCCGTCCTCGACATCGCCTGACGACCTCACCCCGTACGCATCGCGCACGCGACGGATCAGCCCTCCATCGGCTACCGTCACGGTCATGCCCCTCGCCTCGATTCCCAGCCCTTCCGAAGGTGTCTGGCATCTCGGATTCATTCCGATCCGGGCGTACGCGCTGTGCTTCATCGTCGGCATCGCCTTCGGCGTCTGGCTCAGTCAGCGTCGCTGGCGCGCGCGGGGTGGCGAGGAGGGCGCGATCACCGACATCGCGGTGCCCGGGGTGGTGTTCGGCCTGATCGGCGCCCGCCTCTACCACGTCATCACCGACTGGCAGCTGTACTTCGGCCCGCGCGCGATCAAGGAGCCCTACCAGGCGTTGTTCATCTGGGAAGGCGGGATGAGCATCTGGGGCGCGGTCGCCCTGGGAGGCGTGGGCGTGTGGCTGGCCTGCCGCCGCCGGGGACTGTCCGTCAGCGCCGTGGCCGACACGGTCGCGCCCGGCATCGCGTTCGGGCAGGCGATCGCCCGCTGGGGCAACTGGTTCAACCAGGAGCTGTACGGGAGCCCGACCACGTTGCCGTGGGGCCTGGAGATCGACCAGGCGCACGGCGGCCAGCCGGGCGTGCTCTACCATCCGACATTCCTGTACGAGTCGCTGTGGAACGTCGCGCTCGGCTTCGCCCTGATCTACGCCGGCAGACGGTTCACGCTCCGCCACGGCCGCCTGTTCGCCCTCTACGTCGCCGGTTACACGCTGGGGCGGTTCTGGATCGAAGGGCTGCGGATCGACCCGGTCGGCGGGGTGGACCACGCGGTCATGTTCCTGGACCTGCGGATCAACCAGTGGACCTCGATCGTGCTGCTCGCCGGGGCGCTGGTGTACTTCTGGGTGACCCGTCACAAGGACACCGAAGAGATCGTGGTGCCCGCTTCGCCCGAGCAGCCCGCCGCACGAGGTTCTTGAGGATGTCAAAGCTCCCGCGCCAGCGCCAGAACGCTCAGCCCGAACATCAGGACGCCGAGAGGGAGATGGACCGACGGCACGTGCGCGATGCCGAGCACGACCTGGACGGAGGCGAGGGCGAGGAAGCCGGCCGCCTGCCAGACGGGCCGGGGTGAGCCGCCGCCCGGCTTCCACGCCAGCACCGCCGCGAGCACGTACAGCACCGACGCCCCGAACATCACGCGGGCTCCCGCGCTGTGCAGCGTCTCTCCGTAGGACGAGGTCAGCAGCAGTCCGGCGGAGACCGCCTGAAAGAAGATGGTCAGGGTCTGCAGGGCGATCGCGACCCGCAGAAACGAGAGGCCGCGCTGTGCCGTCGCCTGGGTGGCCATGACGAGGTCTCCTTTCCGCCCGGAGGCGGTGCATGGATAAGGTCTCACCAGCCCGACGACGCGGGCCCGCGAAAGGTAAGGCGGTCGGCAGCGTGGTGACGGCCAGCACCGATGAGACGGCCGGTGAGCGGCGCCAACTGATCAACGTGGCCTACCGGTTGCTCGGTTCGCTGGCCGAGGCCGAGGACGCCGTGCAAGAGGCCTACGCGCGCTGGTACGCGCTGCCGCGGAGTCGGCAGGAGGAGATCGTGTCCCCCGGCGCCTGGCTGACGACGGTGACCGGCCGCATCTGCCTGGACGTGCTCGGATCGGCGCGGGCCCGGCGCGAACGCTATGTCGGCGCGTGGCTGCCCGAGCCGCTGCCCGACCGCGCCGAGTGGGACCACGGCCAGGGCGCCGACCCTGCCGACCAGCTGGTCCTGGACGAATCGGTGACCATGGCCTTCCTCGTCGTCCTGGAGTCGATGACGCCGGCCGAGCGGGTGGCGTTCGTCCTGCACGACGTGTTCCGTTACCCCTTCGCCGAGATCGCCGGCGTCCTCGGCCGTACCCCTGCGGCCTGCAAGCAACTGGCGGCCTCCGCGCGGCGGCGGGTGGGCGTCGCGCGCGCTCCCGTGACGGCGGCCGGGCAGGCCGACACGGTGCGGCGGGTGAAAGAGGCATGGGAGACGAAGGACATCGCGGCCCTCGTCGACCTCCTCGACCCGGCCGCCGTGATGACCGCCGACGGCGGCGGCGTGGTCGGCACCGTCCTGCGCCCGGTCGAAGGCGGCGCGCGCATCGCTCAGTACATGGTCGCCATCGCCGACAAGGCGCCCGGGCTCGAACTCCTGGAGCGGTCGGTCAACGGCGTGCCGGGCCTGGTGGCCCGGCGTGCCGGGGAAGTCGTGGTCGTGGCCTCGTTCGATGTCGCCGACGGCCGTGTCACCCGGATCTGGGCGGTCCGCAACCCGCGGAAGCTCCGGCCGTGGATGTCGCCGTAGCTCGCACCGGGCGGAAGAGTGAGGTCTGGAAGGGCCACCGGCCGCGGGCTAACCTGACGGTCTATGACCTTGGAGGCGTTGCGCGACGGGGATCCACGCCTGGCCGGGCCGTACGTCCTGCTCGCCCGGCTGGGCGAGGGTGGGATGGGGGTCGTCTACCTGGGTGAGGGACCGGACGGCACGCGGGTGGCCGTCAAGCTCATCCACCACAGGATGAGCGCGGATGCCGACTTCCGCCGCCGCTTCGCCCGCGAGGTCGCCGCCGCCCGGCGGGTCGCCCGCTTCTGCACGGCCCCGGTGCTGGACGCCGACGTCGAGGGCGAGACGGCCTACCTGGTCACCGAGTACGTCGAGGGACCGAACCTCGAGGACGTCGTGCGCCGGTCGGGGCCGCTGAAGGGCTCGGCGCTGGACGGGCTGGCGGCGTCCATGGCGGTGGCGCTGCGGGCCATCCACGGGGCGGGGGTGGTGCACCGCGACCTCAAACCGGCCAACGTGCTGCTGTCCCAGGTGGGGCCCAAGGTCATCGACTTCGGCATCGCCCGCCTCGCCGACGCGGAAATGAGCAGCGCGATCGTGGGGACGCCGGCGTACATGTCTCCCGAGCAGGTCTCGGGCTCGCAGGTGGGTCCCGCGTCGGACATCTTCTCGTGGGGCTCCACGGTGGCCTTCGCCGCGGCCGGGGCGTCGCCCTTCGGTTCGGGCTCGGTGCCCACGGTCCTCCTCCGCATCGTCAACGACCCCCCGGCCCTGCACGGGCTCTCCGGCCAGTTGCACGACGTGGTCGCGGCCGCCCTGCTCAAGACGCCCGCGGACCGTCCCACCGCCCAGGAGATCCTGGACCACCTCAGCACGTCCATCCCGTTACCCGTCGCTCCCCCGAACGACACGGGCGGGAGCGCCGAACGGGCCGGCCCGACTAGGCCACCCCGGTCCTCATCCTCCGGACCCGCACCGGCACAAGCGGCGCGCGTCGTGGACGGCCGGCGCAAGTGGGTGGCCGGGGCGGCTGCCGTGGTCGTCGCCACGGCCGGGGTGGCGGCGGCGTTCGCGTCGCAGGGGCAGGGCGTCCGGGATCCGACGGCCAAGGGTACGGTCGACACGCCGTCTCCGGCGGCCTCTCGAACCACCGCCGCGCGGAACCCCCTGCGGGCCGGGAAGGACGTCCGCTTCTACGCCCCGCCCGAGCCGGAGGCCGACCGCCAGGCGAAGCTCTGGGCCGAGGACCGGCCGAAGGACGCCGAGCTCATGACGAAACTGGCCGCCATCCCGTACGCCATCCGCCTCGGCAAGCCCGAGGCCGGCGCCAAGGTGAAGGACGCCGTCACGGCCGCCGGGCAGCGGGACGCCGTGCCCGTGTTCCTGATCAACCGCCTGCCGGGCAGCGAGTGCGGCCCGGCCGCCTCCGCCGACCTCGCCGCCTACCACGACTGGATCAAGGGCATAGCCGCCCAGATCGGCGACGCGCGCGCGGCGGTCATCCTGGAGCCCGGCAGCCTCGCCAGGCTGCCCGGCACGGCGAACTGCGACCCCCAGGGCTCCTCTGATCAGCGCTACGAAGACCTGCGCCAGGCCGTCCAGGCCCTCAAGTCCAACCCGAACACCGCCGTCTACCTCGACGGCGGCCAGGACCTCTGGCCGGGCACGGAACCCATGGCCGAACGCCTGATCGGCGCGAGCATCGACCGGGCGGACGGCTTCTTCGTCAACACGGCCGGCTTCCAGCGCACCGAGAAGGCCGTCGCGTACGGCAAGAAGCTGTCGGCCTGCGTCGCCGTCCGGCGCGCCACCGGCCGGAAGGACTGCCCCGCGGACGTGCGGGCGGACCCGGCCGCCATGCCGCACTTCGTCGTCGACACCGGCAGGAACGGCCAGGGCTCCTGGGCCCCGGCCAGGAGCTACCCCGACCCGCAGACCTGGTGCAACCCGCCGGGCAGGGGCGTCGGCGACCGGCCGACCACGGCGACGGGCGAGGAGCTGGTGGACGCCTACCTGTGGATCGCGCGGGCGGGCACGTCAGGAGGCCGGTGCCGGCGCGGCACCGACGGCGAGAAGGACCCGGAGCGCGGCGTCGTGTCGCCGGAGGCGGGCGAGTGGTGGGCCGAGCTGGCCCTCGAACGGGCGAAACTGGCCGACCCGCCCTTGCGGTGAGGCCCGCGCTCATCGTCCGCGCGAGCGGGCTTCCTGATAGGGAGGAGCCGTGGAGTTCCGCATCATGGGCCCGCTGGAGGTCCGCGACACCGACGGCAAGAACTGCACCCCGACCGTGCGCAAGCATCGCGATCTCCTGGCGATGTTCCTGCTCAACGCGGGCCGGCCGCTGACGGCCGAGCGGCTGCGCAGGCTGCTGTGGCCGCACGAGGGCGGCGACCGGTCCGACTCGCTCGTCCGCGGGTACGTGGGGCAGCTCCGGCGGCTCATCGGACAGGGGACGATCACCACTGTGTCCGGCGCGTACCTGCTGAACCTCGGCGACGGGCAGCTCGACGTCGATCGGTTCCGGCTGCTGGTGGACCGGGGCGCGTACGAGGAGGCGCTGGCCCTGTGGCGCGGCGAGGCGCTGGACGACGTGGACCCCGAGGGCGAGCGGTGGGTGGAGACCCGGCGGCTGCGCGAGGAGCTGGAGGAGCTGCGGCTGCTGGCGCTGGAGCGCCGGGTGCAGGCCGACCTGGACGCCGGGCGCCATCGCGAGCTGCTGGCCGAGCTGCGCCGGCTGACGCGGCAGCACCCGACGTGGCAGCGGTTCCGCGGCCAGTACATGCTGGCGCTCTACCGCAGCGGGCGCCGGGTGGACGCGCTGGCCTCGTACGCGGTGCTGCGCGACCAGCTCGACGGCGGCCACGCCATCGAGCCGGACCCGGAGCTCCAACTGCTCTACCATCGCATGCTGCACGACGACGCCTCGCTGCACGTGTCGGCCGGGCCGCCGGTGCTGCTGCCGCCCGACGTGGCCGACTTCACCGGCCGGGCCGAGCTGCTGGAGGACGTGGCGGGCGGCCTCGTCGTGGTGCACGGGCAGGCGGGGGCGGGCAAGTCGGCGCTGGCCGTGCACGCGGCGTGGCGGCGGCGCCCCCACTTCCCCGACGGCATCCTGTACGCCGACCTGCGCGAGACCACGGCCCCGGCGGCCGTACTGGAGGACTTCCTGCGCTGGCTCGGCTGCCCGGCCCGGGCGATGCCGGCCGCGCCTGAGCAGCGCGAGCGGCTGTTCCGTACTTACACCGCCAACCGCAAGCTCCTGGTGGTGCTGGACAACGCCGCCGGCGAGGCGCAGGTGCGGCCGCTGCTGACCTCGTGCCCGACGATCGTCACCAGCCGTTCCCCGCTGGGCGGCCTGCCCGGCGCGCGGCGGCTGCCGGTGGGCGTGCTGGACGACGGTGAGGCGCTGGAGCTGCTGGTCAAGAGCTCGGGCCGGGCGGCGGACGGCGCCTTGCGGCGGCTCGCGCGCTTCTGCGGCGGCCTGCCGATCGCCCTGCGCATCGCGGGCTCCCGGCTGGCGGCCCGCCCCGAGTGGACCGCCGACTACCTGGTGGGTCTGCTGGAGGACGAGCACCAGCGGCTCGACCGGCTGCGCGCGGGCGACCTGACGGTGCGCAGCGTGTTCGCGATCGGGTTCGACGGGCTGCCGGAGGCGGCGAGGCTGACGTTACGCGGGCTGGGCGCGCTGTCCGCGCCGGACTTCGCCGACTGGGTGACCGAACTGTTCGGCGGGCAGGCGGAGGCGCTGGTGGACGCGGGCCTGCTGGAGACGCACGGCGTGGACGTGGCCGGGCAGGTGCGTTACCGGCTGCACGACCTGACCCGGCTGTTCGCGCGCGAGCAGCCGGCGCCGGGGACGCTGGCGAAGCTGGCGGACGTGGCGCTGTCGCGCGTGCGGGCGTCGCGGTTCCCGCTGGTGTCGGGAGATCCGGCCACGGCCGTGGCGACCAGGGACATCAGGGAGTCGGTCGAGTGGCTGGCGGCCGAGCGGGCGTTCCTGGTGAGCCTGGTCGCCGACCTGGGCGCCGCCGGGCTGGACGACGGCTGCTGGCGGCTGGCCCACCTGCTGACGCCCTACCTGGAGCGGCACCGGTTCCTGGACGACTGGCGGACCTTGGCGGGGCTTGCGATGGAGTCGGCGCGGCGGGCGGGCGACGGCCTGGGCGAGGCGCTCATCCTGCTGGACCAGGGTGACCTGCACCTGGCCGAGCATGACTGGGAGCGGGCGGAGGAGCGGCTCCGGCTGGCGGTGGAGATGTTCCGGAGCCGGGGACACGCCCGCGAGGTCGCCCACGCCACGCGCCGGCTCGGCCGCGTCCACCTGGAGCTGGGCCGCCTGGCGGAAGCGGAGCGCGCGCTGCTGGCCTGCCTGGATGCGGCGGAGAACCAGCGCGACGCCGCCGACGCCGAGCAGGTGCTCGGTGTCATGCTGCGCCGCGCGGGCCGGCCGGACGAGGCCGCCGACCGGCTGCTGGCCGCCGCCGGTCGCCTGGCCGAGCTCGGCGACCGGCACCGCCAGGCCGACACGCTTCTGGAGCTGTCGGCCGTACACCTGGCGCAGGGCGCGCGACCGGACGCGCGCGCCGCCGCCGAACGGGCCCGGAGCATCGCCGTACGACTCGGCGACCGGCTGCTCGACGCGCAGGCCCTGCTGGCCCTGGCGAAGGTCAACCGTTCGGAGGGCGCGACCGTACGCTCGCGCGAGCTGGCCCGGGCGGCGCTGGAGGTCTTCGAGGAGACCGGCGACCGCCAGGGCGGCGCGAACGCCAGGTCCCTGCTGGCGCTGCTCTGAGCTGCCCGGCTCGGTCAGCCGACGCAGCCGGGGACGCTGTTGGGTGGGGCGCAGTTGTTCGGCCGATTGCCCCTGACCACGCTGTCGCTCAGCGTGACCGCGCCGGACTCTTCGAAGATGCCGCCCCCGTCGCCGGCTGTGTTGCCGGTGACGACGCTGTCGGTCAGGCTCGCCGAGCCGATGGCGTTGAAGAGGCCACCGCCGCGTGCCGTGCCGGGGCCCAGAGCTGTGGCGACATTCTTGATGATCTTCGATTGGCTGCTTGTCAGGGTGCCGCCGGCGGAGTTGTCGATGCCGCCGCCCACAGCGCTCCTGCCATGAGGGGCACTGACGATGTTGCCGATCACCGCGCTGTCGCGCAGGGTGAGCTGACCGCCGGGGCCGATCCGGATCCCGCCGGCCAGCGCGTTGCCGCCCTCGGCGATGGCTCGATTGCCGGTGACGTGCGTGCGGGTCATGAGCATGGTGCCGGTGTACGCGACTCCGCCGCCGGTCACGGTGCCACGCCAGGCGCTGGCGGTGTTGCCCCGGATGAAGGTGTCGGTCACGGTCATGTCGACCGCGCTGGTCAACGCGCCCCGCGCGGTGCCGCCCGGGGCACTGGCGCGGTTGCCGCTGATCGTGCTGTGGACGATCGTCGTGGCGGCGAAGGCGGCGTGGCCGGCGCCGAAAGCGAAGCTGTCGCGGGATCTCCTGGCGACGTGGACGGTGTTGCCGGTCACCCGGCTGTGCCTGACCGTCATCGGGCCGTCGTTGGCGATCCCGCCGCCCGCGGCGGCGCTCGGGTCGGTGCCGGTGTAACTGGCGGTGTTGTAGCTGACGTCGGTGTTGTTCAAGGTCGCGGTGCCGTCGCTGTCGATGCCGCCGCCCTCGGCGAAGACCCCGGACGTGGCGGTATTGCCGATCACCCGGCTGTGGTTCACCGTCAGGGTGCCTTGGTTGTTGATGCCGCCACCGCAGACCAGCCCGGGAGGATTGGGCGGGGCCGGCGCACCGGGGCAGTCCGTCGCCCTGCCGCCGCTGATGGTGGTCCTGTTGAGCGTGAGCGTGCCCGTGCCGGCCACGAGGAGGATGCGGAAGGCGGGGGCGGTCTTGACGCGCGTGATCGCCGCGCCGTTGCCGTTGATCGTGATGTCGCTGGTGATGGCCGGCAGCCCGTTGGCGGGGTTCGCGGTATCAGGACGCACCAGGCGGTAGTGGCACCTGTGGGACAGGTTGAGCGTGTCGGGGCCCGGCGAGTCGTTGGCGTTCCTGATGGCCCTGACGAGGTCCGAGACCGAGCACCTCACGGACACGGTGGCGGCGTCGGCGGGCAGGGCCGGGAGCGTCACGACGCCGGCCGCCAGACTCGCCGCGACCAGGAGCCGGGCCGGAAACGCTCGCCGGACGTTGCGGGCCGGACCCTGCGCGCGGAATCTCTGCCAGGACATCAGGGAACTCCTCTTTCCTCTGCACCGGAGCACGCGGTTGCTCCACAGATGGGTTCTAGCAGTAGCTCCCTGTGAGGTCGCTGTAACCCTGAGTGCGGGCGTGTCGCGACGGCCGTCGACTGATCTTTGGCAGCTTCCGGGCGGCGGGTGACCAGCCCTGCCGAAATTCGGTCGACAGGCGAGCCGCGGTGCACTGCGATGGTTCAGCCGCCCGCCGCACGGAGCGGGCCGATCGCAGGAGTTCTTGGCAGCCGTGAGAACGACGGACACCCGCCCCACGATCGATGCCGCGCTGGTCAGGAAGCTGGTCGATACGCAGTTCCCGCAGTGGGCCGCGTTGCCGCTGGAACTGCTGGATCCGGCCGGCTCGGACCATGTGATCTACCGGCTGGGCGAACAGCTGTCCGTCCGGCTGCCCCGCCACAGCGGCGCCATCGGACAGGCCGAGAAGGAGCTCGAGTGGCTGCCCCGGCTCGCCCCGCGACTACCCCTGGCCATCCCGGTGCCGGTGGGCGTGGGTGAGCCCGGCTTCGGCTATCCGTGGCGGTGGGCGGTGTCCTCTTGGCTGGAGGGCGAGGTGGCGACCGTCGAGGCACTGGCCGACTCGTCCACGGCCGCCGTCCGACTGGCGGAATTCCTGGCAGCCCTGCGACAGTTCGCGCCCGAGGACATCCAAGCCCTGGCGACCCGTGAAAGCCTCCAGGGCCGCCCGTTGGTGGACCGGGATCGCGCGACGCGAGCCGCCATCGCCGAGGTCGGCGAGGTGTTCGACGCCACCGCCATGACCGAACTGTGGAACGCGGCCGTGAACGCTCCCGGATGGGACCGCCCTCCGGTCTGGTTCCACGGCGACTTCCACACCGGCAACCTGCTGACCGTCGGCGGCCGTCTCAGCGCGGTGATCGACTTCGGCGGGCTCGGCATCGGCGATCCGGCCTGTGATCTGATGATCGCCTTCACCCTGATGTCGGCCGGCAGCCGGGCCGCCTTCCGCGCCGCGCTCGACGTGGACGACGCCACCTGGACCCGGGGTCGCGGCTGGGCCCTCGCCACCGGCCTGAACGCCTACACCGCCTATGCCGCTGTCGACCCGAGGGTCGCCGCGCAGACCACCCGTCAGATCACCGAGGCACTCATCGGCTAGATCAGAACCTCCGCCCACTTCACCCTGGGTCGGCGCAGAGCTGGGAGGTCAGAGCGGTGCGGGCCCACTCTTCCCACGTGTCCGGTGACCAGCCGCGGTCGCGGACGAAGATCAGGTAGAGCTGCGGGCTGAGCAGGCCGAACAGCAGGTCAGCCGCCATCTCGACAGAGAGGCCGGGACGGGCGTCGGGCTTGCCGGCCAGGGCCTCGGCCGCCGCGTGCTGCACGGTGTAACGCGGGTCGGGACCGTCCGGCCACTGCGCGGCGATCTCAGGGTCGGTGGCCGCGGCGGCCGCGATCAGCGGCATGATCGGGGCGACCCGGCCCAGGATCTCGTGGGTGCCGCGGATGTGCGCGCGCAGTTGCCCCGCGGCGGTGGGTTCGGCGCAGGCGGCGCGGAACCACTCACGATCCATGATGGCGACAGGTTCGGTGTCCCCGGCGATGGACGTGTCCACCACGTCCTTGAACAGCGTGCGCTTGTTGCGGAAGACGAAGTAGACCGTCTGGACCGCCACGCCCGCCCGGTCCGCGACCTCCTGAAGGCTCGTCGCCCCGTACCCCTGCGCGACGAACAGCTCGCGAGCCGCCTCGATGACCTTCGCCCGGGTGCGCCGTGAGCGCTCGGCTCGCTTGTCGGGCCGATTGACTCTTTCCATAGTGCGAGTATAACTTTAGAAAACAACACTAGAGTTTGACTCTAGCTTCTTGGAGGAGACGATGAACCACCCCAAGCCGGGCCCGACCTCGACACTGCGAGACCAGGAGGAGGAGTCCGTCCATCGCGCGCTGGAGGGCTACTACCGTGCGGGCAAGCCGCCGTGGGACACCGGCGTGACGCCCCCCGAGCTGGTGGCCCTGGTAGAGGGACACGGCGCACCGCCGCCCGGCCGCGCCCTCGAACTCGGTTGCGGCACGGGGACCAACGCGATCTACCTCGCCCGGCACGGCTGGGAGGTGACGGCCGTCGACCTGATCGACAGCGCCGTCGACCAGGCCCGGGAGAAGGCCGAGGCGGCTGGGGTGGCGGTGCGACTGCTGCACGGAGACGCCACCCGCCTCGACGAGCTGGACGCGCCCGGCCCCTTCGACCTGTTCTTCGACCTGAGCTGCTACTGCGGGATCCCACTCCACCGCCGCGACGCCTACGCCGCCGGACTCACCGACCGCGCCGCTCCCGGGGCACAGTTGCTGATGTTCGGGTACGGTCCCGAGCCGCTCGGCAATCCGACCACCGAGGTCACGTCGTGGGCGGCGGGCGTCACGGCCGACGAACTCCACGCCAGGTTCACCGGCTGGGAGGTAATCGACGTCACACCGGGCACCAACTCGGTCCCGACCTTCTGGTTCACCCTGCGCCGCGACGCCTAGCGATATCTGGTCGCGAGTTTCATCGTGGGCGGTGTCACGACTGTGCCGAAAGGGCCACTTCCCGATCGTGGGAGGTGGCCTTTGACCTGGAGTGGAGTCGCGACTGCGCGTCTCACCCGAAGAGTCGCGCCGAACGCTCAAAAGCTTGGTAATCATCTGGACTCGTAGCGGCATCCCGCGCCGACGAAGGTGAATGAGGCCGTTCCCCGATCATGGGGAATGGCCCTTGACGTGGGCCGATGACTTACGCCTCCTCCGTCGAGCCCTGCGTGCGGACGTCTGACGCGCCGAAGCCGCCTCCGGCTCCCAACCAGACCACCGAATCAAGGCGATGGAGACGCCCAGGAGGACCGTGAACCCACCCGCGAGAGCGTTCAGCCCCCCGAGGCCTACCTCTCCGTCCGGATCGCCGATCCCGGCAGGTCGGCCTTCGGCCCAGTCCGCCATGGCCCACGCCTGCGTCGCTACGACCACACCGAACACGATCGTGGCCGCAGCCAGGACGTAGCCGGGAGGGCGCGTCCACGACCGCATCGCGACAAGCACGATGCCGATCAGCAACCCGAGCGGGACGGTCACGAGCTGCCCCAAGTTCAGGCCTATCAGGGCCGAGAGACGGACGTGCTCGAAGTCGCTGCCACGCTGAGCCCACAGGAACGGGATCGTCATGACGCCGCCGCTGATGAGACCGACTGCCAATAACCTGAGCACCGCCACGCGCACCATGATCGTGGACGTGCTCGCCTCTGCGCCACCTCAGCCGTACTTTGCAGCTGCACAAGATTGAAAAGGCCACTTCCCGATCACGGGAGGTGGCCTGAGAACACGGACCGGAACTCGAGTCCCGCTGCTCAGAGCAGATCTGCCCCAAGCGGATCGTGTCGACCTCGGTCCGGATCGCCTCACATGATGGGCTCATGAGCGGAGAATCGAATCTTCCACTGTTCAATTCGCGGGTCAGACGCGAGCTCTACGACCAGCGCGTGCTCGTTCTCGACGGCCCTCTCGATGACGACAACGGGACACTGCTGGCCACGCAACTGATAGCGCTCGCGACGCAGGACGCCTCGGCGGACATCGCATTGTGGATTCACTCGCCGGGTGGGTCGGTTCCCTCGATGCTCGCGATCCGCGACATCATTCGACTCATTCCCTGTGACGTGTCGACCCTCGTGCTGGGCATCGCTTACAGCGCCGGGCAGTTCTTGCTGTCATCGGGCGCCCGAGGGAAGCGTCGCGCCCTGCCACACGCACGTGTCCTGATGCACCAGGGCTCGGCGGGAATCGGTGGCACCGCAGTCGACATCGAACTGCAGGCCGGCGACCTTCGGCATACTCGCGACACAGTGCTCGGCCTCATCGCCGAGGACACGGGGCAGTCCGTCGAGCGCATATTCGAGGATTCTCTGCACGATCGCTGGTACACGGCGCGAGAGGCACTGGACTACGGCTTCATAGATGCGATCGTGCAAAATTTCGACGAAATCGCGCCGCGCAATCGCCCACGGCTCGGATTCGACGTGACCGAAGGAGGCGGCCAGTGAGCACGTATACGATTCCCAATGTCATCACGCAGAATTCTCGTGGCGAGCGCATCATGGATGTCTACTCGCACCTGCTCACCGAGCGGATCATCTATCTGGGCACCGCGATCGACGCGGGCGTCGCCAACGCTCTCATCGCCCAGCTGATATTTCTCGAGTCGGACAACCCCGATGCCGAAATACAGTTCTATATCAACTGCGAAGGCGGGGATCCGAGCGCGATGCTCGCGATATATGACACCATGCGTCATATCCGCCCCCGGGTTTCGACCACCTGCGTCGGACAGGCCGTCGCGGTGGGTGCCGTCCTTCTTGCCGCGGGCGCCGAAGGAAAACGTGCCGCTCTCCCGCACGCACGAGTGATCCTGCACCAACCAGCCGCTCAGGGACGCGGTACGATCCCCGATCTCATCTTGCAGGCTGACGAGGTCGTCCGTGTCCGAGCAGACATCGAGCGCATACTGTCGCGGCACACCGGCCAGACGATCGAGACCCTACGCGCCGACACCGATCACGATCGCGTGTTCACCGCGACCGCTGCCTTGGAGTACGGACTTCTCGATCAGATCATCGAGGAGCGTTCTTAGGCCGGTGGATGACCCGGGCAAGCCACGCTACGCGGCCAGAGCATACGCCGCCGAGCAGGTAGCACCTCTCGACGTGCTGTTCTGAGCAGACCGCAAGCTCTCGGCAACGGCGAGGGTCAGATCGACCAGGGTCACATCCAGCGCGCCGGCGACCGCAGCGATCATTTCGCTCGACGGCTCTTTGACGCCTCGTTCCATCTCGGAGAGATACTGCGGCGAGACCCCGGCGCGACGTGCCGTCTCGCTCAACTTCTCGCCCCGCTCGTGACGAAGGCCTCTGAGACACTCACCGAGCGCGTGCCGCCACAGCGGCTCGCGCTCCGGAGACGGCTTGGAGTTGGTCCGATCGATCGCTGAACGTAGCGGCGGGATGGAAGGGGCCATGCCTCACCTTAGACAGGTGCCGCGTTCGAAGTCGGCCTGATCCGCGCAGAGCGGAATAGTCCCCGTCTCCTCCGGTCCGGCCGACGGCGAATCACGCGGCGGTTCTCTCTGTGGTCGTATGACGTTGACCGCAGGTCAGGCTGTTCACGCCGACGCCGTCCAGCGCCGGCTCGTCCCCGGCCATGGGGTGAAGGTCGTCGAGCATTCCCGGATGGTCATGGTCGGCAATTGGTCTTCCGCCGAACCGGTCCGTGGCGTCGTGGGTTCGGCAAGGGAAAGATCCGCCTGTCGCATGAGGGATGAAGGCGAACATCAAGCCGCCGGCAGCCGATGAGACGGTGCCAGTGGAGGAACTGCACGACCGATCGGACCCGCTGGACGGAACCTCCCGGGGCGAGCCCCCAATTTCAGGCGATGGCAGCGTCGTCAAACTAAAACCGGGCGGCATTCAACCCTTGGCACCAGGGCGCGGCTGAGATGTTGCGCGGACGAGGTGCGTCCGCCGCGCTCCGGCAAGCCGGGCGAGGCGGCCGATAGACCGGCTCGGCGAGGTGGCGGGGCCCTCCGCGAATGGCCGTGGAGGGTATTGCGCGGACCCTGCCTCGTCGCGCCTCACATCCCTCAGCGGGTGAGCGAGGACTGCCAGTGATCCGAACGCGAGCTTGTCTGCTGGTAATCCCGCGTGCAGTGCTCGGCTCACCCGCCGGGGCCTTCCTCGTCGTTCAGCTGTGGACGCCGACCCAGAGCATCGCCGACACGTCTGGACGCGGGGGTTGAGCGTCAGGATCTGCCAGACGGCCAACGTGATGTCCTGATGGCGAAGCCGGCGCGCCGGAGGCGCGCGGCTGGAAGCACAGCCCGAGCGAAGCGAGGACCTTGCCCTGGTCGAGTGGCAGATGAAGATTGGTGGAGTGTGATCGCGTGAGGCGGCATTGCCGTATCTCTCTGCTGTACAGCCGTTACCCGGGATCAGCCGGTGAAAAAAGGGAGCCCTGTCGTGTTCGGCGGTACCGGGCGGTCGAGCTTCTCGGTGAGCTTCCGATCAATTCCACCGTGCCTTCGTCACGCATGATCGAGAGCCAGCGCCGTACGGTCTGATCGGTCAGGCCGGTACTCCGGGCCAGTTCGGCTCGCGAGAGGGTTTCGTCACCAAGCGCGTCCAGTAGTTGAGGGCGTCGATCGCTCCGTGTCGATGCAGGTGCTTCCCCAGGGAGAGGGCGGTGCCTCCGCTGGGACAACTCGTACTGCGCCCATCGCCTGCTCCCGGTCTGGGTCACTAGTTCACGTGCCACCAGATCCCCCAGTTCGGCCGTAGCCACGCGCGAGTCCACACCGGTCGTGCTCCGGTAGGAACGGTTATCCAGGATCTCTCGATTTCGGAGCATCGCCAGCGCGATGCACTGACTGCCAGAGAGGCCTCCTTCGCCCAAACTTTCGATCCACCTCACGACTTCCTCGTTCAGCAAAGCGTGGTTGGGGATGGTAACGATGAAGGAGGACACACGGTCTTCGAACTGCGGCGGACTCATCCCGGCCGCCCGGAGGGCGGAGACCATGGCGCGGATTCCAGAGCCCCGGTTCTCACAAACCATCCGGGTCTCACCCGGAAGAGGAACGTCCTCAAGCATCCTCATCAGCGTCGCGTTGCGTGCGGAAGAAATCCCTTCGTCGGTGAGATTGTCGATGGTCACCGGGCCGAACAATCCGCCAGGGCTTCGAATCGTCAGCCTGTCCGGGTACATCTCAATCTGAATCTGAGTACCCCGGGCGGCGCTGGACAGATCCCGGTGTACGAGCGCATTCACCACGGCTTCCCGAAGTGCGGTCTCCGGGTACTCCCAGACGTCCTCTCGGCCGACTCCTCCGATGACTGCCCTCCTGGACATATTTCGCCGGATCGCAGCCAGCGCGTCGCGGACCATGATGGGGATGGGTCCTTCGACGGTGAGGTTGTCCAGAAAGCGAGTGCCAGTGGCTGATGGTTGGCCGGTGACCGAGGGGTAATGCACGAAGCTGATCATCAGTTGGGGGAGATACTCCTGCGGGTAGGAGCCGAGCGCGAGCAGGGCTGCCAGGGAGAGCGTTTCCGTGCCGTCGTGTCCGGCTACCAGAATCCTGGCTCGTCTCAGCAGGTCGTCACGGTCAAGATCTGCAAAGGCATGAGGCCTGTTGGTACGGAGTCTTGCGATGAACGACTCCAGGGCGATCGGATCAAGAAGCTGGAGGCCGGTTCCTGAAATGGCCTGCTCGTCCTCACGAGGCTGCCCGCGTGAGGACAGCATGATTTGGACCTCGTAGCTCGACAGTCGCCGATCCCCATCGCCTACGCGTACGAAGCTGCCCTTGGTCATCCCGGCACCTTTGTAGAAACACGGTCGCTGGGCCGGATCCAGTTCGGGGACTTCTGCCACGATGATCTTCACACCTTCGAAGTCGTGGACGCGGATCAACGGCCGCAGAGCAGGTTCCATGTCAGTGGAGCAGAGCGAGGCCAGGTCGTTGGAAAGCTTTGAAGCATCACGTACACCCGTTGCTGAGAATCCCGTGCTCTCGCTCAGGCCCAGGATGAGCACACCACCGTGAGTGTTGGCGAAGGCAGAGAGCGTCTCCCGGATCGTCTTCGGCAGCTCGCGCTGGGACTGCTTCACTTCTACGTCGGAGATGTCCCCGCCGAGAACGCGGAGGTTGGCAATGATCTCGGAGAGCTCTTCGTCGAGCACGTTGTACTCCCTGAGCAGCGCGGACGAGCATGCTAGTTAGCATGCTAGTTAGCATGCTTCGGCTAGATAACAGGAATCACCAAGCCAGGTACCTGAACAGAGGGCTTTCTCGGCTCTCGTCCACCGGAGGCACCGGGATGTAGCTGTATACATCGGCTGTACAAGCTCCAAGAGACCGCATCCGGATCAATGAGGGCGCCCCAGCTCATTCTTACGCGAAGCGCCCACGTGAAGACCTTCTTGCGGGACCGAATGCATGCACAGGAAAGAACGCCCGAGAGGAGCGAGGATCATTGGGGCGATCCCGCAGGAGCACAGCGAGCGTGTGGAGAACAGTTGACGCTGTAGCTGTACAAGATCGAAAAGGCCACTTCCCGATCACGGGACGTGGCCTTCGACGTGCTGTGGAGCCTAGGAGATTCGAACTCCTGACTTCCTGCTTGCAAAGCAGGCGCTCTGCCAGCTGAGCTAAGGCCCCTTCGAACAATGAAGATAGCCTACCGAACCGGCGCCGGTATCCGCGCGCCTCCCAGGTCGCCGCTCAGGATCAGCTCCGGGAGTGCGCCGACGGACGGTAACACGTGGGTGGCGCCGCCGCCGACGAGGCGGTCTCGGCTGTGGCCGCTGTCGGTGAGGATGCCGGCCACGACGGCGGCGCCGGCGCGGTGGCCGGCGAGCATGTGGCTCTCGGAGTCACCGGCGACGGCCACCTGACGGACGTCGGGGATGCCGAGGCGGAGGACGGCGTGCAGGACCATGTCGGGCCAGGGGCGGCCGCGGCCGCCCGCGTCTTCGGGGCTGATGGCCAGGTCGATCTTGTCGTGCCAGCCGAGGATGCCGAGGACGCGGCCGAGGGTGGTGCGGCTGAAGCCGGTGAGCAGGGCCAGCCGGATGTCGGAGCCGCGGAGCTTGTCGAGGACCTCGACGATGCCGGGGGCGGGGGTGAGGCCGGAGCGTTCGAGGGCGCCTTCGTAGGCGCGCTCGAAGGTCAGGTTGGCGGCCTGAGCCCGGGCCTCGTTCTCGGGGAAGATGCCCCGGAAGACGTCGATCTTGGGTTGCCCCCGGGACCGGTGCACGTGCACCATGGCACGTGCGTACGCTCCGGTCCCGGGGACTATGCCCTGGGTGGCGATCGCCTCGGCGAACGCGCGCTCCACCGTGGCGATGTCGCCGACCGTGGTGCCTGCCAGGTCCAGGCACACCAGCTTGATGGGGACGATGTCACTCATCGCCTCGCCGGTCGGTTAGTTCTCGCTACCGGTCGCCTCGGTCCAGAGATCGAGCTCTGCCCGATCGGCCTGCACCTTGCGCCAGATCAGCAACCCCCCAAGGGCGACCAGCGCCAGAACAAGCAGCTTCTTCACTGTGTGACCCCACTTCTTCGACGGTCTCGCCCGCTGGGCAAGACCCAACGGATGCTTTGCAGCCTAGCAAGGGATGGCGGCGGTCCCCGTGTTTGCGCGGACCAGATGTCGGATTGTTCAAGGAACACGCGGCGCCGAGGATTGACATACCCCCTAGCCGTATATATCGTCCTCCACATACCCCCTCCAGGTATGCACAGCCAGGGTCAAGACATACCCTAGGGGGGTACGGTGTTAGACTCGATACAAGGCATCACGTACGAGCATATGAAGGAGCATGCGATGAGCACCGCCACCTACACCGTCAAGGGCATGACCTGCGGCCACTGCGTGAGTTCCGTCAAGGAGGAGGTCGGCGAGGTGGCCGGCGTGACCTCCGTCGACGTGGACCTCAAGAGCGGCCGGTTGACCGTGGTCAGCGACGGTCCTGTCAATGAGGCGGAGATCAGCGGCGCGGTCAAGGAGGCCGGCTACGAACTGGTGGGGGTGTCATGAGAACGGCAGGCCGGTTGGGCCTCTACGGCGCCGGGCTCGCGGTGGTCTTCGCCGCGGCGCTGGGCGCCGGGAGCGCGGCGGGCCAGATCGGGCCCGCCCCCGGCCCGACCGGCCGTACGGCGGAGCAGGTGAAGCAGGGAGAGACGGCCATGGACCACGGAACCGGTGAGCAGGCCGAGAACGGCCAGGGTGAGCAGGCCGAAGACGGCCACACCGACAGCGGACACTCAGGCGCTACGGATACCCCCGGGGGGCTCCAGGTCTCCCAGGACGGCTACACCTTCACCCGCCTCGCCACCGACGACCCCGACGACTTCCGCTTCACCGTCGACGGCCCCGGCGGCAAGCCGGTGACGGAGTTCGACGTCGAGCACGACAAGAAGCTGCACCTCATCGTCGCCTCCCGCGACCTGACCATCTTCCGGCACCTCCACCCGGAGATGGCCGCCGACGGCACCTGGCGCGTGAAGCTCCCCCTGGACGAGCCCGGCCCCTACCGTGCCTTCGCCGACTTCAAGCCCACCGGCGCCGACAAGCTGACGCTCGGCCTCGACCTGCAGGTGCCGGGCGACTACCGCCCGCGCGAGCTCCCGCACGCGAGCACCGAGGCGCGGACCGGTGACTACACTGTGAGCCTCGCCGGGAGCCTGGAGCCCGGCCGGTCGAGCAAGCTGACGCTCAAGGTGAGCAAGGACGGCAAGCCGGTGACCGACCTGGAGCCCTACCTCGGCGCCTACGGACACCTGGTGGCCCTCAGGGCAGGCGATCTCGCCTATCTGCACGTCCATCCTGAGGAGACCGGCAAGGCGGGCCCGGAGATCACGTTCTTCGCCGAGGTGCCCAGCACCGGCTCCTACCGCCTGTTCCTGGACTTCAAGCACGACGGCAAGGTGCGCACCGCGGCCTTCACGGCCGAGACCGGACCGCACGGCCACTGACGCCTGAGAGGAGAAGGGTGATGACATCACTCACCGACGGCCGCGGGGGCGCGGTCGAGCTCTCGATCGGCGGCATGACGTGTGCTTCCTGCGCCAACCGGATCGAGCGCAAGCTCAACAAGCTCGACGGCGTCACGGCGACGGTCAACTACGCGACCGAGAAGGCCAAGGTCACCTTCCCCGCGGACCTGGACCCGCGAGCGCTGGTCGAAGAGGTGGCGAAGGCCGGTTACACGGCCGAGCTGCCCGACGAGCGACCCAAGGAAGAAGCGGAGAAGCCGGACAACAGCCTGCGCGACCGGCTGATCGTCGCGGTGGTGCTGAGCGTCCCGGTGGTGGCCATGGCCATGATCCCGGCGCTGCAGTTCCGCTACTGGCAGTGGCTGTCGCTGGCGCTGGCCGGGCCGGTCGTGGTGTACGCGGGCTGGCCGTTCCACAAGGCGGCCTGGACGAACCTGCGTCACGGCACCGCCACCATGGACACGCTGGTCTCGATGGGCACGCTCGCGGCCTTCGGCTGGTCGCTGTGGGCGCTGTTCTTCGGCACGGCCGGGATGCCCGGCATGGTCCACCCGTTCGAGCTGACGATCCAGCGCACCGACGGCGCCGGCAACATCTACCTTGAGGCGGCGGCCGGGGTGACGGCGTTCATCCTGGCCGGGCGCTACTTCGAGTCGCGGTCCAAGCGGAAGGCCGGGGCGGCGCTGCGGGCGCTGATGGAGCTGGGCGCAAAGGACGTGGAGCTGGCCGACGGCCGCCGCGTCCCGGCCGACCTGCTCAAGGCGGGCGACCTGTTCGTGGTCAGGCCGGGCGAGAAGATCGCGACCGACGGCGTGATCGAGGAAGGCACGTCCGCCGTCGACGCCTCGATGCTGACCGGCGAGTCCGTGCCGGTCGAGGTGCGGCCGGGCGACGCGGTGACGGGCGCGACGGTGAACGCGGGCGGCCGGCTCGTCGTCCGCGCCACCCGGGTCGGCGCCGACACCCAGCTGGCGCAGATGGCCAGGCTGGTGGAGGAGGCCCAGACGGGCAAGGCCGAGGTGCAGCGGCTCGCCGACCGCATCTCGGGCGTGTTCGTACCGATCGTGATCGCGCTCGCCGTGGGCACGCTCGGGTTCTGGCTCGGTACGGGCAACGGCGCGGGCGCGGCGTTCACCGCGGCGGTGGCGGTGCTGATCATCGCCTGCCCGTGCGCGCTGGGGCTGGCGACGCCGACGGCGCTGCTGGTCGGCACCGGCAGGGGCGCGCAGCTCGGCATCCTGATCAAGGGCCCGGAGGTGCTGGAGTCCACCCGCAAGGCGGACACGATCGTGCTCGACAAGACCGGCACGGTCACCGAGGGCCGGATGACGCTCACCGAGGTCCACGTCGCCGAGGGCGAGGACGAGGCCGAGGTGCTGCGCCTGGCCGGCGCGCTGGAGCACGCATCCGAGCACCCGATCGCCCAGGCCGTGGCCAGGGCCGCCCGGTCGGACGCCACGGTCGAGGACTTCGCGAACGTCGAAGGGCTCGGCGTGCAGGGCGTGGTCGACGGGCACGCGGTGCTGGTCGGCCGGCCCAGGCTGCTGGAGGAGTGGTCGCAGCACCTCACCCCCGAGCTCGTGGAGGCTCTGGAGCAGGCGCAGGCCGCGGGCCGCACCGCGGTCGCGGTCGGCTGGGACGGCCGGGCCCGTGCCGTGCTGGTGGTGTCCGACGTGGTGAAGCCCACCAGCGCGGAGGCGGTCACGGAGCTGAAGCGGCTCGGCCTCACCCCGGTGCTGCTGACCGGCGACAACGAGAAGGTCGCCCGCGCGGTGGCGGCCGAGGTGGGCATCGACGAGGTGATCGCCGAGGTGCTGCCCGCGGACAAGGTCGAGGTGGTCAAGCGCCTGCAGGCCGAGGGCAAGGTCGTGGCGATGGTGGGCGACGGCGTCAACGACGCGGCCGCGCTCGCCCAGGCCGACCTCGGGCTGGCCATGGGCACCGGCACCGACGCGGCCATCGAGGCGTCCGACCTGACGCTGGTCCGCGGCGACCTGCGGGTGACGGCCGACGCCCTGCGCCTGTCGCGCAGGACGCTCGCCACCATCAAGGGCAACCTGTTCTGGGCGTTCGCCTACAACGTGGCCGCGCTGCCCCTGGCCGCGATGGGGCTGCTCAACCCGATGATCGCGGGAGCCGCGATGGCGTTCTCCAGCGTGTTCGTGGTGAGCAACAGCCTGCGGCTGCGCGCTTTCAAGTGAGACCGTCCGTCGCGGGGGGGGGGGGGGGGGGGGCCCCCCCGGGGGGGGGGGCCCCCGGGGGGGGGGGGGGGCCCCCCCCCCGGGGGGCGGGGGGTGGACAAGCTGTGGGTGGGGGGGGGGGGGGGGGGGGGGGC